>NZ_JAXOJN010000006.1:0-301212 GCF_036663715.1 Sphingomonas arabinosi
AACGTCTCATACACACCCAACGTCCGCATAGCCGGACCGTCGCGGGGTGGAGCAGCCCGGTAGCTCGTCAGGCTCATAACCTGAAGGTCACAGGTTCAAATCCTGTCCCCGCAACCAAACCTCGCAAAACGACAATCGCCGCCCTCACGGGCGGCGTTGTCGTTTGGGGCAAAAGCCAGCAAATCCGATACTCTCGCCACTACCTCCGCCTCCGGACCGTGCTCGCCGTGTGGGTAGATCGTCACACTCTCGATCAGCGTCGCAAGCGCAGCTGATGCTTCGGAACGAATAGCGACATCGTTGCGCGGAAGGACAGGGCACAGTCACTCTCTGGCTGAGGCGTTCCGGGCGGACCCGAGCGTGATAAGTTCCAGTAGCGAGACATCGGCACGTCGCCACATGTTCGCAACTCGGACAACACGGTCGGCTCGGCATGGACGAACACGCGTCCTTTGACGAAACTAATCGATTGATCCGGCGATAGCCTCTCGCGGGCGACGACCCACGCCCTTTCCCGGCCCTGTCAGGCGGCCGTTGCGACCATGCGCGCGGCAAGCTTTTCCTTTTTGCTTCAGACCTTGTGCTCGCGTGGTGGCTTGGTCAGCTTGACCTGACCGTCGCCGAGTACGGGGGGCTCGCTTGGTCGAATGGCGTGCCGTTGCAGAACGCCATTCGAGATGGTCCTGAACGGTGGGGGTCCGACCGATCTCCCGTTCCACGTCGCGCAGCCAGGCGCGCTGTTCGGCATCGCTCAGCGCGATCGCGAAGCCGCTCCGCCGACCGGCGCGGCCGATCCGTAGTACATAGTTTCTAGTCAGGCTCAACAGGGCGTGGTTGAACACATGGGTAGCGTATCAGTGTCGATGCTGCTCTGCGATATGGGTCGCGACGAGCACGAGGCTCCGGCGGACAACGACCCGCGCCCTTTCATAACCCTGTTAGGCGGCCTTTGCCGCCATGCGCGCGGCGAGCTTTTCCTCTTCGGTCCAGACCTTGCGCTCGCGCGGCGCTTTGGTCGGCTTGACCTGCTTAACCGGACCGCCGCCGAGCACGGGGGGGCGCTTGGTCGAGTGGCGGGCCACTTCGCAATGCCATTCGTGATCGTCCTGAACGGTCAGGGTCCGACCGATTTCCCGTTCCACGTCATGCAGCCAGGCGCGCTGTTCGGCATCGCACAGCGTGATGGCGAAGCCGCTGCGTCCAGCCCGACCGGTGCGGCCGATCCGGTGGACATAGCTTTCCGGCAGGCTCGGCAGGTCGTGGTTGAACACATGGGTCACCGTGTCGACGTCGATGCCGCGCGCGGCGATGTCGGTCGCGACGAGCACCTGGACGGTACCGGCACGAAAGGCGTCGAGCGCTCGTTCGCGTTGGCCCTGCGATTTGTTGCCGTGCAATGCCTCGGCCGTGATGCCCGCTTCGCCGATAAAGGCGCAAACGTCATTGGCGATGTTCTTCTGAAGCGTAAAGACGACCGCCTGCCCCATGTTAGGCGTTTGCAGAAGCGCAAGCAGCGCCGCCTTCTTGTCGGCTGCGTCGAGAAACATCACGGACTGGTCGATGCGATCGACCGTGGTCGACGGCGGTGCGATCTCGACCTTTGCCGGGTCGCGCAACAGGCTCTCGGCCAGCGCGGCGATCGACTTCGGCATCGTCGCGGAGAACAACAGCGTGTGGCGATCCCGCGGCAGCGTCGCGACGATGCGCTCGATCGGCTTGGCGAAACCCATGTCGAGCATCTGGTCGGCTTCGTCCAGAACGAGCGCTTCGAGTTGGGAAAGGTCGCACAGGCCCTGCTCGATCAGGTCAAGCAGGCGCCCGGGAGCGGCGACGATGATGTCGACGCCGCCCTCGAGCGCCTTGACCTGATGGAACTGGCTGACGCCGCCGAAGATCGTCATCACGCTCGGCTTCACATGACGGCCGAAGCTTTCGAAGCCGGCGGCGATCTGCGACACCAATTCGCGCGTCGGCGCCAATACCAGTACGCGGGCGCCACCCTTGGGCGCCGGACGGGGATCGGCGGCCAGACGGTGCAACAATGGCAGTGCGAAGGCCGCGGTCTTGCCGGTGCCGGTCTGCGCCATGCCGAGCATGTCGCGGCCCTCAAGCAGCATCGGGATCGACTGCGCCTGGATCGGGGTCGGGTTGGTATAGCCCTCTTCGGCTAGCGCCTGCAGCAAGAAGGGCGCCAGCGAGAGATCTGCGAATGTTGTGGTCATGGTACGCGGCGCCTCCAGCGCTGAGCTAGGCTGCGCCGGATAGGGCTTAGCGTATTGCGAGCGCGCGCTGGTAGGTTTTATGCTGCACTGCGTCAAACGAAAAGCGGGCAGTGCCGATACGTCGTTGGACGCAGATTAACGGCGTGCCGTTGCCGCGCCGGTCGATGGTGCCGAGAGGGCAGCGGTGCAACGCAACGCTGCCCTCTCGGCACCCGTTCGACTATGCCCCCGCCCCCTCCAAAAGAAGCGTGCTGGCAACGCGTGCAGGTGGAACGACGAAGGTCGACGTTCCGGCGGCCTTGTCCTGGACGACGGCGACGCTCTTACCCTTGGATCGTGCGACGCCGGTGCCGTTCCAGCCATGGACGGTGACGGCGATCGATTTCCACCACGGCTTGAAGCCACCTTCGGGCTTGGCGAAGTCGATCGACAGGCCGTTCGGCGTGATTGTGCAGCGCACTGTCTGGCGGAAATAGCCGCGGCGGGTGTACGCCAAGGTGCGGCCGTCATCCTCGTAAAGCGTCCCCGTGCAGTCCGCGCCGGGATAGACATCGAGCCGCAGCGGGCCGTTCGGCGTCTCGCTCGTGCTCTGGACGAGCGGCTGGCGGGGCAGGATCGTGCCGGCGCGAACGAACACGGGCAGGCGATCGAGGCGCGGCGTTTCGGTCACGCGGTCGCCGAGCGTGCGCGCGGTCGGCACCGCCTGGGTTGCTGACTGGATCGGACCGGCTGCGGTGGGCTCTGGCGTTCCCGCGCGCTGTCCGGTCCAGTAATCATACCAGCCACCGGCGGGTAGGCAGACGTCGTAAGTCTGCGGCGATTCCGGCTTGGGCGGCGGCGCGATCAGCAGCGACTTGCCGAGCGTGAACGCCATCGACTGGTCGCACGACGCGGTCGCGGCGGCGGGATAATCGTAGAACACCGGCCGCATGATCGGATCGCCGAACCGCGCATTCTGGTCCGCCAGCGCGTAGAAATACGGCATCAACCGATAGCGCTCCTCGATGAAGCGGCGGCGGATCGCGAGGTGGTCGGGGCCGTCGACCCAGGGCTCGACGCGAGGGGTGCCGGTCGCCGAATGGTTTCGGAACACCGGCGTGAACGCGCCGATCTCGGTCCAGCGCGTGAGCAGGTCCGGGCTGGGACCGCCCGCGAACCCGCTGACGTCGGCGGCGCTGTAGCCGAAACCCGACAGGCCGAGGTTGATGATCTGCTGCACCGACAGCTTCAGATGATCCCAGGTCGCGCTGTTGTCGCCGGTCCAGGTCACCGCGTAACGCTGCCCGCCGGCATAGCTTGCGCGGGTCATCACGAACGGGCGCTCGTCGGGGCGCAGCTTGAGCAGGCCGTCGAACGTCGCGCGGGTGTTGAGCATGCCGTAGACGTTGTGCGCCTCGCGGTGATCGGTGATGCGGGCTGCGAAATCGTCGCTGTCGATGCGGTGGCGGGTGTCGAGCGGCATCGTCTTGGTCGGCGTCTCGAAGATCGCCGGCTCGTTCATGTCGTTCCAGAAGCCTGCGATCCCGGCGTCGAGGAACCCCTTATACTGCGTGCCCCACCACGTCCTTGCCGCGGTTTTTGTGAAGTCGGGGAACACCGACGGCCCCGGCCAGACCGGCGCGACATAGGGGGTGCCATCGGCATTCTTGATGAACGCGTCGGCCTTCATCCCGCTCTGGTAGGGCGCGTAACCCTGCTCGACCGCGGCGATGTGGAGATCGGTGATCGCAACCAGCTTGATCCCGTTCGCCTTCATCTCGGTGGCGAGCTTGGGCAGGTCGGGAAAGGTCTTGGCATCGATGGTGAACGGACGGTTGCGATCCTGATAGCCGATGTCGAGCCAGATCACGTCGGTCGGCACGCGGTCGCTGCGCAGTCGGGCGGCGATCTGGCGAACCTCGTCGGCGCTGCCATAGCTGTAGCGCGACTGCTGATAGCCGAGCGCCCATTTCGGTGCGAGCGGGGCGTGGCCGGTGAGGTCGGCATAGCGTCGCGTGACCTCCGCCATCGATGGCCCGGCGATGAAATAATAGTCGATCGGGCCGTCGGGGCCGCCGAACGAGAGCGTCTCGGCATCGCGGTGGCCGAAGTCGAACCAAGTGCGATACGTGTTGTCGAGCAGGATGCCGTAGCTGCCCCCTGCGCCGCCGCTACCGATGAAGAAGGGTATCGACTTGTAGATCGGATCGTCCGCGCTGCTGAACCCGAACGCGTCGGTGTTCCAGTCGACGAAGCCGTGGCCGCGGCGGTCGAGACCCCGCGTCTTGTCGCCGAGGCCGTAGAAATGCTCCGAGATGGGCAGCGTCTTCGAGATTGCGAACGCCTTGCCGTCGGTCGCGACGGGGGCGGCGTCTGCGGAGATGATCTTGCCGTCGAGCGTCTCGAACGTGATCGCGCCGCCGGCACCGACGCGTACGCGGACGCTCGCGGTGGCGAAGCCATCGGGGGCCGCGGTGACGGCGACCTTCTGGTGGCGGATCGCGGCGGGAACTGCCCAGCTGGCGTCCTCGGCGAACACGCCGTTCTTATCGACGCGGACGCGGATCAAACCGTCGGTCATCGCGGTGATCCGCGTGGTGGTCGTGCCGACATGGACGTCGATACCGTCGCCCCGTGGAGTCAATGTGGGCGCGGGTGCGGCGGTCGCTGCGGGCGTCTGCGCGTAGACGGGGGCGCTGCACACGCCAGCGGTGGCGGCGAGCAGGAGGGCTAGGCGTTTCATACGGTATCCTTGTGGTCCGCCAGATGGCGGAGGCGAGAGGCGTGCGACCCGAAATTCGATGCGCAACGGGTCAGGAAATCGTCGATCTTGAGCAGGTCGATGGGATCGATATCGGCGCCGGGCGAGGTAAGCCGCGCGGCATCGGGAAAGGTGCCGTAACCGGCGAACAGGCAGTGCCAGCTGATCGCGGAATAATAGCGGCCGAGCCCGGCACGATCGATCGCTGCGACCATGTCGGCGCCGGTGAACCAGGTGGACATGAGCATCTTCAGGTCGTCGGACAGGGCGTTCACGCCGCGCGCTTCCGCCCAATAGCCGGTCGGATCGTCGTGGCGCTGGTTCAGCCGGTAATGCGCGACGATGTAGTCGCGGACGCCGTCGTAGCGCGCGGCGATCCGCGTGTTGAACGCGGTGCGGACCGCGTCGGTCGCGCCGCCCTGATCGACCATGTCGAGGAACGCTTCGACGGTGGCGATGACGAGGTGCAGCGCAGTCGCCTCGAGCGGTTCGAGGAAGCCTTGTGCCAGACCGACCGCGAGCGCGTTGTGCGACCAGCTGTCGCGGACGCGACCGACGCGCATCTTGAGATGGCGCGCTTCGCCCGCGTGCGCGCCGACATGTGCGCGGAGTTCGGCTTCGGCCTGCGCTTCGGTCAGGTGGCGGCTGGAATAGACGTAGCCGTTGCCGTTTCGACTGGTCAGCGGGATGTGCCATGCCCAGCCCGCCGACAACGCGGTCGCGCGCGTCTGGCTGGGGATCGCCGCATCGGGGGCGTGCGCAGTCGGCATTACCACCGCGCGATCGTTGAACAGCGCGTCGGCGTAGCTGACGAACGGCACGTCCAGCGCGCCGAAGATCGTGCTGCGAAACCCGCTCGCGTCGACGAAGACATCGCCTGCGATGCGCTCACCGTCGGTGTCGATAAGCGCCGCGATGTCGCCGGTTTGGGCGCGCTCGACGCTAGCAATCCGGCGCTGAAGGTGGACCACTCCCAGCGTCTCGGTAGCGTGCGCGGCAAGGAAAGCACCGACCTTGTACGCATCGAAATGATAGCCGTAGCTTACCTCGAACGGGAAGTTCGCGGCAGGCTGCGGCGCGCAGTGCGCGGCGGCTAGGCGAGCGGGGAGCAGGAACCGGTCGGGATGTGCCTCGACATCGCGCCCGGTCCGCCGCGCCCGCGCATTGTAGAAGAATTGCGGTGCGGTGTGGCCGTCGAGCGCAGTGGGGAAGGGGTGAAAATACTGCTCGTGCCCGGCGCGGTCGGACCAGCCTTCGAAACCGATCCCGAGCTTGTAGGTCGCATCGCACGCCGGCATCCATTCCGCTTCGGCGATGCCGAGCGTGTCGAAGAAATGCTTCAACTGCGGCGTCGATCCTTCGCCGACGCCGACGATGCCGATCTCGGGGCTCTCGACCAGCGTCACGCGGACGCCGCGATCACTCCAGCGGTGCGCGATCAGGCACGCGGTCATCCACCCGGCGGTGCCGCCGCCGAGGATGACGATGTGCTGGCCGCGCCCGTCAATCACCGCTGCAGCACCAGCCCGGACAGCGGCGGCAGCGTCGTCGTCCCGGCGCCATCGGTCGCAAACAGCATGGCGCCGTCAGTCATGATGCCGGTCGGCCAGCCACGTGCGTCGTCCCCGAGATTGAACGCGCAGAGCAGCGTCTTGTCCCCGGACTCCCGCTCGAACGCGATCACCGCATCGTCGCTGTGCACGATCCGCAGGCTACCTACCCGCAACGCCGGATGCGCCTTCCGCGCGGCGATCAGCGTCCGAGTCCAGTGCAGCAGCGACGTCGCATCCGCTTCCTGCGCGTCGACCGCGATCGCGCGGTGGTCCTCGCCGAACGGGAGCCACGGCTCGGTGCTACCGAACCCGAGATCGGGCGCCGCGCCGATCCACGGCATCGGCGTGCGGGCGCCGTCTCGGGACAGCGTCAACGGCCAATTCGCGATCGCTTCCGGATCGAGCAGGTCGTCGAACGCAATGTCGACCTGCGTCAGTCCCAGTTCTTCGCCCTGGTACAGGAAAATGTTGCCGCGCAGCGCGACGAGCAGCAGGATCTTCATCCGCGCGAACGCATCGCGCTGGTCGGGCGTCGTCCAGCGCGAGATCGCGCGCGGTGCGTCGTGGTTCTCGAACGCCCAGCTCGGCCAGCCGAGACCCGGCGTATCGGGCCAGTTGCCGACCGCATCGACGATTAGCTCGGGCGTGAGTCGGTCCGCGTACAGGAAGTCGAAGCCGTAGGCGCTGTTGAGCCGGCCATTACCGCCAGTGAACAGCTTCATCTCGCGGTCGCTGTCGTCGCCACCGACTTCGGCGACGGTGAACCCGGCGCCATATTCGTCGAGCAGCGCGCGGATCCGCTCGATGAAGCCGACGATGTCCGGATGGCTCTGGTTGTGTAGCTTCAGCTGGAAGTCGAACGACCGCGTCCGTGCGCGATTGGTCGCGGGTGCCGGCGGATTGTCGGTCAGCGCCGGGTCGTGCATCGCGAAGTTGATCGCATCGAGGCGGAAGCCGTCGACGCCGCGATCCAGCCAGAACCGCGCCGTCGCGATCAGCTCGTCCTGAACCGCGGGATTATGCCCGTTGAGCTGCGGCTGGTCTTTTAGGAAATTGTGCATGTAATATTGGCCGCGTCGCGCGTCCCAGGTCCAGGCGGGGCCGCCGAACACCGACTGCCAGTTCGACGGCGGCGTACCGTCGGGCTTGGCATCCGCCCAGACATACCAGTCCGCCTTGTCGCCGCCGCGCGATGCGCGGCTCTGTCGGAACCAGTCATGCTCCTCCGAGGTGTGCGAATAGACCTGATCGATGATGATCTTCAGGCCGAGCGCATGCGCGCGCGCGATCAGCGCGTCGAAATCCGCGAGCGTGCCGAAGATCGGATCGACGTCGCGGTAATCCGACACGTCGTAGCCGAAATCCGCCATCGGCGAGGTGAAGAACGGCGACAACCACACCGCGTCGACGCCGAGGCTGGCGACATAATCGAGATGCGCGGTGATACCCGGCAGGTCGCCGATCCCGTCGTCGTTCGAGTCCGCGAAACTACGGGGGTAAATCTGATAGATCGTCGCGCCCTTCCACCACGGGTGGTCGGCAGCGTCAGGCAATCGTGCAGGCATCAACGGGTCTCCGCAGCGCAGACGGCATAGCCGAATGCGGGCAGGGTTATGGTGACGCTGCCGGGGGCAGCAGCGCGGGACGCACATTTGCCGGCGAGCGTAGCGAAGCGCGTGGAGCCGATCTCGACCTGCACCGCCTGCGTCAGCGGCTTGGCGGAGGTGTTGAACGCCATCAGGATCTCCGCACCCGTCGTCGGATCGAAGCGCGAAACCGCGAGCAGCCCCGGTGTCTCGCTGCGGCTGCGGATGACCGTACGACCCCGCGTGAGCGCCGGATGCGCAACACGGATCTTCGACAGCTCGGCAATCTGGCGGAACAGCGGATTGGTCTCGCCAAAGCTCTCCGTCGCGGTCGTCTTGGTCGTGCCGAGCAGGCGGTTGTCGTTGTAGATCGCGACCTTTGACGCGAACATGTCCTCGCGCGAGTCCTGATCGTTACCGTCGCCGACGAAACCCTGTTCGTCGCCCGAATAGATCGTCGGCACGCCGCGCAACGTCAGCAGCATCGCGTTCGACAGCAGCACGCGCTTCAGCACTTCCTCGTCGGACGCCTGCGGGAACGCCTTCCGCACGTAGGTGGCGAAGCGGCCGTCGTCGTGGTTGCCGGTGAAGGTCGGCAGGATCGCCGCGGTGTCGACGCCCTTCGCATACAGCACGTCGCCGTCGAACAGCGCCTCGAAAGCATCGGTACCGCGCGTGCCGGCGACCGTCTCGACCACCGCCTGGCGGAACGCGAAGTCGAGCACCGCGGGCAGCTTGTCGACGACCGTGTGCTGCGCGAGCGCCGCCGGACGGACCTCGTGATCGGACACCTCGCCGAAGATATGGAAGTTCGGGATGCCGTTCGCCTGCGCGCGCGTCAGCATCGCCGGCACGAACTGCGCCCAGAATTCGGGGTTCACGTGGCGCGCGGTATCGATGCGGAAGCCGTCGACCTTGAACCGGTCGATCCACGACCCGAAGATGTCGATCATGCCGCTGACGACGCGCGGGTTCTCGGTCATCACGTCGTCGAGCCCCGAGAAATCGCCCATCGTCGAGCTCTCGTTCATGAAAGTCGTGTCGCCGCGATTATGGTAATAGATCGGGTCGTTGAGCCACGCCGGCACCTTCACGGTCCGCTCGGCCGCCGGCACGTACGGCGTGTAGGCATAGGTCGTGTCGGTCAGCTTCGCGAAGTTCGCCGCGGTCCGCACGTCGTCGCCTACGAACCCGCCATTGATCGCCTTGCCGCCGACGCCGCCCTTGCGCTGGTACGGATAGGTCGCGCGGTCGCGGTACGGGCAGGGCATGCCGACCGAGCATTCGCGGTACTGGATCACGTCGGCCGTGTGGTTGATGATGATGTCCATATACACCTTCATCCCGCGCGCGTGGGCAGCGTCGACGAAGGCGGTCATGTCGGCGTTGGTGCCGAGATGCGGGTCGACCTGCGTGAAGTCGGTGATCCAATAGCCGTGATAGCCTGCTGACTCGTGGCCCGGCGAACCCTGCACCGCCTTGTTCTTGAAGATCGGCCCGAGCCATATCGCGGTCGCACCGAGATGCTGGATATAGTCCAAGCGCTTGGTCAGGCCCTTCAGGTCGCCGCCGTGGTAGAAGCCCTTCGCGGTCGGATCATAGCCGGTCTTGAGGCGGTCGCCAGCAATCCCGCCGCGATCGTTGCTTGGTTCGGCATTCTCGAACCGGTCGGGCAGGACGAAATAGATCACCTCGTCCTGCGGCGCACGCGCGCGGTAGTCGACGGGCGGCACGGCGGCGGCGCCGGACAGCGCGAGCAGGATGGCGGCGGCGATGCTCATGCGCCGAGCCCTGCCGCCGGTGCGCAATGCTGCGCGACGAACGCCGCGTGATCCTGCATCTGCGCCACTTCGCGCGCGTTCAGCTTGTCAATCGTGTCCATGAATTCCCCCAGGTCGCTCGTCGATATCGCGTCCGCCAATGGATGGTGGCCCGCCGGTATGATGCCTTGTCCCGCCAGCACCTGAAGCCAGCCGACTTCGGTGAACAGCTCCTCATGCTCGCGGACGATGTGGCCGTTGCCGCGCCACAATTCGATCTTCGCGGCGAGCGTGTCGGGCACCGCCATGTCGCGGCACTCGCGCCAGAACGGTGTGTCGTCGCGCTCGGTCGCCTTGTAGTGGAGGATGATGAAGTCGCGGATGCGCTCGTATTCGAAGTCGCTCTGGCGGTTGAACTCGGTGCGATCGGCGTCGGCGATGACCCGGCCCGGCAACAGCTTCAGCAGCCGCGAGATCGCCGACTGAATCAATTGGATGCTGGTGGATTCGAGCGGCTCCATGAATCCCGCCGCCAGCCCGAGCGCGACGACGTTGCGGTTCCACATTCGCTTGCGGCGGCCGGTGCGGAACGCGATCGTGCGCGGATCGGCCATCGCGGGAGTGTCGAGCCCGGCCAGCAACGTCGCGGTCGCCTCGTCCTCGCTCATGTGTGCGCTGGAGAAGACGACGCCGTTGCCGGTGCGGTGCTGCAACGGGATTCGCCACTGCCAGCCGGCGGCATGCGCGGTCGAGCGCGTGTACGGCGTGAAGTTTTTGCTCCGTGCCGACGGTACCGCGATGGCGCGGTCGCAGGGCAACCAGTGCGTCCAGTCCTCATACCCGGTGCCGAGCGCCTCTTCGATCAGCAGACCGCGAAAACCGGTGCAGTCGATATACAGGTCGGCGGCGACGGACGTGCCGCTTTCCAGAACCAGGCCGGAGACGTCCCCTCTATTGCCGTCGCGCGTGACGCGGACGATCTTGCCCTCCATCCGATTGACGCCGCGGGTCTCGGAATAGCGCCGCAGGTAGCGCGCATAGAGCGCAGCATCGAAATGATAGGCGTACGGCATCGACGGCAGTGTCCGTGCAGTACGAGCCGACCCCCGCTGCATCCGCCCGGCAAGCGCGGCTTGCGTGTTGAGCGAATAGGCGCCGAGATCGCCAGCGAGCCCCAGCGACCGCGCGCGCAGCCAATATTGGTGGAACGGCAGCAGGCCGACGTCACGCCCGACATCGCCGAACGCGTGCATGTAGCGATGGCCCGGCTTGAACCAATCGACGAACTCGATGCCGAGCTTGAACGTGCCGCCGGTCGCGCGGAGAAACGCGTCCTCGTCGAGCCCTAGCGCATCGTTGAACAGATGGATCTGCGGGATCGTCGCTTCGCCGACTCCGACCGTGCTGATCGCGTCGGACTCGATCAGGTCGATCTCGTATCCCGTCTCCAGGAACCGCGCGAAGGTCGCCGCCGCCATCCAGCCGGCAGTGCCACCACCGGCGATCACGATACGCAAAGGGTGATTGGCCATGGTTTACGTCCCCGCTTCGAAACCGTCAGGTGCCGCCATTGCGGAGCAAATACGGGGCGGCGTGAACCGCCCCGCCATCGACATCAGAACTTGCCCGTTAGAACTTGTACGTGATGCCGACATAGTAGTCGCGACCATAGCGCTGGTAGTCGATCACCTGGCGCTGGTCGCCGTTCTGGTAGGTCACGAACGGACGGTCGGTCAGGTTCTTCGCCTGCGCCAGGATCGCGAAGTTCGCGAGCGGTCCGCTCTGGAACTCATACCCGATCTGCGCATCCAGGATCCCTTCCGACCGCGCAGTGCGATACGTCGGGGTGGCCGACAGACCGGCGACTTCGGCAAGGAAGCTCGAGCGGTAGCGATAATTCGCGCGCGCCTGGAAGCCCCATTTCTCGAAATAGATCGTGCCGCTGCCGGTCCACTTGGACAGGCCGGGCAGGGTGATCGCCTCGGTCGGGTTGCTGCCGTACTTGATCGTCGACTGCGTATAGTTGCCGCTCGCGAACATGCCGAACCCGTCGAGTGCGGACGTGATCGCCTTGAACGGCAGCGACAGCGTGCCTTCGACGCCCAGCACTTCGCCGCGGCCGGTATTGTCGGGCAACGAGACGTTGCCGATGGTCTGGCCCGCCGCGATCACCTGCGCCTGCTGCGCCGCAGTCAGCGCCGGCAACAGTGCCGAGAAGTCGTAGGGCAGCGAGTTGTTCGGATCGACGAAGTCGGTGAGGTGCTTGAAATACCCCGACAGCGCGACATAGCCGCCACCGCTGAAATACTTCTCGAACGACAGGTCGATGTTGGTCGACTGATAGGGCTTCAGATTGACGTTGCCGCCGGTCGACGTGAACACCGGGAACAGGCCGGCAGGCGTCTGGCCGATGTTGGTCAGGTTGATGGCGACGTCCTGCGTGATGCGCTCCTGGTCGAGGCGCGGGCGCACCATGGTCTGCGATGCGCCGACCTTTACGAAGCCCAGCGGGATCAGTTCGACCGACATCGTCGCGGACGGCAGGAAGTTGGTGTATTTCACCGACTCCTTCACCGGTGCGATCGTCACCGCGCCGCCGACGACGCTGGCGATCTGGCCGGTCGAGCTCTGGTCCGAATGCACCACCTGTGCGCCGATCGAGCCCTTCAACGGCTTGTCACCGACCAGGCCGTCGATCGTGACCTTGGCATAGCCGGTCCAGATCTTTTCGAGCACGACATTGTCGCGAACCAGGGAGGACGGACGACCGTCGAACGCTGCGTTCAGCGAATTATTGTAGAGATACAGCGGGTCGAGCGTCAGCATCTGCGGGATGCCGAGATAATCGAGTGCGACGTTCGAGCCGAGCAGCGCCTCGCTCGGCACGTTGCCGCTCAGCGGCGAACCGCTTGCCACGGTGCAGTTTGTGCCGCCGCCGGTCGGGCAAAGGAAATAGGAGGTGTACGCGCTGGTCTTCTCGCGCTGGCTGTAGTTGCCGCCCGCTTCCCAGCCCTTGAGCACGCTGTCCGAGAACTCGCCGTTGAGGCTGGCGCGGAGCGACTTCAGATCGTCCTTGAAGCTCGGCCGGTTGAGGAAGCCCGACTGGACGACCTGCTGCGTGCCGTTGTTGCCCCAACCCTGCGGGTCGGTCAGCTTGAAGACGTTGGTGTCCGTGTAATCGAGCGTCGGCGAGAAGGTGTAGGTGCCGTTGCCGTTCTGCTTCACGGTGACGGTATCCGCCGCGCCGCTCTTGGCGAAGCCGGTGCCGGTGTTGGTCTCGAGCAGGAAGTCGGTGCGATCCGCACGGCTCCAGCTCGCGTCGACGTTCAGGTGGATCGTGTCGGTCAGCTTGAGGTCGTTGTTCCAGCCGAACGAGTAATTGTCCGCCTTGCGCTGGTTATAATCGTTGCGCTGTACCGCGAAGACGTTGCTGAACGTCGCGCCGGTCGCGAAGCCGTCGGCGACGGTCACGCCGGAAACGGTCGTGCCGCCGGGCGCGGTCGGCGTCGTCAACTGACCAGCCAGCGGGAATTCGATGCCGCGCAGGATCTGCGTTTCCTCGAAGTGCGAATACAGCGCGTCGAACGTCGAATGGAAGCCGTCGGACGGCTGCCACTCGATCGTCGCGACGCCGCCATAGCGCTTCAGTTCGTTCGACTGGACATAGGGCTTGGCGCCGTTGACGAGGAACGGCTCGGCGGCGGTGCCGGTGCCGCTATAGCCCCATGCGTTGTAGCGCTCGTTCTGCGACGGCGTCTGCGTCGCGGACACGCCGATCGCGATGCCGAGCGTGTCGTTGGCGAACTTGTCGACATAGGTCGCCGACGCGCGATAGCCGTAGCGCGTACCGTCGGGATTGAGCTTGTCTATGCCGTTCATCTGGCCGCGCGCGCTGATCGCGACGATCCGGTTGGGCTGGTCGAGCGGACGCAGCATCCGCAAATCGACCGTGCCGGCGATACCGGCGGCGATCAGCGATGCGTCGGCCGACTTGTAGACGTTGACGGTCTTGAAGAACTCGGACGGATATTGGTCGAACTCGACGCCGCGGTTGTCGCCGGTCGTCACCTGTTCGCGGCCGTTGAGCAGCGTGGTCGAGAAATCGGGGCCGAGACCGCGGATCGACAGGCGCTGGTCGCGGCCTTCGAGACGCTGTGCGGTGACGCCCGGGAGGCGGGCCAGCGAATCCGCGATCGACACGTCGGGCAGCTTGCCGATGTCTTC
Source organism: Sphingomonas arabinosi (assembly GCF_036663715.1). Lineage (NCBI taxonomy): Bacteria > Pseudomonadati > Pseudomonadota > Alphaproteobacteria > Sphingomonadales > Sphingomonadaceae > Sphingomonas > Sphingomonas arabinosi. Next base: position 14,086 of record NZ_JAXOJN010000006.1, read on the forward strand.
GGCGGAGACCGAGTCGACGATCAGGACCGACTGGCGCTTGATCTTGGCGGAAGATTCCAAGCCGGCGCGGATGCCGGTGACGACGATCTCGTCCCCGCCCGCCTCATTCCCGCCTGCGGCATCGTCCTGCGATGCGGTGGGCGCGGCATCGGCGGGCTGCGGCGTTGGTGCCGCGACGGTCGGGACCGCATCGATCTGCGCTGGTGCGGTCGGATTTGCGTTCGGCGTGCCGGGGATCGCCTGCGCGAACACGGCCTGTCCTGGCAGGATCAGCGCGGCGGCCAGTGCGGTCGCGCTGACGCGGAGCGCGAGGCGGCTATGCGCGGAAACGCCGGTCGTGGCGCGCGCGCGGCACGGTGCAAAATTGCTCATGAATACCCCTTTGGCGGGAATGATCCCGCGCATCCTCAATGACTTGTGTCGGTAGCCTCGACGTCGTGCTTTCGCGTCGATTGTCGCAAGACGGCTATATTTCGGGTCGGGGCGTTGCAAAAGGGACGGGCATACGTATTCACTGGTTCATGCAGTCCCTGTCTCTTTTGGACCACTTTCGCCCGACAAGGCTCCGGTAATGGGCCGCCGACCGACCTCGTTCGACATCGCGCAATTGGCGGGCGTGTCGCAGCCGACCGTGTCGCGTGCGCTCCGCGGATCGAAGTCGGTCAACGTGCAGACCCGGCAGCGGATCGAGGCGATCGCGCAAAGCCTGCATTATGCCGTCGACAAGCACGCGTCGTCGTTGCGGAGCCAATCGGCGAACACGCTGGCGCTCCTGTTCTTCGAGGAGCCAGCCGAAGACGAGTCGACGATCAACCCGTTTTTCCTCTCGATGCTGGGGTCGATCACGCACGCCTGCGCCCGCGCCGGCTATGATCTGCTGATCTCGTTCCAGCAATTGTCGGGCGACTGGCACGTCGATTACCAGGACAGTCGCAAGGCCGACGGTATCATCCTGCTCGGCTATGGCGATTACGAAGCCTACCGCGCCCGGCTCGACCACCTGACGGAACAGGGGACCAAGGTCGTCCGCTGGGGCGCGGTCGGAACGGGGCCGGCGGGGATCACGGTCGGCTCGGACAATCGCGGTGGTGGCGAAGCGGCGACAGCCCACCTGATCGCCCGCGGCCGGCGGCGGATCGCGTTTCTCGGCGCGGCGGATGGACGGTATCCCGAACTCGAAGATCGCTATCGCGGGTATCTGGACGCGCTCGCCGCCGCCGGGATCGAAGCGGACGCCGCGTTGCAGGTCGACGCGATCACTACCGAAGATGCCGGACAGGACGCCATTGCTGAACTCGCGCGTCGCGGTGCGGACTACGACGCGATCTTCGCGGCAAGCGACAGCATCGCGATCGGCGCGATGCGCGCGCTGGCGACCGCGGGGCGATCGATCCCGGACGACGTCGCGATCGTAGGCTTCGACGATATCGCCTCCGCGCAGCTGACCAACCCACCGCTGACGACAGTCACGCAGGACGCGCGCAGGGCAGGGGAGGCATTGGTACGCACCCTGCTAGCGAAACTGCGCGGCGAAGAGTCCAACGACGCGCCGCTGCCAACGCATCTGGTGGTGCGCGCGAGCAGTGGTGCGTAACCAGGACTTCATCTCTCCCTCTCGCGTTAGAAGAGAGTCCACAATCCCGTCATCCTGACGAAAGTCAGGATCCAGAGCCATAAGGCCCTGTCCGTCATGACTCTGGATTAGTCGTCGAACAGGAACAGGTTCAGCGTCAGCCGCCCGGCTAGCGGATCAGCGTTGAGGACCACCTCAGGCGGCAGATAGGCGCAGTGCAGCGTATTCCCCGCATAGATCAGCGCGCGGTTGAAGCGCGCCGGCTGGACCGCGATGCACTCGTACAATGGCGTATCCCCAGCGATATACTCCGCGTCCGGCATGCCATGCGCTTGCACATCACGCTCCAGTTCCGTCCTGAACCGATCCAGCCGCGCCGCATCGACGCTCTCGAACCCGGTCGCGCGCTGCCGGTAGAAGGCGGTGCCGCCTTGCTCCCCGTGGCCCAGAAACAGCAACACCGCGATCCGCCGCGACTCCACACCGTCGAAATGCGGCAGCCGCTGGATCGGCGCGAGATCGGCAGGCGCCGTAGTGACCAGCGAGTAATAGGCCTCCGACACCGCAGGCGCCGGATCGAGACCGAAATGCTCCGCGAGCAACGGCGCGATCCGGCGGCGCATCGTCTCGGCCAGGCGGGGCGGTACTTCGGCGCGGACCCCGGGATAATGCGGCCCGATCGCCGTCATGCGCAGGCTCGCCGCATCCTCGCGCAGCGCGTCCGGGTCGGGCCAGAAATCGTCGATTGCGATCAGTGGCCGTCGCTCGCGGCCCTGGTGGTGAATAATGGCGTTCGTCGTGTCGATCATCGCGTCCGGTCATGCCGTGGCGGCGAGGCCCTGCGCAAGGTATTCGTATGCATGGTTGTTTTGCCGGTCGCTTGACGGCAAGCCGCACCCTCAGGACCGCCGCGTAAACAAGCGACGGCCGATCAGGAGAGCCGCATTTGACCGAGAAACCAGTCCAGGGCTTTGGCGGTCTCTGGAATATCAGCTTCGGCTTTTTCGGAATCCAGATCGGCTTCGCGTTGCAGAACGCCAATATGAGCCGAATCTTCCAGACGCTCGGCGGATCGCTCGACGACCTTTCCTACCTATGGGTTGCAGCACCGCTGACCGGGCTGCTCGTCCAGCCGATCATCGGCCATTACAGCGATCGGACCTGGACCCGGTTCGGCCGTCGCCGCCCGTATTTCTTCGCCGGTGCCGTGCTCGCCGCGCTCGCGCTGTTCGTGATGCCCGAGGCGAAGATGCTCTGGCTCGCCGCGCTGACGCTCTGGGTGCTCGACGCCTCGGTCAATGTCTCGATGGAGCCGTTCCGCGCGTTCGTCGGCGATATGCTGCGCAAGGATCAGCACACCGCCGGCTATGCGCTGCAGACCGCGTTCATCGGCGCGGGGGCGGTGGTCGGGTCGATCTTTCCGTTCGTGCTCGCGCATCTCGGCGTGTCGGGCGATGCGCTGGCGGGCGTACCCGATACGGTGCGGTACAGCTTCTGGTTCGGCGGCGCCGCCCTGTTGCTGGCGGTACTCTGGACGGTCGGCAACACGCGTGAATACAGCCCGGCGGAGATGGCGGCGTTCGGCGAACGCGACCCCGACGAAGCGCTCGCAATACCGGTCCGTGCGCTCGCCACCCGCGGCTTCGCGAGCGGGATCGCCTGGATCGTCGCCGGGATCGCGGTCATCATCGCAGTGCCCGAACTGGCGCTCCAGAAGGAAGTGTACCTGCTCGGGGGGCTGCTCGTCGCATATGGCGCGGCCAGCTTTGCAGCGATCAGCCTCGCGCGCGGCGGCAACACCGACAACGCGCTGAGCCAGATCGTCGATGATTTCGGCGACATGCCCGACGTGATGAAACGTCTCGCGCTCGTCCAGTTCTTCAGCTGGTCCGCGCTGTTCATCATGTGGATTTTCAGCACACCCGTCGTGGCGCAGTATATGTACGGATCGAGCGACGCGACGAGCGCTGCGTACAACGCCGGGAGCGACTGGGTGGGCGTCCTGTTCGCGGTCTACAACGCGGTCGCCGCTCTGGTCGCGCTGCTGATCCTGCCCTGGCTGGCGAAGCGGATCGGCCGCGTGAAGACCCACATCGTGTGCCTGCTGTGCGGCGCCGCAGGGTTTGCGAGCTTCCTCGTGGTGCGCGATCCGACCCTGCTGATCGTCAGCGAAGTGGGCGTCGGCATCGCCTGGGCATCGATCCTCGCCATGCCGTACGCGATCCTGGCCTCCAGCCTGCCCCAGGCGAAGCTCGGCATCTACATGGGTCTGTTCAACATCTTCATCGTGCTCCCGCAGCTGCTGGTCGCGACGCTGATGGGGTCGGTGCTCAAGGCGTTCTTCCCGACCGAACCGATCTGGACGATGGCATTCGCCGCAGTCGTCATGGCGCTCGCCGCGCTGGCGATGCTACGCGTCCCCGAGCTTCCCGACCGGGCTTCGTGACGTGACCCGTATCGCGTCCAGTTTCGCGGGTATGAGATACCTGCTCGCCGCGTCGCTGCTGCTATCCTCGCCGGCATTCGCCCAATCGTCTGCGGCGACTCGTACGGTATCTGTCGGCAGCTTCGATCGCGTTCGTGTCGAGGGGCCGTTCGAGGTTCGCGTCACGATCGGCTCGCCGCGCGCCACGATAGTCGGGTCGCGTTCCGACAATGGCGTCGTGGTGCGCGTCGACGGGACGACGCTGTCGGTCCGCAGGGATATAGGCGGCTGGGGAGAACAGCCGCGCGGTGCAAGCGCAGGACCAATCGTCGTGATGCTCACCACGCCCGGCCTGACCTCGGCGAGCGTTGCCGCAGGTGGGCGACTGACGATCGCGAAGATGCGCGGGATGCGCGTCGATGTGACGGTCAGCGGCAATGGCAGCCTCGCGCTGGCGGCGGCGGACACCGATCAGCTGAACGCGACGTTGATCGGCACCGGTCAGATGAGCCTCGCGGGCCGAGCGGCGCGAGCGCGGCTGGTTACCAGCGGACCCGGGGCGATCGATGCGTCGGCGTTGGCGGTCAACGACCTGACCGTCCATCTCGACGGCGTCGGCGAGACCAGGGCGGCGGCGCGCTATACCGCGCAAGTGACGAACAGCGGGCTGGGCATGGTGACGGTCACCGGCAACGCAAAATGTCGAGTGAATGCGACGGCCGGCGGGCCAGTGACATGCGGGACGGCGGCTACGCGTGGAGCGCCATAACCGCCACCGCAGAGCGCGTATCTAGATCAGCGCCAGTTCCGCCAGCTTCGTCATCAACGCCGGCGGCATCACATCCAGCCCGGTCGCGTCGCCGCCCAGATCGAGCGGTGCATCCGCCCCCTCGAGATACCGCCACCCTTGATGCGCGCGCTTGGGCCGCGCCTGTACCAGCACGAGTTTCGGATCGATGTGAATCGCCACGCGACCCTCCTCCGCCTCGCCGAACCCGAGGATAGGCGAGCGGGCGATCAGCTGGTGCTTGAGGATCCAGAACATCGAGCCCTGACCGGCGACCTCCTCATGACGCTTGGGCAAATAGCGCGTGGTGAGGAACACCGGCCCCTCCTCGCCGCGCAGGCGGAGCCGCTCGGCGAGATGGTCGACGCTTTCCGCGCCGAACGCGACTTTGGTGAGGTGGAGCGGCATGCTGCTGGAAATGGGCGCTAAAGCCGGACGATCAACCGTGCAGGCCCCAAAGACTCGCCAGCCCGAGGAACGAGAAGAACCCCATCGTATCCGTCATCGTCGTCACGAACACCGCGGACGACACCGCGGGATCGATCCGGAACTTGTCGAGCGTTACCGGCACCAGGACGCCGCTCAGCCCCGCGGTGAGGTTGTTCACCAGCATCGCCGCGGCAATCACCAGCGACAGGTCGGTGTTGCGGAAGATAACGTATGTCCCAAGGCCGATCAGCGTCCCCAGCATCACGCCATTGGCGGCGGCGATGCGGAACTCGCGCCCGATCATCCGCGTGGTGTTGGAACTCGTCAGCTGGTTGGTCGCTAGCGCGCGCACCACCACCGCCAGCGTCTGCGTCCCCGCATTGCCGCCCATCCCCGATACGATCGGCATCAGCACGGCGAGCAACGCGAAGCTCGCGATCGTCCCCTGGAACAAGCCCACGACCGACGACGCGACCATTGCCGTGCCCAGATTGACGACCAGCCAAATGAACCGCGTCCGCACCGTCAGCCGGATCGGCTCGTTGATGTCGCCATCACCTGCACCCGCGAGGCGCAGCGTATCCTCGCCCGCCTCTTCGGAAATGATGTGGACGATGTCGTCGACCGTGATCATCCCGACCAGCCGGCCGCCATGGTCGACCACCGCAGCCGAGATCAGCGCGTATTTCTGGAAGCGCAGTGCGACTTCCTCCTGGTCCATGTCGACCGGGATCAGCGTCTGCTCGCGCTTCATCACGTCGGCGATCGCGATCCCGCGCGGCGTCCGCAGCATCCACGACAGCTGGCACGTACCGATCGGCTTGTGCGCCGGATCGACGACGAAGATTTCCCAGAAATCGGTCGTCAGCTCCTCGTGGCCGCGCAGGTAATCGATCGCGTCGCCGACCGTCCAATGCTCAGGGACAGCGATCAGCTCGCGCTGCATCAAACGACCGGCGGACTCCTCGGCGTAGCTCAGCGCCTCCTCGATCGCCGCGCGATCGTCTGGGTCGAGCGCACGCAACACCGCGCGCTGCTCGTCCTCGTCCATGTCCTCGATGATCGCGACGGCATCGTCGGTATCGAGTTCGGACGCGAGATCGGCGACCTGATGCGGCTCGAGCGCATCGATCAGATCCTCGCGGACGTAATCGTTCATCTCGGCGAACACGTCGCCGCCGAGCAGGTCGGTGACCGCCCGCGCGAGTGCGGCGCGATCTTCCTGCGGGGTCAGCTCGAACAGATCGGCGATGTCGGCGGGGTGCAGCGGCTCGACCAGCGCACGCGCGCCCTCGTCGTCGCCATTCTCGACCGCATCCAGGACGGCACGGACGAATTCGGGACGCAAATGATCGTCGCGATCGAGTTGGTTTTCGGGTTGGGTCTCGGTTTCGACCTCGGGAAGCTCGAGTTCGCTCATGGCTGCCTCCCTTAAAAAGCGTATGTTTGGGCCCTAACGCGACGCGCGTGCATTTGCCAGTCGGAGTGCGGCTCCCTATCTGCCGCGCATCAATTCAGGAGAACATGAATGGCTGACACCCCCGAAACGCTGACGCTGACCCTCGAAGGTGGCGACGTCACGATCAAGCTGCGCCCCGATCTGGCGCCCAAGCATGTCGAGCGGATCGTCGAGCTCGCGAACGAAGGCTTTTACGACGGCGTACCCTTCCACCGCGTGATCCCGGGCTTCATGGCGCAGGGCGGTGACGGTGGTCGCGGCGACGGCACCGGCGGGTCGAGCAAGCCCAACCTCAAGGCGGAATTCTCGGCCGAGCCGCACGTCCGCGGCGTATGCTCGATGGCGCGCACGAACCAGCCCGACACGGCGAACTCGCAGTTCTTCATCGTGTTCGACGACGCACGCTTCCTCGACAAGCAGTACACCGTCTGGGGCGAAGTCACCGACGGCATGGACCTGGTCGACGCGCTGCCCAAGGGCGAGCCACCGCGCACGCCAGGCAAGATCGTCAAGGCACGCGCTGCCTGATAATGGGGTACCGGGGTGGCGTCGCGCCGCCCCGGTATCGGTTATTCCGGGCGGACCTTATTGCCACTCGCCCCAGTAATGTTCGAGACTGACGGACACGGTCAGCAACTGATCGCCCAGTTTTCGCGCAAGACAAACTTCGACCGCGCCCGCCGCGGCGGCGGCGGCGGCGCTTCCTCCGGTGATGATTGCAGCGATCGCAGCGGCGATTGCCCCTTCGCGCAAACAATCTTCGACGATGTCCTTGATCTCTATCGGCTTGGCAGTGGAAACCCGCAGCACTGCGCGGACGTAATACCACTGCAAGTTGACCGTCCAGCCGATGCAAGTCTTGATCGGTCCGATCCGCACCCATTTGGCGCATTTTGCGCGGCTATGCGGTAGCGTTGTCGGGTCCTTCGTGACGAGCAGAACGCGTTCGTAGATGATGCCGCTATCAGGCTCGACGAGTTCGTAGGCGGCCTGAGTACCCCAGGCGGAATCTTCTGCGCTAGCGCGCTGGTGACGGGTCGTACTGTCGGGTGGCAGGTTGTCACCGAGAAACAGTTGGCCGTCGACTTTGCTTGGATCCAACACCATCACGATCGCTCCCGAAAATGTTATGGGAGCCAAGTATAACGGGGTGGTCAGCAGCAATGTTGTCGACAACATCCGGTTTGGAGTAAGTTCACCGCAGCAGCGTCAGACTTCCGCCACCGTCTTGATCAGCCAATCGTGGAACAGCTTCACCGGCTTGGTCTGCAACGCCCGTGGGCGGCACACGAACCAGTAGCTGTACGGACTCTCCACCTCGATATCGAACAGCCGGACCAGTCGCGGATCGTTCGCATCGTCGAAATGGCTCGCGTGCATGAACGCGACGCCGAGTCCCTGCGCCGCCGCCTCCAGCATCAATGCGCCCGAATCGAAATGGTCGATCGCCAGCGGCTCGATATCGTCGAGCCCCGCCGCCGTGCGCCATGCCGTGAACGTGTCCGTCATGTCGCGGTGGACCAGCGCGGTCAGTGTCGAGAGCTGTTCGGGCCGCGTAACCGGGTCCGCCCGCTCCAGCAGGCTCCGAGCACCGATCACATACACCGAATTGCGATCCAGCCGCCGCGCGTAGAACGCCGGGTCGATCTCGCGCGACAAGGCGATTACCGCGTCGAGCCCGTCGCCGAGTCGCGACACCAGATGCGCGGCGGTATCGATGTCGAGATGCAGCTCGGGGTGCGTCGTCCGCAACTCGCCCAGACGGGGGAAAAGCTTCTGCGACGCATAGAGCGGCAGAATCCCGAGCCGCAGCCGCAACACCTCGGTCGTGCTGGTCAGCGATTCGACCGCGTCCGACAGCGAGTCCAGCACCGGCGCGATCTGCGCGAGCAGCCGTTCGCCATCCGCATTCAGCACCATCGCCTGATGCCGGCGTGCGAACAGCGGCTTGGCGATGAAGCGTTCGAGACTCTGCACGCGTCGGCTGAGCGCAGGTGCGGACAGTGCCAGATCCTCGGCCGCGGCCTTGATCGACCCCAGTCGCGCGACCTGTACGAACGCCTCGATAGCCCCCAGTGGCGGCAGCCTACGCATGATTCCTCTTTCGACTCGACGAGTGTGACAATGACCGCTGGACGCATTCATGCACGCGATTGCAGTTAGCGCAATCGTAGCTGATCCCTTCGCACTTGCAACACGAACCGTCTCGACGCAAAAAGACCTCGCCTTTCAGGCATCCTCTCCTAAAAACTTTCATGGGCTGGCCTTCATTGGCCGGCCCTTTTTTTGTGCCTTTTACGGCATGCGGACGAGGCAACGCCTCGCAAGCCCGGAACCTTGCCCCCATCTGACACGCTTCGAGTTCGAAGGAGTCGAGATGCCCGATAGCGAAATCCCCACGCGGAAAATCCAGGTCGCCAACGCGCGTCCCGAGGATAGCGGCCGCGGCCTGGCGCATTTGCCGCGCGCGCTGATGGCGACTCTCGGCATCGGCGAGGGCGACGTGATCGAGATCCTCGGTAAGCAGAACACGCCCGCGCGCGCCGTCGGTCCCTATCCGGAGGACGAAGGCCTCGACATCCTCCGCCTCGACGGCCTCCAGCGCGCGAACGCCGGAGTAGGCTCGGGCGACTTCGTCGAGGTGCGCAAGGCAGAGTCGAAGCCGGCCACGCGCGTCGTCTTCGCGCCGGCGCAGCAGAACCTGCGTCTCCAGGGCTCGACCAATGCGCTCAAGCGCACGTTTCTCGGGCGACCGATCTGCCAGGGCGACATCGTCGCGACCGCGGGGCATCAGCGCGTCGGCAACATGCCGCCGGGCGTCCAGCAGTTCATGAACGCACCGGCCTACGCTTTGCAGGAGATCCGTCTCGCGGTGATCGCGGCCAGCCCGAAGGGCGTCGTGCACATCGACGAGAATACCGAGATCGAACTGCGCTCAGAGTACGAAGAGCCGCAGGCCGCCCGCCGTGCCGACGTCACTTACGACGACATCGGCGGCATGGCGCAGACGATCGACCAGTTGCGCGAGATGGTCGAACTGCCGCTTCGCTACCCCGAACTGTTCCAGCGGCTCGGCGTCGATCCACCCAAGGGCGTGTTGCTGCATGGCCCTCCCGGCACCGGCAAGACGCGGCTCGCGCGCGCAGTCGCGAACGAATCCGACGCGCAGTTCTTCCTGATCAACGGCCCCGAGATCATGGGCTCGGCGTACGGCGAGTCCGAATCACGCCTCCGCGAGGTGTTCGAGGAAGCGGCGAAGTCAGCGCCTTCGATCGTCTTCATCGACGAGATCGACTCGATCGCACCCAAGCGTGGCCAAGTGTCGGGTGAGGCCGAAAAACGTCTCGTCGCGCAGTTGCTGACGCTGATGGACGGTCTCGAATCGCGCGCGAACCTCGTCGTGATCGCTGCCACCAATCGTCCCGAGGCGATCGACGAAGCACTCCGCCGCCCCGGCCGGTTCGACCGCGAGATCGTCGTCGGCGTGCCGGACGAACGCGGCCGTCGCGAGATCCTCGGCATCCATACGCGTGGCATGCCGCTCGGCGACCGCGTCGATCTCGATGAACTGTCGCGCACCACCTACGGTTTCGTCGGTGCCGATCTCGCCGCGTTGACACGCGAGGCGGCGATCGAGGCGGTCCGCCGGATCATGCCGAAGCTGAACCTCGAAGAACGGACGATCCCGCCCGAGGTGCTCGACGAATTGTCGGTCACCCGCGAAGATTTCCTCGGTGCGCTGAAACGCGTCCAGCCATCGGCGATGCGCGAAGTCATGGTCCAGGCACCGACCGTGCGCTGGGCGGACGTCGGCGGACTCGACGACGCACAGATGCGGCTCAAGGAAGGCGTCGAACTGCCGCTCAAGAACCCCGACGCGTTCCGCCGCCTCGGCATCCGTCCGGCCAAGGGCTTCCTGCTCTACGGCCCGCCCGGCACTGGCAAGACGCTGCTGGCCAAGGCGGTCGCGCGCGAGGCGGAGGCGAACTTCATCGCCACCAAATCGTCCGACCTGCTGAGCAAGTGGTACGGCGAAAGCGAACAACAGATCGCCCGCCTTTTCCAGCGCGCACGGCAAGTGGCGCCGTGCGTGATCTTCATCGACGAACTCGACTCGCTGGTGCCCGCACGCGGCTCAGGCGCGGGCGAACCGCAGGTCACGGAGCGTGTCGTCAACACGATCCTCGCCGAGATGGACGGGTTGGAGGAACTGCAATCGGTCGTCGTGATCGGCGCGACCAACCGCCCGAACCTGATCGACCCTGCGTTGCTCCGGCCGGGCCGCTTCGACGAACTCGTCTATGTCGGCGTCCCCGACAAGGCTGGCCGCCGCCGTATCCTCGGCATCCAGACGCAGAAGATGCCGCTCGCGTCGGACGTCGATCTCGATCGTCTCGCCGACCGTACCGATCGCTTCTCCGGCGCGGATTTGGAGGACGTCGTTCGCCGCGCAGGCCTCGTCGCGCTCCGTCGTTCGATCGACTCGACCGACGTGACGATGGCCGATTTCGAAGGCGCCCTGAAGGAGTCGCGCGCCAGCGTCACCCCGGAAACCGAACGCGAATACGAACAAATGGCCGCGCGTCTGAAGCAGGACGCGACCGCCATCCAACCTCTCGGGTTCGCCTTTCCCAGCAAGGCGGACGACTAGACATCTCTGCATCAGCCAACTCGCCCGCCCTTCACGGGGCGGGCGGGTAAACAGCTCTGTCGAGAGCCTTCAGCAGTCCGGGCTGGGGCGGCGTTTGCCCTTCGTCCGGCTCGTCAGGTGGAAGTGAAGACACCGGTCGCAGCGATACGGTCGGAGCGGTACGCGTCCGGTCTGCGCCACAACAAGCGCGTCGGCTTCGGATACGAAGCGCGCCTTGCGACGGCATACGCTGAGCCGGGTGCGCTTCACTCCTTGTACTTCATCTCCAGGAACCGCCCCCGCGTCGACAGATTGTCCAGATCGCTTTGCGCAAGACGCGCGGTCATCTCGCCGATCTCCTGCTCGATCAGCTTAAGCCCGTCGACCAGTTCCGCATCGGGCGTGCGACCGTTGCGCGGTGTGGTGCGGAGCGACGCCGGGACCTTCTCGTAATCCTTGACGAAGGCGGGGAGTTGTTCGCCGATGAGCTTCCGCACGTCGACCGCTTCCTGCGTGTTCGCGTCGAGCGTCGCCAACTGCGGCGTCAGCGTCTCGAGGCGCAAGCCGATACGGTCGACCAGCGTCATCGCCGGCGCGGGGAGGGCAGGGCGTTGCGCCTCCAGCCAGCGTTCGGTCTGCGCCGGCAACGCGCGGATATCCACCGCTGCCAGTCGTTCCGGCGTCGGCGCACGTTCGGCAGGCCACACCGCGAACAGCACCGTGGCGGCGACCAGCAGCGCCATCACCAGCATCGCGCCGCCGATCCCGAGCGGTACGATCCAGCCGATCACCATCGCCGCGATCAGGATCGACACGTCGGCGACCACGATCCGGGTCAGCCGCTTGCCGATCGCCTGCGTTTGCAGAGCCCGTCCCCGCGATGGCGAGCGTGCGATGAAGGCGCCCGTCCGGTCGTCGGAAATGCGCGACCAGGAGGCACGGGCGCTGGCGATGGCGTCGTCGACTTCGCTCACGAGGGTTACATCGCCTCCAGCTTGAACGGGCTGGACGAAGGTCCGCCCAACTGCCCCTGCGTCGCGCCTTCAGCCCGCGCGATATAGCCGCGCGATTTGTCCACTTCGTTCGACAGCGCGCCGACCGTGACCTTCATCGAATCAAGCGCCTTCAGCTTGAACACGTCGATCGCGTCCATCGTGTCGTAGATATTCTGGAACGCGCGTTGCAGCGTCTCCAGCGGAATCGTCGCCGACGCCGCCTGTTCGTGGATCTGCGCGGTCTGCGATTTCAGCAGCTTGCCGGTCGATCCGATGATGTTCGCGGTGGTCGTGTTGAGCGCGGTGATCTGCTCCAGCACCAGTTTCTGGTTGGTCAGCGCCTGCGCCACCGTCACCGCGGTGCGCAGCGCAGACACGGTCGTGGTCGACGCGCGATCGACGCCCTTCACCAGCTCGACATTGTTCTTCTTGACCAGGTCGAGCGCGAGATACCCCTGCACGGTGACCGCCATCTGCGTCAGCAAATCCTGCGTCCGCTGGCGCGTGTAAAACAACGCGGTCTCGCGGATCGCCTTCGCCTTGGCGGGATCTGTGTGGTCGAGGTCGTTGGCGACGTCCTCCAGCTTGGCGTCCATCGTCTTCGACAAATGGATCATCTGCTCGAGCCGGCCCATCGCCGCCCACAAATTCGCACGCTCGGTATCGATCGCGGCATTGTCCATCAGCAACTCGTCCTTGCCCGAGCCGAGGCTCTTCAGGATCTGCGCGATGTGCGTCTGCGACGATTTGTAGCCGTCGAAATAATTGCGCATCTTGCCACCGAACGGGATGATCCCGAACAGCTTCTGCGGCGCGGTGAGATTGCCCTTCTTGCCGGGATCGAGATCCTCGACGACGCGGCGCAGCTCGGCCAGATCCTTGCCGACGCCGGTCTCCTGATCCATCGCCTTGACCGGGCGGTCGAGGAAGCGGTTCGACTGGCCGGCGGCCTCGCGGATTTCCTTCGCGCCCATCGCGGTGATTGCATCGACCCGCTTGCCGAACTCCGGCGAATTGACGTCCTGCGCGACGAGATCGGTGACGAACCCCGACACGCGCTCCTCCAGCTGAGACTTCACGCCGGCATCCACGGGGACGAGCCCGGCGGCCTTAGCGGGGGCAACCGTGGGTACGGGATCGGGCGGGGTCAGCACCAGGCCCGGCTCTTCGTTCAGCGTCTCGGGTGTCGTGGCCATGCGTAATCTCCGTTCGATGGGACATGGTGGCTGCAACCCGTCCCGCGTTCAAGTGGCATATATAGATAACACACCGCTCTTGCCAACCGCGCCTTGAAACCAAGGGACGGCGTCGACAGCTTGGGGCCGACATCACAGGAGTTCCAGCATGCGCGCCATCGGCTATACCAAGTCGCTTCCGATCGACGATCCGCAGTCGCTCGTCGATCTCGACATCGCCAAGCCCGAAGCGATCGGCCGCGACCTGCTCGTCGAGGTAAAGGCGGTATCGGTCAACCCGGTCGACACCAAGATCCGCCGGAACCGCGCCGATCCCGACGGCAAGCCGCAGGTGCTGGGCTGGGACGCAGCGGGCATCGTCGTCGCGGTCGGCGCTGACGTGACCAAGTTCGCGGTCGGCAACGCGGTGTTCTACGCCGGTGCGATCGACCGGCCCGGCACCAATGCCGAATACCACCTCGTCGACGAGCGTATCGTCGGCCACAAGCCGCAGTCGCTCGATTGGGCGCAGGCGGCGGCGCTGCCGCTGACCTCGATCACCGCGTGGGAGACGCTGTTCGACCGCCTCGACGTGCGCAAGCCCGTCCCCGGTGCGGCGAACGCGATCCTGATCATCGGCGGTGCTGGCGGGGTAGGGTCGATCACGATCCAGCTCGCGCGCAAGCTCACCGACCTGACGATCATCGCCACCGCCTCGCGCGACGAGACGCGGGGCTGGGTCGAGGATCTCGGCGCGCACCACGTGATCGATCACCGCAAGCCGCTCGCCGAACAGGTCGAGGCGCTCGGGCTCGGCGCGCCGGCGTACGTTTTCTCGACGACGCATACCGACGAGCACATCGCCGAGATCGCCACGCTGGTCGCGCCGCAGGGCCGGCTCGCGCTGATCGACGATCCCAAGACGCTCGACATCGCGCCGCTGAAGCAGAAGTCGATCTCGGTCCACTGGGAGCTGATGTACACGCGCTCGCTGTTCCAGACCCCGGACATGGGCGAGCAGGGGCGGTTGCTCGACGAGGTCGCGGCGTTGGTCGATGCGGGGACGATCCGGACGACGCTGGCGGAGAATTTCGGGAAAATCGACGCGGCGAATTTGCGGAAGGCGCACGAGAGGATCGAGAGCCATACGGCGAAGGGGAAGATCGTGCTGGAGGGGTTCTGAGCCTTTCCGATTTTCCAGCGCGTCCCGTTAACCTACGCCACCACCCCGGCGAAGGCCGGGGCCCAGTTGGGGGACGTTGCTAACGGATGGCGGCACGTCGTTATTGCCACCTTTCCAACTGGGCTCCCGCCTTCGCCGGGGTGGGGTGTGGTGGGGGCGGAGCGCGGGCCACTCCTTCTCGTTCCCCCGCAAACGCGGGGGCCAGGAGCCAAGGGCGTCACCGCTCGCCCGCCTCGCGGGGGAACGGCTTTGGGCTGATGTGGGGCATCTCACCGCCGAATAAGACTGGCGGCCACCAAACCACACGATACGCTGCGGACCATGTTCCGCCCGCTGATCCTCGCGCTCGCCCTCCTCCCCGCGGCCGCCACGAATCGTCCCCCGCCAGCCGACCCACTAACCGCCACGATCCACACCGAAGACGCCGACCGCTTCGCCACTCTCTTCGCCAAGACCAAGGGCAAACCTACCGCCGCGCAACTGAAACGCGACTATCTCGACAAGGGCAGTTTCGGGATCGGCGTCTTCACCCCCGGCCGGATCGTCGACGCCGACAATCTCGCGCGCGCGATCGCCGCCAACCCGACCCGATACGCGCAGGCGATCAAGACCTGCCTTCCCGCCGCCAAGACCGCCACCGCCGATCTTCGGTCGATCTATCTCGGCCTCCACGGCGCGCTCCCCGACGTGAGGCTGCCCCAAGTCTATATAGTCTTCGGCGCGGGCAATTCCGGCGGAACGGCAGGTCCCGGCGCGCAGGTGCTCGGCCTCGAAGTGCTCTGCCGCATGTCCCCCACGCCCGAGAAACTTCGCCAGACGCTCCGCCATTTCTTCGCGCACGAGACGGTGCATTCCTTCCAGCAGGACGCGGGGATGACGCTCGCCCGCGATCCGCTGCTCACCGCGATCCTCGTCGAGGGCGCGGCGGACTTCATCGCGCAACTCGTCACCGGCGAGGAACCCGACGCCGCGCGCGCCGCCTGGGCCGCCCCGCGCGAGGCCGAACTCTGGCGCCAGATGCAGGCCGACATCGCGCTCACCCGCAAGCTCACCGACAAGGACGACCCGGAAGAAGGCTCGCCCGAAGCCAAGGCGTACGCCCGCTGGATCGGCAACTACTCCACGCCGCCCGCCGGCTGGCCACCCGAACTCGGCTATTGGATGGGCCTGCGGATCTGGCAGCGCTACTACGCCGCCGCCCCCGACAAACACGCCGCCCTCAGGGCGATGCTAGCGGTCCGCGATCCCCGCGCCATTCTCGCCGCCGGACCATACAAGCGCCGTTGAACCCACACATGCCCCGTCATCCTGACGAAAGTCAGGACCCAGAGCCAAGAAAAGCCGCGCCCCGTGACCCGAGATCCCGGCTTTCGTCAGGATGACGGAACGCCTCGCGAAGACCCAAACACCGCCCACTCTTCCCGCGGCGCAACAATTACGCTATGGCGCGCGCCAACCCCGTTCCTCGTTTCAAGAGAATACATTCATGAGCCTCCGCAACGTGGCGATCATTGCGCACGTCGATCACGGCAAGACGACGCTGGTCGACCAGCTCTTCCGCCAGTCCGGCACCTTCCGCGACAACCAGCGCGTCGAAGAGCGCGCAATGGATTCGAACGACCTCGAAAAAGAGCGTGGCATCACCATTCTCGCCAAGCCGACCTCGGTCGACTGGACCCCTCCCGGCGAGTCCGAGAGCATCCGCATCAACATCGTCGATACGCCCGGCCACGCCGATTTCGGCGGTGAAGTCGAGCGCATCCTGTCGATGGTCGACGGCGTCGTCCTGCTGGTCGATTCTTCGGAAGGCGCAATGCCGCAGACCAAGTTCGTCACCGGCAAGGCGCTCGCGCTCGGCCTGAAGCCGATCGTCGTCGTCAACAAGGTCGATCGTAACGACGCGCGCATCCAGGAAGTGCTCGACGAAGTGTTCGATCTGTTCGTGTCGCTCGACGCGAACGACGACCAGCTCGACTTCCCCGTGCTCTACGCCTCGGGTCGCAACGGCTATGCCTCGACCGACATGGACGCGCGCGAAGGCACGCTGATCCCGATGTTCGAGACAATCGTGAAGCACGTGCCGCCGCCCGCCGTGGAAGTCGCCGGCGTGCCGTTCACCTTCCTCGTCACGCTGCTCGACCGCGATCCGTTCCTCGGCCGCGTCCTCACCGGTCGCGTCAATTCGGGTACCGTGAAGACCAACCAGCCGATCCACGCGCTGGATAACGACGGCAAGATCATCGAGACGGGTCGCGCCTCGAAGATCATGTCGTTCCGTGGTCTCGATCGCGTTCCCGTCGACGAAGCCAAGGCCGGCGACATCATCTCGCTGGCGGGGCTTTCGGTCGCCACCGTGGCCGACACGATCGCCGACATCACGGTGACCGAGCCGCTGCACGCGCAGCCGATCGATCCCCCCACGCTGTCGATGCGTTTTGCCGTGAACGATTCGCCGATGGCGGGCCGCGAAGGCACCAAGGTGACGTCGCGCATGATCCGCGAGCGCCTGTTCCGCGAAGCCGAGTCGAACGTCGCCGTCAAGGTGACCGAGGCGGCCGACAAGGACAGCTTCGAAGTCGCCGGTCGCGGCGAGCTTCAGCTGGGCGTGCTGATCGAGACGATGCGCCGCGAGGGCTTCGAGCTGGGCATCTCGCGTCCGCGCGTGCTGTTCGGCGAGGACGAGAACGGCAAGAAGACCGAGCCGTACGAGACCGTCATCATCGACGTCGACGAGGAGCATTCGGGCACCGTGGTCGAGAAGATGAACACCCGTAAGGCCGAGATGACCGACATGCGTCCGTCGACCGGCGGCAAGACCCGCATCACCTTCTCGGCGCCGTCGCGCGGGATGATCGGCTATCATGGCGAATTCCTGTCCGACACGCGCGGCACGGGCATCATGAACCGGCTGTTCGAGAAGTACGGCCCGCACAAGGGTCCGATCGAGGGTCGCAAGAACGGCGTGCTGATTTCGAACGGTTCGGGCGAGGCGAACAACTACGCACTGGGTCCGCTCGAAGAGCGCGGCATCCTGTTCGTGGGCCACGGCGAGGCTCTCTATGAGGGCATGATCGTCGGCGAGAACGCCAAGCCGGACGACCTCGAGGTCAACCCGATGAAGACCAAGGCGCTGACCAACTTCCGCGCCTCGGGCGGCAAGGACGACCAGGTCCGCCTGTCCCCGCCGAAGCGCGCGACGCTGGAGCAGGCGATCGCCTACATCGACGACGACGAGATGGTCGAAGTCACGCCGAAGTCGATCCGTCTGCGCAAGCGCTTCCTTGATGCGAACGAGCGCAAGCGGGCTAGCCGGGCTAAGCAGAGCGCCTGAGGCCAGCAAAGGCGAAGCCGGCTGAGTCCTCAGGCGCTCGGCCGGCCTCGCCAAAGCGAGGTCCGACGACACGGCTTCGCCGTGTCGCGCTGGCTAGGAAATGAAGAAGGGCCGGAGGGAAACCTCCGGCCCTTCTTCATTTGTGCGTTGGTCGAGGTATGACCAACCCACGTCTTCCCCCCTCCCTGAAAGGGAGGGGCCGGGGGTGGGTAGGCTTCCGCATTATCGAACGGCGGCGGCCAAGCCGGCCAACCCACCTCCAACCCCTCCCTTCCAGGGGGGGAGAACGGCGGCGTTCAAGGCGACGTGACGAACAAAACTGAGGCCAATGAAGCCGCAGGCCATGTTCCACGGCAAAGGCGATCGCTCGCGTCGTCATCATCCTGCGCATCGCGGCGTCCTATCCGATACCGGTAAACAACGCCCAGCCGTGCGCCTGCGCCCGCGTCCCCACACGGGACACGCCCACACAGATATACCGTGGGTTAACAGCCCGTTCCGCCGCAGTTCAGACCGAATCACCTACAGCCTGAAACACGGTCGGACACTTATGCGTTTGTCCCAGGCGGACCGGGCGTAACTAGTAACGGAGTTCGGATGATGAACGGATTTTTGAAGAAGGCAGGTTTGGGGGTAGCCCTCGCAGCGACCGCGCTGACAGCCGCGGTACCGGCCGATGCACAGCGCTGGGGCCGCGGCGGCTATGGTCGCGGCTGGCACGGTCATCGCGGCGGCGGCAACGCAGCCGGTGCAGCCGTGCTCGGCGGTATCCTCGGCTTAGGCGTCGGCGCAGCGATCGCGAGCAGCAACAACCGCAACCGCTATTACGACCGCGGCTATTACAATGGCGGCTATTACGCCCCGCCGCCGGTGGCCTATTACAACCCGCCGGTCCGCACCTATTACCGCGAGGATTATCGTCCGCGGTGCTGGAACGAGTGGCGCGTCGATCCCTATTATGGCGACCGGGTATCGGTACAGGTCTGCAGCTGACCCGATCGAACGACGGCAAGGAGGCGTCGGGAGCAATCCCGGCGCCTCTTTTGCATCACGTGCTTTTTTCTGGCGCGGGGCAGGCGCTTGCCGCTAGACGCGCGACCATGACCGACACGCCCAACACCCCCGAGACCGAAGCCGCCGCCACCCCGGCCGCAACCGGCGACACGCCCCCCGATCGCCTCTCGATCAACCAGCGCAGCCCGTTCTTCCAGCAGGACCTGCTCGAACGCGGCATCGGCATCCGCTTCAAGGACAAGGTCCGCCACGACGTCGAGGAATATTGCATCTCGGAAGGCTGGATCCGAGTCGCGCTCGGTAAGAAGGTCGACCGCAACGGCAATCCCCTGACGCTCAAGCTGGTCGGCCCGGTCGAAGCCTGGTTCGAGCGCCCTGCCGCGTCGGATTCAGACGAAGGCTGACCCGATCTTCCCCCCTCCCTGAAAGGGAGGGGCCGGGGGTGGGTAGGCCGGCTTGAGCCGCAACCGCTGGAACACGCGGAACCCGACCCACCCCCAACCCCTCCCTTTCAGGGAGGGGGGCAAGAACGGACTAGGCGGCTCCCCCAGGGGAGGCGCAGAAGGCCGTTAAGCCGCCACCCCCTCCAGCGCCTCGCTAGCCTCCAGCCACTTCGCCTCGCTAGCCTCGAGCTTTGCATGCACCTCGGCGCGACGCTTGCTCAGATCCCCCATCGACATCCGCGAGAACCGTGGCTCCGCATTCGCCGGATCGACCATCGCGCGGTCCAGAGCATTGCGCTCCTTGGTGAACTTGGCGGTCTGCTCCTCGATCTCGCGCAGAGCCTTCCGAAGCGCCGCATCGTTGCTCTTCGCCTCCGCCGCGGCCTTCTTACCCGCCTTCTTGTCGGCCTTCGACGCCGCATCGCCCTTGCCGCCGTCGCCCTTCAGGACGAACGCGATGTAATCGTCGAGGCTGCCGTCGAACTCCTTCGCCGTCCCGTCGTCGACCAGCACCAGCCGGTCCGCGGTAAGCTCCAGCATATGCCGGTCATGGCTGACCAGCACGACAGCGCCGGTGTACGCATTGAGCGCCTGCACCAAAGCCTCGCGCGCATCGACGTCCAGATGGTTGGTAGGCTCATCGAGGATCAGCAGATGCGGCGCATCCCGCGTGATCAGCGCCAGCGCCAGCCGCGCCCGCTCGCCACCCGACAACTTGCCGACCCGCGTCGTCGCCTTGTCACCAGAGAAGCCGAAACGCCCCAACTGCGCGCGGACCGCAGCCGGCGTCGCGCCCTTCATCAGATGCGACATATGCTCGATCGGCGAATCGGTCGGATCGAGTTCCTCGACCTGATACTGCGTGAAATACCCCACCTTCATCTTGCCCGACGACGACATCTCGCCGTCCATCGGCGTCAACTGCGCCGCCAACAGCCGCGCGAGCGTGGTCTTGCCGTTGCCGTTGCGCCCGAGCAGCGCGACCCGGTCGTCGGGATCGAGCCGCATGTTGAGCCGCTTCAGGATCGGCACGTCGGCATAGCCCACCGTCGCCATGTCGAGCGTGATCAAAGGCGGCCGCAGTTCGGTCGGGTTGGGGAAGCCGAACGACAGCGTCGGATCGTTATAGCTCTCGGCGATCGGCTGCATCTTCGACAGCATCTTCTGCCGCGACTGCGCCTGCTTGGCGGTCGAGGCGCGCGCGGAATTCTTCGCGATATATTCCTGCAGTTTCTCGCGCTGCACCGCCTGGTTCGCGCGCGCCGCCTCGATCTGCGCGAGGCGCTCGGCCCGCTGCCGCTCGAACGCGTCGTAGCCACCCGGGTACAGCGTGATCTTGCCGCCCTGCAGATGCAGGATGTGATCGACCACGTTGTTGAGGAAATCGCGCTCGTGGCTGACGACCACGATCGTCGCCTTGTAGCCCTTGAGGAAATCCTCGAGCCACATCACCGCTTCGAGATCGAGATGGTTCGAAGGCTCATCGAGCAGCAGCAGGTCCGGCTGCGAGAACAGCAGTGCGGCCAGCGCCACGCGCATCTTCCAGCCGCCCGAGAAGCTGTCGAGCGTCCGCGCCTGCATATCCTCGTCGAACCCGAGCCCGAGCAGGATCTGCGCGGCGCGCGCGGGCGCGGTGTACGCGTCGATCGCGATCAGCCGCTCGTACACGTCGCCGAGCCGGTCGGGATCCTCGCTCGTCTCGCTCTCGACCATTAGCGCGGCGCGCTCCAGATCGGCTTCGAGCACGGTTTCGAACGGCGTCTTCATGCCGTGCGGGGCCTCCTGCGCGAGGTAGCCGATCCGCGCGCCCTTCGGCATGTCGGCGGAACCGTCGTCCGGCTCCAGCTGCCCCGCGATCACGCGAACCATCGTCGACTTGCCCGCGCCGTTGCGCCCGATCAGCCCGACGCGCGAGCCCGGCGGCAACGCAGCCGTGGCGCCATCGAGGATAACGCGTCCGCCCAGGCGCACCGTGATATTGTTCAGATTCAGCATGGGGCTGCCGTTAGCAGATGCAGCATGGTTTTGCGAGGGGAGGGGAAGGGGGCTCAAGTCCGCCAAAGTCGAGCCGCGCCCCCCTCCCTGGAAGGGAGGGGCAGGGGGTGGGTAGGCCAGCTTGAGCCGCGACCGCTGTATGCGCGGAACCCAACCCACCCCCAACCCCTCCCTTCTAGGGAGGGGAGAAGACATTCCAGCCAACACCGGTGCGTCACCCTGCTGGACGTAGCTTGCACGGGGCTTCCGGAGGGTCGCGCCGGAGCAATAGCAAGGGCAGGTTTCCCCTCCTACCACCACCCCGGCGAAGGCCGGGGCCCAAGTGGAAAGCCCGTGGTGATGAGGCGCAGTCCGGAGTTGGCAACGTCCCCCAACTGGGCCCCGGCCTCCGCCGGGGTGGTGCAGCTGTCGGCCCAGCAAACCGACCAACTCCCTCCCCTTCAGGGGAAGGTAGGGTTGGGGCATTGCCAAAAACGTCTCGCTCGCGGCGGAGCCCCACCCCCCCTGAAGGGGAGGGAGAGCGTCAGGTCTCGTCCGAAACGATCGCGTCTTCACCGCCGCCGCCAAGCAGCGCGGAAGCCTGCCCCCCGACATGCACCCGCACACCCGAAACCAACCGCGTTGGAACGATCGCCGCGCCCGCCATCGCCGATCCGGGACGCGACACCCCCCGATGCACCGTCACCCCATGCGGCGGATCCGCGGGCTCTGCACCCAAGTCCGCAACGACCTCCCGATTCCCATAATGCACCGAAACGCCGGCCACCTCCGCCGCAACCGTCCCCACGCCACCACCGGAAAAGCCGCCACCCCGAACCCCAGGCTCAACCCCGGCATAAACCTGCCGGAACGTCAGCGCCCGCTCCAACGCCCCCTGCCAACGATAGAACACATGCGCCCCGACCGTAGTGATCCGCGCCAAACTCGACGCCCACCACGGCAAAATGCTCGTCGTATGAAACGAAGTCGCCGCCCCGACCGGCGCAAAGACGCTCCCGCCAAGCGCCGCCGCCGCAACCGCACGCGCGCGATCCCAAGCCCCCAACTCCCGCGCACGGTTCATCGAGCCATCGCACGTAAAGCTGAACTGGCACCCGGTCCGCCGCTCCGCCCCCTGGTACACGACCCCGCAAACGCTGTTCGGAAAAGCCCGGTCGCGCACCCGGTTCAACACCACCTGCGCCACCGCCCGCTGCCCCTCCACCGACTGCGATCGTGCCTCATAATACACCGCCGCCGTCAGGCACTCCGCCGCACGGTTCGCGTCGACAACGGAGTTCGAAGTTACAAAGGGCGGCGCAACCGCAGGCATAGCCGCCGCCTCAGGCGTGGCCGTTGCCATCTTCGCCGAGATATCATCCGGCACATGCAACGCCATCCGCTCCAACAGCGCGCGAGAATTACGCTCGGGCTGAACCTGCGCGACCGCAGCGGGGCGATCCTCGGGCACGCACGACGTCGCCATCACCAACGCGGGCAAACTGATCAAGGCATGGGGATAAAGGCCGTAACCCGACGTCTTCATCCCCCCGCTCTACGCCGAGGGGTTTAGGGACTGGTTAATTGGGTCGAGGAAACGGGTGAGCGTCCGCTAACGAAACGCAACCCCGTTATCCCGACGATAGTCGGGACCCCGATCGGCAAGGACGGACTCGGAAAGGGCGCCTCCGAAAGCGCGCCCCTAACATCCTCCCCCCATCGTCCGTCATCCTGACGAAAGTCAGGATCCAGAGTAACAGGCGGCGTCCTCAATGGCTCTGGATCCTGACTTTCGTCAGGATGACGGGAAGGGGCAGGACGACGGGAAGATTCGACAAGGTCCCGCCCCCCAGCCTCACCTCAATGAACGAACCGCGCCACCACATCCCGATACGACCGAGAAACCTTCACGCTAGCCCCTGAATTCAGCACCAGGAAGCACTCCCCATTGGTATGCGGCTTGACCTGCTTCACCAGATCCAGATTCACGATCGTAGACCGATGCACCCGCTGGAACCGCCGCGGATCGAGCCGCTTCTCCAGATCCTTCATAGTCTCGCGCAAGATCAGCGTATTATCGCCGGTATAGATGCACATATAATCGCCCGCCGCATCGATCCGCTCGATCGTATCCACATCGACGCGGAAGATCTGCCCGCGATCCTTGATGTTGATGAGCTTCTCGAACCGGTTCGCCGACACGGCATCGCCGTCGGGCATGTCCGCCGCCGCGTCCGGCGCGACATCGGCGAGCACTTCGCGCAACCGATCGACCTCCTCGACCCCGCGCTTCTCGCTTAACCGCTGCCGAACCCGCTCGATCGTATCGGCCAGCCGAGATTCCTCGACCGGCTTCATCAGATAATCGACCGCCTGAGCCTCGAACGCGCGCAAGGCATGGTCCGAATACGCGGTCACGAACACGAACAAAGGCGGCTCGACCTCCATCAGGCCCTGCACGACGGAGAATCCGTCGAACCCCGGCATCTGGATGTCGAGGAAGACCAAGTCGGGCTTGTGCGTCTTGATCGCGCGAATCGCCTCGCGGCCGTTCGAGCATTTTTCGATGATCTCGACGTCTTCATGGGCCTGGAGTCGGAGTTCCAGCCCCTGGATCGCCAGCGGCTCGTCGTCGACGAGAATGGTACGGATGGTCATGCGGCCTCTCTGTTCACGTCTTCAAGCTGATACGGAATCTCGATCTCGACCGAGAAGCCGCCAGCGGGCGTGGAGCGCGTTTCGAAACGGTGGTCGGGCCCATATGCCTGAGCCAACCTGTCTCTAATATTAGCGAGCCCCACGCCTGTCGAATGGCTTGAACCGATCCGGCCCTCGATCAAGCCCGGACCGGTATCGGATACGGCGATCTGCACGCGTTCCCCGGCGAGCCGCACTTCGACGCAGATTTCGGCGCCTTCCTCCTGCGGCGTGACGGCATATTTGATCGCGTTTTCGACCAGCGGTTGCAGCAGCAGCGACGGCAATCGCGCCCGTTCGGCACGCGGATCGATGTCGAATTTCGGGCGCATCCGATCCTCGAAGCGCATCTTCTCGATCTCCAGATACAGCTTCAGCTGATCCACTTCCTGCGCGACGGTGACGTGCGCGGTCGGCTCGTTCGCCAGCGTATAGCGCAGGAACGACGACAACCGGCTCAGCATCGCGTTCGCCCGCTCGGTCTGCTTGAGCAACACCAACGTCGAAATCGAGTTCAGCGTGTTGAACAGGAAGTGTGGGTTCAGCTGATAGCGCAGCATGGCCAGCTGCGCCGACGACGCCTGGTTCTCCAGATGCTCCATCTGGTCGATCTGCTGCTCGACGATCAGGTAGAAATTGATCCCGAAATACAGCGCCGACCACCCGAACAGCACGGTAAACGTGACGTACACCGACCCGAGCAGCCGTGTGAGAGTCACCCCCGGCGTCGCCGTCGCTATGAACGAGAAGGTGAACGCGTCGAGCACCGCATACAGGAACGTCGCCGCGGCCAGCGTCGCGATCGTCAGGAAGATCCCGACCAGCCGGTTCATCCGCCGATACTGGCCGTACATCGTCGAGAGCAGCAGCGTGATGCAGTATCCGACGATCGCCTCGACGATCACCGGGATCACCCCGTCGAGCGACAGTCCGTTCGAGATCGACACCACCCCGCGCAACAGCAGGTACCCGCTCCACCCGACCGCCTGCAAAATCCAGAACGCCCGCGCCTTGTTCTCGAAGAACGGCCGCGCCGTGAAGGGCAGGCGCCGGGCGGAGTTCAAGGCGGAGGAGCCAGGGTGCGGGGCGGAAGAATTAGCCATCGGCCTGCGCTCTTACACGCGGCCGGCGGTGGGCGCAAAAGTGAGTGTCACGCACAGGACGTGGTCCCAAACGAAAAAGGCCGCCGTTCCCCAAAAGGAACGGCGGCCCGGATCGACCTGATGAGTGGCGTGACGCTTAGAAGGTAAAGCGCGCGCCGATACGGATCAGATACAGCGAGTTGTTGAAGTTTACGGCAGTCGTGTTGGGCTCGCGATACGCCGAGTAGCGATACTGGGCGCAAGTTTGGGTCGAGTTCGTGTTGATGACCGCGGGCAGGCCGGTAGGGTTGGTGGCCGGTGTTGTGCCGATCGCCACGACATTGGTCCCGGTCGGCACGGCCTGCGACAGGCACTGCACGCGGACGGCCGATGCCGTGTAGGGGAAGCCGAGCTGGCGCAGACCGCCCCACTTGCTGTTGAGCAGGTTGGGCAGGTTTTCGATGTCGCCGAACAGCGTGATGCGCGATCCGCCGAGGAAGGTCGGAATCTGCTGCTCGAGATGGAGATCGATACGCGTGAACGCGCGGTTGCGAGCGATGTTCTTCGCCGCGATCGTGCCGCGATAATCCTTCAGCTTGGTGTTGTTGATCAGCGTCTCCAGCGACTGCTGGGTTGCGACGCTGTCGTAGCTCACCAACGGATCGTTCGCACTGGTCGGCACGTACAGCAGATGCGCGTCGTTGTTGCCGACCGTACCAAAGGTACAGCTGCGAGCGCAGTTCAGGCCTTGCGCCGCCTGGTCCTGCATCGTGAAGCTGTAGCGTCGGCCTGCACGCGTCTCGCCGAAGAGCTGCACGACGGTGCGATAATCGCCGAAGAACGCACGGTCGAACCCGACATTGTACGTGTAGCGCCACGTCGTCTCGTCATTGCCCTTGCCATAGGTCGGGAAGTTCGGATCCGCTTTGGCTGCGTTCGCATACAGCGAACCGGGAGTCGACGACGTCGCCGGGCTCACGTCCTTGACGTCCTGCAACGCGAAGCTGCCGCCAAGCGAGAGACCGAAGTCGAAGTCCTTGTTGACGCGTACGACACCCAGATGGCTGCGGCCGCGACCATCATTGTAGAGTAGATAGTCGCTGTTGTTGTCGGCGGTCGCGGTGACGCCCGGCGTCGCCACGAAATTGTAGCGCGGACGCCCGTCGGGAAGCGTGCCGATCACGCGCGAGCGGAGATCAGTGAAGCTCACGCCCTCGTTGGTCGTGCTGAACAGATAGTCGGCACCGAAGGTGAAGCCGAAGATACTGTATTCGGCGGCAAGGTTGAACTTGGTCACCGAAGGCGGACGGAAGTCACGTGCCAGTGCCGAGACCGGCGCCGTGGCCTGACCTCCGAGATTGGTCGCGATATAGCCGTTCACCACGGTCGGGATGGTGGTCCCCGAAACGCCGTTGAGGGCTGCAGTGCAGACGGCCGCATTGGCGGCGGTAAAGGGAGCGGCACAGGTCAGCGTGCCGGCCGCGGCGGTGCCCGTAGCCCGGCTCAGGTTGGTGATCGCGCTCGTCGTCACGCCGGTGTTCGAATAGCTGTTCGACAGATAGATATCAGGCGAACCGCCGCCGAACACCGATGCGCCACCACGGATACGCAGGCGGGGCAAAGGCTGCCAGTTGAAGCTCAGACGCGGCTGGAAATTGTCCAGGCCCTTGTAGTTCTTGGTATTGTAGAAGCCGTTGCGCGCCGCGAATGCGTCGTTCTGTGGCACTTCCGAACGCATGCCATACAGATCGTAGCGGATGCCGTACGTCAGGTCGAAGTTGCTGGCGATCTGCCACGTATCCTGCACGCCGAACGTCCACTGCTCGTAGACGAAGTTGGCAGCTGAATCGTTGACGTTGAGCGACGTCGCATTCTGATACGAGAACTGCGATGCGTTGCGGTTCTGGAAGTCCTGAAGCGAGTCGAAATAATAGTTTCCGGCCGCGTTCTGCAGGAAGAGGTTGGTCGTCCGGTTGCGGTTATACTCCGCCAGTACGCGAACTTCATGAGCCCCGGCATTGTAGCGCGTCAGGAACGAGCCGCCCCAGGTGTCGAAATACAAGGCGTTTGCCTGGCGGCTGTTGTCGGGGCCCAGCGCAATGACCGGGTTGGTGCCGCAATTGGTGATGCCGTTGGCGGCGACCCCCGGCGAAGCGTTGATGTTGACGCTCGTCGGATCCGTGCAGACCCGGAACTGTGCGAAGCCAAGACCGTTCAGCGGCGCCTGTGTGACTTCGTTCGATTTGTAGAGGAACCGTGCCTCGGTGGAGAGCTTGTCGGTCCAATCCGAGTTTAACTGTGCAATGCCCGCGCGGACGATGACGCTGCGCTGATAGCCGTTCGATGACAGGCCGAGGCTTGGTGAGGTCAGGCTGTTGCTGGCGTTGCTGTTGACCGTCGATGACTCGGACGCGTTAATGTAGGACAGTGAGAGCTTCTGGTTGTTGGTCACGTTCCAGTCGATGCGACCGACGATCTTCTCATCTTTCTGGTTGTTGATCTGCAGGACATCACCCGCGTCATAGCCATAGACGCTCTGGGCGATCGACTGGACGCTGCCGATCTGCGCGGTAGTGAGGCCGGGGACCTGCTGGATCGAAGAGATGGCGAGCGGACGGGGATCCGTATTGCGCTCTGCCGACACCATGAAGAACAGCTTGTCCTTGATAATCGGCCCGCGCAGCGTGGCGCCATAGGTCTCGGATTTATACTTGGTCAGCGGGATGTAGGTCGAACCGATGCGGTCGCCCTGCAAGCCATCGGTCGACTGCGAATAGAAACCTGTGCCGTGGAACTCGTTGGTGCCCGACAGCAGGACGGTATCGATCGCGCCGCCGATGAAATTGCCCTGGCGGATATCCGACGGTGCAATCGAAACCGAGAACTGGCCGATCGCGTCGAACGGTACGGGGCCGCGGCCAGTCGGGTTCGAATCCGAGTTCAAGCCGAAATTGTCACCGATCTGCACGCCGTTGATGGTGAACCGGTTGAAGCGGGGGTTGACGCCACCGAAGCTGACGGCGCGCGTGTTGCTGAGATCGAGTGATGCCAGCGGGTCGCGGCGGGCAAGATCGCGCACGTCGCGATTGACCGAGGCGACCTTGCTGATGTCGTCCTGCGTCAACACGGTGCGCGGACCGGACGACGACGTGCCAGCGCCGGCGATCGACGATGCGGTCACGACGATCTCGTCGCCGCTGCCCTCGGTGACGGCCAGTTCGATCGGCAGAACATAAGGCTGCTGCACGACGGTAAAAATGTCGGTGATCGACTTGGTGCCCTGTGGGCTCGTGACTTCGACGGTGAAGGGGCCGCCGGGACGCAAGCCGCTCTGGTTGAAGCCGCCGCTGCTGTCTGTCGTGGCCGTCGAAACCGTACCCGATGGCACGTTCGTGATGGTCACTGTCGCGCCGTTAACCGGCGCGCCATTAGCAGTCACGGTGCCGCGGATCGAGGAGGTCGTCTCTTGCGCCGATGCGGCCATCGGCGCGATGAGCGCAACGACTGCCACACCTAGGAAAAGGTTGTTCCGCATCAGTATTACCCCTTTTGAGCCGCGGCTCTGATTTCGCGACTTAATGTCGTGTTAATCCGGCCCTGCACGGGGAATATTTCGGATATGTGACATTGGCGAGTCCCGAAGTGTCACAGACACACTCGGTCGTGCCGCGTTGCAAAAAAGCCACGCAGGGAAACCGTTTCGGTCGGCATGGAACCGATGAGAGCGGGCGCTGCTCCCACCGGCTCAGGCCAACTCGGACCGCTTCAACTCGAGGCGACGATCTCAGCCCATTCGGCTTCTGTGATGACGCGAATGCCGAGATCGGTGGCTTTTTTCAGCTTCGACCCTGCGCCGGGGCCCGCGATCACCAACCCCGTCTTGCTCGACACCGACGCCGCCACGCGCGCGCCCAGTGCTTCCGCCTGCGCCTTGGCTTCGTCGCGGCTGAGCGTTTCCAGGCTGCCCGTGAAGACCAGGATCTGGCCCGTCACCGGCGACTCGCGGGTTTCGTGGACGACGTCCGCGGGCTTCACTTCGCGCAACAGGTCGAACACGACTCGGCGATTGTGCGGTTCGGCGCAGAAGCCGACCAGCGCACTCGCGACTTCGGGGCCGATCCCCGCGGTCTCGATCGCGCCGACCAGCAGTTTGTCGCGGCGTAGGATGAATTTCCGCTCCGGTTCGCCGATGACCGGCTCCATCCGGCCGCGCAAGAACACCGCGTGACGCAACACCGAGCCGAGCGTCTTTGCCGACACATAGCGTCGCGCAAGGTCACGCGCGGTAATCTCGCCGACGTGGCGGATGCCGAGCGAGAACAGGAACCGGTCGAGCGGGATCGTCCGCTTGGTCTCGATCGCCGCGATGACTTTGGCCGCCCACACGCGCCCGTCCTTCTTGCGCGCGGCGAGTTGCTCCTCGGTCAGGCGGAAGATGTCCGCGGGCGACTCGATCAACCCGTCGCGGAAGAATGCCTCGATCAGCGTCTGGCCGAGCCCGCCGATGTCGAACGCGTGGCGCGAGGCGAAGTGGATCAGCCGCTCGACGCGCTGGGCCGGGCAAATCAGCCCGCCGGTGCAGCGATAGACGACCTCGCCCTCCTCGCGCTCGGCGGCCGACCCGCATTCGGGGCAGACATGCGGGAAGACATACGCCTCGCGCTCCGCGTCCGGTGTCAGGTTCTCGACGATCTGCGGGATCACGTCGCCGGCGCGCTGGACGAGCACGCGGTCGCCCGGCCGCACGCCGAGTCGCTTGATCTCGTCCGCGTTGTGCAAAGTCGCGTTGGTCACGACGACGCCGCCGACGGTGACGGGCGATAGTCGAGCGACCGGAGTCATCGCGCCGGTCCGCCCGACCTGGATATCGATCCGTTCGAGCAACGTCTGTGCGCGCTCGGCGGGGAATTTGTGCGCGATCGCCCAGCGCGGCGCCTTGGCAACCTGGCCGAGCCGCGCCTGCCAGTCGAGCCGATCGACCTTGTAGACCACGCCGTCGATGTCGAAGGGCAGGTCGGCGCGCTCGGCCTCGATCCGCCGATACACGTCGAGCGCCGCCGCCGTTCCTTCGACCCGAGCGAACCCATCGGCGATCGGAAAGCCCCAACCGCGCAGGGTGTCGACGACCTCGGCCTGGGTCTCGCCCGGCACGACGCTCGCCTCGCCCCAGCCATGCGCGAGGAACCGGAGTGTCCGATTGGCGGTCACGGTCGCGTCCTTCTGGCGCAGCGATCCAGCGGCGGCGTTGCGAGGATTGGCGAACTGCCGCGCGTCCTTGCCGGTCTCCTCGGCCTCGGCGAGCAAGCGCGCGTTCAAGGCGGCGAAGTCGTCCTTCGCCATGTAGACCTCGCCGCGAACCTCGAAGATCGCGGGGGCCTCACCTTGCAAGGTTTGCGGGATGTCGCTGATGGTGCGGACGTTCGCCGTAACATCCTCGCCGACCTGACCATCGCCGCGAGTCAGCGCCTGAACCAGCCGCCCGTCCTCATACCGCAGCGAACACGACAACCCGTCGATCTTCGGCTCCGCGGTTAGCGCCACCGGCGCATCCTCCGCCAGCTTCAGGAACCGGCGCACGCGCGCGACGAACTCCTGGACCTCCTCGTCGGCGAACGCATTGTCGAGGCTCATCATCGCCTTCGCATGCGCGACCTTCGCCAGATGCCCCGCAGGCGCCGCGCCCACCGTCCGGCTTGGCGAGTCGCTCCGCACCGCGCCCGGAAACGCCGCCTCGATCGCCGTGTTGCGCCGCACCAGCGCGTCATATTCGGCATCGCTGATCTCGGGCGCGTCGTCGGTATGATAGCGCGCATTATGATACGCGATCTGCGCGGCGAGCGTCTCCAGCTCGGCGGCGGCTTCGGTCTCGGTCGCGGGAAGGTCGGGCATCGCGCCGGGTTAGGGGAGGGCGCCACCTTTCGACAAGACCTGGATCAACATGGGATGAACATTCGCCCGACTTGCGCGCTGACATCCCAAGACATTTTTCGCAGGAAGCGCAATCATGACCGACACCAGCCGCCGAGACCTGTTCAAGGGCGCCGCCGTCACCGGCCTCGCCGCCGCCGCCGCGCCGGCCTTCGCGCAAGGGCAAGGGGCGGGGCAGGCGCAACTCGCCGATCCGCAGACGCGGTTCACGTCGACGCCCTTCCCCGAACAGCGCCAGAAATGGCCGGCACTCCAGCGCGACATGCGCCCCGTGCCCGATTGCGGCGAGACCAGCTATCGCGGTTCCGGACGTCTCCAAGGCCGCAAAGCGCTGGTCACCGGCGGCGACTCGGGCATCGGTCGCGCGGCGGTCATCGCGTTTTCGCGCGAAGGCGCCGACGTCGCGATCAACTATTACCCGACCGAGGAACCCGATGCGCAGGACGTCGCCAAGCTGCTCCGCGCCGAGGGGCGGAAGGTCGTGCTGATCCCCGGCGACCTGACCGACGCGAAATTCTGCACCGACCTGATCGCGCGCGCCAACCGCGAGCTCGGCGGGCTCGACATCCTCGTCAACAACGCCGCGTACCAGCAGTCGAAGGCGTCGATCGCCGAGATCAGCTTCGAGCAGTTCGACCGGACGATGAAGACCAACGTCTATGCGATGTTCCACCTCTGCAAGGCGGCGATCCCGCTGATGAAGCCGGGCGCGTCGATCATCAACACGGGCTCGGTCAATTCGGTCGATCCGGGCGAGGAACTGCTGGATTACGCCACCACCAAGGGCGCGATCCTGATCTTCACCAAAGGGCTGGCAAAACAGCTCGGAAAGAAGGGCATCCGCGTCAACATGGTCGCGCCGGGCCCGGTCTGGACGCCGCTCCAGGTCGCCGGCGGGCAGCTTCCCGGTCAGATGGGCGAGTTCGGCCAGGACACGCCGCTCGGCCGCGCGGGTCAGCCGGCGGAACTGGCGTCGCTGTTCGTGACGCTGGCGGAGACGGGAACGAGCTTCACCAGCGGCAGCGCCTTCGCGGCCACGGGTGGCAGCGGGGTGCTGTAACGCTGGCATGCCGCCGCGTCATTCCACCCCGGCACCGCACTCCCCCCCGGTACCTCACTCCACCCCGGCGAAGGCCGGGGCCCAATTGGCAAGGCCGGTGTAACGAGGTACTACGTTCACCAAGTGACGTCTCCCAATTGGGCCCCGGCCTTCGCCGGGGTGGCATGAGGAAGAGTGTGTGATGAAAACGATTTCGTTCGTTTCGGCCGCCCTATGCCTCGCCGCCCCCGACACCGGCCAGCAAACCCACGTCTCCCCCGTACCAGCCCCAGCGATCGGCTACGACTGGAACGACGGTTCCTCGACTGACGACCGAGTCCAGCAATCTTTATGGCCGCGCTCCGACGCCAGTGCCGCCGGCCTCGACGACATGATCCACACCGAGCATGCTCCGATCCACGCCGCGATCCACGATGACGGCGCGTTCGGTAGCCGAGCCCTCCACGGCCTGCGGAAAGTCGGCGGCGATTACATCGTCGTGCCGGTGCTGAAGATCCACCTGGGTCATCCGCGGCAGGCGATGCCCTGAGCGGCAGAAGAACAAGGGCGGTTTGATCTCAGCTGACCTAGCCCCGAAAAATGTCGGCTCCCCTCCCTGAAAGGGAGGGGGTGGGGGTGGGTAGGTCGGCTTGTGCCACCTACGTCCGAATATGCGGAAGCCGACCCACCCCCGCCCCCTCCCTTTCAGGGAGGGGAGAGAAGTCGGCGATACCCCAAACCTCAAGCCCGCTCCAGCAACCGCTCCGCCTGAGCCCGCGCCTCGTCCGTAATCTGCGCCCCCGACAACATCCGCGCGATCTCTTCCCGCCGCTCGTCCTCCGACAATGCCCGCACGCCGGTCCGCGTGACCGTCCCGTCGCTGCTCTTGGCGATCAGCAGGTGCTTCGCGCCCCGCGCCGCGACCTGCGGGCTGTGCGTCACCACCAGCAGCTGCGTACTCAAGGCCAGCCGCGCGAGTCGTTCGCCGATCGCGCTCGCCACCGCACCGCCGACACCGCGGTCGATCTCGTCGAACACCATGGTCGACGCGCCGCCCTCTTCCGCCAGCGCCACCTTCAGCGCGAGGATGAACCGCGACAACTCACCGCCCGACGCGATCTTGGTGAGCGCGGCGAACGGCGCCCCCGGATTGGTCGAGATCTCGAATTCCACGCGGTCCTTGCCCGCCGCCGACCAGCCATCCTCACCAAGCGGCGCCACCACCGTCTGGAACCGCGCCGCATCCAACTTCAACGGCGCGAGTTCCCCCGCCACCGCCACGTCGAGCCGCTTGGCCGCCGCCAGCCGCCGCTTCGTCAACGCATCCGACGCCGTATCGAATGCCTTCCGAGCCGCCGTCACCCGAGCCTCGATCACCGCAATCCCACCTTCGCCTGCATCCAGCCGCTCCAGCCGCGCGCGCATTTCGTCTGCCAGCGCCGCCAGGTCATCCGGCTGCACGCGGTGCTTCCGCGCCATTGCCCGAAGCTCGAACAACCGCGCCTCGTCATCCTCCAGCGCCCGCGGGTCATACGCCATCTCCGCGCGCGCATCGCGCAGGCTTTCCTCCGCCACCGACGCCTCGATCACCGCGCGATCGACCGCCGCCAGCGCATTCCCCAGCGCGACGTGATCCTCCGCGATCCGCTCGAGCACCCGCGCGGCCTGGCGCAGCTTCGCCATCCCGCCGTCCTTGCCCTCGAGGAAGTCGTCGATCGCCGCGAGGTCGTCCGCGATCTTCTCGGCGCGCTGCATCGAGCGTCGCGTATCCGCCAGCGTCTCTTCCTCGCCCGCGACCGGCGCCAACGCGGTCAGCTCGGCAACCGTATGCTCCAGCCACTCGCGATCCCGCGCCGCCGTCTCGATATCCGCGCGCGCCGCCTCCAGTTCCGCCTCGGCCGCACGAAACCCCGCATAAGCCTTGCCCGTAGTCCCAGGTTCGGTCCGCCCGAAAATATCGAGCAACGCCCGATGTCCCCGCGCATTCAGCAGCCCGCGCTCGTCATGCTGGCCGTGGATCTCGACCAGATGCGGCGCCATCTCGCGCAGCAACCCCGCCGACGCCGGCTGGTCGTTGACGAACCCGCGACTGCCGCCGTCGGCCTTGACGATGCGGCGCACGATCAGCGGCTCGCCGCGCTCGATCTCCAGCCCGTTCTCGTCGAATAGCAACGCGAGCGGCGACTCGGGGGCAGGGGCATCGAACGTCGCGGTCACCACCGCCTGCGCCGCACCATGCCGCACCAAGCCACTATCGCCGCGCCCGCCCAGCGCCAGCCCCAGCGCGTCGAGCAGGATCGACTTGCCCGCCCCGGTCTCGCCGGTGAGCACGCCTAGTCCTTCGCCGAATCCCAGATCCAGCGCCTCGATCAGCACCACGTCGCGAATGGAAAGGTCTGTCAACATCACGCGCGTCCTAAACCATTCGCATGGGATGTTGATCCCCAATTGTTCTCGTATTCGTGGACTCAGGTCCCCGGAGTCGTCCGCGTCGCGCTGCCCGGACCAACCGGGGCCGGGGTCGAGACGCTACCCGAGCCGGTACCGCCGGAGCCGTCCTTCACCTTGGGAATATCGATCGGCCCGGTCGCCGGCGCGCCCGCGGTCCCGGTCGGCACGGCGACCTCGCCCGGCGCCAGCGGCGCGATCGGCTTCACCGGATGCTCCTGCATCAGCGTGTAGGCGTGATCGTACCAGTCGGTGCCCGGATAGTTGCGGCCCAGCACGGCGGCGGCCTTCTCGGCCTCGATCGGCACGCCGAGCTGCAGATACGTCTCGGTCAGCCGCATCAGCGCTTCCGGCGTGTGCGTGGTCTGCTGGAACTTGTCGACCACGGTGCGGAACCGGCCGTTCGCCGCGAGCCACTGGCCGCGCGTCTCGTAGAACCGCCCGATCTCCATCTCCTTGCCGGCGAGATGGTCGTTGACCAGATCGATCTTCAGCCGCGCATCCGATGCATAGCGCGTGTTCGGATAGCGGCGCATCAGCTCGCCGAGCGAATCGAGCGCCTGCCGCGTGATCTTCTGGTCGCGCGTCACGTCGGTGATCTGCTCGTAATAGCCGAGCGCGATCAAATAATAAGCGTAAGGCGCATCGCGATTGCCCGGATGCACCGCGAGAAAGCGCTGCGCCGAGCTGATCGACGCGGTGTAATCCTTGGCGAGGTAGTAACTGAACGCCGACATGATCTGCGCACGGCGCGCCCAGATCGAATACGGATGTTGGCGCTCGACCTCGTCGAACAACTGCGCCGCTTCCTTGTACCGCCCCTGGTCGAGCCGCGCCTTGGCGGTCGAGTACAGCGTCCCCACGTCGCGCGCGACATAGGGCAGGTCGCCCTTGGCGGAACGACCCGCGCAACCGGCCATGGGGAGCGCAAGCGCGGCGATGAGCGTGACGGCAAGGGCACGCGGCACGCTCGGAAGGGACTGGGGGATACGCATCGGCGTTGTCCTTAGCGTATGCGGGGCTTCACGAACAATCCCTTTCGCCGACGCCGTCCGGGCCCTGGAAGCCCGCGATGTAGCCACCGTCCATGGGGGCTTTCCGTGGACCGGATCGCACGGCAATAGTCGTGCGTTGCCGACACGTCATTCCAGTCGAGGATTTTCCATGCCCGCCACCCTGCTGCACACCCACCGCGTCGAGAAGCCCTGGGGTCGCGACACGCTCTGGCCCGGTTTCGAGGATCCCGCCGCCGGCTCGCCCCCGATCGGCGAAGTCTGGTTCCAGGAGCCCGGCAACACCACGCCCGACCTGCTGATCAAATACCTGTTCACCAGCGAGAAGCTCTCGGTCCAGGTCCATCCCAACGACGAACAGGCGCACGAGCGCGGCCTGCCGCGCGGCAAGGACGAGTGCTGGACGATCCTCGCCGCCGAGCCGACCTCGACGATCGCGGTCGGCACGAAGCAGCCGATGTCGAAGGACGACCTGCGGGCGTCGGCGATCGACGGCACGATCGAGGACAAGCTCGACTGGAAGCCGGTCAAGCCCGGCGACTTCATGTATTGCGCGTCGGACACGATCCACGCGATCGGCGGCGGCCTGACGGTCATCGAGGTCCAGCAGAACTCCGAGACCACCTACCGCCTCTTCGACTACGGCAGCGACCGCGAGCTTCACCTGGACGACGGCGTCGACGTCGCCGACCCCACGCCCTACGTCCCCGTCGCGCCGCCGATCGAGATCGAGACCGGCCGCACGATCATGGTCGAGGGCCCGAAGTTCGTGCTCGAGCGCTGGAAGGGCGGCGACCACGTCGTCAACCTGCCCGAAGGAACGACCGGCTGGGTGATCCCGATCACCGGCTCGGGCGACGTAGCGGGCGTCGCGTTCAAGGCCGGCGAATGCGCGACGATGACGGGCAGCGAAACGGTCTCGACAAGCCCCGACGCCGACGTGCTGTTCGCCTATCCGCTGGCGAAGCGGATCTGAGGCCACCACGACACCCCCGCGTCTTGTTCTCCCGCGAAGGCGGGAGCCCAGCCTGGGTCCCCGCCTCCGCGGGGACCCAAAGTAACCGAGCGCAAACGCCACCTCACACAAGACCACCACCCCGGCGAAGGCCGGGGCCCAATTGGGGGACGTTGCTAACGAAGGGCGGCCCGCCGTTATTGCCACCTTTCCAATTGGGCCCCGGCCTCCGCCGGGGTGGTGGCATGTTGTAGCGCACCACCACGCCCCCAAACTTACCCCGAATTAACCCACCCCACTAACCCCAAAACAATGCTCCGCATCCTAACCCCATCCACCCTATTCCCGGATGCCACCCGCCCCAATTTCGGAATCTTCGTCGAACGCCAGACGCTAGGCCTGGCCGCGCACCCCAAAATATCCCTCCAAGCGGTAGCACCGATAGGCCTCCCCCCAGGCCCACTCCGCCACCTCGGCCACTACGCAGCCCTGGCCAAACTCCCGAAACACGAACGATGGAAGGGCGTCGACGTCCACCGCCCCCGCTTCACCGTCCAACCGTTCTCCCAGGGCCGCCACTACGCCGCAGCATTGCAGCGCGCCCTCATCCCCCTCCTCGACACGATCCGCGAAGACTTCGCGTTCGACGTCATCGACGCGTCGTTCTTCTTCCCCGATGGCCCTGCCGCCATCGCGCTCGGCCGGCGCTACGACGTCCCCGTCTCGATCAAGGCGCGCGGGTCCGACGTCCACCATTGGGGCAACGCACCCGCCACCGCCGCGCAGGTCCGCGACGCAGGCCGCAACGCCGCCGGCATGCTCGCGGTCAGCGCCGCGATGAAGGCCGACATGGTCGCCATGGGGCTGCCCGCCGACCACATCCGTGTCCACCACACCGGCGTCGACCAGGACCGCTTCCACCCCATCGACCGCAGCACCGCCAAGGCCGCACTCGGCATCGCAGGCCCGCTGGTTGTCTCGGTCGGCGCTCTGATCCCGCGCAAGGGCCACGACATCGTCATCGACGCGATAGCGGCGCTCCCCGGCGTCACCCTGCTCATCGCAGGGGAGGGCCCCGCCCGCTCGAAACTCGAAGCACAGATCGCGCGACGGGGCATAACCGACCGCGTCCGCCTGCTAGGCGCCGTGCCGCACGCCGAAATCCCCAAGCTGATCGCAACCGCCGACGTCACCGCGCTAGCGTCAAGTTCGGAAGGCCTCGCCAACGCCTGGGTCGAGTCGCTCGCCTGCGGCACGCCTATCGTCATTACCGACGCCGGCGGCGCGCACGAATTGGTGAAATCGTCCGAAGCAGGCCGCGTAACGATCGCCGACCCGCTAGCGTTCGCCGCCGCGATCCGCACCATCCTGGCCGACCCACCATCGCCCCAGGCGACGCGCGCCACGATCGCCGGTTTCACCTGGGAAACCAACACCGCCGCACTCTACGAACATCTCGCGCCGCTAGCCGCAAGACGCTTCTAAACAATCCTCCCTCGCCAGGGGGAGGATCAACAGTCTCAAATCATCCCTCGAGCGGGTAAAGCGCCGCCACGATCCAACGACCCTCGCCACGCAACACCGCCCAAGCCCGAGCGGCAGCACGGCTGTCCATAGCCTCGATCCCGAACCCCCGCGCCTCGACCGCCCGCTTGAAAGCAAGCGGCGGCTGCCGCAGCGCCGAGCCCGTCCCGAGCAACAGAAACTCCGGCGCCGGATCGAGCGCCAGCAACGCCGCAACATCCGCCTCGCTAAGCGCCTCGAACGCCGGCGGCTCCCAGCCATCCGCACGCTCGGGACTGATCGACAACGCGGTGTAATACCCGTCGTCGACCTTGAACCCGGCCCGACCGATCGCCGAGATCATCGGCCCATCGGTCTTCTCGCGGTCCATCCTCATAACGCCACCGTTTTGGTCAAATAACGTCCGTCATCCCCGCGGAGGCGGGGACCCAGATTGGCAACCGCCAGCGACTCGATCGAGACGGCAGCCACTATGGGTTCCCGCCTGCGCGGTAATGACAGGGGCGTGGAAATCAACGCTCGACCTTCGGGCCCACCCGCTCGGCGCCGTCCTGCACGCCACCCTTGCGCGGGGCAGGATCGGCACGCAGACCCAGCGTGATCAGCAGCGACGACGACACGTAGATCGACGAGTACGTCCCGACGACGATGCCCAGGATCATCGCCGCGGTGAACCCGCGCAGCACATGGCCACCGAGGATCAGCATCGCGAACAGCGCGAGCAGGATCGTCACCGACGTCATCACGGTCCGCGGCAACGTCTCGTTCACCGACAGGTCGATGATCTCGCGCATGTCCATCTTGCGGTACCGGCGCATGTTCTCGCGAATACGGTCGTCGATCACGATCTTGTCGTTGATCGAATAGGAGATGATCGTCAGCACCGCCGCGACGATGTTGAGGTCGAACTCGAACTGGGTCAGCGCGAAGAAGCCCAGCGTCATCAACAGATCGTGGACGATCGCGACGACGGTCGAGACGCCGAACTGCCATTCGAACCGTACCACCGCGAACAGCGCGATGCCGAGAATCGCGAGGCCGACGGCCAGCAAGCCCTTGCTGATCAGCTCGTCCGAAACCTTGCCCGAGATCGTATCGTACTTCGAGAAGGTCGCGCCGGGGAACTTGACCGCGAGGTCGTCCGACACCTTCTTCACGAGGCGGTTGGTCGCGCCTTCGTCACCGGCGGGAACGGGCAGGCGGATCGACAGCGTCTTGGGATCGCTGAACGACTGGATCGAGGCCTCGCCGACGCCGAGCCGGTCGACTTCGGTGCGGACCGCGTCGATCGACGGCGCGGTCGCGAACTTCTCTTCGATCAGCACGCCGCCGACGAAGTCGACGCCCATGTTGAGGCCTTTGGTGACGACGAGTCCGGCCGCCAGCAACGACAGCAGCAGGGTCAGCCCGAACGCCCATTTGCGGAGCGAGACGAACTTCAGGTTCGTGTTGTCGGGTACGAGTTTCAGCAGGCGCATGGTAATCTCCCGCCTCAAATATTGATCGTGGTGGGGCGGTTCTTCCGCAGCCACAGCGCGACCATCATCCGGGTGAACGTGACGGCGGTGAACACCGACGTGCAGATCCCGATCAACAGCACGACCGCGAAGCCCTTGACCGGACCCGAGCCGAGCAGCAGCATGATCACGCCGGTGATAGCGTGCGTCACGTTGGCCTCGAAAATCGTCCGCGATGCTTCCTTGTAGCCGAGCTCGACCGACTGGACGACGCTACGCCCGCGTCGTCGTTCCTCGCGAATACGCTCGTTGATCAGCACGTTGGCATCCACCGCGGTCCCGATCGTCAGCACGAACCCGGCGATGCCGGGCAAGGTCAGGGTCGCGTTCAGCATCGCCATGACGGCGACGATGACCAGGATGTTGATGACCACCGCGAGGTTCGCATACAGGCCGAACCGGCCATAGGTCACGAACATGAACACGATCACGAGCAGCGCGGCGACGATCGACGCGAGCACGCCGGCGCGGATCGAATCCTTGCCCAGATCGGGGCTGACGGTGCTCTCGGCGATCGTCTTCAGTGCGACCGGCAGCTTGCCCGATCGCAACGTGATCGCCAGCGCGTTCGCCGACTCGACCGTGAAGTTACCCGAGATCGACGCGCGACCACCAAGGATCGGCTCGTTGATGTTCGGTGCGGAGATCACGGAGTTGTCGAGGATGATCGCGAACGGCTTGCCGGTGTTCTCGGTCGTCACCTTGGCAAAGCGACGCCCGCCGACCGCGTTGAACGTGATCGCCACCTGCGGCGCGTTGGTCTGCGGCTCGAACTCCTGGCGCGCATCGGCGAGCTGGTCGCCCGAGATGATCACCGAGCGCTTGACCGCGATGAACGGCACGCCCTGCGGATTGCCGGGGTAGGGGAGGACCTGGCTGCCGATCGGCGCGATGCCCTTGACCAGGTCGGCCGGGTTCGCGGTCTCGTCGACCAGCTTGAATTCCAGCTTGGCGGTCTTGCCGAGCAGATCCTTCAGCGCCTGCGGGTTCTTCAACCCCGGGACCTGGACGACGATCCGAGTCGCGCCCTGGCGGACGATCGTCGGCTCCTTGGTGCCGAGTTCGTCGATGCGGCGGCGGACGACTTCGGTCGCATCGTTCATCGCCGTGTCGATCGCCTGGGTCAGGCCGGCTTCGGTCGGCTTGAGCACGAAGCGGCTCGTGTCGACGACGTTGATGTCCCATTCGCGCTGGCCGCTCATGCCCGCGCCACCGCCGGTGATCGCCAGCAGGCGCTCGCGTGCCGCATCGACCTGGCTCGGGTCACGCAGCAGGAAGGTCAGCTGGCCCCCGCGCGTCGAAATGTCGCCGATCTCGATCCGCGGCGTCCCGTTGCGCATCGTCCCCGCGACGCTGTCGCGCATCGCCTCGATCCGCGTCGCGGCAAGGTCGGCGGTATCCGCCTCGAGCAGCAGGTAACTGCCGCCGGCGAGATCCAGCCCGAGGTTGACGCGGGAATGCGGGATCCACCCCCATTTGCTCGTGGTGCTCTCGGGGAGGAAACTCGGGACCGCCAGCAGGCACAATGCCACCAGCAACCCGATGATCGACCCGACCTTCCAGCGCGGAAAATCCAGCATCAGTCGTTTGCCGGCTTCGTGTTCGGGCTGGTGATGTCGGTCAGCGTCGCCTTGACGACCCGCACGCGGACGTTCGGCGCGATCTCGACCTCGACGACGTTATCCTCGACCTTGGTGACCTTGCCCAGGATGCCGCCCGACGTGACGACGCTGTCGTTCTTCTTCACCGCGGCGACCGACGCCTGCAGCGCCTTCATGCGCTTTTGCTGCGGGCGGATCATCAGGAAATAGAACACGACGAACACGAGGAAGAGCGGCGCGAGGCTCAGGAACGAGGCGATCCCGCCCCCGGCCGTGGCGGCGCCGTCTGCGGCCTGGGCGTATGCTGGTGAGATGAACATGGAGTTCCGTATCTGTGAAGGGTGGCTCGGTTCGCGCGCCGCGCGGCCGGTCGCAATGGTCCGCCCGCTATCATCGCTTGATGTCGCGTGCAACTGAGGTGGCGGCGGACGGTTCGTGTAGAGACCACGACGAAGTTCGGGCGAAACCGCTACGAAACAGGAGAGACGCGATGATTCTGGTGATGGGACATATCAAGCTGGCCGCCGGCGAAGGCGCGAAGATCGCCG
Source organism: Sphingomonas arabinosi (assembly GCF_036663715.1). Classification (NCBI taxonomy): domain Bacteria; kingdom Pseudomonadati; phylum Pseudomonadota; class Alphaproteobacteria; order Sphingomonadales; family Sphingomonadaceae; genus Sphingomonas; species Sphingomonas arabinosi. The sequence goes on from NZ_JAXOJN010000006.1 coordinate 55,856, forward strand.
ATATTCTGATCGCGCACATGGCCGCCTGCGCCGCGGAGGACGGATGCGAATTCTACAATCTCGCGCTCGATCTCGTCGATCCGGACCTGATCCGGATCTCCGAACGCTGGGCCAGCCCCGAAGCCCTCGCCGCGCACGGCCAGGCCGATCACCAGAAGGCGTTCGGCCGCGCGCTCGGCGGCTTCACCATCGAGCAGGTCAGCGTGAAGGCCTATGACGGCAGCTTCTGGCGCACGCTCATGGGCGAGTAAGGCAATTCTCGCGGGCAAGCGGCGTTGCGACTTGCATCGCGCGCCGACCCTGCGTAGAGCGCGCGGCTCGGGCTGCTATGCGGCCCGTTCGGTCGGAGCGTAGCGCAGCCTGGTAGCGCACCACACTGGGGGTGTGGGGGTCGCAGGTTCGAATCCTGTCGCTCCGACCATTTTCTTACATCGGTAGAAAGACGCGGCGCTGCCCAAGGCAGCCACCCGTTGATGCGCACTACGCTCGCACCCCCCACAACGCGCTCCCCTCCCTGAAAGGGAGGGGCTGGGGGTGGGTAGGCCAGCTCGAGCCCCAACAGTTCGGATGCGAGGAAACCGACCCACCCCCAACCCCTCCCTGCCAGGGAGGGGGGCATAAGAAACAAGGGTTACGCCGTCTCGCTCACCGTCGCCGCCTGACCCACCGCGATCGCGCTCAAATTCACGATCCCGCGCGCCGTCACGCTCGGCACCAGCATCTGCAGCGGCTTGGCGAGCCCCAGCAGCATCGGCCCCATCGGCGCCGATTCGGTCGAGGCCGACAACAGCGACACCGCGATGTTCGCCGCGTCGATATTCGGCATCACCAGCAAATTCGCCGACCCCGTCAGCGGGCTATCCCCGACCAGCCGCCGCCGCAGCGCCTCGGACAGCGCTGCGTCGCCGTGCATCTCGCCGTCGAACTCGAACTCCGGGGCGAACTCCTTCAGCAACGCATGGCCCGCGCGCATCTTCTGCGCGGACGGCGAGCGCGACGCACCGAAGCTCGAATGCGACAGCAACGCCGCCTTCGGTTCGATCGCGAACGCGCGCACTGCTTCGGCCGCCAGCATCGTCATCTCGGCGATCTGCTCGGCGGTCGGATCGACCGTCACGTGCGTATCGCAGAAAAACAGGCTGCCGGTCCGCAGGATCACCGCCGACATCGCATACAGCCGCGACACGCCCGGCATCCGCGGCAGCAGCGGCATGACGTAGGTCATCTGCGTCCACCAATCGCCGATCCCGCCACACAAGGCTGCATCGACGCGCCCCTCGCGCAACAGCATCGCCGCCGCCACGCTCGGCCGGGTCCGCAGCGCCCGCTCGGCACTGTCGGGCGGCGTGCCGCGACGGCCGACCAGCGCGCTATAGCCCGCCAGCAGCGGCTCGAACACTTCACGATCGGTAGCCGGATCGAGCACCTCGACGTCGCTGCCGATCGTCATGCGCAGACCGCTCGATTCGATCTTCTCGGCGATTACCTCGCGCCGCCCGATCAGCACCGGCCGACCGATGCCCTCGTCGATCACCGTCTGCACCGCGCGCAGCGTCCGCGGGTCCTCGCCCTCGCCATACGCGATCGAGCGCCCGGCCTGCTTGGCGCGCGCGAAGATCGGCCGCATCAGCTGGCCCGAACGGTACACGAACACTTCGAGGTCGCGCAGATACGCATCGAAATCCTCGATCGGCCGCGTCGCCACGCCCGAGTCCATCGCCGCCTTCGCCACTGCCGGCGCGACGTGCAGGATCAGCCGCGGATCGAACGGCTTGGGAATGATGTAGGTCGGCCCGAACACCGGCGTCGCGCCACCATAGGCGGTAACGACCACATCCGATGCGGTCGCGCGGGCGAGGGCCGCGATCGCATCGACCGCCGCGACCTTCATCGCCTCGTTGATCTCCGTCGCGCCGACATCGAGCGCCCCGCGAAAAATGAACGGGAAGCACAGCACGTTGTTGACCTGGTTCGGGAAATCCGAACGCCCGGTCGCGATGATGGCATCAGGCCGCGTCGCATGCACCAGCGCCGGCTGGATCTCCGGCTCCGGGTTCGCCAGCGCCAAAATCAGCGGATCGGGCGCGAGCAGGTGCAGCCATTCCTGCTTCAGCACGCGCGGCGCCGACAGGCCGAGGAAGATGTCCGCCCCCTCCAGCACGTCCGGCAGGGTCCGCGCGTTGGTCTTCCGCGCATACCGCGCCATGTTAGGCGGCATCACGTCGCCGCGATCGGCATGCACCACGCCCGCGATATCGGTCAGCGTCACGTTCTCGGGATTGAGCCCCATTGACACCAGCAAATCGACCGTTGCCAGCGCCGCCGCGCCTGCGCCCGACGTCACCAGCTTCATCTGGTCGAGCCGCTTGCCGCGCAGTTCGAGCACGTTGCGGACTGCCGCCGCACACACGATCGCGGTGCCGTGCTGGTCGTCGTGGAACACGGGGATGTTCATGACCTCGCGCAGCTTCGTCTCGATCTCGAAGCATTCCGGCGCCTTGATGTCCTCGAGATTGATCCCGCCGAACGTCGGCTCGAGCACGCGGACCGCTTCGATGAACGCCTGCGGGTCGAGCTGGTCGATCTCGATGTCGAAACAGTCGATCCCAGCGAATTTCTTGAAGAGCACCGCCTTGCCCTCCATCACCGGCTTCGACGCCAGCGCCCCGATCGCTCCGAGCCCCAGAACCGCGGTCCCGTTGGTGATGACCGCCACGAGATTGCCCCGCGCGGTATAATCGCGCGCCTTGTCCGGATCCGCGGCGATTTCCTCGCACGCGGCGGCCACGCCCGGCGAGTAAGCGAGCGCCAGATCGCGCTGCGTCGCCATCCGCTTGGTCGCCTCGACCGAGAGCTTCCCCGGCTTCGGATAGCGGTGATAATCGAGCGCGGCTTTGCGGAAATCGTCTTCCATGGTCTTCCTAACCTGTCGGCCGCGGCGGCGACCGGGTGGATCCAGAGCGCACGGGCAGGACCCGCGGCATCGAATGTTCAAGGGAGCGCATAGCCTTAGGGGCACCAATCCGCCAACCCCGCGCGGACGTAGCGTCGGTTTGGATAGGGGCGGGGGGCGACCCGGCCCGACACCCCACACCATAACACCACCCCGGCGAAGGCCGGGGCCCAATTGGAACGTCGGAAATAACGAAGCACCGCCCTCCGTTAGCGCCGTCCCCCAATTGGACCCCGGCCTCCGCCGGGGCGGGGCACCCCAAGCGAGCACTCCACGATGTTCCCGATAGCTGCCCCTTAGACTTCACCCCTCCCTGGAAGGGAGGGGCCGGGGGTGGGTCGGCTTCCGCATACAAACCCGTCGCGACCCAAGCAGGCCAACCCACCCCCAACCCCTCCCTTCCAGGGAGGGGAGCAAGGAAGGCGGGAGGCAAACACCAAAACCCCCTGTCCTACAACGAACCAATATGGTTCGCTCCCCGCCAACAAAACCGGGGACCACACCATGACCATCAACACCCTAATCGACACCGTAATCGACCGCGAAGGCGGCTACACCAACCACCCTGCAGACCGAGGCGGCCCCACCCGCTACGGCATCACGGAAAGCGTAGCCCGCACCAACGGCTACACCGGCGACATGCGCAATTTCCCCCGCGCACAGGCCGAAGACATTTACCGCCGCCTCTACTGGACCCGCCCAGCCTTCGATCGGATCGCCACCCGAGCCCCGAAAATCGCCGAAGAACTCTTCGACACCGGCGTAAACATGGGCCCCGCAGTCGCCGCCACCTTCCTCCAACGCGCGCTCAATGCACTGAACCGCGGCGCCACCGACTACCCCGACATGACCCTGGACGGCCGTATCGGCCCCGCGACGCTCACCGCCCTCGACGCATTCCTAACCCGCCGCAAACCCGGCGGAGAAACCGTGCTCCTGAAAGCGATCGAGGCGCTTCAAGGCGAACGCTACGTCGCGCTCGCCGAGACCCGCCCCGCCAACGAAGCCTTCCTCTACGGCTGGCTCGCCAACCGCACGTGAGACCGCGGAACGAAACGCTCCCAGCGTCTGCACTTTCTATACTTCACTTTTGCCGGAGGCAGCCAATGACCCTGCAACCCATTGATCCAGCACAAGATCCCGCCCCGGCCGACCTTTGGGTAACCAGAGCCCGCCCGACCTTCCTCTACGTGATGTACACGCTGCTGCTCGGCGCGATTCCCGCCGGCCTCATCGCCGCCGTCCGCCCGGACACGGCACAGGCGATCGCCACCGGCATGTCCGCATACCTCAACGCGATTCCAGAACCGCTCTACGCCCTCTTCGGCACCGGCTATCTGGGCTACACCGTGGCGCGGGAATGGGGGAAGGGGCGCTAACCTCCCCCCTCCGTCATCCTGACGAAAGTCAGGACCCAGGGTTCCAAACCGCCCGCCCGTGGCTCTGGGTCCTGACTTTCGTCGGGATGACGGGAGAGATGACGAGAGAGGCGACGTTTCCCGACCGTTGCACCCCCAAAACCAAACCCTACATCGCTGCCATGAGCAACGACCCCCACGCCATGCCGACCTGGCACGGCACCACCATCCTTTCGGTCCGCCGCGGCGGCAAGGTCGTCGTCATCGGCGACGGCCAGGTCTCGATGGGCCAGACCGTCATGAAACCAAACGCGCGGAAGGTCCGCCGCCTCGGCGACGGCAGCGTCATCGGCGGGTTCGCCGGCGCAACCGCCGACGCCTTCACCCTGTTCGAGCGCCTCGAGCGGAAACTCGAAGCGCACCAGGGCCAGCTGCTGCGCGCCGCGGTCGAGCTCGCCAAGGACTGGCGCACCGACAAGTTCCTCCGCAACCTCGAAGCGATGATGATCGTCGCCGACAAGGACGTTACGCTGATCCTCACCGGCAACGGCGACGTCCTCGAACCAGAAAACGGCGTTGCCGCGATCGGCTCGGGCGGCAACTACGCGCTCGCTGCCGCCCGAGCGCTGGTAGAATACGAGACCGACGCCGAAGTGTTGTGCCGCAAGGCGATGCACATAGCGTCCGAACTCTGCGTCTACACCAACGACCGCCTCACGGTAGAAACGATGGACAGCACGACCTGACCTGTCTTCACCCCTCCCTGGAAGGGAGGGGCCGGGGGTGGGTCGGCCCGAGAGGAATCGCCGTCCGCGCCCCATACCGACCCACCCCCAACCCCTCCCTTCCAGGGAGGGGAGCAGAGTAGCCCCATGAACGACCAGCTCACCCCCAAGGCCATCGTCGCCGCGCTCGACGCCCACATCATCGGCCAAGCCGCCGCCAAGCGCGCAGTCGCCGTCGCGATGCGCAACCGCTGGCGCCGCCAGCAGCTCAGCGAAGACCTCCGCGACGAGGTCACGCCGAAGAACATCCTGATGATCGGACCGACCGGCTGCGGCAAGACCGAGATCAGCCGCCGCCTGGCGAAACTTGCCGACGCCCCCTTCGTGAAGGTCGAGGCGACCAAATTCACCGAGGTCGGCTATGTCGGCCGCGACGTCGAACAGATCGCCCGCGACCTCGTCGAGGAAGCCATTCGCCTCGAAAAGGAACGCCGCCGCGTCGCCGTCAAGGACAAGGCGGAGGAGGCGGCGATGTCGCGCCTGCTCGACGCGCTCACCGGCAAGAACGCCAGCGAGGCAACGCGCGAGAGCTTCAAGCAGCGCTTCCTCGACGGCCATCTCAACAACGCCGAAGTCGAGATCGAGATCGAGCAGGCCCCGGCCATGCCGTTCGACATCCCCGGCGGCGCGCCGCAGATGATCAATCTCGGCGAGATGATGAAGTCGTTCGGCGGCGGCCAGCAGTTGAAGCGGCGCAAGCTGACCGTTCACGCGGCGTGGGACAAGCTCGTCGAGGAAGAGGCCGACAAGCGCCTCGACCAGGACGAAGTCAGCCGCGCCGCACTGGCGGATGCGGAGGCCAACGGCATCGTCTTCCTCGACGAGATCGACAAGATTGCGGTGTCCGACGGCCGTGGCGGCTCGATCAGCCGCGAAGGCGTCCAGCGCGACCTGCTGCCTTTGATCGAGGGTACCACCGTCGCGACCAAGTACGGCCCGATGAAGACCGACCACATCCTCTTCATCGCGTCCGGCGCGTTTCATGTCGCAAAGCCGAGCGACCTGCTCCCCGAATTGCAGGGCCGCCTGCCGATCCGCGTCGAATTGAAGGGCCTCACCGAAGCCGATTTCGTCGCGATTCTGTCGGACACCAAGGCGTCGCTGCCGCTGCAATACAAGGCGCTGATCGCCACCGAAGGCGTCGGGATCGAGTTCACCGAAGACGGCATCGCCGCGATTGCCCGCATCGCCGCGGAGGTGAATGCCGAAATCGAAAACATCGGTGCCCGCCGCCTGCAGACGGTAATGGAAAAGCTGCTGGAGGAGGTAAGCTACAACGCGGAGGATCGCGGCGGCTCGAACCTGGTCATCGACGGCGCCTACGTAGACAGCCAGCTCAAGGAAATCGCCCGCAACACCGACCTAAGCCGCTTCGTACTGTAATTACACCTTCCGTTCGTGCTGAGCGAAGTCGAAGCACATGGGGCAAAGGCCCTTCGACTTCGCTCAGGGCGAACGGGGTAGGTGGGGACTACAAGGAGAAAACCATGGACGTGACCGAAGCCATAGCCGCTCGCCGCTCCGTCCGAGCCTTCCTAGACACCCCCGTCGACCCAATCTTGCTCCAAGACCTCGCAGTAAAAGCATCGCGAGCAGCAACCGGCGGCAACCTCCAGCCCTGGCACATAGCCATAGTCCAAGGCGAACCCATAGCCCGCCTCAAGGCAATAATGGCCGAAAAGATCGCAACCGGCGCCACCGAAACCCCAGCCTACGACATCTACCCGAAAGACCTGACCGCCCCCTACCGTGACCGCCGCTACGCAGTCGGCGAAGCGATGTACGCCCACCTCGGCATTCCCCGCGACGACAAGCCCGCGCGGCAGAAATGGTTCGCCCGCAATTTCGAATTCTTCGGCGCCCCGGCAGCCTATTTCTGCACGGTCGACAAACGCATGGGCCCACCACAATGGTCGGACCTCGGCATGTACCTGCAAAACCTGATGCTGCTCGCGGTGGACGCCGGGCTCGCCACCTGCCCCCAGGAATGCTGGGCGATGTATCCGGAAACGGTCGGGACGTTCCTCGACATCCCCGAAGACCGCACACTCTTCTGCGGCATGGCGATCGGCTACGAGGACAAGACCGCCCCTGCCAACGCCCTGCGCACCGAGCGCGCGGATGAGACGGAATGGTTGACGACTATCCAGCCGTCATCCTGACGAAAGTCAGGACCCAGGGTGACGGAGGGCGGCCCCTTTATGGCTCTGGATCCTGACTTTCGTCAGGATGACGGGATTACAGAACCACCGTCACCGGCTTGGCGCCCTTGATCCCAGCCAGGATCATCGCCTCCCACACCGCCGGATCACCCGCCGCGGCCATCGCCTTGTCAGGCTCGCGCAACGTCTTCAGCACTGCCAGCGCGTCGGGCAGGTAATCCGGCCACGCATCGTCGATCAGCCGCGACGCCGACTCGGCATCGCCGCCCGCATTGCAACTGATCCGCTGTCCGGCCAGCACGCGCGCGACGCGTTCGGCAACCGGTGTCGTGGAAACGTCCATGAGCATTCTCCTCGCGGGACTGGTCTATACCAAACCCGCGAGGCGAACGAATGCTCCTTTTAGCGTGCCGGGCCCGAACCCGCGCCACGCGCAGGACCACGACCGCCACCGCCGCCAGCCGGACGCCCGCCGCCCTGACCGCCGGGACGACCACCGCCCTGCGGACGACCGCCGCCGCCACCTTGACCGCCACCCTGGCCACCACGACTGGCACCCGCATAGTTGCGACCGGTCGACCCGGTCGCTCTCGGCGAATGCGTAGCGCGCGGACGTGCCGGATCGCGCGGACGATCGATCCGCACCTCGGGATCGGCGCCCATCGTCTTGACGCGCGTCTGCTTGATCTGGTTCGACAGGTTTACGAAATCGTCCGGCAGCGAGCGGACCTGGACCTTTTGGCGGGTGATCCGCTCGATGTCGCGCAGGTACGCCTTCTCGTCATCGGCGCAGAACGCGACGGCGATGCCGCTCGCGCCAGCCCGTGCAGTACGGCCGATGCGGTGGACATATTGCTCGGCGACGTTCGGCAGCTCGAAGTTGATGACGTGGCTGACGCCCGAGACGTCGATACCGCGGGCGGCGATGTCGGTCGCGATCAGGACCTTGACCTTGCCCTGCTTGAACTCGCCGAGTGCCCGCTCGCGCTGGCCCTGGCTCTTGTTGCCATGGATGGCGTTCGAGGCGATGCCGTTGCCGGCGAGCAGCTTCACGACACGGTCGGCGCCATGCTTGGTGCGCGTGAAAACGAGCGCGCGGTCGATCGCCGGATCGGCCAGCGTGATCGTCAGCAGCGCCTGCTTCTCCGACTGGTTGCAGAAGGTGACATACTGGTCGACACGCTCGGCGGTCGTCGCGGCCGGCTTCACCGACACCGTCTTCGGGTCGAGCAGGAACTGCGACGCCAGCTCGCGGATCGCGACCGGCATCGTCGCCGAGAAGAACAGCGTCTGGCGCTTCTTCGGCAGCATGCGGACGATCTTCTTCAGCGCGTGGATGAAGCCGAGATCCATCATCTGGTCGGCCTCGTCGAGCACGAGGATCTCGATCATCGACAGGTTCACGAAGCCCTGCTCGATCAGATCGATCAGGCGGCCCGGCGTTGCGACGAGGATGTCGACGCCGCGGCTCATGTCCTGGCGGTTCTTGTTGATGCTGGTGCCGCCGAACACGGTCGTCACCGACATCTTGCTGAACTGGCCGTAGGCGCGCGCGCTGTCGGCGATCTGGCTGGCAAGTTCGCGCGTCGGCGCGAGCACCAGCATACGGCAATGCGTCGGCAGGACGCGCTTCTGGTTTTCGGTCAGGCGCTGGATCGACGGCAGCACGAACGCGGCGGTCTTGCCGGTGCCGGTCTGTGCGATGCCGAGCAGATCGCCACCCTCGAGCAGGATCGGGATCGACTGCGCCTGGATCGGCGTCGGCTCGGTATAGCCCTTGGCTTCGAGCGCACGGACGAGCGGCTCGGCAAGGCCGAGGTTTGCAAATGACATGAATAGTCTCTCAATAGATGCCGGGCTCGCGAATCCACACAAGGACGCGCGAGAGGCGGTGGTGTTTTGACACCCCGCGTGAAAAGGGAAGCCCGTTGGAAACGACCGAGGCGGAGCTTGGATCTTATTCAGATCCGATCACGCTGCATGACACCTCGATGGCCGCTATCTCGTGTATCGACGTCGAAAAGTCAACCTTGCGCAGTGTGCGGAGCCGGAACGGAGATCAGGCTCGGGTTTGACCGAGGTGTAGATAACGCTCGTTGAACTCGGCGGCATCGCGCAGACCAGCCCAGTCGATGACGCTGACCTGTCGTTTCTTGCGCGCGATCAGCCCGTCGGTCTCAAGCGACTTCAGCACGCGGTTGACGTGCACCGGCGTCAAGCCGAGTGCATCGCCAAGCTGCTCCTGCGTCATCGGCAACTCATACGCCATCGCGTCGCCCGGCGTCGATTGCTTCAGCCGTACCGAGAATTCGCACAGCAGATGCGCCAGCCGACTGCGCGCGTTGCGCCGCCCGACATTGAGCAGCCATTCGCGGTGGATTGACGCTTCGACCAGCGCGTCGACCCACAGGGCCTGGCCCGCGGCCGGGCAAGCCTCGATGAACTGGCGAAGAGCTGCAATCGGCACCTCGGCGAGCGTCAGCCGGGTCAGCGCCTGGATGTCGTGATCGGATTCGTCGAGGAACAGGTTCTGCAGGTCGACGAATGCGCCGGGCATCAGGATCGAGACGATCTCGCGCTCGCCGTTGGGCGTAAGTTTTTGCCGATAGGCAAGCCCTTCGACAATAAACGCGCACCGCGTCGGGCGTTGACCTTCGCGCAGCATATAGGTCGACGCATCGATCGTCCGGACCTTGAACGGCAACGCGGCGATCTGGGCACGGTTATCCGCACTCATCGCCGTCCGCGATTCGAACTTCCGTATAACCTGTTCAGTCACGATGGAGATATCCACGTGCACTCTCCGCATCCAGTGCAGGAGCACTCGTTTCTCGCTGTCACCCTCTCTGGGATAGCGCGTTGCAACAATCCGCACCTTATCCCAGGATTGACCGAGCCGACAAAACCCATGTTATGGCAATTATGCGCGCTGTCGTCGGAATGCGGCGAACAACGGGTCCGGCTAGCCGGGTTCGTCGATCGTCACCATGACCGTCAACAGGACGCTGCCCCCTTCGTCCCGCACAGCGACGCTGAACCGGGCACCGTCGCGCGCGATAGCTGGGTGATCGCTGAGATAATCGCCCGCGAAGATGACTGCCTGGACGCGGGCATCCTCGTCATCCGCAAGGTTTGTGCCTTCGTCGTCGTCGACGTGTTTATGGTTGTCGATATCGAAGAAGTATCTGGGCATGCTCACCTTCCTCGATCGCTTCGTAAGTTCGAACCTATCAGGTCGACATTGGCTCCGCTCTTACCAAAATCAGGTTTGCCGCACGCTGAATGCTCGACTTGAACTCCGTCGCGGGCGTAGGATGCGTGCAACCATAGAGAGGATCCGCCCATGAAACTGGCCAGCCTGAAGCATCCCGACGCTACGCGCGGCAATGCGACCCAAGGCCGAGACGGCAGGCTCGTCGTCGTCTCCAACGACCTGGCCTGGTATGCCGATGCAAGCCATATCGCGCCGACTCTTCAGGCCGCGCTCGACGACTGGGACCGGCTTTCGATCGACCTGAAGAACCTGTCGACCGATCTTGAGCACGAGATGATCCCGATGCGGCGCTTCCACGAGCATGACGCCGAGTCGCCTTTGCCCCGTGCGTATCAATGGGCGGACGGCTCTGCGTACGTGAATCATGTTGCGCTTGTGCGGCAGGCGCGGGCAGCGGAAATGCCCGACAGCTTCTGGCACGATCCGCTGATGTATCAGGGCGGTTCGGACGGGTTCCTGGGACCCCGCGATCCGATCCCGCTCGCCGACGAGGCCTGGGGGTGCGACATGGAGGGCGAGGTCGTCGTCGTGACCGGCGACGTACCGCTCGGCGCGAGTCGCGATGAGGCGTTGGCGGCGATCCTGCTGGTCGGGCTGACCAACGACGTAAGCTTGCGCAACCTGATCCCTGGCGAACTCGGCAAGGGGTTCGGCTTCTTCCAATCGAAACCGGCAAGCGCCTTCTCGCCCGTCTTCGTCACCCCCGACGCGCTCGGCGACTGGTGGAAGGACGGCAAGCTGCATCGCAAGCTGATGGTCGATTTCAACGGTCAGCCGCTCGGACGCGCCGAGGCAGGTGAGAACATGACCTTCGATTTCGGCACGCTGGTCGCCCACGCCGCGAAAACGCGGAAGCTGGGCGCGGGGACGATCGTCGGCTCCGGCACCGTCTCGAACCGCGGCCCCGATGGTGGTCCCGGCAAGTCGGTAGCCGAGGGCGGCGTTGGCTATTCCTGTCTCGCCGAGGTGCGGACGATCGAGACGATCCAGGGTGGCAAGCCCGTCACGCCGTTCCTCAAGAATGGCGACGTCGTCCGCATCTGGGCGGAGGACGACAAGCGCCATCCGATCTTCGGCGTTATCGAGCAGACCGTCGGCGGCTGATTCTACCGGAGGGGGAGAAAAAATCCGCGCGGCACATCGTGAATGCGCAACTCCCCCTCGCAATCTGCGTTGAAATTTAATAACAAGCCTCGGTAAGAGTGTTCCGCGGTCACAGCGGCCTCATGGAGATGGAATGACGATGGCAAGCGAGCATCCGCGCGCCAATTTGCAGCCGCTTACGCTGCATATCCCGGAGCCGAAGTTCCGCCCCGGCGACGCGGTGGACTTTGCCGAAGTCGACGTGCCCCCCGCAGGTGAAGCACGCCGCCCCGATACCGCGGACAAGGCGTCCGACTTCACCGATCTCGCCTACACCTTGGTCCGCGTGCTTGACGATGACGGCAACGCGGTCGGCCCGTGGGATCCGAAGCTATCGCCCGACGTAATGCGCCGTATGTTGCGCAGCATGGCGCTGCTCCGCGCGTTCGACGAGCGCATGTTCCGCGCGCAGCGGCAGGGCAAGACCAGCTTCTACATGAAGGCGCTGGGCGAGGAGGCGGTCGCGGTCGCGGCGGCCTATGCGCTCGATTACGAGGACATGTGCTTCCCGTCCTACCGCCAGCAGGGCCTGCTGATCGCACGGGGCTGGAGCCTCGTCGACATGATGAATCAGATCTATTCGAACACGGCCGATAGGCTCGGCGGCAAGCAGCTGCCGATCATGTATTCGGTCAAGGAAGCCGGCTTCTTCTCGATCTCCGGCAACCTGACAACGCAGTATCCGCAGGCAGTAGGCTGGGCGATGGCTTCCGCCGCCAAGGGAGACACGCGGATCGCCGCGACCTGGTGCGGCGAGGGCTCGACCGCCGAGGGGGACTTCCACTCGGCGCTGACATTCGCGACGGTTTACCGCGCGCCTGTGATCTTCAACATCGTCAACAACCAGTGGGCGATCTCCAGCTTCTCCGGGTTCGCCGGCGCCGAGGCGACGACCTTCGCCGCCCGCGCGGTCGGCTATGGGATCGCCGGGCTCCGGGTCGACGGCAACGACGCGCTGGCGGTCTACGCCGCGACCGAATGGGCCGCCGAACGCGCACGCACCAACCAGGGCCCGACGCTGATCGAGCACTTCACCTACCGCGCGGAAGGCCATTCGACCTCGGACGATCCCGGCCAGTATCGCAGCGAAGGCGAGCCCAACGCCTGGCCGCTCGGTGACCCGATCAAGCGCCTCAAGGACCACCTGATCGCGATCGGCGAATGGGACGAGGAACGCCACGCCGCGCAGGACAAGGAACTCGCCGAGCAGGTCAAGGCCGCGCAGAAGGAAGCCGAGAAGAACGGCATCCTCGGCCACGGCCTGCACCAGCCGCTCGAGTCGCTGTTCGACGGCGTGTTCGAGGAAATACCCTGGCATCTGAAGGAGCAGCGTCAGCAGATGCTCGACGAGGAATCCGCGAGCGGCCGCCCCTGGGATCACAAGGCATGAGCGACATGATCGAGGCACCCGAGTCCGAAGCAGCGGGCGCAGAACCGACCACCCGCATGAACATGATCCAGGCGATCAACTCCGCCATGGACATCATGATGGAGCGCGACCCCGACGTGATCGTGATGGGCGAGGACGTCGGCTATTTCGGCGGCGTGTTCCGCGCCACCGCCGGGCTGCAAGCCAAGCACGGCAAGACGCGCGTGTTCGACACGCCGATCACCGAATGCGGCATCATCGGCGTCGCGGTCGGCATGGGCGCGTACGGCTTGCGTCCCGTCCCCGAGATCCAGTTCGCCGACTACATCTACCCCGCGCTCGACCAGCTCGTCTCCGAAGCCGCGCGCCTGCGCTATCGCTCGGCGGGCGAGTTCACCTCGCCGATCACGGTTCGCTCGCCGTTCGGCGGCGGCATCTTCGGCGGCCAGACGCACAGCCAGTCGCCGGAGGGGCTCTTCACCCACATGTCCGGCATCAAGACGGTCATTCCGTCGACGCCCTACGACGCCAAGGGCCTGTTGATCGCCGCGATCGAGGACAATGATCCGACGCTCTTCTTCGAACCCAAGCGCATCTATAACGGCCCGTTCGACGGCTATTGGGATCGCCCGTCGCAGAACTGGTCGAAGCATCCCGCGGGCGAAGTCCCGACCGGCTATTACAAGATCGAGCTCGGCAAGGCGAAGATCGTCCGCGCGGGCGAGGCGCTCACCATCCTCGCCTACGGAACGATGGTCCATGTCTGCACGGCCGTGGTCGCCGAGGCAGGAATCGATGCCGAGATCGTCGACCTTCGCACGCTCGTGCCGCTCGATATCGAGACGATCGAGGCGTCGGTGAAGAAGACCGGCCGCTGCATGATCGTCCACGAGGCGACTCGCACCAGCGGCTTCGGCGCGGAGCTGTCGGCGATCGTCCAGGAACGCTGTTTCTACCATCTCGAGGCACCGATCGAGCGCGTGACCGGGTTCGACACGCCGTACCCGCACAGCCTCGAATGGGCCTATTTCCCGGGGCCCGTCCGCATCGGCGAAGCCCTGAAAAAGATCATGAAGGACGCATAATGGCCCGCTTCACCTTCAAACTGCCGGACATCGGCGAAGGCATCTCCGAGGCTGAGATCGTCGCCTGGCACGTCGCCATCGGCGACCGCGTCGAGGAGGACTCGCCGATCGCCGACATGATGACCGACAAGGCCACCGTCGAGATGGAGTCGCCGGTGACCGGCGTCGTCGTCGAACTCGCAGGCGAGGTCGGCGACCAGGTGTCGATCGGCGCCGCGCTGGTGGTGATCGAGACGGATGCGGTGGAGGTGGCAGACGAAGTCGTCGCCGCGCCGCTGACCTCCGCCCAGGCCGAAACCGCCGAGCAATACGAAGCCGAAAACCCAGGCGTCGAAGAGGTGGTTGATCCAACTCCCTCTCCCCTCCGGGGAGAGGGTCGGGGAGAAGGGCAGCCCCAGGCGGAAACGCCGGCAACTGCCCCAACCCCTCACCCCAGCCCTCTCCCCGCAGGGGAGAGGGAGCAGAAGGCGCATGCCCTCGCTGCGGCGGAGACCGAGCACAAGGCCCACGCCCTCGCCTCCCCCGCAGTCCGAGCCCGCGCCCGCGACCTCGGCATCGACCTAGCCTCGGTAAAGACCGACTCCGACCGAGTCCGCCACGCCGACCTCGACGCCTACCTCCGCTACGGCTCAGGCGAAGGCTACCACCCCCCGCACGCGTCGCGCGCCCGCGAAGACCAGCCGATCAAGGTCATCGGCATGCGCCGTCGCATCGCCGAGAACATGGCCGCGTCGAAGCGCGCGATCCCGCACTTCACCTATGTCGACGAGATCGACGTCACCGCCCTCGAAGCGATGCGCGCCGACCTCAACGCCAACCGCGGCGGCCGCCCAAAGCTGACGATGCTGCCGTTGATGATCGTCGCGATCTGCAAGACGATCCCCGACTTCCCGATGCTCAACGCGCGCTACGACGACGAGGCGGGCGTGGTGACGCGGCACGGCAGCATCCACCTCGGCATGGCCGCACAGACCGATGCGGGGCTCACCGTCCCCGTGATCCGCGATGCACAGGACCGCAACGTCTGGCAGCTCGCAACCGAGATCACGCGGCTCGCGGAAGCGGCCCGCGCGGGCAAGCTCGCCCCCAGCGAAATGGGCGGCGGGACGATCACCGTAACCTCGCTCGGCCCGCTCGGCGGCATCGCTACGACCCCGGTCATAAACCGTCCCGAAGTCGCGATCATCGGCCCCAACAAGATCGTCGAACGCCCGGTCTTCAAGGGCGACGAAGTGGTCCGCGCCAAGCTGATGAACCTGTCGATCAGTTGCGACCACCGCGTCGTCGACGGCTGGGATGCGGCAAGCTTCGTCCAGGGCTTGAAGAAGTACCTCGAAACGCCCGTCCTTCTCTTCGCGGACTGAACGAGCATGAAGGGCATTCACCACGGCGACCTGACGATCGAAGGTCGTTTCGAGGGGATGCTCGACGGCATTGCGATCGTCCCGGCCGGCGCCACCGTCGAAATCGCCGGCATGATCGACGGCACGCTGATCGTCGAGCCGGGCGCGACCGTCCTTATCAGCGGCATGGTCGACGGGAAAATCATCGATCGCGGCGGCCACATCACCGTAACCGGAATGCTGGGCCGCTAGCCGTCGAGCGCGCTCCGTTTCGGGATTGAAAGTCCCAAACAATCCTTCCCCGCCAGGGGAGGTGGCAGGCAAAGTCTGACGGAGGGGGGGGCAAGCGAGACCAGTGTTTAGGTCCACCTCACCCCCGCGCTTTCTGCAAAGACCCCGCGATCCGCCGCGCAAGACTCCACGGGGTAAACCGTATCCCCTCGGCCATTGCAAAGTTAAGCGCACCCGACACCTTCACAGCGCGGTTCGCTGCCAGCGCCGCCAACCCGTCGCGCACCACCGCCGCCGGGTCGCTCGCCAATCGCTCGAACAGCGCGGTATCGCCCAGCCCCGCAACATCCGCGAACTCGGTCCGCGTAGGCCCTGGACACAGCGCCGCGACCCGCACGCCCTTGCCCTTCACCTCCTCGTGCAGCGCCTCGGAAAAGCTCAGCACGAATGCCTTGCTCGCATAATAGACCGCCATCCACGGCCCCGGCTGAAACGACGCGACCGAAGCAAGGTTGAGGATCCCGCCAGACCCGCGCATGATCATTTGCGGCAGCACGGCATGCGTCAGCGCCACCAGCGCCCGACAATTAAGATCGATCATCCCAAGTTGCAGCGCGCCATCGAGGTCCGCGAAATCCCCCCGCGCACCAAACCCGGCATTGTTGATCAGCACGTCGATCGGCAACGCAGCGGCTGCAATGGCGGCAATGAGCGTGTCCGGACCATCATGATCCGCAAGATCGGCAGCGAACACATGCACCGTGACGCCGTGCGCCCCGCGCAGTTCAGTAGCCAACGCTTCGAGCCGATCGACCCGACGCGCGGTCAGGATCAGCGTGTTGCCCTGGGCGGCTAGCGCTCGCGCAAAGCCTTCGCCCAACCCCGCCGACGCACCGGTGATCAATGCCGTCGTCATAGCCCCACACCCCTGTCCTAGAAGCCACGAACCTGCGCCGCTGCGAATGTCCCGGCAACATCTCTCTCTTCCATCGGGGAGAGGGAAGGGGCCCACGGCGTCTTCGCCGTGGGAAGGGTGAGGGCACGCCTGCGTCGGGTTCAACATCAAACGATCTCGAACAGCCCCGCCGCACCCATGCCCCCAGCCGTGCACATCGACACGACGACATAGCGCACGCCGCGCTTGCGCCCCTCGATCAACGCATGCCCAACCAGCCTCGACCCAGTCATCCCGAACGGATGCCCGACCGCGATCGCGCCGCCATTGACGTTATACTTCTCCGGATCGATCCCGAGGAAATCCCGGCAATACAAACACTGCGACGCAAACGCCTCGTTCAGCTCCCAAAGCCCGATGTCGCCAACCGACAATCCCGCGCGCTCAAGCAACTTCGGGATCGCGAACACCGGCCCGATCCCCATCTCCGCCGGGCTGCACCCCGCCGCCTGGAACCCGCGATAGATGCCGAGGATGTCCTTCCCCTCGGCCTCCGCAGTCCGGCGATCCATCAGCAACTGCGCGGAAGCGCCGTCCGACAACTGGCTCGCGTTGCCAGCGGTCACGCTCGATCCCGGCCCGGAGAACTCGCCCCCCGGCCACACCGTCTTCAAGCCCCGCAGACCCTCCAGCGTCGTGCTAGCGCGAATGCCCTCGTCCTGCGACAAGGTGACGCTCTCGATCCCGGCATGCGCGCCCTGCTTGTCGAACAGCGCCTTCTCGACCGTGATCGGCACGATCTCCTCGACAAACGCCCCGCTGGCCAGTCCCGCCGTCGCGCGCTGCTGGCTCATAGCGGCATATTCGTCCTGCGCCTCGCGACTGATCCCGTATTTCTCCGCAACGATCTCCGCGGTCTCGATCATCGGGATATACGCTGCGGGCTCCTTCGCAACGACGCTCGCATTGACGAACCGCGGCGCATCCTTGGTCACGGTGTAGCTGATCGACTCCATCCCGCCGGCGAGCGCGACGTCGGCCTCGTCGCAGATGATCGTCCGCGCCGCGAGCGCCACCGCGGTCAGGCCCGATCCGCATTTCCGATCGAGCGTGAATGCCGGCACCGACTCCGGCAGCCCGCCGGCGAAGACCGCCATCCGCCCGGCGTTGCCGCCCTGCGTACCCCATTGATTGCCGACGCCCCAAAACACCTCGTTGATCCGCGCCGGATCGATCCCCGCACGCTCGACCACCGCGTTCATCACGTGCCCCGCCAGCACCGGCGCCTCGGTCGCATTGAAAGCGCCGCGATACGCCTTGCCGATAACGGTACGGGCAGTCGAGACGATGGCGGCTTCACGCATGCTAGAACCTTTCGAGGATCGGGTATGTCGATGCTCTAGGCGTTCCGGCGTTGCGGGGAAAGCCCTCAGGGCACCCGCGCCAGCCAGCCACCGGTGAATCCCGCACGGTCCAGCCCACGGCGGATATGCGGGTTTCGCCGCATCGTGTTCCACACCATGCCGGTCCGCCAATTCTCGATCATCGCGACGATCGGTCCCTGGTCGATGCCGAGATAATCGACGTCGACCCAGCCAACGCCGGGTACGATCCGGCCATGCTTCAGCGGCTCGCGCACTTCCGTCAGCGTCGGGTTGAACGCATCGAAGAAGCCGTATTTGCCATAGATTCCCTTGCCATAGCGATCGTGCATCGCGGTGATCGCGGGGACGACGAGATCCGGCGCGAACACGATCGATCCGACCGCGGCGGTCGGCGCCAGCGTCCCGTCGTCGCGCGCGCCGGGGCCCCGTTCGGAGTAGCTGAAGAACTCGCGCGGCCGCCCGCTGATCGTCGCCTTGAAATCGCCCGGCCCGTCGCACGCGGTCAGGCCCCAGACGTCGGGGCCATAGCCGGCGAACCCACCTGCATTCGCGATCGCATAGTCGCGCTGAGCGATCGTCGCCCGCTTGCTGTTCTCGAAATAATCCATGTCCTTGGTCGCGATATAGGCGTCGCGAATGCCACGGAAATCTACCCAGACATGGCTGTATTGGTGCACGAACATCGGTGGGTAATGGAGATGATCGCCGCGCCACGACGGCTCGAACTTTTCAGTTAGCGCACCCCAGGTCGACGGCGGCAGCGGATGCGTCGGCGACCCCAGCGCGAGCAGATACATCAGCATCCCCTCGTTGTAGATATTCCAGTCGCTTGGGATGAAGCCGCTTTCGGGATGCCAGCCCATCGACAGGAACGGCGCACGCGGCGTGATCCACGTCCAGTCCACCGCGCCGTATATCTGGTCCGCCAGGGCACGGATCCGTTGTTCCTCAGGATGGTCGCCATCGAACCAGCTCTGCGCGAACAGCATCCCGCCGAGCAGCAGCGCCGTATCGATCGTCGACAGTTCCGCGCGCGCGAACCGCTGACCCTTGGTGATGCCGAGAAAGTGGTAGAAGAATCCCTTGTATCCGCTTTTGCCGGTCGGCTCGGGGCCCATCGGTGCGATCGCGAAGAACTCCAGCGTTGCCAGAGTCCGCTTGCGCGCCTGCCCGCGCGTGACCCAGCCGTTGACGACGCCAATCGGATACGCGGTCAGCGCGAACCCGACCGCGGCGATCGACGAGAAGGACGGCGTCGGCCACCGATCGAGGGCGAGCCCGGTGACCGGGTCGGTCGTGTCCCAGAAGTACAGGAACGCACGCTCCTGCAGATTGTCGATCAGCGGGTTGGCGGACGGCGGCGGTTCGGGCGGCGGCGTGCTGGTAACGCTTTCGATCGCCTCGATCAGCGGCCGCCCGACCGATGTGCATCCCGCGGTAAGTCCCCCGAGCGAGATCGCCCCGGTGCCGAGAAACTGCCGTCGATCGAGCATCCGAACTCCTGGTCGAGGGTCACCGCCATTGACCATGGAAGGCAGGCGGGGCGGCCAGAACGGCCGCCCCCATAAACGCATCAGAACCTATAACCCACCCTGAACTGGATGCGACGCGGGAGGGTTAGGAGGTTCGTCGGCGCATTCGTGGTGCGATCGAACGAATAGGTCTCTCCCACCCCCAGATTGCCGGAATACCCATCGTAATTCTTGTTGTTGAACGCGTTGAGCAGGTCGACGGCGACGTTGATGTTGTGCGTACTGAATACCTTGATGTTGTTCTGCAGCGTCAGGTTGACCTCGCAAAACGCGAACACGCTGCCGAGGCAGTTCTTCGGTCGGTACAGCGAACGGACGACCTGCTGGTTGATACCCACGCCGGCGGACCGGTCGAACAGCTGGAACGCGGTCCCGCTGCCGAGCGTCGTCAACGTCGAGAACTGGAAGCCCAACGGCAGATCGGCAATACCCGACAGCACGATGCGGTGGCGCTCATCCTGACCGGCGATCGGGCGCCAGCCATATTTGTCCGGCGTCACCTTATCGAGGCTGAACAGATCGCCCCCGTCCTGCTCCGCCTTCGACAGCGTGTAGGCGAGGTTGAACCCCCAGCCCGACGACACGGTATAATCCTTGTCGATTGTCACCAGCAGCGCCTTGTAGCGGGTCCGCAGGCCATCATAGCCGATCAGGACGTTACCGAAGCCGTTGGCGCGCGGTATGGTCGTATCGCAGCATGATCCATCCGCGTTGCGGGTCGCGAACAGATGCGTGTAGCCGTTCTGCCCACGAACGTACGAGCCGGTAAGCGATGCGCGGAACACACCGAATTTCTGGCGCAGGCCGAAGCTGAACTGGTCGGTGGAGGGCGCCTTCGCATCGTTCTTCACTGCGAACAGATCGGGCTGGCCGGTCTGCGCGGAGTCGCGCAGCGCGAGCAGGCCATCGCGGGTCAGGTATTGGGGATCCCATTGGACCGTGGGATTTCCGTCGCGTGGCAATCCGTCGCGGGAGAAGTTGAAGATGCCGGTCTGGTATTGCAGGCGGAATTGCTCGTCCAGCGTGTTGTTGAATACGTTGCGGTCGTAATATTTGCCGTATCCACCGAAAATCACGGTGCGTTGATCGTCGTTCACATCATAGCTGAAGCCGATGCGCGGCTGGAACATGTCCTTCCGCGTCGGGCGATCGGTGCCGTCGGTGATATAGTTGGCAGGATCGAAATAGTCCGTCTTCGGCAGCGCGTTCAGCGTCGCGATCGCAGCCGCCGGGGTGCGATAATTGTTGTTGAACAGGTTGCTCTCGTAATCCCAGCGAAGGCCGACGTTGATCTGCAACTTGTCGGTGACGTCCCAATCGTCCTGAATGTACGCGCCCAGCTGGGAGTTGGACGCGATGATCCGCGGATTGCCGACGCCGAGCTGTGCCTGTGCGGGAAAGCTGAAGTCGAGCCCCTTGATCGCGTCGCTCTGGAAGAAGTAGCGTGGCTGGACGAAGAAGTTCTTGGTGAAGTCGTAATCCTGGAACGCGAACCGCAGGCCACCCTTGATGGCGTGGTTTTGTAGCCCGTTGTAGGTCAGATCGTCACGCAGGACATAGCTCTGCTGGCTGATCCGCTGCGTCGAATCCTTGCCGCCAAAGGTAATGACGCCCTGATATTCGAAGCTCGGATCGTCGGGGTTCAACGACGACGGATTATACACCGCGTCGAGATAGGTCAGGTTGGCTTCGTTGACGAAGCTGTCGCCGGTGTACGTCCACTTATAGGTATAAGTGTCGGTCTTGTTGATCTTGTTGACCGCCGCCGAATACGCGATGTTCGCAGATCCGAAATTGGCGCCAAAACCGGAGACGTCGGTCTCTTCGCGACGGCTGAACGAGAGGTCGAACACCTGGCGCTCGTCAGGTGTGAAGGTCAGCTTGCCAAAGTAGAAATCGCCGCGATACGGACTGACATACGTGCCTTCATACTGGCCGAACCTGACGACGTTTTCCGGTGTGCGCTGGCCGACGACGACGCTCGACGCGCGATCCTGGTCATTGCCTTCATAAGCACCGAAGAAGAACAGCTTGTCCTTGATGATCGGCCCGCCGAGCGAGACGCCATATTGTTTGCGCTCGAACTTCGGCTTGTCGCGGCCGGCACGCTCGTCGAGAATGTTGGCCGCGGTCAGGCTGCGATCGGTATATTGACCGAACATCTCGCCGTGGAATTCGTTCGTGCCCGATTTCGTGATCGCCGTGACGATCGCAGAACCGGCCTGTTCATATTCCGCCTTGTAGTTCTGCGTCAGTACGCGGAACTCCCCGACCGCAAGCTGCCCGAACGGGTTGCCGCGGCTGTCGGTCTGGCCGGCGATGCCGCCGAGCGTCTGGCTCTTCAGGCTGGTGCCGTCGATAAAAACGTTCACTTGGCTGGCGGGCGAGGCTCCCGCGGTGATGCCCTTGTTCGTCTCGCTGTCGTTGTAGCGCACGCCCGGCGCCAGCGCGGCAAAGGTCAGAAAGTTGCGATCGCCCTGCGGGAGGATGCGGATCTGGGCCTGGCTGACGTTGGTGGCGACTTCGGACGTTTTCGTTTCGACCAGACGTCCAGCGGTGACGACGACCTCGCCGCTGTCGGTGCTCGTGCCGCCGGCGGTTGCGTCCGGCTGCTCGGCAGGCGCAGCTACGGCGCGCGCGAGGACCGCATCCAGCGTCGCCGACTGCCCGACGCCAACCGAGATCCGCTGGACCGACACATCGCCGTTCGGGCCGGTAACCGTGATCGTATAGGGGGCGGGGCGCAGGCCATTCAGGATATAGCTACCGTTCGCACTGCTCGTGGCGCGAAAGGTCTGGTTCGTGCTGGTGTTCACCGCCACCACGGTCGCACCAGCAACGGCCGCGCCCGCTGCATCGCGGACCTGCCCGCGGATCGAGGCGGTCGTCGTCTGGGCGGTCGCGGCTGTCGTGAGAGCAGCAGCCGATCTAAGGATCGTCGTCGTCACCAGCGCAGCGCGCAGCGCCGCGACCATCATGGTCTTCATGTCGAATATTCCCCTGCGTTTGATCGCGGGATCGGCAAATGGCTTGGGCACGATCGTGGCGGTTCTGCCCAAAGCCATGGCAGCGCCCGATCGTGATGCTCGCGACGGTCGCGACCCCATGCCCTGGACCTCTCCGCTAACCGCTCCCGATGGAGTCGGTTGGGCAGCACGCATGTTTGCAACGCTGCCGGGAGGGAGGCTCTACGCCCGGTTTCCGATGCCTGCCAATGGCTTGTCCAAGCCAGGGACCGATTTGGCGACAGTCCGTGTCGTTATCGCCACAATCCATGTTTGCCGGGTCGCATTCGACAGTAACGCAGCCTTAATGACTGCAGATGCGATGCAGAATGGCGTTGGCAGTAATTCGGTTTCGGCCCTTACGAGCGGGATGTGTTCGCGGCGGCGCTGACGTCATTTCGGCAGTGTTATAGCAAGGAAGGATCGTTGTTGCAGGCGAAAACACCGCATTACTTCATCAAGACAAGCTCTTCCGCCATCGTCGGGTGTAATGCGACGGTCGCGTCGAAGTCGGCCTTGGTCAGCCCGGCCTTCACCGCCACCGCCGCCGATTGCAGGATCTCGGGGCAGTCTGGCCCGATCATGTGGATGCCGACCACCCGGTCGGTCTCGCCGTCGCAGATCATCTTGTAGAGCGAGCGCTCGTTGCGGCCTGCCAGCACGTTTTTCATCGGCCTGAAGTCCGACGTGTAGACCTTCACCGAGCCGAGCGCCTGCTTGGCCTGCGATTCGGTCATGCCGACGCCGGCCATCGGTGGGTGGCTGAACACCGCGGCGGGGACGTTTGCGTAGTCGACCCGCGTCGGCTTGCCGCCGAAGAAGGTGTCGGCGAACGCCTGCCCCTCGCGGATCGCGACCGGGGTCAGCTGGATCCGGTTGGTGACGTCGCCGACCGCGAAGATCGAGTCGCAGCTCGAGCGGTTATCCTCGTCGACGACCACCGCGCCCGCCGCGTCCATCTCGACACCCGCGGTTTCGAGGCCCAGCCCCTTGGTGTTCGGCAGGCGCCCGGTCGCGAACATCACGAGGTCGACGGTGATCGGCTCATGCCCGCTCATACGGACGGTGAGACACCCGTTCGCATTCTTCTCGATGCTCTCGAACGCCGCGTTGAAGCGGAAGTCGATACCCTTGCTCATCGAGATCTGGAGCAGGCGGTCGCGGATCGATTCGTCATAGCCACGCAGGATCACGTCCGTCCGGTTGACCAGCGTGACGTGCGATCCAAACTGGTGGAAGATCCCGGCGAACTCGTTGGCGATATAGCCCGCGCCAGCAATCAGCACGCGCTTCGGCACGTCGTCGAGATGGAATACCTCGTTCGAGGTGATGCCGTGCTCCGCGCCCGGGAACTCGGGGGTCAGCGGATGCGCGCCGACCGCGATCAGGATCTTCGCGGCCGTCTTCACGCTGCCGTCGGCGAGCGTGACTTCGTTGGGACCGGAGACGACCGCGCGCTGGTGGATGATGTCGACATGGTTGTTCTGCAGCGTGGTGGTGTACGCGCCGTTGATCCGGTCGACCTCCTCCATCACATTGTCGCGCAGCGTTGGCCAGCTGAATGCGCAATCGTCGGGCACCTGCCAGCCGAAGCGCTTCGCGTCCTTCAGATCCTCGGCGAAATGCGCGCCATAGATCAGCAGCTTCTTGGGTACGCAGCCGCGGATGACGCAGGTGCCGCCGACGCGATACTCCTCGGCGACCGCGACGCGTGCGCCGTGCGCAGCGGCAACACGTGAGGCGCGCGTACCGCCCGAGCCTGCGCCGATGACGAAGAGGTCATAGTCGAATTGGGAATCGGTCACAGGCAGTCCTTGCAGGTCACGCGCCGCTGAGCAGCTTTGCATGCCATCTGGGGCAGGGCGCGCGACGCCACAACCCCGGCGCGGCGATCACGCTGATCGGTCGGCTATCGCTGACCGGCCCTGCGCATGGGCATCGCGTCGATCGTCTGCTCGAGAACGGCGGCGGGGAAGGGCTTGGCGCTGCGCAGTTTCTCGCCCCCGTCCTTGCCAATGAGGATCGCGGTGAACGTGGCGGGGAGGCGGTATTTGCGGCGGATCGTTGCAGCGGTGTCACCGGCGCCTTGGACCCGGTCGCCGATCACTTCGACAACGGTGAGGTCGCGGTCGTCGCTGTTTGCCTTCCAGTTGGCGAGGATGCGGCGCTGCTCGGCAAGCGCCGCGTTTTCGCCGGAGGCGGCGGCCACAATCAGCACGCGTCGCTCCCACTTCATCTGCGCGAGGGTGGGGGAAGCGGCGAGTGCGACGGCAAGGAGGACGGTCATCACGATTGAACGCACCACCTTCGCTTGTTCTCCCGCGAAGGCGGGAGCCCAGGATCACAATCGCTGTGGATGGTATCCTGGGCCCCCGCCTCCGCGGGGGAGCAAGATTTAGGTGGTAAGGGGGGAGGGCCAGCCTCCCCAGCTCTCACCCGAACGCGCGCTTGATCAGATCGTCCGTCGAAGGATCGAACGTCTGCCCGCCCTTCTCTGCGGCCTTCGCCATTTCCTTGCCCAGCTCGACCCCGAACTGGTCGAACGAATTGATCCCCAGCAGCACGCCGTTCACGAACACCCGGTGCTCGTAAAACGCGATCAGCGCCCCCAGAGTCCGTGCATCCAGATCGTCGAGCAGCAGCGTCGACGACGGCCGATCGCCCGAATAACTCCGCGCCGGATCCTCGACCTGCTTGCCCGCCATCAACGCCGCCCCCTGCGCGAACGCATTCAGCAACAGCGCGCGGTGATGCTCGTCGGGCAGCGTATCGCCCGGCTCGATCGACGCGACGAACTCGACCGGCACCAGATGCGTGCCCTGGTGCAGCAACTGGAACACCGCGTGCTGCGCCTCGGTGCCGACCCCGCCCCAGGTGATCGCCGCCGACGGCCGCCCGAGCGGCTCGCCCTCCGCGGTCACCGACTTGCCGTTCGACTCCATCTCCAGCTGCTGGAGATAGCTCGGCAGCAACCGCAACCGCTCGTCATACGCGAAGGTCGCACGCGTCTCCGCCCCGCGAACCTGCGTATAATACAGGTCGGCGAACGCCGCGAGCGCCGGCGCGTTCTCATGCAGCGCGGCGAGCCGGAAATGACGATCCATTTCCGCGGCACCCTCCAGCAGCTCCTCGAACCGATCCCAGCCCAGCCCGATCGCCGCCGGAAACCCTATCGTCGACCACAAGGAATACCGCCCGCCCACGCTCTCCGCGAACGGCAGGATGCGCGTCTCGTCCACGCCCCATTCCATCGCCTTTTCCGGCGCCGCGGTCAGCGCGATCACGCGGCCATACGGGTCCTCGACATTGTGCTCGGTCATCCACTGCAGCACCGCCTCAGCGTTCATCAGCGTCTCGGTCGTGGTGAAGGTCTTCGACGCGACCACCAGCAACGTGGCTGCCGGATCGAACTTCGCGAACATGTCCTCCAGCGCGACGCCGTCGACATTGGCGACGATACCGACGTCGTAGCGCTTGTCGTCACGCCCCAGCGCGTCGACCAGCAATTGCGGCCCCAGCGCGGACCCGCCGATCCCGACATGCAGGATATGCCGCACCGGCCCCAGTGCATCCGCCTCGATCGCATCGATCAGCGTCCGCATCCGCGCGTGGCTCGCCTGCGCGATCGCGACGCTCTCGGGCTTACCCTCGCCGCGCTCGGCGGTGTGCTCGACCGCGCGGCCCTCGGTGACGTTGACGATCTCGCCCGAGAACATCGCCTGGCGCTTACCCGCGAGGTCCTGCGACTTCGCCATCTCCTCGAACACGGTGACCATGTCCGTCGTCAGATGCGTCTTCGACCAGTCGAAATGGATGCCCGCGACGTCGAGGCTCAGCTTCGAGAGTCGCTCCGAATCCTGCGCGAACAGGTCGGTCAGCTTGGTGGCGGGCAGGGCTTCGATCTTGGACCAGTCGGCGGTCATGCTACTTCTCCGAATAGACGTGCGCGCCGGTCATGCTGCAAGCGCGAGACCGCGACAACGCTCTTTCGGTGACAGGTATCCCGCATACGCTTGACGACGCGCGCCGTCTGCGCAAACCCGCGAGCATGGCAAATGACGTGAAGACGAAACCCAAGCGGTCTGAAACGAGCGAGACCTTCCGCTTCCTGCTGAAGCTCGCGCTGGTCGTGCTGATCCTGCGCAGCTTCATCTTCGCGCCGTTCAGCATCCCGTCCGAATCGATGCTCCCCCGCCTGCTGATCGGCGACTATCTGTTCGTCTCGAAGTGGAATTACGGCTATTCGCGCTGGTCGCTCCCCGGTGGCGTTCCCCTGATCCCCGGCCGCATCTTCGGTAGCACGCCGACCCGCGGCGACGTCGTCGTCTTCCGCGCGCCCGAAGTGCTCGATCACGACGTCATCAAGCGCGTCATCGGCCTCCCCGGCGAGACGATCCAGATGCGCCAGGGCATCGTCTACCTCAACGGCAAGCCGATCCCGAAGCAGCGCATCGCCGACTTCACGATTCCGCTCACCGCCAATTTCGACGCCGAAAAATGCGGCGCGCCGTTCGTCGACGTCGTCGCGAACGTGCAAATCTGTCGCTACCCACGCTTCGGGGAAACGCTCCCGGGTGGCCGCAGCTACGAAGTGATCGACCAAGCCGAACTCCCCGACCGCGACGACACCGGGCTCTACACGATCCCCGCCGGCCACATCTTCGTAATGGGCGATAACCGCGACGACAGCGGCGACAGCCGGTTCCCCGCACCGAACGGCATGGGCTATGTCCCGCTCGAGAACGTCGAGGGCAAGGCGGTCGTCAACTTCTTCTCGACCGACGGCGACGCCGAATGGCTCAAGCCCTGGACCTGGGTCAGCGCGGCGCGGTGGAGCCGTATCGGGGAAGGCTTTTGAGCGACCTCGCCGGCTGGCTGAAGACGCTCTTCGGCCGCACACCGACCAATCTCGCCCCCTATGAGCGCGCGCTGACCCACGGCAGCCAGGCCGCGGCGAACTACGAACGGCTCGAGTTCCTCGGCGACCGCGTCCTCGGCCTGATCATCGCCGAGTGGCTGTACGAGCTTTTCGCGACCGACCCTGAGGGCTCGCTGTCGAAGCGCCTCAACGCGCTCGTCACCGGCCCGGTCTGCGCCGACGTCGCCCGCGAACTCGGCGTCCGCGCGCACCTCAAACTCGGCAAGCAGGCCCGCGACGACGGTGCGAGCGACAGCGACAACGTGCTCGGCGACGTGATGGAGGCACTGATCGGTGCGTGGTATCAGGAAGCCGGCCTCGACGCCGCCCGCGCCTTCGTCCGCGGCGCCTGGGGGGATCGCGTCCAGGCCGGCGCAAAGGCCCCGCAACACCCCAAATCCGCGCTCCAGGAATGGGCCGCCGCGCACAACCGCAAGCCCCCCGAATACACCATCGTCGAACGCACCGGCCCGGGCCACGCCCCCAAATTCACGATGCTCGTCTCCGTCGGCAAGCTCGCCGAAGCGACCGCAACCGGCTCCAGCAAACAAGAAGCCGAAACCGCGGCGGCCAAGGCGCTGTTGGAAAAGCTTGGCTAATAAGAATGGTTCACGCGGAGACGCGGAGACGCGGAGATCCTGCGAGTGGAGCTCCGGTCTCGCCCCGAACGACGCCGAGATAATCGGCGGTATATGACAGAAGCGGGCGCGATCCCAATCCACACCATCTCCGCGGCTCCGCGTCTCCGCGTGAACCATTTCTCCTTCTCGGACTGCGCCCGACGCAACGGCGATTGACGCCGCAGTTCGGCGGGAATGACGCGAGGACGTTTTGTCTGTATGACCAGCCTCGAATATCCCGATGCCGAAAAGAGCCTAAGTGACCGAACCTACTACTTCTGAAATCTCCGCCCCCAAGCATTGCGGCCTAGTCGCAATCGTCGGCGCGCCTAACGCGGGCAAGTCGACGCTCGTCAACGCGCTCGTCGGCCAGAAGGTCGCGATCGTCAGCCCCAAGGCGCAGACCACGCGCGCCAAGCTGATGGGCGTCGCGATCGAGGGCGACACACAGATTCTGCTCGTCGACACCCCCGGCATCTTCGAGCCCAAGCGCCGCTTCGACCGCGCGATGGTCGCCGCCGCCTGGGGTGGCGCGGAGGGCTCCGACATCATCGCGCTGGTGGTCGACGCCAAGGGCGGGATCGGCGGGAAGGTCACCACCATCGTCGAATCGCTGGTCGGCCGCACCGAGCCGATCTGGCTGATCCTCAACAAGGTCGATCTCGCCGACAAGACCAAGCTGCTGATTCACGCCGAGAAACTCAACGCGCTGCTCCCCTTCGCCGAGACGTTCTTCATCAGCGCCGGCACCGGCGACGGCCTCGCGCACTTCAAGACGCAGCTCGCCAAGGCGATGCCCGAAGGTCCATGGCACTACCCCGAGGACCAGGTGTCCGACTCGACCGAGCGCGCACTGGCATCCGAGGTCACCCGCGAGCAACTCTATCTCCAGCTCCACGCCGAACTCCCCTACGCCAGCACGATCGAGACCGAGCAGTATATCGAGCGCCAGGACGGCAGCCTCGAGATCCACCAGCAGATCCTCGTCGAGCGCCCCACGCAGCGCGCGATCGTGCTGGGCAAGGGCGGCGTCCGCATCAAGGAAATCGGCGCCCGCTCACGCATCGAACTCGCTTCCATAACGGGCAAGCCCGTCCACCTATACCTGCACGTAAAGGTAAAACCCGGCTGGGACGAAGACCGCGAAATCTACCGCGACATGGGCCTAGACTGGGTCGACTGATCCTGTCCCAAAAGACTGTTCCCCCGCGAAGGCGGGGGCCCAGACTGGACTCCCGCCTTCGCGGGAGAACAAGCTTTTTGTCCTCCGTCAACCGCAACCCACGCTCACCGCACGCACGCACCACTACCCCGGCGAAGGCCGGGGCCCAATTGGGGAACGAAGCTAACAGCGGGCTGCGCCCAGTTACTCCGACCTTCCCAATTGGGCCCCGGCCTCCGCCGGGGTGGACGCCGGGGAACTAGCCGAGCATCTCCCCAACCCAAGCCGGCACCAACACCCCAGCCGCCCCGATCCGCGTCTCCTCGAAGAACACGCTCCCCATCGAAGGCTCCAGATTCAGCTCCAGCGTTCGCGCCCCATGATACGCCGCGGTCTGCACGAACCCCGCCGCCGGATACACCGCCCCCGAAGTCCCCACAGAAACGAACAGGTCGGCCCGCGCCAACGCCGCCTCGATCCGCTCCATCTGGTACGGCATCTCCCCAAAGAACACGATGTCCGGCCGAAGCGCCGCCGCGCCGCAAGCGCCACACACCGACCCCTCCGGCAAAGCCCCCGTCCAAGCCTCCCGCGCTCCACAAACAGCGCAGAGCGCCGACAACAGCTCCCCATGCATATGCAGCATCCGCCCCCCACCGATTGGCGCCCCCGCGCGCTCATGCAGGTCATCGACATTCTGCGTGACGATCAGCAGCTCGCGCTCCCAAGCCGCATCCAGCCGCGCCAGCGCCCGATGCGCGGCATTGGGCGCCACCCCCGCCAAAGCCGCCCGCCGCAGATCGTAGAACCGGTGCACCAATTCCGGATCCGCCGCGAGCGCCTCGGGCGTGCAGACATCCTCCACCCGGTGCCCCTCCCAAAGCCCACCCGGCCCCCGAAACGTCACGATCCCGCTTTCCGCCGAAATGCCGGCCCCGGTAAGAACGACGATGTTTCTGATGTCCTGCATCGCCACAGGATAAACCGCGTTCTTGAAGTCCGGAAGGGCGCGCAATGCAGTCGGAACCCGTCGCCCCAATACACCGACGAAACGCCATCTCCCATTTCTCGCCGCCAAGCCTATGATGGGCCATGCGCCGCTATGAAAAACGCCAGCGTCTGCTGGCAATAGGGCTCGCCGCGCTGGCGGGATTCGTCGATGCGTTGGGGTTTCTGAAGCTCGGCGGCCTGTTCGTCTCGTTCATGAGCGGCAATTCGACTCGCTTTGCGGCGGGTATCACCGGCGTCGTGCCGGGCAGCCTGTTCGCGGGTGCGCTGATCGCGGCGTTCGTCGGCGGGGTCATGACCGGCGAAACCGTCGGGCGGCTCGCGGGGCGGCGGCGGAAGCAGGCGGTACTGGCGTTCGTGCTGGTCGCGCTGGCGATCGCCTCTGCTACGGCGACGCACGGTGGCGACCTCGTCCCGGCGCCGCTGCTGATGGCGGTGGCGATGGGATCGGCGAACGCGGTGTTCCAGCGCGACGGCGAGGTCAGCGTCGGCGTCACCTACATGACCGGCACGCTCGTCAAGATCGGCCAGCACCTCACGACCGCGTTCGCCGGCGGTCCCCGCTTTGCCTGGGTGCCCTATCTGCTGTTGTGGCTGGGGTTGATCGGCGGAGCGACCGCGGGCGCCGCAGTGTTCCCTATCCTGGATCTGAAGGCGCTGTGGATCGCGGTTGCGCTCGCTGCGCTGCTACTCGTGGGTGCCGCCACGCTGGGCACTTCGCACGAGGAATAAGCGGTGAGCGGAATGACCGGGTTGGGAAGGAAAGCGGCCCGTCCGCTTTCGAGTAGCGATCACCGTAAACAGCAATTCGTTCAGGTAGCGGGGCAGGAGCCAAAGGACCGCTGCGGGTTGATAGCGGCCGGCCCGCTTTCAAGCAGCAAGCGAGAAACAGATATTCAAACTCAATGGCGCCACGCCGCCTAACCTTGGCTCAAGCGGGCCGCAGCCTGCGATAGACCGTGTCGAATGCCGTTGCGCGCGGTCAAGTGAACGGAAGGTAAGGTACCCGCTCCAGGTGCGGCGCACGGCGCCTCCCCGGCTCAGTAATTCCACTGCAATTGCGTACGGATCACGTCGCCTTCGGCGCGCCCCGCCAGCCGTTCGTCGCCTTCGCGCCGCTGCATATGGGCATAGGCAAGCGTCAGCTCGAGCTCGGGGTTCGGCTGGAACTCAATCCCCAATTCGATCTCGTCGGTCTCGAGCCGGGGCGCGTTGGTCAGTGCCTTCCAGCCGCCGCGGTAATATTGCCAGCGCGCATAGGGCATGAACGGCCCGACCGGCGAGTGCCGCACGCGTGCCATGGTCTGGACGTAGCCGCCGTTCAGCGGAAGAGAGCGGATCGCTTGGCGGGACACGTCAAATTCGGGACCACGCCCCCAGTTCCATTCCGCCTGGAAGCCCAACGGTTGTGGGTAGAGCACCGCATGGATCCCGCCGCGTTCCTCGCGGTAGACGGTGTCGCTCGTCCCGCCGCTGCGGATTTCAGGCTGTACGCCATTGCGCAACAGGGCACCGCCCAGTTCGAGCACCTGCCCGTCGAACGCCTCGCCCAGCCCGTCGAGCGCGAACGGCCAGGTAGCCATCGCGACCGTCATCACGCCGTCGTTGGTTTCGGTCCGGTTGATGCCTTGCCCGTTGAAGACGCCAACGCCGAACGCGCCGTAATTGCCGAACAGCTTCTGCCCGTCCTCCTCCAGCCTCTGCCAGATGCGTTCGACCTGGCGTGGGGTGTAATAGGCGATCACGCCGATATCGCGCTCCCCCGGCACCGCACTATTGATGCCGTCGCTGCGATCGAGCGTCAGGCGGTTGGACGAGGATTGCATGTTCTCCCACCCAAACGGCACCTTCGACTGACCGAAGCGCAGCCGGAACCGCTTGTCGCGGTCGAGGAAGGTATCGACGTACGCGTCGCGGAGCTGGACAAACCCTTCCCGGCGTTCACCGCCCGACTGATTGGCGACGCTGTTTGCGAAGTCAGGCTGGAAGTAGAAGGAGACGCGGTCGCTCAGATCGCCCTGCAGGATCAGGCGAATTCGGCGGAAGGTGAAGTTGGTATCGTCGCCGATCCCGCCGTCCCCGACCGAGCGCAACCGCGAGATTCCGTCCGGCGCGCGGCGGTCGCCGCTGATGATCTCGTTGAAGCGCAATTGCGTATAGCCGCGAATGGCGATGCGGTCGTACCATTGTTGTTTGGCGGGTTTCTCGACGGCAGCGATCGCGACCGTCGGTTGTTCCGCACGCGGCGCGGCCGGCGCGGTCGTCGGCGCCGCTGCGACGGCCACACTCGCGCGCGGCGTGGGCGCGGGGCCGGGCGACGCCCTATCCTTTTGCGCGGCTTTCATCTCGGCGATCGTCGCCTTCAGTTCATCGATCTGCGCCTGCAATTCCTGCACCGTCTGCGCCTGCGCGCCTTCTACGGGGAGGATCGCGAAGATTGCGCCGAACGAGGCCGATAAAAGTCGTCGTTGCACGGATCATACTCACGGATCGTCGACGCTGTAGGCGATACGGCACCGCCCCTGATCGTCGCTGCAACCCCGAACAAGGGCCGCCGATCGGCCTGCCTATTGCCGCAGGATCAGGACCTCGGCAAGATCCCGTCGCAGTGCCGATACTGCTGCTGCCAACGTCCGCAAGTGGGCGTAAACCCACCAAAAACATCGCCGCCAAGGCCCGCCAGTTTTCGCTGTCCTACACGCGACTTCGGTGTCACGCTCGGTCCTCGGCTCTTTCAAATCGTCGATCCAGTTCTGGTGCAAAGTCGATTATGCTTCGCACACCGCGTGGCTCTTTACCCGCTCCACGAAAGACCGCGCGTTGGCCTAACCCACCCTAACCTTCTTTTGCAGCCGGCGCCGGACTGATGGCGTACCGACGCCCCCTCGGTCTTCATAAATCGCCCGAACGCGGCTAAGGCGCGTACATCCCCGCATCCGCAAAGGCGCTGCATGACCGTCATCATCGAAGCCGACCTGATCGAAAGCGTCGCCGACGCACTCCAGTTCATCAGTTACTACCACCCGATGGATTACATCCGTGCCTTGGGCGTCGCGTACGAGGCCGAGCAAAGCCCCGCCGCCAAGGACGCGATCGCGCAGATCCTGACCAACAGCCGGATGTGCGCCGAGGGCCATCGCCCGATCTGCCAGGACACCGGTATCGTCACGATCTTCGTCAAATGGGGCCAGGATTGCCGGCTCGAGTCGACCCGCAGCTTACAGGAGGTCGTCGATGAAGGCGTGCGGAAAGCCTATCTCAACCCCGAGAACAAGCTGCGCGCCTCGATCCTCGCCGACCCCGCCTTTACCCGCCGCAACACCAAGGACAACACACCCAGCGTGATGCATGTCGAGATGGTGCCCGGCAACACTGTCTCGATCGACGTCGCGGCCAAGGGTGGCGGCAGCGAGAACAAGTCGAAGTTCAAGATGATGAACCCGAGCGATTCGATCGTCGACTGGGTGCTCGAGATGATCCCGCAGATGGGCGCCGGCTGGTGCCCGCCCGGCATGCTCGGCATCGGCATCGGCGGCACCGCCGAGAAGTCGATGATCCTCGCCAAGGAATCGCTGATGGGCGCGATCGACATGGCGCAGCTTAAGGCGCGCGGGCCGAAGAACGACATCGAGGCGCTGCGGATCGAAATCTATGACAAGGTCAACGCGCTCGGCATCGGCGCGCAAGGGCTGGGCGGCCTTTCGACTATTCTCGACGTCAAGATCTTCGACTGGCCGACGCACGCCGCGTCGAAGCCGGTCGCGATGATCCCGAACTGCGCCGCCACCCGCCACGCGCATTTCGTGCTCGACGGTTCGGGTCCGGTGTATCTGGAAGCGCCGAAGCTGGAGGAGTGGCCCGACGTCAACTGGACGCCTGACAAGGCCGCGATCCGCGTCGATCTCGACACGCTGACGCCCGAAGTCGTGCAGACCTGGAAGCATGGTGACCGCCTGCTGCTCAACGGCAAGATGCTCACCGGGCGCGACGCCGCGCACAAGCGGATCGCCGACATGCTGGCGAAGGGCGAACCGCTCCCCGTCGATTTCGCGGGTCGCGTAATCTATTATGTCGGCCCGGTCGATCCGGTTGGGGACGAGGTGGTCGGCCCCGCCGGCCCGACCACGGCCACGCGGATGGACAAGTTCACCCGCATGATGCTCGACCAGGGCCTGCTCGCGATGGTCGGCAAGGCCGAGCGCGGCGCCGACGCGACCAAGGCGATCGCCGAACGCAAGTCGGCCTATCTGATGGCGGTCGGCGGCGCCGCCTATCTCGTCGCGCGCGCGATCAAGGGGAGCAAGGTCGTCGGGTTCGAGGATCTCGGGATGGAAGCGATCTACGAGTTCGAGGTCGCCGACTTCCCAGTGACCGTCGCGGTCGATTCCGCAGGCGAGAACGTCCACCAGCTCGCCCCGCTGGTCTGGCGCGAGAAGATCGCACGCGAAGGCTTGCTGACGTCCGCATGACGACGCGTGCGCGCAGAAGGGGGCAAAGGCCCGTCCGGTAGACCTTTTCCGTCCTCCTTCTGCTTGCCGTCGCGGTCGTCTACGCCCCGTAGTTGCTCGCGTTTCCGTACAAGCAGCGGATCGGCACCGTCACCGTCTATGCCGAGCGCCCGATCGATCCGCGGATCGGCAGCGAACTGGCGCGTGCGGAGGGATTGCTGCGCGCCAGTCCGATCTACACCGGTCCGCTCGATAGATCGCTGTTTCTCACGGACGGCGGCTGGCGCTGGCGGCTCCTGGCGATCCAGTCGCCGCACGCCTTCGCCTTCCGCCGGCCGTTCAGCGCGGCGATCGTGGTCAACCGCAGCGACGTCGGCGCCGACCGCGTGACGAACGACCGTGCGATCGGCAACACCCGCACGCTATCTGGCGTGATCGCGCACGAGACGACGCACATCATGATCGCCAACCACTTGGGCGAAGTGCGCAGCGCGATGCTCCCGACTTGGCAGAAGGAGGGGTATGCCGATCATGTCGCGCGCGAGAGCAGCCTGACGGACGCGGAGGCCGCCCGTCTTCGTAAGACGGATCCGGGCGCGGCGTCCTTGGTCTATTACGACGCCAGTCGATGGGTCGTGGCGGCGTTGGGCGCCAATAGCGGATCGGTCGACGCGCTGTTCGCGGGTCGCTGAGCGAACCCCGTTCGGAACGCAGCTCGGCCAGCCCCGTTGGTACCACGACCCTATCGGAGCACTCCATCATGCCCAAGACCGCAATCACCCTCGCCGCAGCCTTCGCTCTCGCGTCCCCAGCATCGGCTCAGACCAGCGCGCCGCGATCGGCGCCGGCGCAGAACGGTCTGGGCAGCCTTGGCGGTCTCGGTGGCCTGCTGGGCGGTGCGCTGCCAAACGTTGGATCGATCGGTGCAGGTAATGCAGCGGGGCTGCTCGGCTATTGCCTGAAGAATAATCTTCTCGGGCAGGGCGGTGCTCTCGGCGCGTTGACGGGCGGGCGCAATGCAACCCCGCGAACGGGCGCCTCGACGAATGCGCCGGCCACTGGCGCGCAGTCGATCCTCCAGCGTCTGACCGGGCGGCAGGGCGTGCAGACATCGCCGGAATATGCTGCAGGACAGTCTGGGGAGGTCCAGGCGCCGAATGGGCAAGCATTCTCGCTCGACAACCTTGGCGGGCAGGTGAAGACGCGGATGTGCAGCATCGTGCTCAATCGGGCGAAGGCGTTCCTGTAAAAGGGGCGATCGCGGCTAAGGGCGGCCGGAGCGCAACGTGCGCGGCAGTTAGAGCTGGGGGCATAAGCCAGTCCCTCCGTCGCGCTCGTTCCGTCGTCCCATATCTCACGTCATCCTGACGAAAGTCAGGACCCAGAGTAATGGATTTCTGCCCAATGGGATCCTGGGTCCTGATTTTCGTCAGGATGACGATGTGGGCGTGGGGACGTTTTCGCGTCTTCGGCTGTTTCAGCGTTAGCTCGATGCGCGCTCTAATTTCGGGCTCTCATCGTTAAGGCAGAACACAAGTGGTGACGGGTGCGCCGCAGTCGTTGGTCATACGCTCAGCCTGCGCCTGCCAATCTCGTCAGCTAGGCAAAGGCGGGGTGGCTTCGACGACAGCGAACGTCGTTGGTTCCCGCAACATTGTCGTAAATGGCGGTTGGATCGATAACCGCCAACCAACCACACCCCACAAATGAAAAGAGGCTGCCGGATCGTCTCCCGACGACCCGACAACCTCCTGACATGGTCAGCGGCCGGAGAGCTCCAGCCCGGAGGACCATGCGTACCGCTTAGCCTATGGACCACGTGTTGACTGGGAGAGGATACTCCCCACGCGGACCGGCGGCGTTAGCGGTGCGTCCCCCGAACGAACCGAACCGAACTCACTGCTGAACCATGAGACATCGGATCACCTCCTTTCGCTTGTTGAAACAACGCGGCCAAGCCTGACCGCAACGCCAATGTGTGCTGACCCGCCCTGCGATACAAGCCTTGTTTTACGGAAGTTTTCGGACAATCCTGTACGACTGCCGGTTCGTCGATATCAGCCGCGGCAATCCTCGGTTACGCGCTCGATCTCGGCCCAGGCGGGCACCACCAGCGGTGGCAATCCGGCCTGCTGGACGACGAACCGCCCTCGACTGAATCCCATTGCCTCCAGCAAGGAATCGTTCGGCATCAGCGCAGCCGTGACATAGGGCGGCGTGCCCCCGGTAGGCTGGACGGACACGGCGCGCGTCACGCTGGATGTGCGGATCGTCAGCGGCGTCGCCGTGCTGCCCGCGCGTGACAGATAGAGCTGGCGCACCCCGGTGTCGCAGCGCAGCGTCAGCGACGCGTCCGCATTTGCGGGTCCGAACAGCGCAATCGAGCCGCGCGCATCACGGCGATACACCCAGGTCCCCGGCGAATACGGCCAGTCACGCCAGTCCGCGGCAATCGGAACCGGGCGCGGTGCCGGAGCAGGGGCGGGTGCCACCGTGCGCGGCGGCGGCGGCGCTTCGGCACGCGGTGGCGGAACGCAGCCGGCGATCGACGCGAGCGTCGCCAGGCCGACAAGTCTTGCCAGGGGGAGGGGGCTGGCAAGCGATCGCAAGCCGACGAGGTGAGGGGACGGAGTGCGCATCGCATCGCTATGCGGCACGCCTGGCGGTCGCTCAAGTACGACGAAGCGCTCTAGGCGGGAACCGCCGCACGGTGGTACCGGTTCAGCGACGGAAGAAATCAGGAGAACGCTCATGTCCGACACCGCTGCCCAGACCCCGACCCAATTGCTCGTCCAGTCGAACATTTCGGGCACGATGAAAGTCGAGAGCCGCGATGGCGACGCTGTCGGCTCGGTCCATGCGTTCATGGTCCACAAGGGCACCGGCCGCGTCACGCACGCCGTGCTGAGCCTCGGCGGCTTCCTCGGCATGGGCAAGAGCTTCTACCCGCTGCCGTTCGCGCTGCTCCAATTCGACGCGGTCCGCGACCTCTACGTCGTCACGATCGACAAGCGCGTCTTGGAGGGCGGTCCGAGCTGGTCGAACAACGCACCGGTGTTCGACCAAGCCTATGCCGACCGCGTCGCGAGCTATTACGGGTCGAGCAGTGAAGACCTCGTCGTCGGCTGAGCGGTATCTAGTCCGGTGGTCTCGATCACCGTACGCCACCGATCACCGCGACCGGGAGCCTCCCATCCGCATCTTCTGGCTCTTGCCGTAGCGCGTTTTTCGGGTTCCCGGCTTGCCCTCGTTCGACCGACCCATGACCGGCGCCTTCTGCTGATCCGCCGGCAGGCCGAGTTCCTCGTTCTCCAGCTGCCGGATCTCATCACGCAACCGCCCGGCGGTCTCGAACTCCAGATCGCTCGCAGCCTTTCGCATCTGCTTCTCGAGATCCTCGATATACGCACGCAGGTTGTGGCCGACCATGTGCGGGCGGTCTTCGTCGATCGGGATCGTCACCTGATCCTGGCTAGCCACGTGCGCGATGATGTCACCGATGTTGCGGCGGATCGTCGTCGGGGTGATGCCGTGCTCGGTGTTGTACGCGACCTGTTTCTCGCGGCGGCGCGACGTTTCGTTCATCGCGCGCTCCATCGATCCGGTGACGCGGTCGGCATACAGGATCACCCGGCCGTCGACGTTGCGCGCGGCACGGCCGATCGTCTGGATCAGCGACGTTTCGGAGCGCAGGAAGCCCTCCTTGTCCGCATCGAGGATCGCGACCAGCCCGCACTCGGGGATATCGAGCCCCTCGCGCAACAGGTTGATGCCGATGAGGACGTCGTAAACGCCCAGACGGAGATCTCTGATAAGTTCGATGCGTTCCAGCGTCTCGACGTCGCTGTGCATGTAGCGGACCTTGATCCCTGCTTCGTGCATATACTCGGTCAGGTCCTCCGCCATCCGCTTGGTCAGCGTGGTGACGAGGGTACGGTAGCCGAGTGCGGTGGTCTTGCCGACCTCGACGATCAGGTCCTGGACCTGTTCCTCGACCGGCTTGATCTCGACGGGGGGATCGATCAGCCCGGTCGGACGGATGACCTGCTCGGCGAATACGCCGCCGGTCTGCTCCATCTCCCAGCTACCCGGCGTGGCCGAGACATAAGTCGTCGGCGGCCGCATCGCGTCCCATTCGTTGAAGCGCAGCGGGCGGTTGTCGATCGCCGACGGCAGGCGGAAGCCGTATTCGGCGAGCGTCAGTTTGCGACGGTGATCGCCGCGCGACATGCCGTTGATCTGGCCGATCGTGACGTGGCTCTCGTCGACGAACAGCAAAGCATTGTCGGGGAGATATTCGAACAAAGTGGGAGGCGGCTCGCCCGGCATGCGGCCGGTGAGGAAGCGCGAATAATTCTCGATCCCCGCGCAGGAGCCCGTCGCGGCGATCATCTCCAAGTCGAAGTTGGTCCGCTGCTCTAACCGCTGCGCTTCCAGCAACTTGCCCTCCAGCACCAGCTCCTTCAGCCGTTCGGCCAGCTCGTGCTTGATCGCCTCGCCCGCCTGCTTGAGTGTCGGTCCAGGCGTTACGTAATGCGAGTTTGCGTACACCCGCACCGAGTTCAGCGACGCGACCTTCTTGCCGGTCAGCGGATCGAACTCGGTGATCTCCTCGATATCGTCGCCGAAGAACGAGATGCGCCACGCGCTGTCCTCGTAATGCGACGGGAATATCTCCAGCGTGTCGCCCTTCACACGGAAATTGCCACGCTGGAACGCCGCGTCGTTGCGCTTGTACTGGAGCGCGACGAGCTTCCGCACGATCTCGCGCTGGTCGACCGTCGTGCCCTTTTTGAGGTCGAAGATCATCGCCGAATAGGTCTCGACCGAGCCGATGCCGTACAGGCACGACACCGACGCGACGATGATCACGTCGTCGCGTTCGAGCAGCGCACGGGTAGCGGAATGCCGCATCCGGTCGATCGACTCGTTGGTCGACGACTCCTTCTCGATGTAGGTGTCGGAGCGCGCGACATACGCCTCGGGCTGGTAATAATCGTAATAGCTGACGAAATATTCGACTGCGTTCTCCGGGAAGAACGACTTCATCTCGCCGTAGAGCTGCGCGGCGAGGATCTTGTTCGGGGCGAGGATCAGCGCAGGGCGCTGGACGCGGTTGATGACGCTCGCCATCGTGAAGGTCTTGCCCGAGCCGGTGACGCCGAGCAGCACCTGGTCCTTCTCCCCGTCGGCGATCGCCGAGACCAGTTCGGCGATCGCGGTCGGCTGGTCGCCCGCCGGTTCGTACTCACTGACGAGCTTGAACCGCTTGCCGCCCTCGACCTTGTCAGGACGCGCGGTCGGGCGGTGCGGCACGAAGGTGTCGCCGGTTTCGGGCTCGGCGAGGCTGGTGCGGATCTGAATGGCCATTGAGGGGGAATATGGGGAACAGGCGGTGAGTCGGCAACGGCTAGCGTTCTTCCGCGGAGGAGGCGGCGCAAGGCGGTTCGACCTTCATAGAATCCTCCCCCGCCAGGGGGAGGTGGCTGGCACTTGCCAGACGGAGGGGGAGGCAGCCGCAACGGCTGTCGCGTGTCCTCCCCCTCCGACGCCTTCGGCGCCACCTCCCCC
Source organism: Sphingomonas arabinosi (assembly GCF_036663715.1). Lineage (NCBI taxonomy): Bacteria > Pseudomonadati > Pseudomonadota > Alphaproteobacteria > Sphingomonadales > Sphingomonadaceae > Sphingomonas > Sphingomonas arabinosi. Next base: position 96,103 of record NZ_JAXOJN010000006.1, read on the forward strand.
TGGCGGGGGAGGATTTCTTAAGGCCGACTGTCGTGGGCTTGGCGCTGTTTGTGTCAGGCCAAGTTTAGCTGTTGTTGACCCACCGCACGCACGCCAATACTGCGACCGCTTCGCAAGCATTGACCCGCCAGCGCGATTCTGCGCGGCCGAAGGAATAGACGCATGACCGCCCCGACCGTCGAAGCAACCCGCGCCCCCGTGCTGATCCCCGAGACGCCCGCGTTCCTCAACGCCAAGGTGCTGTGGGTGCGTCACTGGAACGAACACCTGTTCAGCTTCGCGATCGAGCGGCCCTCGACCTTCCGCTTCCGCTCGGGCGAGTTCGTGATGATCGGCCTCCCCCAGGAGGGCGGCAAGCCGATCATGCGCGCCTATTCGATCGCGTCCCCGCATTATTCGGAGGAGCTGGAGTTCCTGTCGATCAAGGTCGAGGACGGCCCGCTTACCTCGAAGCTCCAGCTGATCCAGCCCGGCGACGAAGTGTATCTCGGCAAGAAGCCGACCGGCACGCTAGTGCTCGACGCTCTGCTGCCGGGGAAGCGGTTGTTCATGTTCTCGACCGGCACCGGCCTCGCGCCGTTCCTCAGCCTGATGCGCGATCCCGACGTCTATGCGGCGTATGAACAGGTGATCGTCGTGCACAGCGTGCGGCGCGTGAGCGATCTCGCCTATCACGACGAGATGGTCGGGTTGCTGGCGGAGGACCCGCTGATCGCGGAAGAAGCGCAGACGCAGTTCCACTACATACCGACCGTGACGCGAGAGCCGTTCCGCACCACGCGGCGGATCGGCGCGCTGATCGAGGATGCTTCGCTGTTCGGCCATCCGGTCCGCGGCGAGCAGAAGCTCAACCCCGAGACCGATCGCGCGATGCTGTGCGGCTCGACCGAGATGATCAAGGAATTCGCGGTGATGCTCGAGGCTAACGGCTTCGAGGAGGGTGCGAATTCGAAGCCCGGCACCTTCGTGATCGAACGCGCCTTCGTCGGCTGAAGTGTTCCCCCGCGAACGTGGGGGTCTAGGCCCAAACCCTCCCGGAGTTCGACGGTGATGTAATCCCTGGCCCCCCGCCTGCGCGGGGGAACAGTGAAGTGCGTTGCCGCCTTCGGCCAACCGGCGGATACTCGCCTCAAACAATGAGGAGAGAGATCTATGATCGGTTACGCGACGCTCGGCACCAACGACATCGACTCTGCGCTGGCGTTCTACGACGCGCTGCTGGCGACCGCTGGCGGCAAGCGGCTTATGCAGATGCCCGACGATCGGAAGCTGACCTTCTACGGCGCCGGCGCAGGGAAGCCGATGCTGGCGATCGGCAAGCCGTATGACGGGCAGGACGCGACCGCCGGCAACGGTACGATGGTCGCGCTGTCGGCTGATTCACGCGAGCAGGTCGATCTGGTCTACGCCAAAGCGATCGAACTAGGCGGCACCGATGAGGGCTCACCGGGCTCGCGCGGCCCCGAACAGATGGGCTTTTACGGCGCCTATTTCCGCGATCCGGACGGCAACAAGCTCTGCGTGTTCAAGATGGGGTGAGGGCGGGCACGACGTCCCGGTCTTGTCCTAATCCCTTGCCTATTAATCCTCCCCGGCGAAGGCCGGGGCCCAGTTGGAAAGGTGGCAGTAACAGCGGGCCGTGCCACGTTAGCAACGTCCCCCAACTGGACCCCGGCCTCCGCCGGGGGGTAATGCGCGAGCGATCCCGACTACCGCAAAGCGCGAACCTCCGGCGTATCTAGGCACTTCAGCAACGCCTCCCTTGCCATTGGCGTGGTCGCCAGCGGCTTCACATACCCCGCAACCTCCACCGGCAGCCCGATCGCCACCGGCGCGAACCCAGTCTGCCCGGTACACCGCATCGCCGCCGCCAGCAGTTTAGGCGGCGTATCATACCCCTCGAACGACAGCCGGAACGTCCCCCAGTGGATCGGGATCGCGTACGCCGCGCCCAGCCGACGATAGACCTCGACTGCGTCCACCGGCCCGATGTGACTCCCCGACTCCATCTGTCCGTCGACGAACCGAAACGCACCGATCGGGATCAGCGCCAGCCGGATCGGCCCCAGCGCCGCCGCCTCGCCCGGCCATTGCCCGTCACCCATCCCGGTATCGCCCGCAAAGAACACGTTCCCGCCCGGCAGGGTCACGACGAAGCTCGACCACAGTGCGCGGTTGCGATCGGTGAACCAGCGGCTGCCCCAATGATGGTTGCGCGTCACCATGACCGCGACGCCCGGCTTGATCGCCACTCGCTGCCCCCAGTCGAGCGCGGTCGCCGACGCGCCGGTCTGGCCGATAACGCTGTCGTTGCCCAAACTCGTGACGATCCGCGGCCGATCGCGGCCCCACAGCCGCTTCAGCGTCGCCTTGTCGAGATGATCGTAATGATTGTGGCTGATCAGCACGAGGTCGATCTTGGGCAGCGCATCGAACGCGATCCCCCGCTTGGCGACACGACGCGGCCCCGTGCCGAGCGGCCCGGCATTCTCCGCCCAGACCGGGTCGGTGAGGATGTTCAGCCCCTGCGTCTGGATCAGCACGCTCGCATGGCCGACCCACGTCGCCACCATCCGCTCGCCCTCGACACGGGCAGGCGGCGCGACCCGGTTTACTGCGACCGACTTCGGCCATTCGGGCCGGCCATCGCTGCCCGTGAAATACTTCCAGAAAAAGCTCGCGCGACCACCGCCGCTCCCCTGGGGTTGAATCTGCTTGGTATCCGCGTCGCCATCAGGATTGAAGAAGCGCGCACCGTCGAAATGGCCCGACGCCGGCCCGCGATAATAAATCCGATCGAGGAATTGCGGCACGATCGTCACGATCAGCGCACCGACCACTACCAACAACAGAATCGCACCGCCGACGATCTTCGATAGTGTCGTCACGGCGTTCCTGTCTGCGTGGGATTGAATGTTGGGCTTTAACGCACGCTGGCGATCATCGTTCAGTTTCGCGTGTTACTCTTAGTCCCATACAATGCGCTACGTCCCGCGAAATTCCATTGCCAGAGCATCAGCAACGGTACGCCGATCGTCTCCATGCCCAAGCCAAGCGCGTGGCCCCGCGACGGCACGCCGACCGCGATCAGCGATATCAGCCGCGACACGCCACCAACGAAGATCAGCCCGCCGAGCAACCGGAACCTCGGTCCCATGCGCTCGACGTCTGGAATGCAACTGACGAACCCCAGCCCGGTCGCGAAGAATATTCCCGAAATGTACCGGAAATGGCTGTCGAGATCCCTCGGCACGTCGGTCAGATGCCCGAACGGCTCAGGTCCTTGCAGGATACCCTGACCGCCAACGATCAGCGGCAACAGACACGCCGCCGCGATCACGGCCTGCAATAGGCGCTTCTCGATCGAGCCGGTCATGGCAGCGGCCTCAGCAATTCGGGGCGGATGCGGAATGCGCGGAGCGAAATTCGCACCTCGAAGATGAACGAGATCAGCGCCGCGATCAGCAGGATCATCGCCAGGATGAAGCACACCGCGACGTAGGTCCCGAAATGCAGCTTCGCGAGTTCGGCGATAAACAGCAGCGCGATCAGGATGCACGTCATGATCGCGCTCGAAACCGCAAGGAACAGCGCGGCGTTGATGATCGTCATCCGACGGTCGAGCAGGCGCAGTTCCCAGACGAAGCGGACGTGCTCGGGGCCGGTGCTGCTCGCGTGGAGATGTTCCAGCTTCCGCGCGCGGTCGATCACCCGCGACAAGCGGCCGGCAAGCACGTTCAGCAACTGGCCGATGCCCGCCAGCATGAACACGGGCGCTAGCGAAAGCTGGATCGTCTGGGCGATCGTCGAGACGGCGGGTATCGTCGGCATGCGGCCACCATGTGGTAAAACGCGGTCGATAGGAAGGATGCGCGTACTACATGGCGCCGCAATTACAGGGGCTTGTCGCTTGGCGGCCCCGATCCAGCCGCAACGACATCGCGCAGAGGTAGATTCCGCGCCTCGATCATGGGTTCCCTGATCGCCGAAGCCTGATGAAGGCTATTATTGCGATCTGACGCAACCCTGTTGGGTCCCCGCAGGGGATGCTTGTCACAATCACGAATGTTGAAGAAAATGGTGCTGCCGGTGAGGATTGAACTCACGACCTCAGCCTTACCAAGGATGCGCTCTACCACTGAGCTACGGCAGCACTCGCTGGCATCGCTGCCGGCGGAGTGGGGCTAAGAGACGAGGGCGGGGCGATTGTCAAGCGGTCCCGCCAAGATGTAGGGCGTATTTATGGACGATCGGGATCGAAAGGCGGCGGAGAAGGCCGAGCGCATGGCCGCCGCGCTGCGCGAGAACCTGCGGCGGCGCAAGGCGCAGGCGCGTGCCGTCGGGGCTGCGCCTGCGCCTGGGGACGAGCCTTCTAGCTGAGAGGCGCGCACTTTGCCGCGAGCCACGCGCGATCGTCTGCGTCGGTCATTTCCGCGGTAAGGACCGACAATACCTTGGCGTGATAATCGTCTACCCAGTGGCGCTCTTCGGCCGTCAACAGGTTCGGCTCGATCAGCGTGCGTTCGATCGGGCAGAAGGTGAGCGTTTCGAAACCCAGCATCTCGCGGTCGGCGCCGGGGATTGCGCGGGGTTCGATGAGGATCAGGTTCTCGATGCGGATGCCGTATTCGCCGACCTTGTAATAGCCGGGCTCGTTCGACAGCATCATGCCCGCGCGTAGCGGCTCCATCGCCGCGCCGCCGGGGTAATTGGGCGCGGCGATCCGCTGCGGGCCTTCGTGGACCGCGAGGTAGGCGCCGATGCCGTGGCCGGTGCCGTGGCCGAAATCCAGGCCGGCCTCCCAGAGCGGACGGCGGGCGAAGGCGTCGATCTGGCCGCCCATCGTGCCGTCGGGGAAGACCGCGGTGGCGATGCCGATATGGCCCTTCAGGACGCGGGTGAAGCGGTCGCGCATCTCGGGCGTGGGTTCGCCGATCGGCATCACGCGGGTGACGTCGGTGGTGCCGTCGGCATATTGCCCGCCGGAGTCGATCAGGTAGAGCTGGCCGGGCTCGATCGGGGCGCTCGACTCTTCGGTGACGTGGTAGTGCGGGATCGCGCCGTGCGGGCCGGTGGCCGAGATCGTGTCGAACGAGGTGTCCTTCAGGACGCCGGTCTGCTCGCGGAAGGCGAGCAGCTTGGCAGCGGCGCTGAGTTCGGTCTGGCCGCCCTTCACGCATTCGTTCTCGACCCAGCGGAGGAAGCGCGCGAGTGCGGCGCCGTCGCGGGCGGAGGCGGCGCGGTGGCCGGCGATCTCGACCGGGTTCTTGATCGCCTTGGCGAGGACGACGGGGTCGCGCAGGGGGAGGATCTTCGCGCCGCCCGCCTGGAGCGCCTGCGTGATTGCGGCGACCGCGCGTTCGGGATCGGCGGCGACCCGCTTGCCGGCGTAGGTGGCGAGAGCAGGGGCGAAGGCGGTTCGGTCGTGGAGGCGGACGGCGTTGCCGAGATGCTGGCGGACGGTCTCGTCGAGCTTGTCGGGGGCGACGAACAGGTCGGTGGTGCCGTCCGCGCTCACGATCGCATAGGACAGCGCGACGGGGGTGTGGTCGACGTCGCCGCCGCGGATGTTGAGCGCCCAGGCGATCGAATCGAGCGCGGTGAGGACGACCGCGTCGGCGTTGTGCTCGGAGAGCCAGTCGGCGATTTTCGCGCGCTTCTCGGCTGAGGAGGCGCCGGTGAATTGGTCGGGCTGGACGGTGAGCTTTGCAGGCGAGGGCAGCGGTCGGTCGGTCCAGATCGCGTCGATGGGGTTGGTTTCGACTGGGATCAGCGTGGCACCGCGCTCGGCGAGCGCGGTCGTGGCGTCGGCGACCCAGGTTCCGGTGTGCAGCCATGCGTCGTAGCCGATCCGGCCGGCCTCGGGGGCGTGCTTGGCGAGCCATGCGGCAGGGCTGGTCTGGGGCACGTCGGCATACTCCCACTGCGCGCCGTCGACCTGATCACGGACCTGGATCGTGTAGCGACCGTCGGTGAAGATCGCGGCGCGATCGGCGAGGACGACGGCGGTGCCGGCCGAGCCGCCGAAGCCGGTAAGCCAGCCGAGGCGCTGGGCGTAGCCGCCGACATATTCGCTCATGTGCTCATCGGTAAGGGGGATGACGAAACCGTCGAGATTATCGGTGGTTAGCTGGGCACGGAGGGCGGCTAAGCGGGCGGTCGAGGTCATCGGTTCAGTCTCTCGTCGAAAGTGAAGTATAGGAAGTATAGACGCTGGTGAGGGTTCGATCGACGCTCGATATGCCCTCGGTAGCGGGTGCTGCGGCGGAGGCGCGGGGGCGGATCGAGCGGGGACGGTCCATGCCGGGCGTTGTGACAGAAAGGGGATGTGTAGGACAGCGGGCTGGAGCGGGGCTCAACACCGTTGCTGTGTCGACGGCGAACTTTCCTCACCTCCCCGGCGGAGGCCGGGGCCCAATTGGGTGACGATGGTAACGAGGGATTGCGCGCAGTTACTGCGGCCTTTCCAATTGGGCCCCGGCCTTCGCCGGGGTGGTGGCATTGCGGGTGGTGGCTTGCGCGTGGGGGCTTGCGCGCGGTGCACACCCTTCTTCGGCGGCCTCGCCAACACCACAGCGTTTGGCTTCCACCCGCGGCCCCGCTAACACCGCTGCATGACCACGCCCCCCATTGCCGAACAGCGCCCGCACAGCTTCACCACGCATGGCGTGACGATCGAGGATCCCTATGCGTGGCTGAAGGATCCGAACTATCCGGAAGTCGATGACGCCGACGTGCTCGCGTATCTGGCCGCCGAGAACGCGTATTTCGAGGAGCAGATGGCGCCGCACAAGCCGCTGGTCGACACGATCTACGAAGAGATGAAGGCGCGGATCAAGGAGGATGAATCCTCGGTGCCGCAGAAGGACGGCGATTGGCTGTACTGGACCGCGTACGAGACTGGCGGGCAGTATAAGAAATGGTGGCGGAAGCCCGTTAAGGGCGGTGACGAGGAGCTGCTGCTCGACGAGCCGGCCTTGGCCGAGGGGCACGAGTATTTCCGGCTCGGGGCGTTCTCGATCAGCAATGACGGGCGGTATCTGGCCTATGCGATCGACGACAATGGGAGCGAGCGGTTCGAGGTTCGGATCAAGGATTTGGATACCGGCGAGCATCTGCCCGATGTGATTCCGGGGATGCTGAGCGAGATCGTCTGGACCGCGGACGATGCGGGCTTTCTATACGGTCTGGCGAACGAGCAGTGGCGTACGGATAACGCACGGTTCCACCGGTTGGGGACGCCGATCTCCGAGGACGTCGTGCTGTTCCACGAGGAGGACGACGGGTTTCGCGTCGGTGTCGGCGAGACGAGTTCGCGGAAGTGGATCGTGATTGCGACCAGCGATCATGTGACGAGCGAGCTGTATCTGCTGCCCGCGCACGAGCCTCTGGCGGTGCCGATCCTCGTTTCGGCGCGGAAGGTGGGCCGCGAATATGACGTGGACGAGCATGACGGGACGCTGTTCATCCACACCAATGATCTCGATCCGAATTTCCGGTTGTGCACCGCGCTGGTCGAGGAACCTGATGCCTGGAGCGAACTGATCCCGGCGAGCCCGACTTTCTACATGACCGGGGTGGAGTGTTATCAGGACTTCTTCGTGGTCGACGGGCGCGAGGACGGCTTGGATCAGATCGCGATCCACCGGTACGGGACGCCAACCGAGGGCAGGCGGATCGAGTTTCCCGAGGCGAGCTATGTCGCCGGGTTGGGGGATAATCCCGAATATGACATGACCGTGCTGCGGCTTGGGTATGAATCGATGGTCACGCCGGGGACGGTGTACGACTATGACGTCGATACCGGCGAGCGGACGATGCTCAAGGTGCAGGAGATCCCGAGTGGGTATGATCCGGCCAAGTATGCGACTGAGCGGCTCAAGATCGCCGCGCGGGACGGAACGGAGATTCCGGTGTCGATCGTGTATCCCGCTGGGTTCGTGCGTGACGGGTCGGCGCCTTTGTTCCTCTATGCGTATGGGGCGTATGGCTATGCGATCCCGCCGGGCTTCTCGACGGGGAGGATGAGCTTGCTCGATCGCGGGTTCGCTTATGCGATCGCGCATATCCGGGGTGGCGATGACCTCGGCCAGCAATGGTATCTGGATGGCAAGCTCGAGAAGCGTGCGAACACGTTCAACGATTTCGTCGATGTGGCGAAGGCGCTGGTCGACGCGCAGTGGACGTCGGCGGGGAAGATCGCGGTCGCGGGGCGGTCTGCTGGTGGCGAGCTGATGGGCGCGGTGGTCAATTCCGATCCTGAGCTGTGGGGGGCGGTGATCGCGGACGTGCCGTTCGTCGATGTGCTGAACACGATGCTCGACGAGAGTTTGCCGCTGACGCCGGGCGAGTGGCCGGAATGGGGCAATCCGATCGAGGACAAGGCGGCGTTCGAGTTGATCCGGTCGTATTCGCCGTATGAGAACGTCAAGGCGCAGGCCTATCCGCCGATGTTCATCTCGGGCGGGCTGAACGATCCGCGCGTGACCTATTGGGAGCCGGCGAAGTGGGCGGCGAAGCTGCGGCGGATGAAGACCGACGATAATGTGCTGTTGCTCAAGACCAACATGGGTGCGGGGCATGGCGGCAAGTCGGGACGGTTCGAGTCGCTGCGCGAGGGCGCGGAGGAGCATGCTTTCGTGCTGTGGCAGCTGGGCGTGGCGGGGTGAGCCGGTTCACGCTCTCGATCACGGCGCAGGACGCGGATATCGACGAGCTTGGGCATGTGAACAATGCGGTTTGGGTGCAGTGGATCCAGGCGATCGCCACGGCGCATTGGGAGGCTGTGGCGCCGGCTGAGCACAAGCTGGCGTATGTGTGGGTAGTGACGCGGCATGAGATCGATTATCGCGGGAGTGTGGTGGCGGGAGAGACCGTCGTTGGCGAGACGTGGGTCGAGGGGGCGCCGAAGGGGGCTCGGTTCGATCGGCATGTGCGGTTTGTTGGCGATGATGGGAAGGTGAAGCTGGAGGCGGTGACGACCTGGGCTTTGCTGGATCGTGCGACTGGGCGGCTGATGCGGGTGCGCGAGGAGTTGGCTGCGCCGTTTTACTCTTAGTCCCTCTACCCTCCGGGGAGAGGGAGGGAGCGACGCAGGAGCGGAAGGGTGAGGGGCGTGTGGCTCGGGACGTCCATCCCAACGCCCCTCTCCCTTCCCACCGCAAGCGCGGCGGGCCCCTTCCCTCTCCCCGGAGGGGCGAGGGAGTTTAGCCGCTGTTTCTTAGGGCGGTGGCTATGGCGTTGATCGATAGAAGGATGCCCTCGCCGATGCGGGGGTCGTCCTCGCCTGCTCGGCGGCGCTTGATCAGCTCGATCTGGAGCAGGTTGAGCGGCTCGATGTACGGCAGGCGGAGGCGGATCGACGCGTCTAGCGCCGGGTGCTTTTCCAGGAGGCGGGACTGGCCTGTTACCTGCAAAAGCCCGTCATGCGTCTGGTGCCAGCCGTCGCGGATCGTGGTGAAGATCTCGCGGAGCTTGTCGTCCTCGACCAGCCCCGCATAGCGTTCGGCGATGCCGATGTCGGACTTGGCGAGGACCATTTCGAGGTTCGCGAGCGCGGAGGCGAAGAGGGGCCAGCCTTGCGCCATGTCCTTCAACAGCGCCTTGTCTTCGAAATCGGCGATCGCGCGGCCTACCCCGTACCAGCCGGGGAGCATGACGCGGGCTTGTGCCCAGCTGAACACCCAGGGGATCGCGCGGAGGTCTTCGATGCGGTCGGACTTGGTGCGGCTGGCGGGGCGACTGCCGATCTTCAGCCCGGCGATCTCGGCGATCGGCGTCATCTGGCGGAAGAAGGTGCGGAAGCCTTCGGTGCCGTAGACGAGGTCGCGGTAGCTGTGGAATGCGGTGTCGCTGAGTGTGTCCATCGCCGCCGAGAAGCTGGCATTGTCGGCGTTGGACAGGCGTTCGGGTTCGAGGCTTGCGAGCAACGTGGCCGACGCGATCGCCTCGAGGTTGGTCATCGCGGCGTCGCGCGTGCCGTATTTGGCGGCGATGACTTCGCCCTGTTCGGTGATGCGGATGCGGCCCTGGACGGTGCCCGGGGGCTGCGCGCGGATCGCGCGGAAGGCCGAGCCGCCGCCGCGCCCGACCGCGCCGCCTCGGCCGTGGAAGAGCTGCATGCCGACGCCGGCCTTCGCGAACACGGGCTTGAGCGCGGTCGAGGCTTTCGAGAGCTGCCAGGTGGAGGTGAGATAGCCACCGTCCTTGTTGCTGTCGGAATAGCCGATCATCACTTCCTGGTGACCGCGCGTCTTGGCGATCGTCGCGATTTCAGGGAGCGCGAACCAGGCGGACATGACGCCGGGGGCGGCTTCGAGATCGCCGATCGTCTCGAACAGCGGGACCGCCATGATCGCGGCGGTCGGGGTTTCGCCGGGGCGATAGAGGCCGACTTCCTTCAGAAGCAGGTTTACTTCGAGCAGGTCGCTGACCGACTGCGTCATCGAGACGATATAGTTGGTGATGCATGCCGGGCCGTAGGCGGCGTGTGCGTCGGCGGCGGCCTGGACGATCGCGAGTTCGCCGGCGGTTTCGTCGGTGTATTCGGCAAAGCGCGAGGTGAGCGGGCGGGCGTTGGCGAGTTCGCGGCGGAGCAGCGCGACGCGGGCGTCTTCATCGAGATCGAGGTAATCGTCTTCTACGCCCGCGGCTTTCAGCAGTTCGGCGACGACGCGTTCGTGGACGGCGCTGTTCTGGCGGAGGTCCAATGTGGCGAGGTGGAAGCCGAACGTCTCGACCGCGCGGATCAGGCGGCCGAGTGCGCCGCCCGTCTTCAGGGCCGAGCCGAGGCCGTGCGCCAGCGTGACGAGATCGGCACGGAAGTCTGCCGGACTCGAATACGGTTCGCCGGTGAGGCGGCCGGGGCGGGGGGCGTGCTTGCCGGTGAGCGCGTCGTGCGTTGCGGACAGGCGCGCGTAGATGCCCGAGAGCGCGCGGCGATAGGGCTCGTCGCTGCGGCTGGCGGCATCGTCGCCGCTGGCGTCGGCTAGCGCCTGGACTGCCGCTTCTGCCGGTGCGTGTTCGGTCGAGATCGACAGTTCGGCACCGAGTGCGTGCACTGCGTCGCAATAATAGCCGAGCACGGCCTCGCTCGCCTTTGCCAGTGCGGTCTTGAGTGAGTCGGCGGTGACATAGGGGTTGCCGTCGCGGTCGCCGCCGATCCAGCTGCCGGGGCGCAAGAAACTGGGCGTGCGTTCGCCGAGTGCGCGGTCCCAGCGCTGGTAGAGTGCGGGCAATGCGGGGAGGAACACGTCGCGGAGGTAGCTGAGCGCGTTGTCGACCTCGTCGGTGACGTAGAGGCGGTCGCGGCGGAGGACGCGGGTTTGCCAGAGCAGCGCGATCTGGCGGAGGATCGCGTCGTCGACATCGTCGCCATCCGGCGTGGTGTCGCGGCCGAGATCGCGCAACGCCATCAACTCGGCGATCCGGTTGCGGTGGTCGATCATGCTTTTTCGGCGGACTTCGGTCGGGTGCGCGGTGAGGACGGGGGCGATCAGTGCGTGATCGAGCAGCGCGCGGATCTGGGTGCGGTCGATGCCTTCGGATACGAGTTGTGCGATCGCGGAGGCAAGGTCGGCGCCGTCTTCCGCGGCGATGCCCTGGCGGTCCTCGGCGAGATTGGCGAGCATCGAGAACAGCATGAAGCCGCGGACGAAATCGAGCGTCTCGTCGAGGCTGAGCTTTTCGAGGCTGAGATCGACGGCGCGGTCGTCGCCGGCCTTGCCTTCGGAGGCGTCGCGGTGGCGCTCGACGGATGCCTTGCGGATTGTCTCGGTGGCTTCGAACAGACGCTCGCCGCCGTAGGCGCGGATGACGTCGCCGAGCAGTTTGCCCAGGAAACGGATGTCGGAATTGTTCGCGATTGCGGGGAGGCTAGCCATGATTCCCTGCTGCGCTGCGGCAGGGATCAGGTCAACCTCGCGCGGTGGATTTGTCATGCGGGGGAACCGCCGTGCGAAACATAATTTCGCTTATTGGCGCTTTCGCGACTCAGCGCGCTCTTCCGATGTGACGGTACCGTCGCGGTTGAGGTCCATCCTGTCGAACCAGGCAAGCGTGCCCTCGCTCCATTCGATCGCGGTGATGACGCCGTCCTTGTTGCGGTCGAACGCCTTGATCCGGGCGTTGGGCGCAGGGAGCTCGTCCTTCGTAACGCGGTCGTCGGCGTTGCGATCTAGTGTACGGAAACGGCGTTCCATGCTGGCGCCGAAATCTAGCCGCGACGTCACCGAGGGCGGGACGAAACCGACTGCGTTGGCGTCAGCCTGCGCGCGCTGCTCGTCCTTGTTACCGCATGCGGACACCAGAATTCCCGACGCGGCCAGTGCCGCTACCAGCTTTACCTGCATAAAATCTCCCGTCGTTTCGACGCCGTCAGGCCTCGAGCTCGACATCCCAATAGAGCCAGTCGTGCCACGTGTCGTGCAGGTAGTTGGGCGGGAAGCTGCGGCCGTGTTCCTGGAGATGCCAGTTGGTCGGGCGGATCGGTTCGAGATGAAGCGGCATCGCCGCCTGTTTAGGCGTGCGCCCGCCTTTCTTGAGGTTGCAGGGCGAGCAGGCGGTAACGACGTTCTCCCATGTGGTACGACCGCCTTGCGCGCGTGGGACGACATGGTCGAAGGTGAGATCGCGCAGCTTGCCGCAATATTGGCAGGTGAAGCGGTCGCGCAGGAACAGGTTGAAACGGGTGAAGGCGGGAAATTGCGACGGTCGGACGAACTGCTTCAGCGCGATCACCGAGGGCAGTTTCAGCGCGAAATTGGCGCTGCGGACTTCGCGTTCATAGGTGGCGACGATGTCGACACGATCGAGGAACACAGCCTTGACCGCGGTTTGCCACGGCCAGACGCTGAGCGGATAGTAGGAAAGCGGCGTATAATCGGCATTCAGCACGAGCGCCGGACAACCATCCGGGTGGCGTATCAGGTCGGGGTGAAACACGGCTCCTCCCACTCAGGCTTCGCTGGCCGCGCTATGGACGACAGCGATGACAACGACATGACAGCACGGCGCGTATCGTTAGGTCAAGCGCGGTGAGCGGCGAGACGGTTGTTACACGGTTCGCGCCGAGCCCGACCGGGCGGTTGCATCTCGGGCATGCGGTATCGGCGATCCGCGCGCATGACTTTGCGCGTGAGCGGGGCGGACGGTTCGTGCTGCGGATCGAGGATATCGACGGGACGAGGAGCCGGCCCGAGTTCGTCGCGGGAATCCTCGAGGATCTGGCGTGGCTTGGGTTGCGGTGGGATCTGCTCGTGTTCCAGTCGGAGCGGCTGGCGAAATATCGAGCTGCGCTGGAGACGTTGAAGGCGCGCGGGCTGGTCTATCCGTGTTTCTGTACGCGGGCGGAGATCGCGGCGAGTGCGTCGGCACCGCAGGGGGATGCGGCGCCGGTCTACCCGGGGATCTGTCGGGGTCTGACCGCGCAGGAGGTGGCTGAGCGGTCGCATCTAGCGCACTGCTGGCGGCTCGATATGGCGAAGGCGGTGGCGATTACCGGTGCGCTTACGTGGGATGATGCGATTGCCGGGACGGTGGTGGCCGATCCTCTGGCGCAGGGGGATGTCGTGCTGGCGCGCAAGGATGCGCCGGCGAGCTATCATCTGGCGGTGACGCTGGACGATGCCGCGCAGGGGGTGACCGATGTCGTGCGGGGGGTGGATCTGTTCGCGGCGACGGATGTGCACCGGGTGTTGCAGGCTTTGCTGGGGTTGCCGGTGCCTTCGTATCATCATCATCCGCTGGTGTTGGATGCGGCGGGGCGGCGGTTGGCGAAGCGGGAAGGGGCGTTGTCGCTGGCGGAGATGCGTGAGGGTGGGGAGAATGGGGTGGTGTTGGCGGCTCGGTTGCGAGATGGGGATCGGCTTGCGACTTCCAGGTGAGGACCCGAGCTAAGGCGGGGCGAATATCCTCCTGGGTCCCCGCCTTCGCGGGGAAACAATGAGGGAGGCGTGATGCCCTTAAAATGCTACCACCCCGGCGGAGGCCGGGGCCCAATTGGGGGACGATGCTGGCGTAACGCATCGCTTCGTTACCTCGGCTTTCCCAATTGGGCCCCGGCCTCCGCCGGGGTGGTGTTTGTCCTGCGTGGTGTTTCTCTTGGGTGGCGGTGATTTTGCCTTTGACGAGGCGCGGCAGTCCGCAACATTGCTTATCGGCAACATGGGTCATTTTCCGGCTTCGGGTACGCCATTGCTACCCTGCCGGTGCGCGCTTACATTCGGGTCATGAACACATTCCTCGTCATCCTCCTGATCGCGGCGATGATCGCGACCGTCGTGGCTCTGGTGCGGGGCGTCGTGTCGTTCCTGCAGGAGGGCAGCGCGCAGGTGCGCGATGGGAACGGGCCGAGCGCCGCGTCGCTGAAATCGAATCGGATGATGCAGCAGCGGATTTTCTTCCAGGCGCTGGCGATCCTGATCGTGGTCGTCATCCTGTTCGCGGCGGGGCGGACTTAAGCGGGTTTGCGATTCGGGCTATTTCGCTTGCGAGTTGCATCGTCCGGGCGGACGCTGGGATCTCACCGTTGGGCGTATGTCGCGAGCCACGAGGGATACCCCAGCTTTCGCTGGGGTGACGGGTTGGTGGGGACGACAAGGCTTTGATGCGCTTCAATCTGGAACATTCATGGTCAAGCTGAACAAGATCTATACCCGGACGGGCGACGACGGCACGACCGGTCTCGTCGACGGATCGCGCGTGTCGAAGTCGAGCGCGCTGATGCAGGCGATCGGCGATGTCGATGAGGCGAACTCGGCGATCGGCCTCGCGGTGATCGCGCTCGGCGATCAGCCGATGGCGGCGGCGCTGACGCGGATCCAGAACGACCTGTTCGATCTCGGCGCGGACCTAGCCACACCCGCGGGCGCGGACGAAGCCGGCGCGGAGGATTTTACGCCGTCGGAGATGGTGTTGCGGATCGTGCCTTCGCAGGTCGAGCGGCTGGAGCGCGAGATCGACGCGATGAACGCGCACCTTGCCCCGTTGCGGAGTTTCATCCTGCCGGGTGGCTCGGCGGAGGCTGTTGCGCTGCATCTGGCGCGCGCGATCAGCCGGCGTGCGGAGCGATCCGCAGTCGGCGCGAGCGAGACGCAGCGGCTTAATCCGGCCGCATTAGCGTATGTTAACCGGTTATCGGATTTCCTGTTCGTGGCGTCGCGGGCAGTGAACCAAAACGGGGCCGGCGACGTTCTATGGCGACCGGGGGCTACGCGCGGCTAGGCGCGTATCGTCGCTCGCGTTCCAACGTCGCATCGGTCGACGTAGAACTGAGGAGAGATCGATGCCGAGTCCCGTCCGTCCCGATCGCGCTACGGCGCCGGAGACCTCCAATCTAGCCGAGCGGTTTGCCGCGGTTCGCGATCTGACGCTCGCACTCGCCGCTCCCCTCTCGGATGCCGATGCGACGGTGCAGTCGATGGCCGACGCATCGCCGACCAAATGGCATATGGCGCACACGACGTGGTTCTTCGAGACGTTCGTCCTGCGCGATCATGTCGCAGGCTATGCGCTGCACGACGAGCGGTTCCCGTTCCTGTTCAACAGCTATTACGAGGCCGAGGGGCGGCGCCACGCACGTGACCGACGCGGCATGGTGACGCGGCCTTCGTTGGACGAGGTGCGGGCGTACCGCGCGCATGTCGACGCGGCGATGCTCGATGCGCTGCCGGGCTTGTCCAAGGATGCGCAGACGCTCGTAGCGCTCGGTTGCCATCACGAGGAGCAGCACCAGGAATTGCTGGTGACCGACATTCTCCACATGTTTTCAGAAAACCCGCTGGAACCCGCGATGTGGCCTGCAGCACGGAAGGTGCCGGTCGAAATGCCGGGGCCCATCGACTGGGTCTCGCATGAGGGCGGGATTGTCGAAGTCGGGCATGATGGCGAGGGATTCGCGTTTGATTGCGAGGGACCGCGTCACGCTGCCTTGCTCGCACCGCATGCGATCGCCGATCGGACCGTGACGAACGGCGAGTGGGCTGCGTTTATCGCCGACGGCGGCTATACCGAGGCGCGGCATTGGCTGGCGGATGGTTGGGCCTGGGTGAAGGCTGAGGGCATCGTCGCGCCGTTGTATTGGGAACAGGGCGAGGCGGGCTGGACCCGGTTCGGACTCGACGGGCGGCGCGCGATCGATCCGGCGGCGCCGGTGACGCATGTAAGCTTCTTTGAGGCGGATGCGTATGCGAGCTGGGCTGGCGCGAGGTTGCCGACCGAGTTCGAATGGGAGGCCGCCGCGGCCTCGTGCGACGCGAACGGCGGCAACCAGATGGACCTGGCGGGGCCAGTCGAGCCTCGGCCGGCGGCAAATGGTCCGGCGTTCTTCGGCGATGTCTGGGAATGGACCGGCAGCGCATATAGACCATACCCGAAATTCAGAGCGGTGGGGGGCGCGGTTGGGGAATATAATGGTAAGTTTATGAGTTCGCAGTTTGTTTTGCGGGGCGGGAGCTGTGCTACGCCGCGGGGGCATGTTCGGGCGAGTTACCGGAATTTCTTCTATCCACACCAGCGGTGGCAGTTCACCGGCGTGCGCCTTGCGAAAGACCTTTGATGTTGAAGCCTGAGATCGAGGACGGCCAGCAGACGCTCGCCGATCCGCAATTCCGTGCGGACGTGCTGGACGGCCTATCCCGCCGCTCACGAGCGATCCCGGCGCGGTGGTTCTACGACCGGCGCGGATCGGAACTGTTCGAGAAGATCACCGACCTGCCCGAATACTACCCGACCCGGACCGAGCGATCGATCCTGGAAACCGCGTGCCCCGAAGTCGCGACGCTCGCGGGCGCCGGGCGCGCGGTGGTCGAATTCGGCTCGGGCTCGTCCACCAAGACGCCCATCCTGCTCGATGCGGTCGCGCCGTCGGTCTATGTGCCGATCGACATCTCGGGCGACTTCCTGCGCGAGTCCTCGAAGGTGCTGGCCGAGCGATTCCCCGACCTGCTGGTGCTGCCGTTCGAAGCCGATTTCATGCGGCCGTTGAGCCTGCCGAAGACGATCGCGGACACGCCCAAGCTCGGGTTCTTCCCCGGCTCGACGATCGGCAACATGATCCCGTTGATGGCGGTCGACTTGCTGCGCGCGATGCGGGCGTCGCTTGGCGTCGGCGCGATGCTGTTGATCGGGATGGACCGGATCAAGGGCGAGGACGTGCTGGTGCCGGCGTATGACGATGCGCAAGGCGTGACCGCGGCGTTCAACCTCAACCTTCTCGAGCGGATCAACCGCGAGCTAGGCGGCGATATCCCGGTCGAGGCGTTCCGGCACAAGGCGGTGTGGAACGACGACCGCGCGCGGATCGAGATGCACCTGGAGGCGACGCGCGACGTCGCGTTCGCCGTGGACGGGCGGTCGTTCGAGTTGACCGCTGGCGAGACGATCCACACCGAGAACAGCCACAAATACGGCGCGCGGGACGCGCGGATCCTGTTGCGGTCGGGCGGCTGGACGCCGGTGGCGGCGTGGACCGATCCCGACGGGCTGTTCGGCGTGTATCTGGCCGAGGCTCAGGTGGAGCGGCCGGCGCCTTAAGTATTGCGCGACGAACTGTCCGCGCATTCGCCCGGCGCGGAAAGGATTGCGGGTTCCTGATTACCTCGACGATGCGAGGATATGGCGCCCCGCCCCCACGGGGATGACGAAGTTAATCAAAGTCCATGATTAGGTTGGCGATGCCGGGGTAGCTGGTGGTATCGCGCGAATGCACCGGAGCCGAGGGTCATCGGTAAAGACCCCGGCCAGCTGTAGCATGAATACCATTTTTAGCGTCGGGATCGTCGCATCAGCCCTTTGTATTAGCTGAGGGAGTTGGCCGGCGGGGCAAGTGGGCCGCAGGAACGTCTAAATTGGTAGAGAACCCGACAGTCCACCACTAGAGCAATGCACGTTCACGCTGCGGCGGGAATAAGGCTCTCTACACCACGAGCCGCCACGACCCACCGGTAGAATGCGTCCATAATGTAGACGCGCATAAAGCTTGGATCGACTGTAACGCGGCTAGCGTCCCCGATGCATCCGCGTCCCTCGACGATAATCGTCTGGATAAGTCCGCGCTCCAGCAACGATCCGGGTTCGGCGTGGAACAAACGCGTGGCTAACACAGGCTGCTCCCTTACGAGGCAAGTAGCCAATATCAATGCGTCGCGATCGACCGGGAGCCTCAAACGATTACGAAAGCCCTCGCGCTGCTTGAAGCGGCTCTGCACAGCCGGGTCCGAGGTAATCGTCGGCGTTAGAGCCGCATCCGGTACGTAGGTTTTCAACACGGTTTCTACGATGACGCCGCGATCAAGAACCGATCTCCCTGCGTCGAGAATCGTGTTCGACTCGGAAGGGCCTGTGTTTCCGGCCAAACCCGTCGGCGGATAGCAGCCACGGTTGGTTTCCCTGATCCATCCCTGTGCGAAGCGTGTCTTGGCGTTGTTGGGCTCGCCATCCACCACTATTCGGATCGACTTCACGGCACTCGACCTGAGCGCACACCGGTAAAACATCTGGGCATTTTCACGAGCGATCTTGCTCAGAAGTCGTGATTGATAGCTCCAGTAAACCCCGGTTGGAAGCTTCTCTCGCGGTATCTTCAACGCCGTGACGATGATCTCGTCGGCCGACGACGCATCAGGGAGATCGGCCGGAGCCTCCACGTTATGCCCTGCGACCGGGATCGCTACGGGACCCGCCGACACCGCCACCAATAACGCAAGAAGTAACATTGGCCGCTCCTTATCGGGTGGAGTGTACCACCTATCTCGACTTTGGCAATGACGTCGTGATGCCCGATTTTTGTAGGAAGCGGACGAGCAGCTTTTGTCAGACGTCACCGATAACTTATCGCACGCCTTGCTGCGAAAAGGATGTCCTTCATCATTGGTGCGGGACCTAGTCGCGGTGTTTTCCAGCCGATGTACCAGCCTTCGACCAAATTCTTCGTCAGCGCTTTCAAGGCAGTTGCCTTGTCGGCGTCGCCGTATGCCATTGCCCGGCGCGAGTATAAGGCGGCAACTTTATGGTATAGGTCCGCTATCGACGCTGCCTGCTTCACGTCGAAACGCGGATCGGTCGTATCGAGCGTTTCCGTGACGCGCTGCAGTGTCGAAGACCGTGCCACGGCGGCCTTGCTCCGACGCGAGAACTCGGCAAGACCGTTCCCTGCCTGGCTCGTGAGATGTCGTCTTTCGCTCGCCTTATCCAAGCCGAAGACGTTTTCGGAATGCTGCCGATAATATGCCAGTTTCTCATCCAGGAACTTCGTCGCGCCAAGGCTGGTCGCGAGAAAATACATCCATTGGTCATGTGCCATCGGCGCATGCGACGCGGAATTATGGTCTATCGTTCCCTCGCGTAACGACGAGAAGTGGTTCAGCGACGATCTGAAGACCTGAGTGAAGCCTCTCGGGCACCCCCATAGCCGTCGCATCATGTTCGATTGAACCGGGTTGCGCTCGAGGCCTTCGTTGCCGATCGAGTCGGCCTCGACGGGCTCCCCCCGCATGATGAACGCGTCGTGGTGACACAGCAGGATGCTCGGATCGTCGAATACCGAAATACATCGCTCGATCTTGTCGGCCGCCCAGATGTCGTCCTGGTCGCAGAATGAAATCAGGTCGGAGGTGCACAAGGACGCGGCCTTCATGAAATTCGCGCCGTAACCCAACCGCGCTTCATTCTTATGAAGATGAACATCGAGGCTGGATCGGTTCTTGAAATCGACGAGAATGTCCCACGTGCCGTCGGACGACATGTCGTCGGTGATGACTATTTTATCGGGCAATCTGGTTTGAGACTCGATGCTTGCGAGCTGTTCCCCAAGGTGCTTCGCACCATTGTAGGTCGCCATTGCAACGGAAATAGTCCTCATCCCTGGCTCTTTCGATTTGATTTATATTCGAACGGCCGACTGCGATCAGGGGTTTCGATCCATTGCCCCGTTCCTTGCCAGTGTGGCGAACCCGACTACCGCGCAGCGTTAGAGGGGGCGGGCGGATCATAGCACCTTGCTGATAGCGCAATCTTGTCCCGAACCTGACCGAACGACCGGATTTAGGCAAGTCGCCGTCGCACCAAACGTCTGCGTTTAAGCCTTTGAGGACCAAGCCTAATGCGTCGCTGGCGCATTCGGGGCGAGGCGCGAAGCCGGTGGACGGGGTGGGGTGCTCGTACGCTAGATATATTGCGTTCGGTAATCCCATCGTCACGATCAACCGCGAACCATATCGGTTAAAAGGCTTGACATCGTCACGCTCGTTTGGTACATAACAGGAACGCTGAAGAATTGTAGGTCGGGCTGATGGCTCGGCTGGGAAGGTCGGGACGGCCGGGGTGAGAGCCTCGGGGGTCGCCGGCCTTTTTGCGTTCTGCGGTTGGTTCGGGCGGTTCGGGAAGTGGGGGCTCAGCATGGCGATCGGGGTGGGTGTGGTCCTGAACGGGGGCCGAAATCGCGTCACGCAGGTGCGGACGGTGCGCAAGGACGGGTGGACCGCGGCGCGGCGCGAGGGGTTCCTGCTGGCGCTGTCGATGACGGCGAACGTGACGACGGCGGCGATCGGCGTCGGGATGACGCCGTCGGGCGCGCATGCGCTGCGGCGGCGGGAGCCGGCGTTCGCGGCGCTTTGGGCCGAGGCCTTGGTCAGCGGATATGATCGCCTGGAGGAGGCTTTGCTGATGATTACGCTGGCGGGGCTGCGGGGCGAACCGGCTGAGGCTGCCGGTGACGGAGACTCCGGCGGCGTGACGGTCGGGGCGGCGGTGGCCGTTGCTGTCGTCGGTGACGTTGGGGGCGATGACGTTGGGGGCGATGACGTTGGCGGGGACGTTGGCGTGGACGGCGGGGTGGAAGACGACGAGTCGGAAGGTGGCGGAGTCGGGGGTGGCGCAGTGGGAGGTGGCGCAGTGGGAGACGGGCCGGGAGATGGCGGAGTGACGACCGTGAAGTCCGGCGCGGCGGCGTTCGCGGGGCCGATGCCGGGATTCGGGGCGATGCACTTGTCGGGGTTGCAGGCGGTGCAGGTCGGGATGTCGATGCTGGCGCGCTTTCGGGCGGCGCAGGCGGGCGGCGGTGGCGGCAAGCGGCCGCAGCATCGGCGCGCGACGGTGTCGGAAACCAACGCTTCGATCGCGAAGAAGCTGGATTCGCTGGCGCAGCGGTTGCGCGCGTCTTCGGTCGAGGGCGAGGCATGAGCGACGATCTGGAGGGCGCGGTGGCGATCGATGCTTCAGTCGATGCCCCAGTGAATGATGGACACGATGATGAGCTCGACGACGGGCCGCTGGAGGAGCTCAACGAGAAGCTGGGCGAGGGGGCCGAGGTGGAGGGTGAGGCGCCCCGTGATGTCATTGCGGAACTGGCGGTGTTGCCGGAGGCGCGGCGGGCTACGCTGCTCGGGCGGCTGACGTCGGCGGAGCGGCATGAACTGCATGACCGGTGGGCGATCTGGGCGCATCCGGGGCAGCATCTCGCGACGGGCGATGCGCGCGACGACTGGCGGGTCTGGGTGATCCTGGCGGGGCGGGGGTTCGGGAAGACCCGCGCCGGGGCGGAGTGGGTCAGCCAGGTGGCTCGGGATAATCCGGGGGCCCGCATCGCTCTGGTCGGGGCGACGATCGAGGACGTGCGGCGGGTCATGATCGAGGGGGAGAGCGGGCTGCTCGCGGTGGCGCGGGACGACGAGGAGCCGGTCTGGCGGGCTGGGCTGGGCGAACTGCGGTTTGCGAACGGGGCGTTGGCTTCGGCCTATTCCGCGGAGGCGCCGGAGGGGTTGCGCGGGCCGGAGCATCACATGGCGTGGTGCGACGAGGTGGCGAAATGGCGTAACGGGAATGCGACGTGGGACAATCTGATGATGGGGCTTCGGCTGGGGACGCTGCCGCGGATCGTGGTGACGACGACGCCTCGGCCGGTGGCGCTGTTGCGGCGGATCCTGGCTTTGCCGGGGGTGGTGCGGTCGCAGGGGCGGACCGTGGATAACCTGCATCTGCCGGTGAGCTTCGTGGAGTCGATGACGGCGTCCTATGGGGGGACGCGGCTGGGGCGGCAGGAGCTGGATGGCGAGTTGATCGAGGATGTCGTGGGCGCGCTTTGGACTCGGGCGTTGGTGGAGTCTCGGCGGAAGGCGTTTGCGCCCGAGGTGACGCGGGTGGTCGTCGGGGTCGATCCGCCGGCCGGGAGTGTTTCCGGGGGGCCGGGGGATGCTTGCGGGATCGTGGTCGTGGCGCTCGGGGTCGATGGGTTTGCGTATGTGCTGGAGGATGCGAGCGTGTCCGGGGCCAGTCCGGAGGGATGGGCTCGAGCTGTTGCCGAGTGTGCCGAGCGGCACGGGGCGGACCGGGTGATCGCGGAGGCCAACCAGGGGGGGAAGATGGTGGGGAGCGTTCTCTCTGGTGCCGACCGGGCGATGCCGGTGAAGTTGGTGCATGCGGCGCTGGGGAAGGTGGCGCGGGCGGAGCCGGTGGTGGCTTTGTATGAGTCCGGGCGGGCCTGGCATGTGGGGGCGTTTCCGGATCTGGAGGACGAGCTTTGCGGGTTGATCGCGGGCGGCGGGTATGAGGGGCCGGGGCGGTCGCCGGATCGGGCGGATGCGCTGGTTTGGGCGATGACGGAGGTGATGCTGGGGCCGCGGGCGCGGGTTTCGGTGCGGGTGCTTTAGGTTTGTTCCCCTCTTGGTGGTGAGGGGCGGCGGCTTATTTCCTCCCCTCCCTGGAAGGGAGGGGCTGGGGGTGGGTCGGCTGGTTTTTGCCGCGGGGGTCTGGATATGCGGATGCCGACCCACCCCCGACCCCTCCCTTCCAGGGAGGGGGGAAGAGAGGGTTTTGCTCCCCGTTGGGGGGGGGCTGGGGGTTGTTTCCTCCCCTCCCTGGAAGGGAGGGGCTGGGGGTGGGTTGGCTGGTTTTTGCCGCTGGGGTCTGGATATGCGGATGCCGACCCACCCCCGACCCCTCCCTTTCGGGGAGGGGGGAAGAGAGGTTTTTGCCCTCTCCCTTCAGGGGAGAGGGAAGGAGGAGCCGTGGGCGACGGGAGGGTGAGGGCACGCGCTTTGGTGAACGTGCCCTCACCCTCCCACGCTTCGCGCGGGCCCCTCCCTCTCCCCTGAAGGGAGAGGGGTTTTCGTTACAGGAGATCATCATGAAATTGTTCGGGTGGAAATCCGGGCGCGATGAGTCGCGGCCGGTGTTGTCGCGTGCGCTCAGCGCGCCTGGGTTTCAGGGCGCGTTTGGGGATGTGCCGTACTCTTACGAGGCGCAGGTGCGGGCGGGGTATCTGGGGAATGCGATCGTCCAGCGGGCGGTGAAGCTGGTGGTGGAGTGCGTCGGGTCGGCGCCGTTGGTGGCTTCGGATCCGGCTCTGGTCGCACTGGTGACGGCGCGGTCCGGGGGGCAGTCGCTGGTCGAGACGGTGGCGGCGCAGATGCTGTTGCATGGGAATGCGTATGTGCAGGTGTTGCGCGACGTCGACGGGGGCGCGGCGGAGTTGTTTGCGCTTCGGCCCGAGCGGGTTGCCGTCGAGGCGGACTCCAATGGGTGGCCGGCGGCGTATCGGTATCGGGTCGGGGAGCGGGTTACGCGGCTGCACGCGGATGCGGTTCGGCCGGAGGTGATCCACCTGAAGAGCTTCAATCCGGTGGATGACCATTATGGGCTGGGGTGTTTGGGGGCGGCGTCGGGCGCGGTGGCGATCCACAATGCGGCGGCGCGGTGGAACAAGGCTTTGCTGGATAACGCGGCGCGGCCTTCGGGGGCGCTGATGTACGATCCGAAGGATGGCGCGGTGCTGTCGACCGAGCAGTTCGAGCGGTTGCGGGGGGAGCTGGAGGCTTCGTTCTCGGGGGCGGGGAATGCTGGGCGGCCGATGCTTCTTGAAGGTGGCTTGCGGTGGCAGGCCTTGAGTCTGTCGCCCGCCGACATGGATTTCGTGGGGACGAAGGCGGCGGCGGCGCGGGAGATCGCGCTGGCGTTCGGGGTGCCGCCGATGTTGCTCGGGCTGCCGGGGGATAATTCCTATGCGAACTACCGCGAGGCTAACCGGGCGCTGTGGCGGCTGGGGGTGTTGCCGCTGGCGTCTTCGGTGCTGACGGGGATCGCGCAGGGGTTGGCTGGGTGGTTCGAGGGGGCGGCGATCTCGGTCGATCTCGATCGGGTGCCGGCGCTGGTCGAGGATCGGGAGCGGCTTTGGGGGATGGTTTCGGGGGCTTCGTTTCTTAGTGACGGCGAGAAGCGGGCTCTCTTGGACATATCGGAGGTGGCGTGATGGACGGGGCGGTTTTGGCGCAGTTGATGCGGCAGGGGGCTGAGCGGGGTGTGGACCTGGTGACGCTGCGGGCGATCGTTGAGGAGGCTGGGGAACTGGGGGCGGCTCGGGCCTTGGCGCGGGTGGCTTTGAGCGACGAGCGGGCTCGGGAGGATGTGGCGGAGTTGCGCGAGCTGCTGGCCGCTTGGCGGGATGCGAAGCGGTCGGTGTGGAAGGCGGTGGTGGGGTGGATCGCTCGGTTGGCGATGGCGCTGATGTTGGCGGGGCTGGCGGTGAAGCTAGGGTTTGCCGCGTGGTTGAAGTGAGGCCGGTGGCGTTCTCGGGGTATGCGGCGGTATTCGATGTCGTCGATCGGGCGGGGGATGTGGTGCGGCGGGGGGCTTTTGCCGACGCTCGGGTGGTGCCTTTGTTGTGGCAGCATCGTGGGGGGGCGGTTGGTTCTCTGTCCGTGGTCGCGGAGGACGTGCGGGGGTTGCGG
Organism: Sphingomonas arabinosi; assembly: GCF_036663715.1. Taxonomy (NCBI): domain Bacteria; kingdom Pseudomonadati; phylum Pseudomonadota; class Alphaproteobacteria; order Sphingomonadales; family Sphingomonadaceae; genus Sphingomonas; species Sphingomonas arabinosi. The sequence goes on from NZ_JAXOJN010000006.1 coordinate 120,822, forward strand.
GTCGAGGGGGTGGTTGAGGATCCGGAGTTGGCTCGGTTGGTGCGGGGTGGGGCGGTGGCTGGGTTGTCCGTTGGGTATCGGGCTTTGTCTGTGCGGCAGGGGGTGCGGCGGGAGTTGCTGTCCGTGGCGTTGGTGGAGGTTAGTTTGGTGGCGGTGCCGATGCAGGCTTTGGCGCGGGTTGAGGTGGTGGCTTAGCGGCGTGCCCTAAAACCCTCTCCCCGTCGGGGAGAGGGACGGAGGAGCCGTAGGCGACGGGAGGGTGAGGGGCTTTGGGGTGGGTGTTCCTAGCCTCACGCCCCTCTCCCTCCCACGCGCAAGGGCGCGCGGGCCCCTCCCTCTCCCCGGAGGGGCGAGGGGATTTTGAAGTTTCATTGGGCGTCCTGCGGGGCGCCTTTTTTTGTTTCTTGCGAGGAGATGACTGATGGGTGTTGTTGACCGGCCGGTTCTGGAGGGGGCGGCGCCTCTGGGTGTCAGTGCGGCGTTTGCGGGGTTCGTGCGGACTGGCGCTACGTTGGAGATGAAGGCTTTTACGGGCGTCACGGGGGACTCTGGCGGGTTTGCGGTGCCGCGGGAGATCGATGCCCAGATCGATACTTTGCTGAAGGGCATTTCGCCGATCCGGTCGATTGCGAACGTGGTGAAGGTTGGCTCGGCTGGGTATCGGAAGTTGGTTACGACTGGGGGTACGCCGTCCGGGTGGGCGGCGGAGGATGCGGCGCGGCCGCAGACGGCTTCGCCGGTGTTCGTCGAGATCGCGCCGCCTACGGGGGAGCTGTATGCCAATCCCTCGGCGAGCCAGGCGATGCTCGACGATGCCGCGTTCGATGTCGAGGAGTGGCTGGCGGGCGAGATCGCTATGGAGTTTGCGAAGGCTGAAGGTGCGGCTTTCGTGTCCGGGTCGGGCGTGTCGCGGCCCAAGGGGTTTTTGACGTCGGCGACCGCGGCGACTGCGGATGGGGTTCGGGCTTTCGGGACCTTGCAGTATCTGGCTAGCGGTACGGCGGGGGACTTTTCGGCGAACCCGCAGGAGCGGTTGATCGATCTGGTTCAGTCCTTGCGGGGGCCTTATCGGCAGGGCGCGAGCTTCGTGATGAATGCGGCGACCTTGGCGCGGATTCGGAAGTTCAAGACGACGGATGGCGCGTTCGTCTGGGCGCCGAGCCTGGCGGCTGGGGTGCCGGCTACGCTGCTCGGCTATCCGGTGGTGGAGGCCGAGGACATGCCGGATATCGGCGCCAATGCACTGGCGATCGCGTTCGGGAATTTCCGGGCTGGGTATATTATCGCCGAGCGGACCGAGACTGGGATCCTGCGCGATCCTTATACGAACAAGCCTTTCGTCAATTTCTACGCGACCAAGCGGGTCGGTGGGTGCGTGACGAATTCCGAGGCTATCAAGTTGATGAAGTTCTCGGTGGCTTGAGGGACGGGGGGGGCGTGCGTGTTTCTTACGCGCGTGCCCTCACCCTCCCACGCCTTGCGCGGGCCCCTCCCTCTCCCCTGAAGGGAGAGGGGTAGTTTTTGGAGATCTGACATGGCTTTGGCGGCGATTGCTGCCGGGGTGATCGCGGACGTGGTCGCTTCGGCACGGGATGTGTTGCGGGTGGAGACGGGGGAGGACGCGCTGCTGGGGCGGTTGGCGCAGACCGCGGTCCTGTTGTGCGAGGCGTTCGTCGGCGCGGCGATCGTCGCGCGGGCGGACGGCGATCCGCCGCAGGACTGGGATACCGTGCCTGCCCCGATCGCGCAGGGGGTGGCGATGCTGGTCGCGCATCTGTTCGATCACCGGGAGAGCGATGTGGCGCCGCCGGCGGCGGTGGCGGCTTTGTGGCGGCCTTATCGGCGGATGCGGTTGGGTGTTGGGGTGCAACCCGGAGCCTTGGCGTGAGTGCGCGGGTGGTCTTGCAGGCGGCCGTCGTGGCTCGGCTGAACGCTGTGCTGGACGTGAGTGTGTTCGATGCGCCGCCGGTTCGGGGTGGGCTGCCTTATGCGGTGGTCGACGAGCCGGTGTTGTCGGACTGGAGCACGAAGACCTGGGTCGGGCGGGAGGGGCGCGTTCTGCTGACGCTGTTCGATGGGGGGGAGCGGCCGGTTCGGGTTCGCGCTTTGCTGGCTGCTGCCGAGGAGGGGTTGGAGGGTCTGGCGCCTGATCTTGGTGAGGGGTGGCGGGTGGTTCGGTTGGCGCTGGTTCGGTCTCGCGTGCTGCGGGTTGGGGATCGGTGGCGGGGGACGGCTGAGTTTCTGGTGCGGATGTACCGGGAGAGTTGAGGGTTTCGGGAACTGGGCAAGATTGTTCTCCCGCGAAGGCGGGAGTCCAGACTGGGCCCCGGCCTTCGCGGGGGAACACGCTTTGAAAAGGAGCTGACATGGCGGTGGAGAAGGGGAGTGCGTTCCTGCTGAAGGTGGGGAACGGGGCGGCGCCTGTCGTTTACGCGACCGTGGCCGGGCTGCGGACTACGCAGATGTCGGTGAACGGGGAGGCTATCGTTGTCACCACGAAGGATTCCGGGGGGTGGCGGCAGTTGCTTTCGGGGGCTGGGGTTCGGAGCGTTTCGGTTTCGGGGGCTGGGGTCTTTACCGGGTCGGTGGCGGAGTTGCGGGTGAAGGCTAGTGCGCTGTCGGGCGTGCTGGATGATTATCGGCTGGCGTTCGAGGGGGGCGATACGATGACGGGGAAATTCCTGGTTTCTCGGCTGGACTATGCCGGGGATTTCAATGGGGAGCGGTCTTATACGCTTAGCCTCGAGAGTTCCGGGGCTGTTGTCGTGGGTTAGCGGCTTTCCCTCGCCCCTTCGGGGAGAGGGAAGGAGGAGCCGCTTGGCGACGGGAGGGTGAGGGGTGGTTGGGATTTGGGTTCTTAGCCTCACTCCCCTCTCCCTCCCACGCGCAAGGGCGCGCGGGCCCCTCCCTCTCCCCGGAGGGGCGAGGGAAATTTTGGAGATATCTTATGAACGATCTGGCGAATTCGGTTCGGGGGGAGGGTGCTCTTCGGGTCGGGGGGGAGACTCTTGTTTTGCGGCCTAGCTTTGCTGCGCTGGTCGCGGCCGAGGGGGAGTTGGGGCCTTTGTTTGCGCTGGTGGAGCGCGCGGCGGAGGGGAAGCTTGGGATTGGGGAGATGGTGGGGCTGTTCTGGCATTGCCTTCGCGAGTGTCCCGAGGGGGTTACTCGGGAGCGGTTGGGGGAGGCTGTCGTCGAGGCGGGGCTGGCGGCGGTCACGCCGGTGTTGCGGGTGTTGTTGCGGCAGATCCTGGCGGGGAAGTGACGTTTTCCGACAGCGCTGCGCGGCTCGCCGGGTTTGCGGGGGCGGTGCTGGGGTGGGGGCCGGAGGTGTTCTGGCGGGCTACGCCGGCGGAATTGGCGGGGGTCGTGGGGGCTTTGGTGGGCGACGTTACGGCGCCGCCGGATGCTTCGACGATCGCGCGGTTGAGGGGGGCTTTTCCTGATGGATGATCTTGATGCGGCTTTGGTGAGCGTGCGGGCGGATACGAACGGGTTTTCGCGTGATGTCGAGGCGATGCGGGGGGAGTTGGAGGGGGTGCTCGGGAGCGGGGCGGAGCGGGCTGCGCTTCGGCTGGAGGCGGGGCTGTTGCGGGCGGTTCGGTCGGGGAAGCTGGGGTTCGAGGAGCTGAAGGGGGTGGCTCTGTCGGCGCTGGATGCGATTGCTTCGGCGGCGCTTAAGGCTGGGGTGCAGTCCGTGTTGAGTGGTGGGGGTTTGAGTGGGGCGCTTGCTGGGTTGGTTGGTGGGTTGCCTGGGCGGGCGACCGGCGGGCCGGTGTCGCCGGGGCGGGCTTATGTCGTTGGGGAGCGGGGGGCGGAGGTTTTCGTGCCTACTTCCAGCGGGCGGGTTGAGGTTGGGGCGCCGGGGGGCGGGGTTCGGGAGGTTAGGGTGGATATTACGGTGAATGCTGCCGGGGGGAGTGCTGCTGGGGTTTTGGCGCAGTCGGGGCGGCAGGTGGCTCGGGCGGTGAAGGCGGCTTTGGCGGTGGAGTGATCGCTTTTCCCTCGCCCCTTCGGGGAGAGGGAAGGAGGAGCCGTAGGCGACGGGAGGGTGAGGGGCGGTTGGGATTGATGTTCCTAGCCTCACTCCCCTCTCCCTCCCACGCGCAAGGGCGCGCGGGCCCCTCCCTCTCCCCGGAGGGGAGAGGGACAGTAGGAGGATATTATGGCGCATTGGCTTTGCTCGGCTCGGACTGTGCAGGTCGAGGGGGGTGTGTCTCGGTTTGATCCTCGGTTTTGGACGGTGGATTTTCCTCGGCCGATGATGGCTTGCGTAGTGACTACCGGTCCTGACGCGCTGCGAGTGGATGCGGTGTTTTATAAGGCGGATGATCTGGCGGGGGTGATCTGGGAGGCGGTGGATCGCTTCGATCATCCGCTGCTGAAGTATGAGACGTCTCGGGATTTTCGGGACTGTCGGCTGCGGTTTCGGTGGCGGTCTTCGGGGGTGATGGCGTTGGATGCCATTAACGGCCCGACACTCACGATCGAGGGGCGGGACGCGGCGGGGGTGGCTCGGTCCTGGTATGTGCGGTTGTGGAATTATGCGGTGGGGGCGCCGGCGGATGCGGTGGTCTCGCTCGATTTCGCGGCGATGGTTGGCGGGTTCGAACTGCCCGAGGATAGCGATCCGGTGTGGGCGGGGGATATCGACCGGATGTTCGTGTCGGTGGTGCCGCCGGACTATTCGGGGGCGGATGTTTCACTGAGCGCGCCGCGCGAGGGGTGGGTCGAGTGGACCGATCTCGTCTGCGAGGGGCCGGGGGCGGTGCTGGCGATCGGCGATGCGGTGGTGCCGGAGCACGGGGTTCGGATCGCTGGTGGGTATGACGACAGCTATAACCTGACGCCGGCGCGGTTGCTGCGCAATGCGCTGCATCTCGGGTATCGGGGGAGCATCACGCATTATGTCGGGATGAGCCATTATTTCCGGCTCGAGGGGGCAGGCGGCGGGTTTTACGTTTCGGCGACGGGGGGCGTTTTGAACGTTGCCTGTGCGGCCTGGCATCGGGACTTCGCCGCGCGCGCGCGGGCGCTGGGCTTCGATGTCATCTGGTCGCTGAGTTACGAGCTGTTCGACGCGCATTGCTGGGGCGACTGGAAGCAGCGGACCGCCGATGGGTCGCCGGCGCTGACGGGGTGGGAGCCGCCGTCTACGTTGCTGTCGCCGGCGCATGGCGGGGCGATGGGGTATCTTCAGGCGGTCGCGCGGGCTTTTATCGGGATCGCGGTGGCGGCGGGGTTGGCGCCGAAGTTTCAGGTGGGCGAGCCCTGGTGGTGGGTGATGAGCGACGGGCGGCCGTGCTTCTATGACGCTAGCGCGGTGGCGGCGTTTGCGCCGGTGGCGATCCCGAATATCCGACGGTCGAAGACGCCTGCGCAGATCGTGACGCTGGATGCGGCGGGGGTTTGCCTGGCGGCGTCTACGGCGGCGCTGGTGGCGGCGGTCAAGACGGTCGCACCGGGCTGCGTGTCGCATCTGCTGACGTATCTGCCGACAGTGCTGGATGCGAAGGCGCCGGAGGCGAAGCGCGCGAACATGCCGGTGGGGTGGGCTAGTCCTGCGTTCGATGTGCTGCAGCTGGAGGATTACGACTGGGTGACGGCGGGGGATTCTGCGTCCTCTGCGGAGGGCGTGGCGGTGGCGTTCGCGCGGCTGGGGTATCCGGTGGAGAGGCAGCATTACTTATCCGGGTTCGTGTTGCGTCCTGACCAGGCGGCGGAGTGGGGGCTGATCGAGGCTGCGGCCGAGGTGGCTCGGGCTCGGGGGGTGGCGGAGACGTTCCTCTGGGCGCTGCCGCAGGTGATGCGGGATGGGTTCGTGCATTTTGATCGCTCTGAAGGAGACGAGGTCGCGGATGCGTTCGATGACGTGCTGTTTCCGTTGGAGCTGGGGCGCGAGGCCGAGGTGGCGCCTGGGTTTTCTACTGCGATTCTGACGAGTTCGGGGGGGCGGGAGGCGCGGAATGCGGCGTGGGCGGAGGCTCGGACGTCGTATGATGTCGGGCCGGGGTTGCGGAGCGAGGCGGATATCGGGGTTTTGCTCGCGTTCTTTCGGGCGCGGATGGGGGCGGCGCGGGGGTTTCGGTTGCGGGATCCTTTCGATTTCGACGCGGTCGGGGAGGTTGTTGGGGTTGGCGATGGGGTCTTGCGGCGGTTTGCTCTGGTGAAGTCGTATGGTGCGATGGAGCGGCGGATTACTCGGCCGGTTGCTGGCAGTGTTTCGGTGGCTTTGGGGGGCGTTGGGACTGCGGCGTTCTCCGTGGAGGCTGGGGGGTGGGTGGTGCTGGATGTGGCGCCTGCTCCGGGGGCGGTGGTGACGGCGGGGTTTGCTTTCGATGTGCCGGTTCGGTTTGCGGAAGATCGGTTGAGCGTGGCGAGAGCTACGTTTCTGGCTGGGGTGGCGGCGAGTGTGCCGCTGGTCGAGGTTCGGGAGGCGTGATTTTCCCTCTCCCCGTTGGGGAGAGGGAAGGAGGAGCCTCTTGGCGACGGGAGGGTGAGGGGCGGTTGGGATTGTCGTCCTGAGCCTCACTCCCCTCACCCTCCCACGCGCAAGGGCGCGCGGGCCCCTCCCTCTCCCCTGAAGGGAGAGGGTTCTCTTGAAGAGGAGACGCTCATGTTTCTGGATGTCGAGCTGGCTACGATCGCGTTGTGCTGGCGGATTGAGCGGCGGGATGGGGTGGCGGTGGGCTTGACCGCGCATGATCGGGATCTGGTGGTGGATGGGCTGGTGCACCGGGCTGCGCCGGGGATGACGCCTTCGGCGATCCAGCGGGCGGATGGGCTGGAGGCGGATACCATGGATGTGGCGGGGGCTCTGACGAGCGCCGCGATTGGGGAGCGGGATTTGTTGGCGGGGCGCTGGGATGGGGCTCGGGTGGTGCTGTTTGCGGTGGACTGGACCGATCCGGCGTCTCGGGTGGAGCTCGGGGAGGGCGTGATCGGGGCGGTCGAGCTGGGGGATGGCGGGTTCACCGCGGAGTTGCGGGGGGCGAGTGCGGCGCTGGATCGGGCGGTGGTGGAGGAGACTTCGCCGGAGTGTCGCGCGGAGCTGGGGGATCGGCGGTGTCGGGTGGCGATGGCGGGGCGGCGGCGGTTTGCTCGGGTCGTGGCGTGCGAGGGGGCGGTGGTGACGCTGGATTCGAGCGCTGACGGGCTTGGGGGTGGGCTGTTGCGCTGGTTCGGGGGCGCGAATTGTGGCTTGGAGAATGCTGTCGCTCGGGGTGCGGGGGTGACGGTTACGTTGCGGGCGGTGCCTTCGTTCGCCGTGGAGGCCGGTGCTCTCGTCGAGGTCGTCGAGGGGTGTGACAAGAGTCTCGCCACCTGTGCGGGGCGGTTTGGGAATGCGGTGAACTTTCGGGGGGAGCCGTATCTGCCGGGGATCGATCTGCTGACCCGGTATCCTGGGGCTTGAGCCGGATCGCGGAGGCTGCGCTTGCGGCGGTGGGGACGCGGTTTCGGTTGCATGGGCGGGGGCTGGACGGGCTCGATTGTGTCGGGCTGGTTGCGCTGGCTTTGCGGGCTGGGGGGTATTCTGGCGAAGTTCCGAGCGGGTATTCGCTGCGAGGTGGCGATTGGGGTTTGCTCGATCGGGTGCTGGTGCGGGTTGCCGAGGCCGAGCCGGGCGACGTGCTGCTGATGGCGGCGGGGCCGGGGCAGGTTCATCTGGGGATCAGGACCGCGACAGGCTTCGTGCATGCGGACGCGGGGTTGCGGCGCGTGGTGGAGCGGCCGGGGATGCCGCCTTGGCCGATCCTTGGCGTTTGGCGGATGGGGTGTGACATGGCGACCTTGGTATTGACGGCCGTGGGGAGCGCGGTGGGCGGGCCGATCGGGGGCGCGATCGGGGCGCTGATCGGGCGGTCGGTGGACGGCGCGGTATTTGCGCCGAAGCGGCGGGAGGGGCCGCGACTGGTCGAGCTGGCGGTGCAGACGTCGTCCTATGGAGCGCAGATTCCGAAGCTGTTCGGGACGATGCGCGTGGCGGGGACAGTGATCTGGGCGACCGACCTGATCGAGACGCGGGCCTCGTCTCGGAGTGGGAAGGGGCAGCCCAGTGTCTCGACCTACTCTTATGCGGCGTCTTTTGCGGTGCTGTTGTCGGCTCGGGCTATCCGCGGCGTGGGGCGGATCTGGGCTGAGGGGAAGTTGCTGCGGGGGGCGGCTGGGGACTTCAAGACGGCGACCGGGTTTCGGTTGCATCTGGGGGGTGAGGATCAGGCGGTGGATCCTTTGATCGCATCTGCGGAGGGGGCGTCGCCGGCGTATCGCGGGTGCGCCTACGCTGTGTTCGAGATGTTGCAGCTGGCGGATTTCGGGAATCGCATTCCTTCGCTGACGTTCGAGGTGATTGCGGACGAGGGGCCGGTGCTGGTTTCGACGATCGCGAAGGCGCTGGCGGGGGAGGTTTCGGGGACGGGTGCGCTGGCGGTGGGTGGGTTTGCGGCGTCTGGCGGGAGCGTTCGGGCGGTGCTGGAGATGTTGGGGCAGGCTGGCGGGGCCTGGTTTGCGCCCTCCGGAGCTGGGTTGGTGATGCGGGATGCGGCTGGGGTGATTGTTGCCGTCGCCGACGAGGGGTTTGCGGTTGAGGGGAAGGGCGTGCGGCGGGCTCGGGCGGTGGCGGCGATCGAGACGGTGCCGCGGACGGTGACCGTTGGGTATTATGACGCGGCGCGGGATTACCAGGCGGGGGTGCAGCGGGCGCGGCGGCCGGGGGCTGGTATGCGCGACGAGCGGGTCGAGGTGCCGGCGGTGCTCGACGCGGGCGCGGCGAAGACGGTGGCGGAGGCTATGCTGGCGCGGGCCGAGGCCGGGCGGGTTCGGCGAACCGTTGCCGCCGGGTTCGGGGCGATGGGACTCGCTCCTGGGGCTTGCGTGACGATTTCCGGCGAGGGCGGTGTCTGGCGGGTGGCCGATGTCAGTATCGACGGGATGGTGACGACGCTGGGGCTGGTGCCGCTGGTGAGCGCATCGTTGCCAGCGAGTGCCACCAGCGGGCGGGTTTCGGGGGCGGTGGACGCGGTCGTCGGGGCGACGATCGTGCGGGCGTTCGAGGTTCCCGGGCTGGAGGACGCGTCGTTGAGCGCGCCGCGGATGCTGGTCGCTGCAGCCGGTGCGGGCGCGGCATGGCGCCAGGCGGCGTTACTATACAGCCTCGATGACGGGGTGAGTTGGGTGGCGGCCGGCGCGACGGCAGCGCCGGCGGTGCTGGGGACGATCGCGGTCGTTGCGCCGGGGGCTCCGGCTGCGCTGGTCGATCTGCGGGGGGCGTTCGAGGTTGTGCTGGCGCATGCGGACATGGACCTCGGCGATGCGGATGCGGCGGCGCTCGATCGGGGGGTGAATCTTGCGTTGCTGGGGGACGAGCTGGTGCAATTCGGGCGGGCGGAACCGCTTGGTGGCGCGCGGTGGCGGTTGAGCCAGTTGCTGCGTGGGCGGCGCGGCACCGAGGCTGCGGCGGGCATACAAGTGGTCGGGGATCGGTTCGTGCTGATCGAAGCGGATACGGCGCGGGCGTTCGACTTGCCCGTGTCGGTGCTGGGACGCGAGGTTCGGGTGATCGCGTCGGGCGTGGGCGACGATACGCCGGGCGAGACGCGGTGCGTGATGCGCGGCGCTTCGGTGGTGCCGCCTTCGCCGGTGCATCTGCGGTTCGCGACCGAGGCGGATGGCGGCGCGACGGTGCGGTGGACACGGCGGAGCAGGGCGGGGTGGCGGTGGATCGACGGGGTCGACGCGCCGCTGGCCGAGGAGACCGAGGCGTACCGCGTGACGATCACGGCCGGCGCAACCGCGCGCGACGTCGAGGTGGCGGAACCTTCGGTGTCGGTGCTTGCGGTCGAGCGCGTCGGGCCCGTCAGCGTCGTGGTTCGGCAACGCGGGATCTTCGGCGAGTCCCTGGCGACGGAACTGATCGTACCGGCCTGATAATCGAACGGGAGAACGAATGATGAGCGACGACAGCACTTCGCGGCTGGCATTGCCGTTGCTGCAACCGGGACAGGCACAGAAGGAAACGACGCATAACGAAGCGCTGACGTTGCTCGATTTCGCGGTGCAGGCGAGCGTGGTGGCGGTGGGAACCAACGTGCCGCCGGTAGCGCCGACGCCCGGGAGCGCGTGGATCGTAGGTACCGCACCGACCGGCGGCTGGGCCGGGCAGGCGCGGGCGATCGCCGGGTGGACGAGCAGCGGCTGGCGGTTTCTAGTGGGTCGGGAGGGCATGACCGTGTGGAGCATCGCCGACGGCCAGCCGGCGCGGTTCGGTGCGGGCACCTGGACGCTGGGCGTACTGGCCGGCAGCAAGGTCTCGATCGGCGGGGTCGACGTCGTGGGCGCGCGTCGCGCGGCGGTTTCGGACCCGACGGGCGGAACCATCGTCGACATCCAGTCGAGAGCGACGATTGGTGCCATATTGGCCGTGTTGCGGGGTCATGGACTGATTTCCGTCTAAAACACCCATAAAACTGTGTCGTTCCAGCAACACTTCTAACTTTTGTCAGCTTGCGTGGAAACAAGCCCGAGGATAGGGAGTTTGCGATGTCCGTGTGACACTCATGAAAGGGGATTTATATGCGGAAGCTTGCCGTCGTTCTGGCACTCGCCTCCACCGCACTCGCCACTCCCGCCCTCGCCCGCGACAAGTCGTGGTACGTAGGCGTAGAAGGCGGTGCGATGATCGTTGAAGACATCGACTATGATATCGGCGCATTGAACAATGCCGGTTCGGTCGATCATGACTATGGTTACGATGTCGACGCCGTAATGGGCTACGACTTTGGCGGTTTCCGCCTCGAAACCGAAGTCGGCTACCGTAAGGCAACCGTGGACGGCTTCTCGTCGACCACGCCGGTTGGCGGCTTTGCAGCCGGCAACTACAGCGGTGCTGGTGGTTCGTCGTCGGCTCTCAGCTTCATGCTGAACGGCCTTCTGGACTTCGGTCCGGACGATGGCATCCAGGGCTTCGTCGGCGGCGGCGTCGGTGTCGCTCGCGTCAAGGCGCAGTATGGCATCACCAACGCAGACTTCCTGAACGACTCGGACACCGTGTTCGCGTATCAGGGCCTGGCCGGTATCCGTGCACCACTGACCGACCACATCGACGCGACGCTGAAGTATCGTTTCTTCAACGCCGAGAACGTCAAGCTGGTCGACAACTCGAACCGCGTGTTCGACGGTCGCTTCCGTTCGCACAGCATCCTTGGTGGTGTGACGTACAACTTCGGCGAGCCTGCTGCTCCGCCGCCGCCGCCGCCGCCGCCGCCGCCTGAGCCGATGGCACCGCCGCCGCCGCCAGCTCCGGTTGAAGTCGTCTGCTCGCCTGGTCCGTTCATCGTGTTCTTCGAATGGGACAAGTCGGACATCACGCCTGAGGCAGCGTCGATCCTCGACAACGCCGTCACGCAGTACCAGTCGTGCGGCAACGCACAGGTCATGCTGGCAGGTCACGCCGATAAGTCGGGTTCGGCATCGTACAACGTCGGTCTGTCGCAGCGCCGCGCAGATGGCGTGAAGGCATATCTGTCTTCGCATGCCATCCCGGACAGCGTCATCTCGACGGAAGCATTCGGCGAGAGCCGTCCGCGCGTCGAGACCGCCGATGGCGTTCGCGAAGTGCAGAACCGTCGCGTGGAAGTCACCTACGGTCCGGGTTCGGGCCAGTAAGACTTTCGCCAACCGGCTTTCGGGTCGGTTACGGAATGAAGATCGGGGAGGTCAGCGCAAGCTGGCCTCCCTTTTCTTTTGTGCTTTTTGCGCGGGGCTGGCCGGTCGCGAGGGCGGCGGCTTCGGCTGGCGTTGATTTGGTTCACGCGGAGGCGCGGAGGCGCGGAGAGTAAGAGCGGAGATGGATCTTTCTTGGCGAAGGTCGTCCGCGAACGCGGCTTTTGACGATTGGCTTCGCCGGGGCGGGGCCATGGCGGGAAGCGCTGTCCAAACCGTCTTCTTACTCTCCGCGGCTCCGCGCCTCCGCGCGAACAAAATCAACGTTCGGGCCTTTCGCGAGGGCGGCGTTTGGCAGAACGCCGATGTCTTCACGCGAAGGCGCAAAGGCGCGAAGAGGGTTCGCGTGGGGCGGGGTTTCCTGCTTCTTGAATCTTTTCAGTGCTATCGCGCCTGTGCCGTCAGGTCGCAGCGCCTGGCCCGGAGTCGGACATCTTCGCGCCTTTCCGCCTTCGCGTGAGCATATCTGCTGCCTGGATACCGTGAGGGAGCGTCGTTGCGACGCTCGCGCCTTCACCCTGGCGTATCGAAGCTATACTGGGGCGGAGCGAACGAGGAGATGTCGATGAAACCGCTGATTGGACGAGACACGCGGTTGTGCATGTCGTTGTCGGCGCGACCGGGGAATTTCGGGTCGTGGTTTCATAACCGGCTGTACGAGCTGACCGGGCTCGATTTCGTCTACAAGTCGTTCTCGACCACGGACCTGGACGGTGCGGTCGGCGGGATCAGGGCGCTCGACATTCGCGGGTGCGCGATCTCGATGCCGTTCAAGGAGGCGGTGATCCCGCTGCTCGACGGGTTGGGGCAGTCGGCCAGCGCGATCGACAGCGTGAATACGATCGTCAACGACGACGGCGTTCTGACCGGGCACAACACCGATTACGGCGCGGTCGTCGATCTGGTCGCGGATCTCGATCGGGCGATGCCGTTCGTGGTGCGAGGATCTGGCGGAATGGCGAAGGCGGTGGCGGCGGCACTCGGCGACAGCGGTTTTCGGGACGGGACGATCGTCGCGCGGAACGAAGCGGCCGGACGCGCGATCGCGGATCGGTACGGGTTTGCCTGGGCGGCGGAACCCGCGGGCGAGGCGGCATTGCTGGTCAATGCCACGCCGCGCGGGATGACCGGGTCGGATGCCGATGTGCTGGCTTTTCCCGAGGCGATGATCGCGGCCTGCGCCGTAGCGTTCGACGTGGTGCAATATCCGGTCGAGACGCCATTTTTGCGCGCCGCGGCCGTGGCGGGCAAGCGGTGCGTTACCGGGGCGGAGGTGGCCACGCTCCAGGCGTTGCAGCAGTTCGTGCTGTATACGGGCGTGACGCCGTCATCGGCTCAGGTAACGGACGCTGCGGACTGGGCTCGCGCGCATCCCTGAGTGAGTCAGTCGGTCGGCGTTTCCGTTAGCGCCGTGGCCAGCCAGCGCGGAACGATGGCGTCGCCAAGTGACCCGATGCGGCGGTGTTCGACCATCACGCCGAGTTCGGGATAGGTTACGCGTGTCCGTCCGCTGGGTTCGGTGAACGGCGCGACGACCAGCCGGCGGTTGACCTTCGCGCGGTGGTGCATCCGCGCGGTGTTCTCCTGGCCGACGTAACAGCCCTTGGTGAAGCTGACGCCGTTCAGTTCGCGCGCGTTGCATTCGAGCCACAGCGTCTCGCCGGCGCCGAGTTCGCCGACGCCCTCGGTCACGCCGAGCGACAGGCGGTGGGCGTGCCAGCCGATTGCCGGTTCGGCTGGTGGTCCGAGCCAGCGGCGGCCCAGCTCAGCGAGCCGAGGATCGGGAACGCCGCGGTCGCCTTTGGCGGCCCAGTGCACGGCAAGATCGTCGGGCACGAGCGTGATCGCGCGGCGCAGGCGGTAGAGCGAGAGGCGCTTGGTCAACGCTTCGGCTTGCGCGGCCTCTACGTCGATCAGCACGTCGGTGCCGTCCGCCCACAGGATGAAGTCGAAAAGCACCTTGCCCTGCGGCGACAGCAACGCCGCCCAGGCGGGCGCGTCCGGCGTAAGCAAGGCGGTGTCGGCGGTGACCAGCCCCTGCAGGAAGCCGCGTACGTCTTCGCCGGCGACGCGGATCACGCTGCGGTCGGCGAGCATCGTTCCGGGAAGATCAGTGTCCATGCGTACCACCTAGTGCGTGCGCGGCGATTTCCAACCGAAGCCCGCATCCGTCGATGCGACGAAAACCCGGGCTTGGCCGTCTGGCGTCGCGGGACGTGCGCCGATAGGAAGGCGGCATGACCGACAGCCTCACGATCCGCCGCCCCGATGACTGGCACGTCCACCTGCGCGATGGCGCGATGCTGGAGGCGGTCGCGGGGCATACCGCGCGGCAGTTCGCGCGTGCGATCATCATGCCGAACCTGACCCCGCCGGTGACCTCCATCGAGGCGGCCAAGGCGTATCGGGGGCGGATCATGGCGGCGTTGGGTGAAGGGGCTAACTTCACGCCGCTGATGACGTGTTACCTCACCGACGGGACCGATCCGGTGGAGCTCGAACGCGGCTATGCCGAGGGCGTGTTCACCGCGTGCAAGCTGTACCCCGCGCATGCGACGACCAATTCCGCGCACGGCGTCACCGATATCCGCGCGCTGACCGGCGTGCTCGAGACGTTGCAGCGGATCGGCATGCCGCTGCTGATCCACGGCGAGGTGACCGACAAGTCGATCGACATCTTCGACCGCGAGGCGGTGTTCGTCGAGCGCGTGCTGACGCCGCTGGTGCGCGATTATCCGGGCTTGAAGATCGTGCTGGAGCATATCACGACGGCCGAGGCCGCCGCGTTCGTGGCGGAGGCGGATCATCCGATCGCCGCGACGATCACGCCGCAGCATCTGTTGATCAACCGCAACGCGCTGTTCGACGGGGGGCTCAGGCCGCATGCGTACTGCCTGCCGGTGCTGAAGCGCGAGACGCACCGGGTGGCGGTGCGGCGGGCGGCGGTATCGGGGTCGCCGCGGTTCTTCCTGGGTACCGACAGTGCGCCGCATGTGGTTGGGGCGAAGGAGTCCGGGTGCGGGTGCGCGGGGATCTTCAACGCGCCGTTCGCGCTGGAGGCGTATCTGCGCGTGTTCGACGAGGAGGGTGCGCTCGACAAGTTCGAGGGGTTCGCGTCCGAGCATGGCGCGCGGTTCTATGGGTTGCCGCTGAACGAGGGCACCGTGACGCTGGTGCGTGGCGATGCCGAGGTGCCGGGGGCGATCGGTACGGGGGAGACGGCGGTGGTGCCGTTTCTCGCGGGGACCAATGTGGGGTGGCGGTTCGAGGGGTAGCGCGCGCTTATCGGTTTCTCGTATTCTCCGTCAGGATGACGGGGTCTTGAGCTGATCGAGCCACAGGCGCGCTTCCTTCTGCTCGCCGACCGCACTCGCGCTGACTGGGCCGCGCGCGGCGAAGAAGTCATGGTGGAGCGCGAAGGGTTCCAGCATCAGGCGGTCGCGCATTGCGTCGATGTCTGCTCCCATCTCCGAGAGCGCGTCGATGGTCGGGGCGATCGCGGCGCGGACGCGGCGGTCTGCGGTGCGGTCGAACAGGCCTAGCGATCCGGACGCGGTCTTTTCAAGCGCGGCGAGAAGGGTTTCGCGGTATTCTGTTTCGAGGTCTTCGCGCTGGGCGTCGAGACGGGCGAGGCGGTCGGGTTTTGCCATCTGCCGGGGGTAGCGGTTGGAGTGGGGGCGTCAACTCGTGGGCTGGCTCTGGGGTGGGGGTATACGCTGGAGTTGCGGTTTGGGCGCGCGCCGTGGGCGAAGCCCACGTCGTCGGACGGGCTGAAGCCCGCCGGCCGGGCTTGTCGGAGTCAGCCGGACGTGGCCGGCTGCCCGACTGCGCCTAAAACGGCAGCCACCTGCTCTTGTGCGTGATGTTCATATACCCAACGTTGACCCCCGCGCGCCAGCCGACGCCTAGGCGGATCGGGATCAGGACCACGTTGCCGCGGCGGAGATAGGTCGCGGCGAAACCGCCGACCAGGTACAGGCGGCCTTCGACGGCGGGAAAGCGTTTGTAGAGTTCCTCGGTGTCGTAGAGGTTGTAGACCAGTACGAAGACCTTGTTCGCGTCGCCGCCGATGTCGAAACCGACCGACGGCCCGGTCCAGTAGACCGGCTGTTGCCCCTCGACCTTGTGGCTCATTATCCCCGATCCGTAGCGGACGCCGAGGATGAACGCGCCCGAGGCTTCGCGTCCGGCGATGTAGGCGTTGGGCTGGCCCTGGTCCTTGAGGATGTTCTCGAGAATGCCGCCAAGCCCTGCCGCGCCCTTGCCGAACACGCCTTCGCCGGCCGCGAGCAGGTCGTCGCGCTGGTACGTGTCGGCCGCCTGCATCGTCGCCTCCGCCCGCGTCTCGGGCGTCGGCGTGTTGGTCGTGGCGGCGGGGGGCGGGGGCGCCGCATCCTGGACCGGCGTCTCCGGATAGGCGGGGCGCGACGGCTGGGTGTTCGCCTGCGCGCGCGGCGGGGCGGAATACGCCTGCGGGGACAGATCCCCGTCGATCGCCTGGTTGGGGTCGATCGTCTGCACCTGCGCCGACGCACGCGCCGCGCCACCCACGGCACTCCCGCAAAGGGCAGTCGCAATGGCACCTAGGCCAAGCCAGAAGCTACGCATGTCGATCCCCAAACTCGTCGAAAACACGGGAGGCGCCCCGAAGCAGGGCGGTCAACCGCTGAGCCACGAGTTAACCCCTGAGGCCGGAGTTAACCAGCGTCGGGCTTGCCGCGCAATGAACGAACGCGCCGAGCCTGTCGAATTCGGGCGAATTCGCGGTGAACGGGTTGGCGGGCGTGAGCATGGGCGTAGGAGTGGACGGGGGGGCGGCGGCGCGGGGTGTTACAGTGGCGGGAGCGCGTCGGGCAGAACTGCGATCACGGGCGGCCGCGAATAAAGCGCCGGACGCGATTACAGGCGTTGCCCCTCGCGCCGACCCTCGCTATAGCCCCGCATCTGCTGCAGCCGGAGACGTGGGTGAGTGGCTGAAACCAGCGGTTTGCTAAACCGCCGTACCGGGTTTACTGGTACCGAGGGTTCGAATCCCTCCGTCTCCGCCAGCCGCCTGAATAAGGCTCTAAAAAAACTACGTTGTTCTCTGCGGTTTTGATCTGCGAGTAGCATGTTGCCCAACATCCGAGTTGAGCGCCTCGTTTGCGAACGGTCAATAAGCGGGTACTAGACAAATACGACAATCATCTACCTACGATGAACGATCGGGGTTACTCGGAGTCGGAACATGCTCGCCCGAATTGAAATCAGCAATTACAAAAGTATTGCTCATACAAGTCTTTTATTTGGTATTGAGAATGTGATTGTCGGCCCCAACGGTGCGGGCAAAAGCAATCTTTTGGATGCTATAAACTTTCTCCGCGATGCTGCAAATGACGGTTTAGACCATGCGGTAACTAAGCGACATGGTATTATAAGTATCCGTCGCTGGAGTAAAACCCGTCCTTACAATATCGTTATAAAGATGGAGTTTGTTACAGGAACTGGAACTGGGGAGTATAAGATCACAATAGCTTCTGCTGGTGGAGAGTTTTCCGTCTTGGAAGAGGAGGGGAGTTGGTTTGGCAAGCACCCGTTTGCCAGAGCGCCTGACGAGGAGCCCCAGTTAAGTAGTTTTAAAAGGTTGGCTAAGGGGCCGGTTGAATTATCGGTATCAAATGATCCCTTCAAAGATGTTCCTGGCGCAGTCATGCCACCGTCGGAAATCATCTTGTCGCAGTTTGGTCCAGGGGGATTTTCGCCATACTCCTTCTTTTTCCGACAGTTGCATGAGCAGATAGCGTCTTGCGGCGCTTACTCAATATATCCAAATAAAATTAGAGAGCCGCAAACCATATCGAACTCAGATGTATTGGCTGATGACGGAACAAATCTTGCGTCTATTATTAGGCAGATGAGGGTGACAACGTTTAGAAGTAATCGAGAGTCTCTTACTTCTGCAATACAACAGGTGATACCTATCGTTTCCGAGATTAGGATAGAATCCGCTGGTGGATTTTTTGTTCCAGTTTTCAGGGTGAAGGAAACGGCTGATGGATATGCTCACGACCTAAATATGTCGCAAATATCTGATGGAACATTGAGAATGCTCGGGATGCTCACTGCATTCTATCAACCAAAGGCTCCAAGGCGTATAACCTTAGAAGAGCCCGAGCAAATGATCCATCCCGGTCTTTTGCCTATACTAGTAGATGCCGCAAGAGACTATTTAGATGATGGAAAAAAAGGGCGTCAGTGTTTTTTTACAACCCATAGTCCAAATTTACTCGACATGTTTGATGCCAGAAACATAATTGGCACTAAATTTGAAGATGGGGTTACCAAGTTTAATTCGATATCTAGTCGTCAGCTAAAACTTGTAAGAGAAAGATTGTTTACGGCTGGCGAGCTTCTTGTCGCCGAAGGTATCTTGGCATGATCCGTATTGCTGTCGTCGTTGAAGGGTACGGCGATGTACAAGCGATGCCGGTTCTGATCGGGAAAATTGGCGGCAAACTTGGTAAGACTATCGTATCCTCCGATCCAATTCGTGCCGGTGAATGGCCTATATTAAAAAAAATCGGCAAGCTTGAAAGGTGTCTAGATTTAGCGGCTTCAAGAGAGCCCGATGTAATATTAGTTGCTTTAGACCTAGACGACGGTTGCCCCGTCAATGAGGGCGTGCAATTTCAAGGTCGGGTTGATGCTTGGCTCGCAGGACGAATGATCCCGGTTGCGTCGGTATTTCTGACGAGGGAATATGAGACAATGTTTCTGCACTGCCCCGTCTCCTTGGGACATTTTGATCCCGCTGCGATACCTGCACAGCCTAATAATATTAGGGGTGCTAAGGAGCGCATCCGTGATCTTATCGGTCGCCGTTACCGAGAAACGCAGGACCAAAAAGCGTTTACGGCTAAGCTCGATATGAACATTCTATACCGTGAGTCTCGTCCTTTTCGTCGAATGTGTAAGGCTGTCTCGGGTATGCCCTATAATGAATTAAACCCTCACTTCGGTATTGTCGCACCTTAACGAACGGTCGTTTACGTTACCTGTCCCGCTGCTGTCACTAATAAGATCGCTACATCAAGCCAGAGCAGGCGTTGCCCGAGCGCGGGGGCGTTGGCGCTTTATGGCGTTATCGCGGTTGGCGGGCTTTGGTGATCGAAGCCGACTTGGCGTTCGTGAAAGCTCGGCGGTTGGTGTGTTCGGCGGGCCGATCGGAGCGTCGTCGGCGTCAAGGATGTAGCCGGTCCTTCACCACGCCACGATCCGCTTCGATCAAAACGGGAAGAAGGTCTGGATCGCCAGGATTGCGACGGCATAGGTGATGAGATTGAGCGGCAGGCCGACCTTTACGAAGTCCATGTAGCGGTAGCCGCCCATCTGGTAGACGATCACGTTCGTCTGATAGCCGAACGGCGTTGCGAAGGCTGCACTGCCTGCCATCATGACCGCGACCAGGAACGGCCTTGGGCTTACGCCCAGGCTTTCCGCCAGGGCTACCGCGATCGGTGTGACCAGTACGGCGACCGTGGCATTCGACAGCAATTCGGTCAGCACCATGGTGATGCCGTAGAGCACGATCAGCGCGGTCAGCGGGCCAAACTCCTGCATCGATCCGACGAGAGCGCCAGTCGCCTCGGCCGCGAGACCGCTTTGTTCCATCGCCATGCCGATCACGACCATGCCGGCGATGAGGATCAGGATCTGCGGGCGCAGGCCACCATAGGCCTCGTCCGCCGTGATGACGCGCAACAGGATCAGCAGTACGGCCCCTGCAAAGGCAGACGCGGCGATCGGCGCGATCCCCGCTGCCGCGACGGCGATCGCAGCGACGAACACGGCGAAGGCGATGGCCGCCTTTACGGGTTGGAACGGACGGTGCTTTTCGAACAGCGACGAGTCCCCGATCTGCGCGCCCGGTACCTCGATCTCGATCTCGCGTGCAGCCGTGACGGGGGCCGGATCGGAGATGCTCCCGCGCATCAGTCTGCCGCTGAACAGGAAAAGGTAGATCGCGCCGGCGAGTGCCATCGGCAGTCCGACAGGCGTGATTTCGAACATGCCGAAGCGCGGCTGTCCCGCGACGCGCGCCATGTCATCGACCAGCAGGTTGGTGGACGTGCCGATCAAGGTGCAGCAGCCGGTCAGGACCGTGATATACGAGAGCGGCATCAGGTAGCGTTTGGGTGGCAGCTTCAACGCGGCGGCGACGTCGCGCACGACCGGTGCGCCGAGAACCACGATGGGCGTGCTGTTGAGAAAGCAGGACACCACACCGATCGCGCCCAGCATCAGCCATATGCCGATCGATCCCAGTCGCTTGCACATCTTTACCGCGGCTTCGATCGCCCGATCGAGCAGGCCCGACAGTTCGAGCGCGTAGGCAATGACGAACAACGAGGCGAGCGCGATGATCGCGGGACTCGCAAAGGCGCCCTGCACCTCGATCGGACGGACGACCCCGGTGATCAGGAGCACGGCGGCCCCGCTCAGCGCTACGACGTCCGAGCGAACCTTGTCCCAGATCAGCGCCGCGACGACCACGACCAGAACGACGAGCGTCAGGACTTGATCGATCGTCATGCTTGCGTCTGCAGGGCAGGTACGATGCCGGGGACGATGCACGGGACCAGGCGGGGGACGATGCAACAGCCGAGCAACATGGCCATCTCGGTAGGGAGCGTAGTCATAGCCACCGGGTATGCGAATTTGACTGGTTTTGCTATCGGTGCGGAATGAACGAGCCAACCTTGCGGAAAAGTCGTCTTGCCCTGGCTGGCGGTATTGCAGCGGCTTTAGCGGTCGGTGGAACCGGGTTTTTGATCGGGCGGGGGACGTCCCCGCGCAGTGTGGAGCCCGTTGCCGCAAGACCGGTAGCGGCCGCGCCTGCCGATACGCGGACACCAGCCGCCCCCTCCGCGCCAGGAAACGCGGTAATGACCCGTGCCGATCTGATCGCGTTGGCCGCACAGGCTGCAGATGCGGTCGCGGCGGGGCAAGCCTTGCCCAAGACGATAGGCGATGCCGCAGGACAGCGCTTCGAATTGCGGCTGCCGTTCGGGTGTCAGGGGCCGGCGGAGGCTGGAAGCGATGCCGCCATGCGGTGGCGCTATGACGAAGAGGCGAAGGTCCTCCGCGTGCATGTCTCCCCCGTAGCCTGGACCAGAGCCGATATCCTGGATGCTCCGGACCAGGCGATCGGCGGGAATGTCGCCGGGGATGTCGCTGGCGATATCGCCGAGGGGTTCTGGATCCCACGACCTTGGACGGCCAGCGAGTCGTGTCCTGCGGCGCAGGACAGTCCGGCGCCAGCTGGAGCGGATCCCGTGACGCTGCCGGGGCAGACGCTGGCGATCGCCCAGTTCTTCGACGGCGATGGTGCGCGACAGGGCCAGCGTAATGGGAAGCCGTATGAAACGGTCGTCCGCATGGTACCCGACGAGGTTCGTGCCGAACGCGGGTTTCAGCTGCGGATCGACGGCCGGATCGCCGACATACCGGGGCAGGGTCCGGTTTCGTGCCGCCAGCCGGCCGGGGCCGAGCAACGCCCGATCTGCATCGTCGCCATCACGATGGACCATGTGGCGATCGACAATCCCGCGACGGGCAAGACGCTGGCGACCTGGGACGTCACGACGGCGCGGGTTGCTGATCGCTAAGCATCGGTTGGTTCAGGAGAAGCAGGCCGACGGCGCCTCCGATTACCGGCCAGCCGCGGCTATGACGGCACGGGTGACGTCGCCCATCAGTCGCATGCGTACCGGGATCGGTTGACGGGTGCTCGCGATCATCACGGAGACCGCATAGCGATGCCCGTCAGGGGCGACGAGCAACCCTACGTCATTATAGCCGGTCGACAGAGTGCCGAGGTCCTGGCCGGTTCCCGTCTTGTGCGCGAGCGTCCAACCGGGCCGAAGACCGGACTTGAGGCGAAGCGGGCCGGTCTTGCTGGACCGCATCAACGTCAGCAGCGACGCGGTGGAGCGCGCGCTCAGGAGCTTGCCCTGGGCGAGAAGGGACAGCCCGAGCGTCACACCATTGGCGGAGGCACCGTCGATCGGATCGGCGAGATAACGGCGCAGTGCCTTGTCGCGCGCTTCGTAGGTCATGGCTGCACGGGCCTGAAGGAATCCCCAGCCACCCGCCCATTCCGGCCGCCATTCCAACCCGGCGGTACGAGCCTGCAACTGCCGTTCTCCGGGGCCGAACTTGACGCCCGCGACACCCTTTTCGCTGAGCATGCGGTTGATGGCGGCGGGGCCACCGACGCGCCAGAGCAGCACGTCGTTGCAGGTGTTGTCGCTGCGCGTCATCGCCCCGCGCAGCAACTCGCCGATCGTCGTCCTGTACCCGTCTTTCCCGACGAGCGCCCGAATGGGTTGGTGAAACAATGTGAGATCGGATCGCGTGACCGTTACCGGATCGCTGAGCGACAACCGGCCCCGATCGACCGCATCCATGACCGCGATGGCGACCCAGAACTTGCTCACGCTCTGTTGCGGGCGGGGACTATCGCCCTCCCAGGCAACGACCCAACCCTCGTCGATATCGCGGACGCTGATGCCGGCGTCGCCCTTGAAGCTGGCGCCCAGCGCCTGAACGGCGTTGAGCAGGTCGGCCGATGGCTGGGCGCGCACCCGCACCGGCACCGGCCTTGGCGGCGTTCGGGCGGGTGTGGTCGTCTGCACGGTGATCGGCACCCGCGCGGGCGGTACGGGCTGTCGTCCCGCAGGAACGCAGGCCGCAGGAACGCAGGCCACAAGGAAGGACAGACCGGCAACGGCCCGGATACGACGAGACAGAAATTCGAATGGCAACGAGGCTTCCCTTTTCATGTCTTGTAACGGATCGTTCCCGAAGCGGAACAGGATCGCATCGGCTTCGCCCCGCGGCACGCTCGGCTCGGCGCAGTGATGATAGCAGTCGCAACGTGCTACCGCGGAGATCGGTATAGCCGGGAGGGGGACTTGGGTTTAACCGGCGCCATGCGCGTACCTCGCTCTCCCGTCTTTGCGCCATTGCCCACCGTCGCGCTCCGGCGCGATCCCGAATGAAGCGGCG
The DNA here is from genome assembly GCF_036663715.1 of Sphingomonas arabinosi. NCBI lineage: Bacteria > Pseudomonadati > Pseudomonadota > Alphaproteobacteria > Sphingomonadales > Sphingomonadaceae > Sphingomonas > Sphingomonas arabinosi. The sequence continues at coordinate 143,589 of NZ_JAXOJN010000006.1, forward strand.
CGCCGTGTGTCGGATCAAGGGCGCGTGAGCGTGAGCGGGGGCGTCGGGGCCATACGGTCGGCCACGTCATGGGTGCGCCAGCGCCTGCGCGCGAGCGAAGCGGTCCTGATCCTGCTGGCCGTCGCGATCGGTGGTGCTGCGGGTTTGCTGAGCGTCGTGCAGGGCGTGGTTGCGCGGACGATGCAACACCTGTTGTTCGCCCTGCCGAGCGGCCAGCGGCTGAGCGCGACACCGGCGATCCCGTTGCTGGCGCTGATCGCCTTGCCGATCGGCGGGCTCGTACTCGCGCTCTTCTCCTGGATCACGAAGGCGCGGGCACGGCATATGGTCGATGCCGTCGAAGCCAATGCGCTGCACGGCGGTCGCATGTCGTGGAGCGACAGCCTCGTCATCTCCGGACAGACGATCATCTCGAATGGGTTTGGCGCGTCGGTCGGACTGGAAGCGGCCTATGCGCAGCTCGGCGGGGTCGTCGCCTCGATCGCGGGCGGGTGGTTCAGGCTTCGGCGCGCCGACCTGCGGGTCCTGGTCGGCGCAGGCACGGGCGCCGCCATCGCGGGCGCGTTCGGTGCGCCGCTGGCAGGCGCATTCTATGCGTTCGAGATCGTCATCGGTGCGTACACACCAGCCGCGATCGCGCCCGTCGCCGCGGCATCGCTGTCGGGCGTGCTCGTCGCCCAGCTGTTCGGGGCGCAGCCGTATCTGGTCAATGTCACCGTCGCCGAGCAGGTGCAGACGCACCATTACCTGATCTATGCCGGGTTGGGCGCGATCGCCGCGGGGACCGGAATCCTGCTGATGCGCGCTGTCGCCGAGGTCGAGGCACTGACACGCCGCCTGCCGCTCCGCACGTCGTGGCGACCGGTCGTCGGGGGCGCTCTGCTGATCCCGATGGCCTGGCTGACGCCGCAGGTTCTGTCGGCGGGGCACGGCGCGCTTCACCTCGACCTGGAATATGGCGTGCCGCTCACGGTCCTTGCCGCCATCTTCATCATGAAGAGTGCCGCGTCGGTGGTGTCGCTCGGCTTCGGGTTCCGGGGCGGCCTGTTCTTCGCGTCGTTGTTCCTGGGCAGTCTGCTGGGCCAGCTCTACGCGGGTGGATTGGGTTGGATCGCGGGACAATCGGTGATCGATCCGGAGAATGCGGCATTGGTAGGGATGGCGGCGTTGGCCGTCGCGGTCGTCGGCGGGCCGATGACGATGGCCATGCTGGTTCTCGAGGCGACGCACGACTTCTCGCTTGCCGGCGCGACGATCGCCGCCGCGCTGGTGTCCTCGACCATCGTCCGCGAGACGTTCGGGTATTCGTTCTCGACATGGCGGCTTCACCTTCGTGGCGAAACGATCAAGAGCGCGCGCGATGTCGGTTGGGTTCGGACGCTGACGGCCGGACGGATGATGCGGAAGGTCGAACGGGCAACGCCCGGGCGGATTACCGTTGCCGAGTTTCGCCGCCTGTTTCCGCTCGGGTCGACCAGCCGGGTCGTCGTGGTCGACGATCAGGATCGCTATGCCGGCATAGTCCAGACCGCCAGCGCCTTCGCCGAGGGGGTTACGTCGACTGACGCCGTCGGCACGCTCGCGATCCACCGGGAGCAGGTGCTGTTGCCCGACGCCGACATAAAGGCGGTGATGGCTATTTTCGATGCCGCGGGTGCAGACGAAATGGCCGTCGTCGGCGCAGACGGCAAGGTGCTCGGGATCTTGTCGGAATCCTATGTCCGACGGCGCTATGCCGAGGAACTGGACAAGTCCCAGAGAGAGATATTCGGCGAAGCTTAGCGTTCGCCCGTCCAAGCCCCGCCGGTTCGGGACGCCTGCAACCTACAGGTCGACCGGGTTGATCGGGGTCTTCGCTTCCTTGCGCTCGGAGTAGCGATCGACGAGCTGCGCGGTGTGCGGTCGCAGCAGGACCGTGAAGCGGACCAGTTCCTCCATCACATCGACGATCCGGTCGTAGTAGCTGGAGGGTTTCATCCGACCGGCGTCGTCGAATTCGTCGAACGCCTTGGCGACACTCGACTGATTGGGGATCGTGACCATCCGCATCCAGCGGCCAAGCACGCGCAACGTGTTGACGCTGTTGAACGACTGCGATCCGGCGGACACCTGCATGACGGCGAGCGTGCGCCCCTGCGTCGGGCGCATTCCGCCCATCGACAGCGGCAGGTGATCGACTTGCAGCTTCATGATGCCGGTAATCTGGCCATGCCGCTCGGGGCTGCACCATACATGCCCCTCAGACCACATCGACAGTTCGCGCAACTCGTGGACGGCGGGGTGGTCGTCCGCCGTCACCTGATCGGGGAGCGGCAGCGTGGCGGGGTCGAAAATGCGCGTCTCGCAGCCGAAGAATTGCAGCAGGCGAGCGGCTTCCTCGATGCAAAGGCGCGAATAGGATCGTTCGCGCAAGGAGCCGTAGAGCAGCAGGATGCGCGGGGGTGGATCACCGGGGCCAAGCCCGAGGGCGGGCCGCTCGAGCGCATAGCGTCGATCGAGCGCTGGGAGATGATGGGGATCGGAGAGCGTGCGGAGCGGCATCAGGCAGTCCTTGGGCCAAGTAGAATGATACAGGTGCCGATCAGGCAGAGTGCCGCCCCGCCAGCGTCCCAGCGATCCGGCCTCACCCCTTCGACGGCCCAGAGCCAGATCAGCGATGCGCAGATGTAGACGCCGCCATAGGCAGCATAGGCCCGCCCCGCTGCGTCGCTGTCGACACGCGTCAGCAGCCAGGCGAACAGCATCAGCGAAACGAGGCCCGGAACTAGCCACAAAGGCGATCTGTCCAGCCGCAACCAAGCCCAAAAGGCAAAGCAGCCTGCAATTTCCGCGAGCGCAGCCGCCAGATATACGAGTGCCGTCACGCCATGCCGATCCTGATCGCGAGTGCCGCGAGCGTTACCAGCAGAACGGGAATCGTCAGCGTCGCACCGACCTTGAAGTAATAGCCCCAGCCGATGCGGATGCCCTTTTGGCCGAGGACGTGCAGCCACAGCAGCGTGGCGAGCGAGCCGATCGGCGTGATCTTCGGCCCGAGGTCGCAACCGATCACGTTGGCGTAGATCATCGCTTCCCTGACCGCGCCCGTCGCATGCGTCGCATCGATCGACAGCGCGCCGACCAGGACGGTCGGCATGTTGTTCATCACCGACGACAGCAGCGCGGCGATGATGCCGGTGCCGAACGCCGCGCCCCATACACCGCCTTGCGCAGTGCGATCGAGCAGGGCGGCAAGGTAATCGGTAAGGCCGGCATTTCGCAGGCCGTAGACGACCAGGTACATACCGAGCGAGAAGATCACGACTTGCCACGGCGCGCCGGCCAGCACCTTGCGAGTCTGGATGACATGGCCGCGCGCGGCGATGACCAGCAGGAGGACTGCGCCGCCGGCGGCGACGGCGCTGACCGGTACGCCGATGGGTTCGAGCAGAAAGAAACCGGCGAGCAGCAGGGCGAGGACGACCCAGCCCGCCTTGAACGTGGCAGGGTCGCGGATCGCTTCCGCAGGCGCACGGAGCTGCGCCACGTCATAACTGGTCGGTATGTCGCGGCGGAAGAACAGCAGGAGCACGACCAGCGTCGTGGCGATCGACGCCAGATCGACCGGCACCATCACCGACGCATACTCGGCGAAACCGATCGCGAAGAAGTCGGCCGACACGATGTTGACGAGGTTGGAGACGATCAGGGGCAGGCTGGCGGTATCTGCAATAAACCCCGCCGCCATGACGAACGCCAGCGTCGCCTTGTCCTTGTATCCCAGCGCACGCAGCATCGCGATGACGATCGGCGTCAGGATCAGCGCCGCGCCATCGTTGGCGAACAGCGCCGACACCGCCGCGCCGAGCAGGACGATCAGCACGAACAGCCGACGGCCATGCCCGTTGCCCCAGCGCGCTACATGAAGCGCCGCCCATTCGAAGAACCCGGCTTCATCGAGCAACAGGCTGACGATGATGATCGCAACGAAGGTCGCAGTCGTATTCCAGACGATGCCCCACACCACCGGCACGTCGGAGAGCGAGACGACCCCGACGAGCAGCGCGATAGCCGCGCCGCCCAGCGCGCTCCACCCAATGCCGAGGCCCTTGGGCTGCCAGATGACCAGCGCGATCGTGACGATGAAGATGGCAAGCGCGAGCAGCATCAGGCGATGCGCTGGCCCGAGGCGTCCACGACCTTTTCGCCGTCTTCCTTGGCAAACGCGCCCTGTTGCGGGTCGGGCAGCAGATCGAGCACGGCTTCGGATGGCCGGCACAGCTTCACGCCGAGCGGCGAGACGACGAGCGGCCGGTTGATGAGGACCGGATGCGCCATCATCGCGTCGACCAGTGCGTCGTCGGAGAGCAAAACGTCGCCGAGGTCGAGTTCTGCGAAGGGCGTTCCCTTCTCGCGAAGAAGGTTGCGGGGCGTGATCCCGGCGCGGTCGATCAGTTCGACCAGCAGCGCGCGAGAGGGCGGCGTCTTCAGATATTCGACGACGTGCGGCTCGATGCCGGCGTTGCGGATCATCGCCAGCGTGTTGCGCGACGTGCCGCATTCGGGGTTGTGATAGATCACGATATCGACGGCCATGCTCTCGGTGGTCATTGCGCGTCCTTTCAGCAGCAGGGGGTGAGTTCGGCGAGCAGCGGCGTGCACAGTTCGGGAGAGCCGGCGCAGCAATCCTTGACCAGGAACAGCGTCAGCGCGCGCAGGCCGCTCAAATCGGCGCGGTAGATGATCGAGCGACTATGCCGTTCGAAGCGGACGATGCCGGCACGAGACAGGATCCCGAGGTGCGCGGACATCGTGTTCTGGGGTACGTCGAGCTGGCGGGCGATTTCGCCTGCCGCCAGTCCGTCCGGTTCGTGGCGAACGAGTAGCCGGAACACGTCGAGACGCGTGCCTTGCGCGAGCGCGCCCAGCGCGACGATTGCCGAATCGTTATCCATATATCCAGCATAACGGATATAATTGTGATGGTTAGCTGTGTGCCCTTTCGTATCGTGAAGGGGCGCGGGTGTCGTTCGGCTACACGGTTCGACGCGGGTATGCTTGTACTAGCGCTGTGACGTCATCGCCTCTCGAGGACGGCCCTGTCCCTAGCGGCGGGTGTCGGTGGAGAGCGTCAGTTCCTGGCGTCAGTGCGGGGAACGACCTCGACGATGATGTCGCCCGCTTCCAGCCGGGCGGCCTCGGGTTCCCAGAAGCAAAAGTCCTGATGCCCACGATAGATGCGGTGACCGAGCCCGGTGGCGATGTCGGCAAGCGGCTTGCCTACTTCGTCCGCGGAGACTTCGCGTTCGCGCAGGACGACGCGCCCGCCGGATGCGGCAAGATCGGCCATGTATTCGGCGGTATGCGCGCCGTGCGTGGAGCCGGCGAGCAGGAGACCGGCGAAGCTGGCCGGGTTGATGACCACGTTGGCGCCGGCCTGATGCGCGATCGCTTCATTGTCCTCCGATCGGATCACCACGCTGATCGGTAGATCGGGCGCGATCCGCCGCGCCGTCAGCACGATCAGGATCGAGGTATCGTCGCGACCGGCGGAGACGATGAGCGCGCGGGCCTTGGAAAGACGGGCCGCCTCCAGCGCTGCGTTGCGCGTGGCGTTCCCCTCCATCACCGTCGTGCCGCAACTCTCCGCCGTGCGTAACGCCGCGGCGCGCTCGTCGACGACCACGATCGTGCCCGGATCGGCACCGCGACGGATGAGCTCGCTTACGGCCTCGGACCCGCTCGTGCCGAAACCGGCGACCACGACATGGCCTTCGAGGTGCCGCTGGATCACCGACATACGCCATTTCTCCCACACGCCCTTGAGCAGAAAATCATACGCGGTTCCCAGAAAGATGAGCCATACGAAGAGCCGGATCGGCGTCACGACGAAGGTATCGAACATCCGCGCCTGCTGAGTCACAGGCACGATGTCGCCATAGCCGACCGTCGTCACGGTAATCATCGTGAAATACAGGATGTCGGCGAACGTCACGGGCGCGCCCGAGTTCTGTCGCAGGCCATCGCGGTCGAACCAGTGGACCGCGAGCGCGATGCCGATCAGCGCCAGCGCGACCAGCGCCCGCCAGGACAAGGCCAGCCACGCCGGGGTTCGGCTCTGGCGGCGCAGGCGATAGTGCACCGTGTCTGCATCGTCGGCGTGCATGCCGTCTCTTGCATCGCCGGGACGCCGCTGTGAAGCTCTGTCAGTCGGTCGGGGATCGACTCTCAAGGCGGTGACATTCGGCGGGATCATAGCCCCCCGAGTTGGCGTGTCTGGAACCGCTCCCGGTGGATCGACATGAGGATCCCGAGCAGGATCAGGACGGTCATCATCGCCGACCCGCCATAGGATAGCAGCGGCAGCGGGATACCGACGACCGGTGCCAGACCCATGACCATCGCGATGTTGATGCTGACGTACAGAAACAGCGTCATCGCAAGACCGGCGGCGACCAGACGCGCAAACATCGACTTGCCGTCGAACCCCAGGTTCAAGGCCCACCTGATAAGGTAGCCATAGGCCAAAAGGACGAACAGGCCGCCCATCATCCCCCATTCCTCCATCATCGTCGAGAAGATGAAGTCAGTGTGCGTTTCGGGCAGATATTCGAGGTGGCTTTGCGTGCCCTGGAGGAACCCCTTGCCGAAAACGCCTCCGGATCCGATCGCAATCTTGGACTGCGACAAATGGTAGCCTGTGCCGAGCGGATCGCTCTCCGGATCCATGAAGATCAAGATGCGGTTCTTCTGATAGTCGTGGAGCAACCCCCATGCGACCGGCAGCAGGGCGCCTACGATCGCGCCGGCGCCGATAAACCACCGCATTTTCGTACCCGCGAGGAAGATCATCGTCGTCCCCGCGATGGTGATCATCATCGCCGTACCGAGATCGGGTTGCAGCATCACCAGCCCGGCCGGAACCGCGACAAGCGCAACCGGGATGATCAATACGCCGGGGCGGCTGATGAAACCGGGCGGTACCGTGTCGTAGAAGCGGGCCACGCTGAGCACGACCGCGAGCTTCATGAACTCGGAGGGCTGCAGCCGGATGATGCCCAGATCGATCCAGCGTTGCGCGCCCATGCCGATATGCCCGAACAACTCGACGAGCAGGAGCAACGCGAGCGTGACGGCGTAGAAGGTGTAGGCATGGCGCTTCCACGTCGCGACGGAAACGCGCGAGAGCACGAGCATCCCTGCGAACAGCACCGCGAAACGCACCGCCTGGTTCGTCGCCCAGGGCGCAAGATGCCCCCCGGCAGCCGAGTAGAGCGTCACCAGACCAAATGTGGTGATCGCCATCACCGTCACGAGCATCGACCAAGGCAATGCGCGGATCGGCGCAGGCAGTGTGCCAGCCCTCAAGATTCTATCTCCGTATCGAGTGTCGGAACAATGACGGGCAGGTTTAGCGCGCCGGGTAGTCGCTCAGAGGCCGGGATCAGGTTCCGTCCGGCCGGATTTCACGCTGCGCAGCAGTGCGTAGCCGAGAAGTCCGGACACGAAGGAGCCGGCGAGGACGCCCAGCTTGGCTTCCGCCTGCAAAAGCTGGCTACCGGGGAAAGCTAGCAAGGTGATGAAGATGCTCATCGTAAAGCCGATCCCGCAGAGCAATGCGACACCGAGCAACTGCCGCTTTCCCGCGTGTGCCGGCATGTCGGCCAGGCCGAGACGAACGGCGAGCATGGAAAAGCCGAACACACCTGTGATTTTCCCGATCAGCAACCCCAAGGCAACGCCGAGCGTCACGGGCGCAACCAGTGCCTCGGCAGGTAGCGTCAGCACGGGCACCCCGGCGTTGGCGAGACCGAAGATGGGCACGACGAGAAAGCCGACGGGAAGGTGCAGGGCGTGCTCCAGCTTATGCAGCGGGCTGTCCGAGTCGTTGTCGGGACGACCGGGCGTACACTGCATGGGGATGGTGAAGGCGAGAACGACCCCCGCGAGCGTCGCGTGAATACCCGAACGGAACACCAATACCCACAGGATCGCGCCCACCAGCAGATACGGCGTGAGTCGACGTACGCCGAAGCGGTTGAGGCCTATCAGAACCATGATCGCTACGGCCGCTCCGGCGAGATCCGGTATCGACAGCTTCGCCGTGTAGAACAAGGCGATGATCATCACGGCGCCAAGGTCGTCGATGATCGCCAGTGCCGCCAGAAACACTCTCAAGGATGCCGGAACGCGGTTGCCGAGAAGCGCGATCACACCGAGTGCGAACGCAATGTCGGTGGCCGCGGGAATTGCCCAGCCTGCAGCGGTCGGACCACGATTGAACGCGAGATACACCAGGGCCGGGACCATCATGCCGCCAGCGGCGGCGATCCCGGGCAAGATGCGACGCGACCACGTCGAAAGCTGGCCATCCAGCATCTCGCGCTTGATCTCCAAGCCAACGAACAGGAAAAATACCGCCATCAGCGCGTCGTTGATCCAGTGCCCGACCGACAACGGTCCGACATAGGCGTGAAGAATGGTCTCGTAGTTCGGTCCGAGCGGAGAATTCGCCACTATGAGCGCCAACACCGCCGCGCCCATCAGCACCAGACCGGCCGAGGACTGGCTTTCGAGAAAGCGGCGAATAGCGCTTGGCTGCAGGAGGCGCGAGTGGCCCATCGTGACGGTCTCCGGACACAGATTTTCGGCGCTGGCGGCCCGACCAGCACAAAACCTGCCCGCTTCATCGAACGAACACCCGACGAGCCCTATGACAGCCGATCGTCCGCCGAACAACGGACGATATCGAACAGCGTCGGCTATTCTTAGAAGAGCGCGTGTCTTCGAAAAGCGCGTGTCTTCGAAAAGCGGGTGCTATTTACGTTTGCAGGGAAAGGCCTGTTGCAGGGCATCGCGCACGACGAACGAGGGCGCGCCGGTGCCCGTCGGCTTGGCACGTTTGCGCAGATATTTGCGCGTGGAGGATACCACTTCGATGTTGGAGGCGCGGGTCTGTGACGGGCAGATCTGACCGGACAGCGACAAGGTGTCGAATGCCGCGATGATATAGCCGGTGCAGAAATTCGGTGTGGGATCCGTATCCTTGCCACGACACAGCTCGAGCAGTTGCGCGGTCGTCACGGAACTCACCACGACGGGCCGGTCCGCTGCGGCTAGCAGCGCGGCCATCAACATCATCATAAGCTTCCCCCTTCAGGTCGGTATGCACGCGAAATCCGCGATCGGTTCCGGAACCGGCAGCGGCGGATCGGTCTATCTGCTCGCGACCGTTTGGAGATACGGCAGCAGGCGTACACGTGGGAACACCTCGTCGAGCGATTTGGTGTCGGGCAGGATGTAGACCATGCCGCCCTTTTTCTGGAACAGCGGGCGCAGCTTCTTGCTGTAGAAACTCGTGCCGACATTGATGCAGCCGAAGCTGATCCGGTTGTCGTCCGGTGTCGGGGAGAGCAGTCGCTGGACACGATGCTCGGCCTTGTTGGTGGTGATCACCGCATGGATCGCGACCGAGTTGGTATAGTCGACCCATAGAACGCGTTGGCGCCCCACCGCACGGCCGAACTTGGCGATGTAGCGACCCGCCGGCGTGGTCCGCTCGGCCGGTCCGATCTCCGCCAGGCTCTTGGCGCCGATGCCGGGAGTCGAATCGTCGCCGATGCCGACGCCGAGCAGCACGGGTGTCTGCCCTAGAAAGTCGCCCTTCGCATTGAAGAGAAGAAGCGCCGCGGCCTGTTTGTCGATGACGATATAGGGAAGCGTACCATTGTCGTGCGCGGCCGCGACCCATGCGACCATACGGCTGGCCGCTTCCGATCGCACGGGTTCGAGAATCTCGGCTGCGTCCGCGGCCGAGATGACGGGCGGACGTACGGCCGCCGCCGCCGGTGTCTTGCGTTTGCGTGCCGGTGAGCCTTTGCGCGCGGGGGCTTTCGAAGCTGCGCGCGCAGGCACGGTCGACTTGGCACGCGTCTGCGCAGTCGTAGGCGTGGCCAGACTTGGCCGCGGCGCGAGCAATCCCAACGCCAATGCCGCGACCGTGCCCATGCGCAAGGCACGGCGGCACGGCCGGTGAATGATCGCGGTCTTGTTCAGCAGAGTTGTCCGGCCAGCCAATCGAAATGCGTAATGCTATGTATTACCGCGGGGCTTAGCCGCGGGGCTTACGCTGGCGCTGCTGCATCTGCTGTTCCATGCCGTCGACGCGACCGTTGATCTGGTCGATGCGCTGGCCGTTCTGCTGGGCCTGACCGGCGGCAGCTTGAGCCTGGGCGAGAGCCTGACCGGAGGTGCCTTCGACGGTGCGCAAGCGGCCGTCCATGCCGTCGATGCGGGTATTAACCGTTGCGATCTGCTCGCGAACGAAACCCTTCGTCGCGCAGCCGCCGAGTCCGGTCGCGCCGACGATGATCAGGGCTGCCGTACAATATTTAGGAAGATTGGGACGCATTTACTCACCTTTCCAAACGTGGATGCCACCACTCATCCCAGGTTCGACGACGCGACAATCGATTATAGCCAAGGCGTGCGCGTTCTGCGGTGGAGTTCGTTGCCCGCTGTTCGGCGAAATGCGGAGGAAGGTTCGATGAACTCTCTGTATCGATTGCCAGGACTTGGCCTTTTGCGGGCTATGATCTCCGGTGGACAGACATGCGGGGGCCTGGCCCGTAATACGGTTCTCCACAAAGTACGGCAGTCTGGGGCGTGATAATTCAGCAAGGTGCTACTGGCCTAAGCATCTGAAAGAGCTCGCAGTTTGCGCTACCGTGGGCGTCGATACGATGGCTGTATCGACCGAGAACGTTCCGCGATCATAGCCGAAAGACCAAAACCACGGCTTCATCGGAAGGTTATGACCAAATTGGCCTAACCGAACAGGGTTGACTCGCTGACCAATAGCGGCGAGATAGCGCTATCAATTGACCTGCATCAGACAGGCGTGACGGGGAACGGGGATGGCTTTTAACGCTATTGATGTCGCATGCCCATCGGCCGGTCGGTCGAGATTGTGGACTGCTTCGCGCAGTACCTAGCGCCTGACACCTGACTTTCTTCAAGCATTCATAACAACGAGACGCTTCCTGCCGCCAGTCGGACAGCGAGGTTCCAAGAGGATCCTGAACATGACGCCTTTCAAAATGGCCCCTCGTCTTACGCGCGCTGCGCTTTTGTGCGCGACGACGATGGTAGCGCTGTCCGCGACCATGGCCGCAGCTCAGACCATTCCGCCGACGCAGGACCCGGCACCTGCCGCGCCGCAGAGCGCTGCACCCGCCCCGGCTGCACCCGCCACGGCCGATCCCGCTTCGCCGGCCGCAGCCCTGCCGGATTCGGACCAGACCCCAGGCACGATCGACGCAGCCGATACCGGCGACATCGTCGTCACCGGCTATCGTTCGAGCCTCGCCAAGTCGACGAACGCCAAGCGTGCGTCGACCGGCTTTACCGATTCCATCTTCGCGGAAGACATCGGCAAGTTCCCCGATACGAACATCGCCGAATCCTTCAACCGCATCCCCGGCATCACGATCACGCGCGACGTGACCGGCGAAGGCACGAACGTCGCGATACGCGGTCTCGGGTCGAACTTCACGAACGTCACGCTCAACGGCGCGACGATCGCAGTGGCGTCGTCGGGCGCGACCGACGCGCAGGGCACCGATCGTTCGGTCGATCTGAGCTTCTTCCCGACCGACCTGTTCACCAAGCTGACCGTGAACAAGAGCTATACCGCCGACCTTCTTGAAGGTGGTGCGGCCGGTAATATCGATCTCCGCTCGGCACGGCCGTTCGATCGCTCGACCTCGTTCCTGGCGTATAACGTCCAGGGCACGAAGCAGTCACCGGAAGACCGGATCGGTGCCCGCGGTTCGCTAATCGGCAGCTGGCGTGGCGACAAGGTCGGTATCCTGGCGGGTGTGTCCGCCCAGCGCCTGTTCACCGACACGCGCGGGTTCGAGACGATTGGCTATACCAATCCCGCCCTGACGGCGGCGCAGTGCGGTGCTGCGTCGGGCTGCAACACGACGGGTGGCGGCAACTGGACGATCCCGGCTGTGGTGCCGGTCGGCGCCGGTGCGGGCCTGGTGGCGGGTACGCCGATCACCAGCGCGTTCCTGCTCGCCAACAATCCCGGCGCGACGATCCAGCAGATCGACAATGCGTTGCTGCCGCGGCTCGGGCGCTTCACAAGCATTCGCGGTCCGCGCGATCGTATCAACGCGATCGTCAGCGCCGAGTGGCAGCCGACCGACACGCTGCATTTCTACGTGGATGGCCTGTACGGCTACAAGAAGAACGAACTGACGCGCGAGAACATGGCGTGGATCGTCCGCAACGGCGCAGTCATCCCGACCAACCTGACGTTCGACAAGCCGGATTGCACGATCGGCTGCGTCGTCACCGGTGGGACGTTCGCCAACGCGCAATTCTTCAACGAATTCCGTCCCTATACCGAGACGACGAAGCTGTTCAGCGTCAACCCCGGTGGCGAGTGGGAGATTTCCAACACGCTCAAGCTGAACCTGCAGGGCAATTACGCGCGCTCGACCTTCCACCGCGAGAACCCGTCGGTCGGCATGACGACCCCGCTGGGCGTCGGCAACACGGTCACCTATTCCAACGACGGTAGTGGCATCCCGACGATCCAGAGCGCGCTGGACCTGAACGACCCGGCGAACTTCGGCTGGAACGCCGGCAGCCGCGTCAACATCTCGGACGAGCGTCGCCTCAACAAGAGCAAGGGCGCTCGCGGCGACCTGACCTGGGGCAATACCGCGCTCAACCTGAAGATCGGCGGCGCGTTCGACGATGTGTCGCGCCGGATCAGCAGCACCGACAACAGTCAGGCGTACCAGAATGCGGTCTGCGGCAATAATCCCAGCGTGTTCGTCCCCTCGCCGAACTCGCAGCCGCCCTGCGAAGGCCTGAACGCGCCGGGCGTGATACCGGCAGGTTACCCGACCTATCCGGGTTATGGTACCGGATCGACCGCCGGCATGGCTGGACCAGCGTCCTATGGTGGCTCGCTCGTTCCCAATGCGGCGGCGCCGAGCTATCTGACGCCGGGGCCGGCGGGTTTCGTGACGGTCGATTGGCCGAAGTTCGCGGCCGCGACCAATTACGATTTCTATCATGACACCTCGCCGGAGAGCGGTGCTTCGACCACGGGTGCAAGCGGCGGCGGGATCCGCGAAGTGGTGAAGTCCGCGTTCGCCACGGTGAACGGCGAGCAGAACCTCGGCGGCAACATGCTGCGGTTCAACGTCGGCATGCGCTACGTCAACACGATCCAGACGATCACGGGTCGCGTCTCGTTGCCCGATCCCCGCAATACGACCGCGACCGGCGTCGCGCTGCCGGATGGCAGCCGCTATCCGAACCTCGTCAGCATCGTGTCGACGCGCAACGTCTATTCGAAGTGGCTGCCGGCGGCGACGTTCGCATACGACGTCAGCGAGCATGCGGTGGTTCGCGTCGCCGGGTCGCGGACGATGACGCGTCCAGATCCGTCGGCGCAGTTGCCGGGCGTGAACTTCGGTGCGCCATCGGCGGATCAGGCGTCGATCGGCAACCCAGCGCTCGAGCCGTACATGTCGACGAACATCGATCTGGGCTTCGAATATTATACCGGCCGCGAAGGCGTGGTGAGCTTCAACGCGTTCCGCAAGTCGATCAAGGGCTTTACGAACACCGCGATCAGCACCGTGGCGTTCGGGGAGCTGGCCCAATACGGCATCACCTACGACACGCTGAACCCGACGCAGCAGATCGCGCTCAACTCGCGTGGCGGACCTAGCGCCGCGCAGGTTCAGGTCACGTCGCAGGTCAACGTGCCCGACAAGCTGACCATCAACGGGCTCGAATTCCAGTGGGTCCAGCCGCTCGACTTCCTGACCAAGAATATCGGCATCACCGGGTTCGGCTTCAACGCCAATGCGACGGTCGTCGATCAGACCAGCAAGGGTGCGGCCACCGCGTTCGGCGTGGCGCCGTTCACCTACAACATCACCGGCTATTACGAAAAGCACGGCGTGATGCTGCGGGTATCGACCACCTCGCGCGAAGGGTCGCAGAACAGCGGCGCGGCGCAGAACGGCATTCCGGCAGCGGCGTTGTTCGGCACGGACTATACGACGTACGATTTCTCGTCCTCGTTCGACCTGGACAAGATCTTCGGTCTGGCCGGCGCACCGCAGCTGACGATCAACGTCGCGAACTTCACCGACGCGACGCTGCGCTCGTACTTCCAGTTCGAGAACGCGACCTTCACCCAGTACAAGCCGGGTCGCCAGTTCCTCGTCGGTCTGCGCGGTACCTTCTAGTATGGCTCGGCAGTGCGGTCGTGATGCGATCGCACTGCCGGCATTGGGCGAAGACGTGGGCGTGACCGCCCACGCAGGCCGAACCGCGATCACGGTAAGGCACGCAGCCGATCCCGCCACCGTGCGGACGATAGCTGTCGCGGTCGACGTCGATCGACTTGGCGGTACCCGGCGACGATCAGGCAAGTCGATTTCTCAATATTTTTTCGACTTCGAACGACGGGCGATGGCGTCGCATATGATGCGGTCGACCCTCGGCGCAGGGTCGGCGAACATTGCCAGCCAGCTTTGCCCTAGGGTGGCTCGCAAGCTGCAAGCACAGGAGAGACGACGATGTCACACGCCGTATCACGCCGCACGCTGATGGGCGGTGCCGCCTGTGGCGCTGCGCTTGCGACTCTACCCGCGCCGCTGTTCGGTGCCGACCCGCGCACGGCGCCCGACCCCCGGACTGCGTTTCCCCTGATCGCGAAGGCTATTCCTGCCGCGGTCCTGATCGATGCCGACGCCGATAGCGCAGTCCGGCACGTCGCGACCAATTTCGCCAAGGATCTGGAGCGGGTCAGCGGTGCCGCGGCGCGACTGATCGATGGCGCGAGCGGTATCGTGCAGGGGCCGGTGGTAATCATCGGCGTGCTCGGCCACAGTGCCGTGATCGATCGCCTGATCGCGGCGGGCAAGATCGCCGCCGCCGACCTGCGCGGCGAATGGGAGGCGTTTCGCCAGATCGTCGTCGACGATCCGATGCCGGGCGTGGCGCGGGCGCTGGTGATCGTCGGGTCGGACCGGCGCGGCGCGGTGTTCGGCACCTATGACGTATCCGAGAAGATCGGCGTTTCGCCTTGGCACTGGTTCGCGGACGTGCCCGTCCGTCGCCAGCGCGACGTGCTGATCCCGGCCGGCTCGAGGCGCGACCAGCCCAAGGTCCGCTATCGCGGGTTCTTCATCAACGACGAGGATCCGTGTCTGAGCGGCTGGGCGAAGAAGGCGTTCGGCGGTGTGAACGCGGCGATGTACGTGCACGTCTTCGAACTGCTGCTGCGGATGAAGGGCAATTATCTGTGGCCCGCAATGTGGGGCAAGGCGTTCGCCGACGACGATCCCAAAAGCATGGTTCTGGCCGACGCGATGGGCGTCGTGATGGGTAATTCTCACCACGAGCCGATGCTGCGTGCGCAGGCCGAATGGCACCGGCACGCGGACCAGGGCGTGACCGGCGGCGCATGGGATTACGACAAGAACGGCGCCAATTTGCGGAAATTCTGGCGTGGCGGCATCGAGCGCATGATGGCCAAGGGCGGCGGCCGGCATTACGATTCGGTGGTGACCGTCGGCATGCGCGGTGACGGCGACGAGGCGATGGCCGAGGGAACCGCGACCGGGCTGCTGGAACGCGTGGTCGCGGAACAGCGCAAGATCATCGCCGACGTTACCGGCAAACCCGCGGGCGAGACGCCGCAGGTCTGGGCGCTCTACAAGGAAGTGCAGGATTATTACGATCACGGCATGAAGGTGCCCGACGACGTCACGTTGCTGTTCTCGGACGATAATTGGGGCCAGATCAGGCGCTTGCCCGATCCCGCCGCACCGCCGCGCAAAGGTGGGTACGGCATCTATTACCACTTCGATTACGTCGGCGCGCCGCGCAACTACAAATGGCTCAATACCAACCAGATCGAAAAGACCTGGCAGCAGATGGACCTGGCGTACCGGCGCGGTGCGGCGCAGATCTGGATCGTCAACGTCGGCGATATCAAGCCGATGGAGTATCCGCTCGGCTTCTTCCTGGCGCAGGCCTGGAACCCGGATGCGATGACTCCGGCGGCGGTTGCCGACTATCCGCGGGTATGGGCGACGGCGACGTTCGGGCCCGAACAGGCGCGCGCGATCGGCGAGATCGTCACGCAGTACAGCCAGTATGTGGCACGCCGAAAACCCGAGTTGATCGACCAGGATAGTTTCCCGCTGGGCGGAGTCACGCCCAAGGGCCTCGACGGCGGCGAGTTCGGTACGATGGTTGCGCAGTGGGACGCGCTGGAGGCACGGATGCTCACGGTTCGCGCCACGCTGCGGCCGGATCAGCGGGACGCCTATTATCAGCTGATCGAGTTCCCCGTGGCGGCGGTCGCGAACCTGTACCGCATGTATTACGGCACGGCGTGGAACCGGCGGCTGGCGTCCAAGAACGACGCGCGCGCCAATTACTTCGCCGACCAGGTGGAAACCGCGTTCCGTCGCGATGGCGAACTGACGCAGCGGTACCATAGTATCAACGGCGGCAAGTGGGACGGCATGATGGGGCAGGTCCATATGAGCTATGTCATCTGGAACGACCCCACCAAACAGACCATGCCGAGCATCGTCCGGGTCGGCGCCGATACGCCCGAAGCAAAGCGCCGGCAGCAGCCGGTCTTCGTTCCGACGCTCGCGACGCAGGCGGGTATCGTTGCCGTCGAAGCACCGGCGTTCAGTCGTGCGCGCGACGGCAAGGGGTTGCGCTGGACGACGATCCCGCATCTCGGCCGTACCGCGGGCGCGATGATCGCGATGCCGCAGGGGCGACCGGCAACGCGGGCAGAGGACGGCGTCTGCCTGGAATACGACGTCACCGTGGCGAAGGCGGGGCCGGCGACGGCGACACTGTACCTCGTCCCGACACTGGACACGTTCGGCCATGAGGGATCGCGCATCGGCGTGTCGATCGACGGCGGTGCCGTCCAGGTCGTGCGTGCCGCGCTGGAGCCTACCGGCGGCGATACGGACAATGCCGGCAAGGCGCGATGGGCGGACGCGGTGCGCGACAATGGCGTAGTTATGTCGGTCGGCCTGGGCAGTATCGCTGCGGGGCGTCACACGATCAAGATCTGGCGGCTCGACGACAACATGGTGCTACAGAAGCTGGTACTCGCCACCATACCGGTACCGCCATCCTATCTCGGGCCCGTTCCCGCCGTATGATGCGACCTGCCGGGGGAGAGGCACCGCAACTTAATCGTCGATACCCGTTTCCCTCCCGGCGTGTGCGTAGTAGCATCAATACGCAGACATTAGATTGGTAAGTCCAGTGGCAAAGCCCGCCTCCCAGCCCGCCTCCCAGAATGCGTTGTTCGTGGTCGGTAGATACGACGCGCCCGCGAACGATCGCTTGTACCAGCGGTTGGCGCGGCGGCTGTTCGAGGAGCTGGTTGCGGGCACCTACGCGATCGGTGATCGGTTGCCCGCCGAACGCGAACTGGCGATCGAGTACGGCGCCAGTCGGCCGGCCGTGCGGGAAGCGCTCATCGCGCTGGAAGTGCAGGGTTTTATCGAGGTTCGGGTTGGCTCCGGGGCCTATGTCTGTCGATTGCCGGGGCAAGGTGAAGAGCCGGGGTTCGCGATCACTGCGTTCGAGCTTACCGAAGCGCGGATCATGTTCGAGGGCGAGGCCGCGGCGCTGGCAGCGGTACAGATCAGCGACGCCGAGATCGAACTGCTCGACGGACTGGTCGAGGCGATGACCACCGAGAACTTGCTCGCCGAGGTGACGGAGAACGCGGACCGCGATTTCCACATGGCGATCGCCAAGGCGACGCGGAATGCCGGGGTCGTCCGGACGATCGAGGACCTGTGGCATCTGCGCTCGACCTCGCCGGAGTGCGCGCTTCTCCATGCCAAGGCGCGCAACGCCAAGGTGCGGCCGGTCGTCGCCGAACATGCTGCAATCGTTGACGCTTTGCGTGCGCGCGACGCCGCGGCGGCGCGTGGCGCGATGCGCGCGCACCTGACGTCGGTGATGGACCATTTGCTGTTCAAGACCGAGGAGATGGCGATGGAGCAGGCGCGGTTGGCGCTGGCAACGACTCGCCAGCGTTACGGTGGGCCGCCGAGCGCCTGAACGATTCAGCACCCGGACCGGCACACCGGACGCTTCTAGGTTGTCAGACCAATTCGATCGTTGCTATCGATACTGAAAGGACGTGGCCGCACCGCCGCGCTAAAACGGGGATGACCGGTTGATGAAGATGACCCAGACCATGCGCTGGTTTGGCCCGAACGACCCGGTGCCGCTCAACGCCATCCGCCAGGCCGGCGCGACCGGGATCGTCACGGCGCTGCACGAGGTCGCCAATGGCGATGTCTGGACCGCAGACGCCATCGCCGCGCGTCGCATCATGATCGAAGAGGCCGGGCTAGACTGGAAAGTGGTCGAGAGCCTGCCGGTCGTCGAGGACCTGAAGCGGCGCTCGGGCGACTGGGATCGGCTGATCGAGGCCTATGTCGCCAGCCTGCGGAATTTGGCGGGTCAGGGCATCGAGGTAGTGACCTATAATTTCATGCCGTTGCTCGACTGGACGCGGACCGACTTGAGTTGGGCGTTGCCGGACGGTGCGCGGGCGCTGCGGTTCGAGCTTCATGCGCTGGCGGCCTACGACATCCATATCCTGCGCCGCCCCGGTGCCGAGCAGGATTACGCGCCCGATGTCGTCACGATCGCGGCCGAGCGGTTCGCGGCGATGGACGACGCGGCGCGAGCGACGCTGGAGCGGACGATCATCGCCGGTCTGCCGGGGAGCGAGGAAAGCTTCAGCTCGCCACAGTTGCTCGAACAGATCGGAACCTATGCCGACATCGACGCAGGCCAGTTGCGCGCGAACCACGTCGCGTTTCTGGAGGCGGTGTGTCCGGTCGCGGAGGCCGAGGGTATTCGGCTGGTGGTGCATCCCGACGATCCGCCGTTCCCGATCTTCGGCCTGCCACGTGTGGTCAGCACCGAGGCGGACGTGAGCGCGCTGTTCGCCGCCGTGCCGTCGGCCGCCAACGGGCTGTGTTTTTGCAGCGGATCGTTCGGCGTGCGCGCGGACAACGACCTGCCGGGGATGGTCCGACGGCTCGGCGAGCGTATCGGCTTCGTGCATCTGCGCTCGGTCCAGCGTGAGCCCGGTGGCGCGTTTCACGAGGCGGCGCATCTGGAGGGCGATGCGAACATGCCCGCAATCATGGCCGAGCTGGTCGCGCTGCAGGCGCGCACCGGGCGATCGCTGCCGATGCGTCCCGATCACGGACACCAGATGGTGGACGACCTCAACAAGCGCACCAACCCCGGCTATTCGCTGATCGGGCGGCTGCGCGGGCTGGCCGAACTGCGCGGGCTGGAAACGGGTATCGCACACGGCCGGGGTGCCGTTTGACCACGGCGTAGAGCCAAGCCTACCGCGTCATCGCCACTTGCGTATCGTCCAGCGCCAGATCCACCAGCTTGCGCATCGCGGCGTTGGCGGCGACGGGATCGCCCGCGGCGATCGCCTCGTAGACGCGGACGTGGTCGGGGATCGGGTTGCGCGGCAACGAACGGGTGCGTTGCTTGAACTGAGTCGTCCAGCTTACCGCCGCGCCGATGCTCGCGCTGAGGACGACGAGCGCATCGTTGCGAGTCGCCTGCAACACCGCGTTATGGAACTCGCGGTCGGCGGCGCGGCCGGCTTCGGTGGCGAGCGTATGGCGGCGCATCGCAGCGAGCGATTCCTTCATCACGGTCAGGTCGGCACGATCGCGACGCTCGGCGGCCAACGCTGCGGCGGCAGGCTCGACGATGGCGCGCAACTCGAATAGTCCGCGGACGAAGTCGATGTCGGGTTCGCCGGCAAAGGCCCAGGCGAGCACGTCGGGATCGAGCAGATTCCAGCGGCTGCGGGGCAGGACTCGGGTGCCGGTTTTGGGTCGACTTTCGACCAATCCCTTTGCCATCAGCACCTGTACCGCCTCGCGGTAGGCGCTGCGCGACACGTCCAGCGCCTCCGAAAACGCGACTTCGCCCGACAATGTGTCGCCCGGCAGATATTCCCCCGAAAGGATAGCGGTGCCCAGCTTGTGCGCGATCGCACCGTGCAGGCGTCGCCCCGTACCGCGCGGCAGGCGAGGAGCCGGCGTGTTATCGGCAGGGGGGGTATCCGCAGGTAGGCTGTCCGAAGAAGTGGCGGCATCCGACTGTGTCGCAGGAGCCGATTCCGCGGGCGTATCCGACGACGTGCTCGTCTGGTCCGGATTGATGTTCGTCATTGGCAAGCTCCCATCGCAAGGTGATAGCCGCGTGACAATCGCGAGACGATAAGAGATTTTCGGTGATGGGGCTCGGAACGCCCCGATACGGGCTGCAAACGATGCGTCGCGGTAATGTCTGGCGTGCGGCAGCGGCAGTGATCGTCAGGGCTGCTTGTTTTTCGGCCCGACGCCGCTGCGGTCGATGAGGGGCGGCTGGCCAGTCATTGCGCTCGGCATCGCAACGCAGCTGCATTCGATCAGGGGACCCGGATCAGCGGGCAAATGATCCATCGCGCCGCGAGTGCCGTTAGCCACATGCGTTGCCGATGTCGTAAGTGCCCGATCCCGCGCCGGAGCGCGAGATCGGGCGGTCGTAGATTAGAGGACGCGGTTGATGAGGTTCTCGATCCGCTCCTGCTGGCCCGAGACCGGCTTCGGATCGATGCCACGCTCGATCGCGAGGTCGGCGATGCCTGCAAGGTCGAGCCCGCCGATCGCGCCGCCGAATTCGCCGTCCCAACCAGCATAGCGCTTGGTCTTGATCGCATCGATGCGGCCGTCTTCGATCAGCTTGGCCGCGTTGAGCAGGCCCTTCGCGACGACGTCGATCGCGCCGACATGACCGTAGAACAGGTCGGCCGGGTCCATGCTCTGGCGCCGAACCTTGGCATCGAAGTTGAAGCCGCCGGTGGTGAACCCGCCTGCGCGAATGATCTCGAGATTGGCGAGCGTCAGTTCCTCGACCGAATTCGGGAATTGATCGGTGTCCCAGCCGTTCTGCGGATCGCCGCGATTGGCGTCGATCGAGCCGAAGATACCGAGCGCTGCGGCGGTCGCGATCTCATGCTCGAACGTGTGGCTGGCGAGCGTCGCGTGGTTCGCCTCGATGTTCACCTTGACCTCGTTCTCCAGGCCATAGCGCTTGAGGAAGCCGTACACGGTCGCGGTGTCGAAGTCGTACTGGTGCTTGGTCGGCTCGAACGGCTTCGGCTCGATCAAGATCGTGCCGGTGAAGCCGATCTTGTGCTTGTGCTCGACGACCAGGCTCAAGAAGCGGCCGAAATTGTCCAGCTCGCGCTTCATGTCGGTGTTGAGCAGCGTCTCGTAACCCTCGCGACCGCCCCAGAGCACGTAGTTCTGGCCACCGAGACGATGCGTCGCCTCGAGCGCGTCGCGGACCTGCATCGCGCCGAACGCGAAAACTTCCGGATCGGGGTTGGTCGCGCCACCGGCGGCAAAGCGCGGGTGGCTGAACAGGTTGGCGGTGCCCCAGAGGAGCTTGCGGCCCGATGCGGCCTGGAGCTGTTCGAGATGATCGACGGCTTCGGCAAAGAACTTGCGATGCTCGGTGATGTCGTTGGCGTCGGCCATCACGTCGACGTCGTGGAAGCAGTAATAAGGCACGTCGAGCGTCTTGAAGAACTCAAACGCGACCTCGCGCTTCATCGCAGCCGCTGCGCTGTCGTTGGCGCCGCGGTGCCACGGGCGATCGAACGTGCCGCCGCCGAAGACGTCGGAGCCGGGCCAGCAGAAGGTGTGCCAGAAGCATGCGGCAAAGCGGAGGTGATCCTCCATGCGCTTGCCGAGGACCATCTTGTCCTTGTCGTAGAACCGGTAGGCCAGCTCGTTGGTGCTGTCGGGACCCTCATACTTGATTTGGGGGATATCGGCGAAGAAGTCGGACATCGGGATTCCTACGATTTGGGGGTGATGCGGGAATAGGCTTGGCGGAACGCGGCCTTCTTCTCGGCGAGCGCCGAGACGAGGGCAGGGTCCGGGACGATGGTGTGCGAGACGGGAGGCGCGACGCAGATGTCGGCGGGATCGCCGCCATCTACGCCGAGCTGGGCTAGCCGTGCGGCACCGAGAGCGGGGCCGACTTCGCCGCCCTGGAGGTAGACGAGTTCGACCTCCATCGCGGCAGCGATCACCTGGCCCCAATAGCGCGAGCGGGCACCGCCGCCGATCACCGCGAGGCGTTCGACGGTCGTGCCGGCCTCACGCAAGACGTCGAGACCGTCAGCGAGCGCGAACGCAACGCCCTCGAGTACCGCCTGCGAGAGACGGCCGGCGTCGGTGTCGTTGTCGAGGCGCAGGAACGCGCCGCGAACCTCCGCATCGTTGTGCGGCGTGCGTTCGCCCGAGAGATAGGGGAGGAAGATCTCGGGGCCACTGGCGGGACCCGCTGCCTCGGCACGTGCGAACAGGTCGGCGGCACCGGCGGCTCCGGTGATCCGCGCAACCCAGTCGATGCACGACGCCGCCGAAAGGTGGACCGACATCTGGTGCCACATGCCCGGAAGCGCGTGACAGAAGGCGTGGACCGCGCGCGCCGGGTTGGGGCGGAAGTCGTTGGTGGCAACGAAGATCACGCCCGACGTGCCGAGCGACAGCAGCGCATCGCCGTCCTTGACGACGCCGACGCCGACCGCGCCCGCCGCATTGTCGCTGCCGCCTGCCGCGACCGGCACCCGGGGCATGCCCCAGAGCTCGGCGACTTCGGCAGTGAGCGTGCCGGTGATTGCCGACCCCTCGAACAGCGCCGGCATCTGCGCCTGCGTCAGTCCACAGGCGGCGAGAATCTCGTCGCTCCAGCAGCGTCCGCCGACGTCGAGCCACAGCGTGCCGGCGCTGTCGGACAGGTCCGACGCCTTGTCGCCGGTCATCAGCAGCCGGACATAGTCCTTGGGCAGCAACACCGTGGCGATCTTCGCGAAGACCTCGGGCTCATGCTCGCGGACCCAGAGCAGTTTCGGCGCGGTGAAGCCGGGCATCGCGATGTTGCCCGAGATTTTCCGCAGGTCGGGGACGGCGCGTTCCAGTGCCTCGCATTCGGCGAAGCAGCGGCCGTCGTTCCACAGGATCGCGGGGCGCAGCGGCTTGTCGTCGGCGTCGAGCAACGTCGCGCCGTGCATCTGGCCGGCGAGCCCGACGCCGCGCACCGAGCGGCGGACGCTCGGGTCGATCGCCTGTACGGCGGCGATCGTCGCCTTCCACCATGCGTCTGGATCCTGTTCGGACCATAGCGGATGCGGTCGCTGCACGGTCAGCGCGGCGGTACCTTGACCCACCACGCTGCCATGCTCGTCGAGCACCACGGCCTTGACACCCGAGGTGCCGATATCGATTCCGAGGAACATC
This sequence comes from Sphingomonas arabinosi, assembly GCF_036663715.1. NCBI lineage: Bacteria > Pseudomonadati > Pseudomonadota > Alphaproteobacteria > Sphingomonadales > Sphingomonadaceae > Sphingomonas > Sphingomonas arabinosi. Next base: position 167,012 of record NZ_JAXOJN010000006.1, read on the forward strand.
AGTTGACGAACGGATCGATGGTCGGGATCGATCCGTCGGCGGCGAACTTCAGTTCGGTCACCTTGACGTTGCGCAGGTGGTTCTTGTTGCTCAGCTGCGTATCCGCATAGAACAGCCACCATTTCTTGTTCCATTCGATGATCGAGTGGTGGCTCGTCCAGCCCTGTACCGGCTTGAGGATATGCCCCTTGTACGTGAACGGACCATAGGGGTTGTCGCCGGTCGCGTAGTTCAGGAAGTGCGTGTCGCCGGTCGAGTAGGTGTAGTAATATTTGCCGCCGCGCTTGAAGACCCAGGACGCCTCGAAAAAGCGGCGTTCATGGTCGCCGCCGAGCACGGGCTTGCCGGCTTCGTCGAGGATCTGGACGTCGCGCGGGGTCTCGGCGAAGCTCTTCATGTCGGGGTTCATGCGGGCGATCTTGCCCGACAGCGCGGGCTGATCGTCCTTGCCGAGATCGGTGTCCGAGCCGTTGGGGTCGAACTTGCCGTCCTTCCAGCGCTGGAGCTGGCCACCCCAGATGCCGCCGAAATACATGTAGCTGGCGCCGTTCGCGTCGGTGAACACCGCGGGGTCCATCGAGAAGCTGCCCTCGATCGGCTTCGGGTCGGCCTTGAACGGGCCAACCGGGCTCTTCGAGGTGGCGACGCCGATGCGGAACGTGCCGAGGCCGTTCTTGTCGAGCTGTTTGTCGCGCGCCGGGAAATACAGATAATAGGTGCCGTTCTTGTAGGCGGCATCGGGGGCCCACATCTGCTGCGACGCCCAGGGCACGTCCTTCACGTCGAGCGCGACGTCGTTGATCTTCACTGGGCCGCCGATGCGATCCATCGACAGCACGCGGTAGTCGCGCATCGCATATTGGTTGCCGAGATCGTCGTCGGCGATCGTCACGTCGATGTCGTGGCTCGGATAGACGTAGATCTTGCCGTTGAAGACATGCGCCGACGGATCGGCGGTGTAGATGCTGGTGACCAGGGGCTGCGACAGATAGCGCTTGCCGTCGGGGCTGCGCGGTTCCTTGCCGGCGGACGCGGGTTTCGCCGCGGGTTTGGACGGCGCGTTGACCCCATTGGTCTGGGCGAGGGCGATCGTCCCTGTTGCGGCAAGTGCGGCAATGACGAGCGTGGGCGCGAGGCTAAAACGCATCGGTGCGTGGTCCTTCCTAATGTTCACCATCTGATGTGGTGTCGAACGTCTATGTGCCCCGGTAGCGCTACCGTAGGAAACGTGTCAACACTTAGCACGCGGCGCATGCGACTGTCGACAACACCCGGTCGCATGCGACGTGTTTCGCGCTCGGGTGGCTCATTTCATCCACGCATAGGGACCGACCAGCGTGCCGACGAAGCCGCCCGCGGTCTTGGTGCTGAGGAAGCGGGCATCGACGTCGCGCGCCAGCGTGCGCTTGCTGCCGGCACTGTCGCCCGCACCGTCGCCGGCACCTTCATAGTCGAACGCCATCGTACCGCCGTCCGCACGGATCGTCAGCGTGACGGGACCCGTGCCCGTGACGGGTGCCGAGGCGACCAACCGTTCCGTGCCCTTGTCGGTGGTATAAAGTGCGACGACGGGCTTGCCGGTGACCCGGGTAATGCCAAAAAACAGGAAGTTGGCGTCGCTCTGCATTGCGACCAAGCCTGCGCGATCGCCATCGGTATCGGGGGCGAAGCGGACCGTCGTCGACATCGTGGCGACGTGATGTTGCTGCCGGCGCCCGACGAACGAAGGCACGCGCGACAGGTCGCCGATACGTCCGCCACGGTCGAGGACCAGGTCACCGCCTTCGAGCCGATAAAAGGGCGCCTTGGGCGTGCGCACGCCGACCCATTGCATCGCCAGCTTGCTGCCGTCGAAGCTGTCGACATAGCGGAAATTGCCGCTCGTCGGGATCCGGCTCGGCGGGCTTGCGGGTAGTTTCGGCTTGGTGGCGGCGAACGGAACCGGCTGGCCCTTCGGCAGGATGATCGGCCAGCCATCCTTCCATGTTACCGGTAACAAGAACGTTTCGCGGCCGATGTTGTAATAGTCTCCCTCGTACGGGCGGACGCCGAGGAAGGTCGCGTACCAGTCGCCGTTCTGCGTCTGGACCAGCTTGGCATGGCCGGTCGACGTGATCGGGTTGGGACGCGCGGGGTCGAGATCGCGCTGCGTCAGGATCGGATTGCCTGCGAACGGGATATAAGGCCCCCGGAGTGACTTCGAGCGAAGTGCGACCTGCGAATGGTTGACGCTGGTACCGCCCTCGGCCGCGGTCAGGTAATAATAGCCGTCCTTGCGGAAGATATGCGGCCCTTCGATCCAGACCGGCTTCTTCGAGATGTCGACGCCGCCGTTGATCAGTTGCGTGCTGTCGCCGACCATCTTGCCCGCGCGCCAGTCATATTCCTGGATCCAGATCGCACGGTGGCCGTCGTAGCGCGGCGGCTCGGCGGGGGCGCGGTTGTTGACGATATAGGCCTTGTCGCCTTCCCAGTAGATCGACGGGTCGATGCCTTCGAACGGCAGCCAAATCGGGTTCGACCACGGCCCCGCCGGGTCCTTCGCCGTGATGACGAAATTGCCTTTGCACTCGACGCAGGTGTTGACGATGTAGAACACGCCGTCGTGGAACGAGATGTCGGGGGCGAATACCGCCTGCGACGTCCGCATGCCGGTGAAGTCGAGTTGCTCCGGCCGGTCGATCGCGTTGCCGATCTGCGTCCAGTTCACCAGGTCCTTCGACTTGAAGATCGGCAGGCCTGGGTAATGCGCGAACGAGGACAGGACGAGGTAATAGTCGTCGCCGACGCGCGTCACCGACGGGTCGGGATAATAGCCCGACAGGATCGGGTTGCGATATTGGCCGGGGCCGACGGTGACCTTTTCCTGCGTTTGGCCGTCATAGCTGAAGCTGCTGAACCGCGGTGCGTCGCTGGCGAAGGCGGGCGTTCCAAGGGTAAGACCGGCGAGCAGTGCGAACGTCTGGATTTTCATGGCAATTCTCACTTGGTTGCGCTCGCTGTCTGGGTTGGCTTGGACCCAGCCGCCGCGGCGAGCTCCTGCGCGGCCTGCGCGAGTTCGATCCACATCGCGCCTTCGGGGATGACGTATTCGTTCTCGCCCCAGAAGAACGGCCAGTCCTCATGGTTTTCGGGGAAGTCCGGCTTGATGATCAGCACGCCCGGCACGACGCCGCCGGCGATGAACGAGAAGTCGGCGCGGTTGTTGCCATAGGCGACTTCCTTCGAGACGGTGCCAACGGCCGATACGAACGATATGTCGGATCCGGGATGGTGGCCTACCAGGAACTCCAGTCCGCGGAACACCGCGTCGGCGGGCATGATCTCCGGAAACGCCTTGTGTAGCGTGTACGCGTTCAACGCAGTGCCGAGCACGGTGCCGCTGCCCGCCCAGCCGCCGGTCGTGATCGGCACGCCGAACGGATTGGCCTTGGCCGCAGTCTCGGTGGCGGTGGCATAGGCGCGTACCGCCGGGACCATGGCTGCACGGTAAGCTGGTGGCATGAACGGGATCGCCGCCACCGCGTCGCGCAGATTGAAGGCGAAGGTCTTTTCCATCGCCGGCCAAAGCGACTGGACCGCGGCGACGTAGCGAGGATCGCGCGTCGTCCGCAGCAGTTCGACCGCAGCGGAGAAGCGCTCCGCGTCCAGCGGTCCGCCGGTGGTGTTGCCGTGCTGGTACAGATCGGGCGCGTGCGACTGTTCCTCCGCCCAGGTCCGCGTCGCGATCCCCAGCGCTTTCTTCGACAGTGCCGGATCGGCCTCCGCAAGCGCGCGCGATGCCGCCGCCAACCCTGCGATCGAGCCGTAGTTCAGCGCAGAAGCCTTGGTCGTGAACGCCCAGCGATCGTCGGGCATCCCGCTGCGTCCGTTCTTTTCCTCACCAAGCTTCAGGGCGGCGTCGTAGATCAGCCCGTCGGTCTTGGTCGAGCCGTCGCCGAGATGCGTGTATTGCGCGACATCGGGCTCGACGATGCCGTGGATCGCATGGCCGACCGCATCGAACTGCGCGACGAGTTGCAGCGTGCCGTGGCGGATTTGCTGGACGAGATCGGGCGTGCCGTCGGGAACGTGCATCTCGGTCTTGCGCCGCGTCCAGTCGATTGCGGTGGTGTCGCGCATCGGGCGCCAGCGCTCCCAGCTGTCGACCAGCGAGCGGATCACCTGATATTGCGACTGGGTGCGGATGTCGTAATCGCCGGCGTCGAACCAGCCGCCGACCGCGAGGCCGGGGATGTGCTCGCCCGGCTTGAACTTCGTGTCGGTGGTCGGCCCCTGCGCGTAGAGATCGATATGTTCGTGGTTCACCGGCGCCTGACGCGCATCGTCGCGGTGCGCGTCGCCGTGCCAGACGCGGTAGCCTTCGTTGACGAACATATGGTCCATCGCGACCGGAAAATAGACGTCGAGCGTCGGGTGCCAGGCGCCGGCATAGGCATTGGCGGCGATGCGGAAGGGCGCGGTGCGCTTGGTGCCGTATTCGAGCACATAGGTGCCAGGCTGGCGGACCGCGCTGAAATCGAGTTGCAGATAACTGTAGCGGAGATAGTCGCCCCAGCGCTTGGCGGGGGCGGTCGGCATTGGCGTCATGCTGCCGTCCTCGCCGACGCGCAGGAGGCGCGCGGGCAGCGCGCGGCGATCATTGCGGTCGAGTTCGATCGTCGCGACCTTCCGCGCGTCCGGCGTGTAGCCGAGCTGCGAATGCGCGATCACCGGGGCACGGAGCCAGCCCGGCACGCTGTTCGGCTGGATCGTCCATTCGAGGACGGTGCCGGTGCGCCCGGCCGGCAGCATCGAGCGGAGCACGAACCAGCCATTCTGCGCTTGGTTGCGACCGTCGAACAGCTGCACTTCGGCGGTCGAGCGGATCGTCACGCGGCGTGCCGGGTCCTCGGGTGCGAGCACGAAGCGGCTGCCCTTGGCGATCGCAGTCGGTTCGGCACCGGGACCCTCGGCGCGACCGCTCGCCGCGTTGCGCTGCGGCGTCTGGATCATGGCATCGGCCGGATAGACCGGGAACGCGCCGCTGACGCCGTCCGCCATATAGCTGTGGTGGAAATAGGCGGCGGGGAGGAATTCGAGATTGAACCCGGCCTTGCCGGCGAGCGCGGCCGGCACGGGTTGGTCGAGGATCACCGACACGGCAACCGCGCCGCCGCGCTTTTCCGAGCGGACGCGGTATTGCCATTTATAGTCGGGATATTCGAGCGTGACGGTGATCGCGCCGGTCGCGGCATCGACCTTGCGATCGATGAGGCGTCCGATCGCGTCCCATTGGCCGGGTGTCGAGGAAAGACGGACGTCGCCATTGGTGGCGATCCGTTCGCCCTGCTGAATGATCTCTACGCCGCTGATCTTCGAGTCGGCGAACAGGCCGTCATACCAGTTGGAAAAGACCAGCACGTTGGCAGCCGGCGCCTCGTAATACCCTGCAGCATTAAGCGTCAGGTCAGTCGGCGCGGCGTGCGGGTTTGTCTGAGCGATCACGGGTGCGGCGCTCGCGAGCAGGGTTGCGATCAGGCAGAATGCGGATTTGGCCGCCATGGTTTTTCCTCTCCGGTATCGTCATGCAGCGTTGGATTCGCCTGCTATTCCCGCGACTATAGCGCTAACAATGGCAGACGCCACCCGTTGCCGCCGTTCTCGTATGGACAGGGTAGCGGTATCACCGTAATACTCATACAAGGACGCAAAGGGCACGCGACGATTCCGGTTTCGGAACGTCGGAGAACAGCCTGCACGCAGTCCGATAGGGAGAAGAGGATGACCGGGCCAACCGTCGATCGTCGTCGTGCGATGCTTGCATCGCTCGCCACCGGAGCGGGGCTGATGCTGCCCGCGATCGGTAGCGCGCGTGCTGCTCCTGCGTCATCCACATCGCGCACCGGCACCGGCACTTGTTCCACGCCGCAATCGGCGATCGCGCGCACGCAATACGGACCGGTTCGCGGCTATGTCTCGGACGGCGTCTACACTTTCAAAGGCGTGCCCTACGGCGCGGATACCGGCGGCGAGAATCGCTGGCTGCCGGCCAAGCCGCCGCAGCGCTGGACCGAGACGCGCGACACGCTCTCCTACGGCGCGAATTGCCCGCAGACGCTCCACGATTTCAGTGCGGTCGAGCACACGTTCCTCCAGCAATGGACCGATGGGTTCGTCGGCGAGGACATGCTGAAGCTGAACATCTGGACGCCGTCGCTGTCGGGCAAGCGGCCGGTGATGGTGTATTTTCACGGCGGCGGGTTCGCGTTCGGATCGTCGTACGAACTCGCCTCGCATGACGGCGCGCAGATGGCGCGGCATCACGACGTGGTGCAGGTGTCGATCAACCACCGGCTGAACGTGCTTGGGTTCCTCGACCTGACCGAAGTCGGCGGCGCGGCGTATGACGAGTCGGTCAACGTCAGCATGACCGATTGCGTCGCGGCGTTGCGCTGGGTCCGCGAGAACATCGCGCGGTTCGGCGGCGATCCCGACACCGTGATGATCTACGGCCAGTCGGGCGGCGGATCGAAGGTGACGACGTTGCTCGGGATGGCGACCGGCAAGGGCCTGATCCACCGCGCGGCGGTGCAATCGGGCGGCGGTGGTTCGTTGCCGACCGCCGAACAGTCGCGCGATTTCTCGCGGCGCGTGCTGCGCGAACTGAACATCGGGCCGAAGGACATTGGTGCGCTCCAGCGGATCGCGTGGAAGCCTCTGTTCGACGCGGGCAACAAGGTCGCGACCGAGATCAACGGGCCGCGCGGGCCGATGGGGCCTTCGCTGACGCCGCGCGTGGGCTGGAACCCGACGCTCGACGGCAAGGTGATCGACGTCCGGTCGTACTCGGACATCGCGCCCGAGGTTTCCCGCGACGTGCCGGTGATGATCGGCAACGTCAGCGAAGAGGGCATGCGCTGGGGCTATAACCCGAGCGAGGCGCAGTGGCGGACCGATCTCACCGCGCAGATGGGCGACGATAAGGCGGGGCGGCTGATTGCCACGATGAAGCAGGCGCACCCGGAAAAGGCGGTGCGGACGTTGGCGTACGGGGTGCAGGGCTTGCAGAATCGCAACCGCGTGCAGGACATGGTGCGGCTGAAGCATGCGCAGCGCGGCGCGCCCGTGTACCAATATCTGTTCCAGTGGCAGTCGCCGCAATTGGGCGGCGTAGCCGGCGCGTGGCACACCGCCGACCTCGCCTTCTGCTTCGACAACACCGCGCTCTGCGATCAGGGCACGGGCAATACGCCCGAAGCGCAGCGCGTCGCGCGGACGATGTCGACCGCGTGGGCGAACTTCGCGCGGACCGGCAATCCGAGCCAGCCGGGCCTGAGCTGGACGCCGACCGATCCGCAGCGCTGCCAGACGATGGTGTTCGATACGACGAGCCGCATGGTCGACGATCCCGAGGGGGCCGCGCGGCGTATCCTGCTGTCGTGAGCGTTGGTTTGACGGGTAATTTGGGGTGAGTGCGATGCGCTGGACGATCGGAATGGGACTGTTGGCGAGCGCGCTGGCGCTGGCCACGCCGGTGCTGGCGCAGGACGCGCGGATGACCGCAACGGCGGCTCCGGCCGAGCCGAGTGCGATCCCGCTCAACACCGGCGGCGTGAAGGGACAGGCTGCGCCCGAGGCGTGGTTCCAGCAGTACGGCGTCGCGATGACGCGCAACGTCACGGCCGCGACGCTGACGCCGTTCCTGCCCGATCCGGCCAAGGCGACGGGGGCGGCGGTGATCGTCGCGCCGGGCGGCGGCTTCTTGATGCTGTCGATGGAGAACGAGGGCTGGCGCGTGGCGAAGGCGCTCGCCGATCGAGGTATCGCGGCGTTCGTGCTGAAATATCGGTTGAAGCCGACGCCGGCGGACATGGGCGGGTTCGAGCGGTCGGTCACGGCGATGTTCGCCGGTGCCGCGCAGCCGCAGCGACGGATGAGTCCGGACGAGGCGATCGCCGGGCTTAGCGACCAGATCGCCGATGCACGCGCGGCCGTCGCTCTGGTGAGGGCGCGCGCGACCGAGTGGAAGATCGATCCCGCCCGCGTCGGCATGGTCGGTTTTTCGGCGGGCGCTATGACGACGATGGCGACCGCGCTGGCCGCGCCCGACACGCATCTCGCCTTCATCGCGCCGATCTATGGATCGATGGAGGCGGTGAAGGTGCCGGCCGACGCGCCGTCGCTGTTCGCGGTGCTTGCCGCCGACGATCCGCTGTTCGCGAACAAGGGATTCGGCCTGATCGAGTCCTGGCAGAAGGCCGGGAAGCCGGTCGAGTTCCACCTTTACCAGGCGGGCGGCCACGGCTTCGGGCTGGGCAAGAAGGGCACGACCAGCACCGGCTGGTTCGAGGATTTCATGCACTGGCTCGATGCGAACGGCGTGCTCGTGCGGCGATGAATAAGATGCAGGGGGAGACGGGTATGACGCGCTTCACGAGGGTTAGGGCGATCGGGCTGCGGGCGGTGCCGCTGTTGGCGCTGGGTGCGCTAGCCGGAATGTCGTCCGGCGCGAACGGACAGGATGCGGCGACGGCGCCGGGTCTCGCGCCGTATTTCGAGCCGGTGACGCAAGGCGCCACCACGCCAGACAGTGACGGGTTCCTGCGGCGCTGGCTGTTGCTCGAGCCGATCGACAAGCCCAACCGCAGCAATACAGGCTTCACCGCCACGTATGTCCGGCAGGCGCTGACCACGCAGTATTTCCCCGGCCAGTTCACCGCGATCCCGCGCGACGGGCAGGTGGTAAAGGCCCAGATGGTAAAGGGGGGACAACCGCTACGCTGGCATGCGCTCGACTCGGGGGCGTTCAACGTCAAGCTGTTCAGCTTCGCCAAGGGCCTCGGCAAGCCGACTTACGGCGTGATCTTCTGGGCGGTGACGATCGTCGACAGCCCGCGCGAGATGCGGGACGTGCGGCTGGCGGTCGGGTCGAATTCGGCGTCGATCTGGTGGCTGAACGGCAAGGAGACGGCCGGGCTGTTCAACGATCGCCGCATGGTGATGGACGACGTGCTGTCGGACCGCGTGACGCTGCGCAAGGGCCGCAACGTCCTGCGCGGTGCAGTGATCAACGGTCCCGGTCTGAGCGATTTCTGCGTGCGCTTCGTCGACGAGGCCGGCCGGCCGATCACCGACCTCAAAACCGATGTCCGCTAGCATGGAGACCCTCATGACGCGTGTTGCCGCCGCCGCTCTCGGTCTGTCCGTGATCCTCGCCGCCGGGACGTCGCCCGCCGTCGCGCAGTTGCAGGGCGAGACGTTCATCCACGACCCGTCGACGGTCACCGAGTCCGACGGCAAATACTACACGTTCGGCACGCGCGGCGGGGGCCTGGTCTCCGACGACGGCTGGACGTGGCGGAGCGGGCCCGAGCGTCCCGGCGGCGGCGTCGCGCCCGATGTGATCAAGATCGGCGAGCGCTATTACGTCGCCTATGCGGTCGGTGGAGGCGGGATGTCCGGCGGGCATGCGAGCCAGGTCAAGATCATGTGGACGCTGTCGCTAGATCCGAAATCGCCGCGGTTCAAATATCACGACGTCGGCGTGGTCGCGTCGAGCGACGGGGTGGAGACGGTCGACGCGATCGACCCTGCATTCCTGTACGTCGATGGCCGTCTGTGGCTGACTTACGGCACCTATTTCGGGCCGATCCGCATCATCGAACTCGATCCCAAGACGGGCTTGCGCGTCGCGGGCAACCAGCCGGTCGACGTCGCGATCGACATGGAAGCCACCGCGATGATGCACCGCGACGGCTGGTATTACCTGCTCGGCACGCACGGGACGTGCTGCGACGGCCCCAATTCGACCTATCATATCCGCGTCGGCCGATCGCGCAGTCCGCTCGGGCCGTATGTCGATCACATGGGGACGCCGCTGCTCCGCGGCGGCGGCAAGCTGGTCGTCAGCGCCCGCGGTCGCAACATCGGCCCGGGCCATTTCGGGCTGATCGAGCTGGATGGCGGCGTCGAGAAATTCTCGATGCACTATGAGGCGGACATGGATCGCAGCGGCCGTAGCGTGCTGGGGATCGAACCGCTCCGCTGGACCGACGGCTGGCCGGTCGCCGGCGAGAACGTGGTCCCCGGCACCTATGAAGTTGCCTCCGAACGCAGCGGTTACGCGCTGGGCCTCGCGACCGATGTCGTAAGGATCGCGTTCGACCCCCGCCGCAGCTTCATGGCCAAGCCGACCGACCCGGTCAGCCCGATCCCCGACCAGACATTGGCACAGGATTCGGCGGGCTGGCCGCAGGGCCGCATCCGCGTCGATCTTGCCGACTATATGAACCGGCCACACCAATTGTGGACGATCGCGCCGGCGGCGGATGCCGGCGGGTATTTCGGTGCGCCCTATTACACGATCACGATTGCTGGGACGACGCGGGTGCTCGCGGCGACCGGGCAAGGCGAGGTCGAGACGGTCCCTGCGTTCAACGGCGCGGCCGATCAATTGTGGCGGATCGATCAGCTGACCGACGGCACCTACCGGATCATGCCGAAGTCCGTACCGGGTGGCCGGGCAGGTCTGGCGCTGGTCGCGATCGGCGCGAGTACCCCGACGCTAGCCAAGTTCGATCTGGCCAGCCCCGCCGGGCGCTGGACCTTCAAGCGACCGTAGTCGATCTCGGCTGACGTTGACGCCGGCCGAGATTGAACTACTCCTACAAGTATCGAAAAGATGGGGCTGCCTCATGGTGGCCGAAAGGGAGAGTATGGACCTGTTCACGCAACGCACTTCACAGTTGGGTTCCGGCCAGACGCGCGGCCTCAAGCGCGCGCTCGCCGCGCTGACGTTCGCGCCGCTGATGCTGGCGGGTGCTGGCTTCGCGACGTTGGCCGTTGCGCAGGATATGGCGGCACCGACCGTGACCGCGACGTTGCAGGCGGACAAGCCGGGTCCGGTCGTCCACCGCGACGTATTCGGGCAGTTCGCCGAGCATCTCGGCCATGGCATCTATGGCGGGATCTGGGTGGGCAAGGGCTCGCGCATTCCCAATGACGGCGGCTATCGCCGTGACGTTCTGGACGCGCTGAAGGCGATCAACGTGCCGATGGTGCGCTGGCCCGGCGGGTGCTTCGCGGACGAATATCATTGGAGGGACGGTATCGGCGCGACCAAGAGCCGCCCGACCAAGGTCAACACCAACTGGGGCGGCGTCAACGAGGACAACAGCTTCGGCACGCATGAATATTTCGGGCTGATGGACCGTCTTGGCGCGAGCACCTACGTCTCCGCCAACGTCGGCAGCGCACCGCCCGCCGAGACCGCGCAATGGGTTGAATACATGACCGCGGCGAAAGGCACGACCGTGCTGGCCAAGGAGCGCGAGCGCAACGGCCATGCCGCGCCGTGGAAGATCCAGTATCTCGGCATCGGCAACGAGCTGTGGGGCTGTGGCGGCAACATGCGCGCCGAATATGCCGCCGACCTGACCAACCGCTATGCGCAGTTCGCCAAGTCCGCGAACGGCACGATGCTGAAGATCGCCAGCGGCCCGAGCGACTCCAACTACGAGTGGACCGAGGCGATGATGCGGATCGCCGGCAAGAACATCGATGGGCTTGCGCTGCACTATTATACGCGGCCGCGCGACAAGGACTGGAAGGACAAGGGCGCGGCGATCGGCTTCCCGGAGCGCGAATGGGCGAGCACCATGTCGCACACGCTGGAGATGGAGGAATTCATCACCAAGCATTCGGCGATCATGGACAAATACGATCCCGCCAAGCGCGTGATGCTCGCGGTCGACGAATGGGGCACGTGGTACGATCCGACGCCGGGCAGCAATCCGGGTTTCCTCGAGCAGCAAAACTCGCTGCGCGATGCGGTGGTCGCCGGGCTCAATCTCAATATCTTTGCGCATCATGCCGACCGGGTGAAGATGGCGGCGATCGCGCAGATGGTGAACGTGTTGCAGGCAATGCTGCTCACCGACGGCGCGCGGATGGTGAAAACGCCGACCTATTGGGTGTTCGACCTCTACAAGCCGTGGCAGGGCGCGACGTCGTTGCCGATCCAGGTGACTTCGCCCTGGTATCACAAGGACGAGGTAGCGGTGCCTGCGGTAAGTGCGTCCGCGGTGCGCGACACGGCGGGGCAGGTGCATGTCGCGCTGGTCAATCTCGATCCCAACCGCGCGATGCCGGTGTCAATATCGCTTGCCGGGTTGCAGGCGACGCAGGCCAGCGGGCGGATCATCACCGGCACCGCGATGGACGCGCATAACAGCTTCGATGCGCCTGACGTGGTGACGCCGCAGCCATTCACGGGCGCGCAAGTGACGGGTGGTAATCTGACGCTCACGGTGCCGGCGAAGTCCGTGCTGGTGCTCGACCTGCGCTGATCGGGCGATGACCGTCGAACCCACGCGGCGCGACATGCTGGAAGGGGCAGCGGCGGTCGCCGTCGCTGCCCTTGCCGGGTCTGCGCCGGGACAGGCGTGGGCGGCGGCATCGGCGGACGGTCCGCGACTCTGGTATCGGCAGCCGGCGGTTGCCTGGACGGAGGCGTTACCGGTCGGCAATGGCCGGCTGGGCGCGATGGTGTTCGGTGGGACCGCGAGCGAGCGGTTGCAGCTGAATGAGGATACCTTGTGGACGGGCGGGCCGTATGATCCGGTCAACCCGGCAGCGCGCGGAGCGCTTCCCGAGGTGCGGCGATTGATCGACGCGGGCAAGTTTGCGGAGGCGCAGGCGCTGGCGAACGCGCAGGTCATGGGACTGCCCAAGACGCAGATGGCGTATCAGCCGGTCGGCGACCTGCTGCTGGAAATGCCCGGCGTGTCGGGCGCGGTCGGGGACTATGTCCGGCAGCTCGATCTCGATGCTGCGGTTGCGACCACGAGTTTCACGATGGACGGTACGCGGTTTCGTCGCGACGTGTTCGCGTCGCCGGGGGATCAGGTGATCGCGGTGCATTTGGTCGGCGATCGGCCGTTCGACCTGCTGGTGGGGTTCCAATCCCCGCAGCTTGGTGCCAGCGTTTCGATCGACGGTGCGACGGTGACGCTGGCCGGACATAATGGCGAGCGGGCGGGGATTGCGGGACAGTTGCGCTTCGCCGCGCGGGCGCGGGTCTCGACGGTGGGCGGTGTCGTCTCGACGGACGGCAGCCGGGTTCGCGTTACGGGGGCACGCGCGATCACTGTGTTGGTGGCGATGGCGACCAGCTATCGCCGGTTCGACGACGTGAGCGGCAACCCGGAAGCCGCGACGCTTGCCACGCTCGATCGTGCCAGCCGGCGCGGCATCGACCGTATCCGTGCCGAGACGAGCGCAGCGCATCGCGCGCTGTTCCGCCGGGTGACGCTCGATCTCGGCCGTACGGCGGCGGCCGACAAGCCGACCGACGAGCGGGTCCGTGCCGATCGCGCCGGTGACGATCCGGCACTGGCGACGCTGTATTTCGATTACGGCCGGTATCTGCTCATCGCTTCGTCGCGGCCGGGGACGCAGCCGGCGAACCTCCAGGGTATCTGGAACGACGCGATCAAGCCGCCGTGGGAATCCAAATACACGGTCAACATCAATACCGAGATGAATTACTGGCCGGCGGAGGTAACCGCGCTGGCCGAGTGTACCGCGCCGCTGGTGCAGATGGTGCGCGAACTGGCGGTCACTGGCGAACGCACCGCGCGGACGATGTACGGTGCGCGTGGGTGGGTGTGTCATCACAACACCGATCTGTGGCGCGCGACGGCGCCGATCGACGGGGCGCAATGGGGGCTGTGGCCGACCGGCGGCGCGTGGTTGTGCACGCATTTGTGGGATCGCTACGATTATGGGCGCGACCTCGGCTATCTGCGGTCAGTCTATCCGCTGATGCGCGGGGCGGCGTTGTTCTTTCTCGACACGCTCCAGACCGATCCGGCGACCGGTGCGCTGGTGACCAACCCGTCGCTGTCGCCCGAGAACATCCATCCGGCGGGCGCATCGATCTGCGCGGGGCCGGCAATGGACATGCAGATCCTGCGCGATCTGTTCGATCAGGTCGGGCAGGCGGCGGCGTTGCTGAAGATCGATGCGCCGTTTGCAGCGGAGGTGGCGGCGGCTCGCGCGCGGCTCGCACCCGATCACGTGGGCGCTCAGGGTCAGCTTCAGGAGTGGCAAAGCGACTGGGACGCGGCTGCGCCAGAACCGCATCACCGCCACGTTTCGCATTTGTATGGGCTGTTCCCGAGCGACCAGATCGATCTGGACCGTACGCCAGCACTGGCACAGGCGGCGCGGCGTTCGCTCGAACTGCGCGGCGACGAGTCCACCGGCTGGGCGACCGCGTGGCGCGCGAACCTGTGGGCGCGGCTGCGCGACGGCGATCACGCGCACCGTATCCTCGCGTTCCTGCTGGGGCCCGAGCGGACCTATCCCAATCTGTTCGACGCGCATCCGCCGTTCCAGATCGACGGTAATTTCGGCGGTACGCGCGCGATCGCCGAGATGCTGATGCAGAGCCGGGGCGACGAGATACTGCTGCTGCCGGCACTGCCGAGAGCATGGCCTGCGGGGTCGGTAACCGGGCTGCGCGCACGGGGTAGGTGTTCGGTCGATCTGCGCTGGCAGGGCGGCGAACTGGTCGAGGCAGTGGTCCGTGGCGAGATATCGGGGCGTCGCGTGATCCGGCTGGGTACGCGGCGCGTCGAGATCGATCTGGTGCCGGGCAAGATCGTCCGTCTTGGCGGAGAAGGAATGGTGCGGACATGACGCGACGTGCAATGATGGCCACTGCGGCCCTGGCGCTCTTGACTACGGGATCATCGGGTGCGGCTCCACCCGATCCCCCGGCGGCTCGGATCGTGCATGTCACCGTGGACGCCGCGCGCGTCACCACGCCGTTGCCGCCGATCTGGCGCTTCTTCGGTGCGGACGAGCCCAATTATGCGACCCTGCCGGAGGGGCGGCGGCTACTCGTCGAACTGGGGCGGTTGCGGCCGGATAATGTGTATTTCCGCGCGCACAATTTGCTCACCACCGGCGACGGCACCCCCGATTTCAAATGGGGCAGCACGAACGCCTATACCGAACGCGACGGCCAGCCCGTGTACGACTGGACGATCGTCGACCGGATCATCGACACGTATCGCGCGGCCGGCATCCATCCGTATCTCGAGATCGGCTTTATGCCGGAGGCGCTAAGTGCTGCACCGAAGGGTACGCCGTATCGCCTGCCCTGGGCGCCGGGGGTGGACGACAAGGGAAAGACTGCCGGTTGGACCTATCCGCCACGTGATCAGCGGCGTTGGGCGGATCTCGTTTATCGCTGGACGCAGCACAACGTCGAGCGTTACGGCCGTGCTGAAGTCGAGCGCTGGTATTTCCAGACCTGGAACGAGCCGAACCTCAGCTTCTACTGGAGCGCGGGTCCCGAGGAATTCTACCGGCTGCACGACGTCACGGTCGATGCGATCCGCCGCGCCTTGCCGACGGCGCGGGTCGGCGGACCGGATCTCGCCGGGTCCGGAGGCAGCTTCATGGACGGGTTCCTGAAGCATGTCGTGACCGGCACGAACTACGCGACCGGTCGCACCGGTACGCCGACCGACTTCCTATCGTTTCATGCCAAGGGTCAGCCGGTGCTGGTCGACGGGCATGTCCGCATGGGGATCGCCAACCAGTTGCGTACCGCCGACGAGGCGTTCGGCAAGTTCGCCGCGATACCCGCGCTCGCCGGCAAGCCGGTGGTGATCGGCGAGAACGATCCGGAAGGGTGCGCAGCGTGTCCGGGGCCCGCCAATGCGTATCGCAACGGGCCGCTGTACGCGAGCTACACCGCGGCGAGCTACGCGCGGCTCTGGGAACTGGCTCGACGGCGCGGGACGAAGCTGGAAGGTGCGCTGTCCTGGTCGTACACTTTCGTCGGTCAGCCCTGGTTCGCCGGGTATCGGCAGCTTGCCACCAACGGTGTCGATCTTGCGGTGATGAACGTGTTTCGGCTGTTCGCGCGGCTAGGTTCCGACAGCGTTGCGGCGAGCAGCGACGGGCAGATACCACTCGATGCGGTGCTGCGCGACGGTGTGCGCGGACCGGCCGACGTGGGCGTGATCGCGACGCGGGGTGCCGACCAGCGGGCCCAAGTGCTGCTGTGGAATTACTACGACGACGATGTGCCGGGTCCGGACGCGCAGATCGACCTCCGTGTTTCCGGGGTAGCGCCCGCTGCTGCCGGGCGAATGTGGCGCGTCGATCCTGCGCACGCCAACGCATTCGGCGCGTGGCAGGCGATGGGCTCCCCAGCCAAGCCGACTGTCGCGCAGATCGCGGCGCTAAAGCGTGCGTCGATGCTGGTGTCCGAGGACGTGCGCCTGAAAGACGGCAGGCTCAACCTGTCCTTGCCCCGCCAAGGCGTCGCGCTGGTCGAGTTCTAGGTGCGCGTGAACACGCAAAAGGGGATGTCCGTGAAGAAAGTTTTCGTCGCACTTGGTACCGCGTTGGCGATCCTGGCGACCGGTCCCGCTTCGGCGCAGGTCAAAACGCCGGGACCGCCGCCCGTCGCGGGTGCGCGGCCCGTGACGATCGAGCGGATCACCGTCCACTCGCCCGCGATCGAGGGTAATCTTGAAGGTGAAAGCCCGGATCGCGCGGTGCTGGTGGTCCTGCCGCCAAGCTATCGGGGCAACCCAAAGCAGCGCTATCCGGTGGTCTATGCGCTGCACGGCTATTCGATCGGCGTCGAACAGTGGATCGGCGAGATCCACGTG
Organism: Sphingomonas arabinosi; assembly: GCF_036663715.1. NCBI lineage: Bacteria > Pseudomonadati > Pseudomonadota > Alphaproteobacteria > Sphingomonadales > Sphingomonadaceae > Sphingomonas > Sphingomonas arabinosi. Next base: position 183,691 of record NZ_JAXOJN010000006.1, read on the forward strand.
CCGCAGACGATCGAGGGCGCGTTCGCCAAGGGCGCGCGCGAGATGATCGTCGTGCTGCCCGACAGCAAGACCGCGCATAACGGGTCCTTCTATTCGAGTTCGGTGACGGTCGGCGACTTCGAGACGTTCGTCGCGCGCGATCTGGTCGGCTATGTCGACGGCCATTATCGGACGATCGCGGACCGTCGCAGCCGCGGGCTCGCGGGGCATTCGATGGGCGGCTACGGCACCGCGCGGATCGGCATGAAGCACCCGGACGTGTTCAGCGCTCTCTACATGATGAGCCCGTGCTGCCTCTCGACGCGTGCGCTCGGCACGCCCGATGCAACGACCGAGACGGCGATCCGCGCACTGCGCTCGCCGGCGGACAGCGCGACCTTGTCGTGGGGGCAGCGCGCGCAACTCGCGACGGCGGCGGCGTGGTCGCCCAATCCCAAGGCGCCGCCGCTGTATCTCAATTTGCCGGTCAAGGACGGCGTGCCGCAACCAGACGTGCTGGCGCGCTGGGCCGCCAATGCGCCGTTGGCGATGCTCGATCAGTATGTCGGCAATATGCGGCGTTATGCGGCGATCGGGATCGACGTCGGTGATCGGGACGGGCTGAAGGACGATGCCGGCAAGCTTCACGCAGCGCTGGACAGCTACGGGATTGCGAACAGCTTCGAGGTGTATCCGGGCGATCATACCAGCGGCGTCGCGGGGCGCGTGCAGGACAAGATGATGCCGTTCTTCTCGCGCACGCTGGCGTTCGGCGAGTGAGGGTCGGGTTGGCAATCGCGTTGGGGCTGATGGCGACGGTCGCATCGGCGCAGGTGTGGCGATCGGATCAGGGCGACGGGACTTTTCGCAATCCGGTTCTGTTCGCGGATTATCCTGACCCCGACATCATCCGCGTCGGCAGCGACTATTATTTCGCGACGACGACGTTCGCGAATACGCCCGGGATTACGATCCTGCACAGCCGCGATCTGGTGAACTGGACGCTCGCGTCGCACCTCGTCGATCGGCTGGAGGGCAAGCCCGAATACGACCTGAAGGGCGGCAACGCGTACCGGCACGGGCTCTACGCCTCGTCCTTACGCTACCACGCGGGCACCTATTATCTCGCCAATACGCCGGTCGGGCAGAAGACGCGGATCTGGTACGCAAAGGACGTGCGCGGGCCGTGGCGCTATCACGAACTGGAGCGCGAGGCGTTCGATCCGGGGCTGTTCATCGAGCAGGACGGGCGCGCGTATCTGGCGACCGCGAGTACCGCGGACGGGACGATTACGTTGCTGACGCTCGACAAGGCGCTGGCGCACGTCACCGCGTCGCAGAAGGTGCATTACATCAAGGGCGCGGAGGGATCGAAGATCATCCGGCGCGGCACGTATTACTACATGTTCAACGCGCTGCCGCCGCGGTTGGCGCTCAGCGTCTCGCGGTCGCGCAGCCTGTTCGGGCCGTGGGAAACGCGCGACCAGATCGACGACAAGACCGGCGGGCATCAGGGCGCGCTGGTCGACTTGCCCGATGGCCGATGGTTCGGTTTCGTGATGGAGGATAGCGGCGCGATCGGGCGGATGACGAACTTCAGCCCGGTGTTCTGGCAGGACGACTGGCCGGTATGGGGCACGCGCGAGGCACCCGGTCGCGTGCCGCGGCGTGCGGCCAAGCCGATCCCCGGCGGCGTCTTTGCGGAACCGGCGACGTCGGATGATTTCGGGAAGCGGACGCTCGGGTTGCAGTGGCAGTGGAACCACAATCCGGAGCCTTCGCGCTGGTCGCTGACCGAGCGAGCGGGGTGGTTGCGGTTAAAGCCGACGGTCGCGACCGGCTTCTGGAGTGCACGCAATACGCTGGTGCAGAAGGGGCAGGGGCCGGCGAGCCGGGGCGAGGTGAAGCTCGACATTCGCCATCTGGCGGCGGGGGATCGTTGCGGGTTCGGGACGTTCGGCCAGTTCAGCGGGAATATCACGGTACAGGGCGCCGCGGGTGGCACGGCGACGCTGGCGATGGAGGTGACCGAGGATACGGTCGATGGTGCGCGGACGGAAGTTCACGCCACTGCGCCGCTCGCGAAGGCTGATGCGCTGTGGTTACGGACCGATATGGACTTCACGACCGATCTTGCGCGGGTGGCGTATAGTGTGGACGGGCGGCACTGGACCGGGCTCGGAAGCGAATTCCCGCTGGCGTTCGCTTGGCGGACGGGGACGTTTCAAGGCGAGCAACTCGCGCTGTTTTGCTATGCGCCGACAGCTAGCCGGGGGTGGCTGGATGTCGATCGGTTCACGCTGTCGGCTTTGCCGCCGGCCAAGCCGGAGCGGGTACGTTAGCGTCGTTTCGACACCCTTCCGTTCGTGCTGAGCGAAGTCGAAGCACCGCTCCGAACGGGTGTTACACATGTGGATAGGGGCCCTTCGACTACGCTCAGGGCGAACGGGGGAAGGGGGCGGCCTACCCTGTCCCTATTTATAGAGCGCGGCTTCCGCCCAGATCGCAGGTTGCGGCGTCCCGGCGTTTGCAGCCGAGCCGCTCCCCCGCGCTACCAGTTCCACGATCCGCACCCCTGCGACCTTCGCCTCCAGCGGCGCAGCGGCCTCGCCGAACCCCATCGGCCGCGACTTGGCGAGCAGGCGACCGTCGCCCCAGACCTCGAACACGGTCGTGCCCGAGCGTGGCTGGCCGGAATCGTTGACGCCGACCTTGGCCGCGAACCGAGCGTAACCCTGGTTGCGGACTTCGAGGCGGGAGTTCGCCAGGACGCCGATCCCGGTGTCGAAGTCGGTGCCGGCCACCCTGAGCAATTTACCATACGGCGCGCGGTCGGCTTCGGCGCCGCCCCAACCACCATATTGCGGGTGTTCGCCGGGGCCTCGCGTGCCGGTCCACGGCGTGATGGACTGGTAGATCGTCGGATCGGGCTGCGGCACTACCACGCCGTCGGCCGCCGGATTGACGCGGCCGGTCTGCTCCGAAAGGTACAGCCCGCCCGGCAGGCGCCGCGTGCCGGTCGCGCGGAAGATCAGCGTTTCGTGCGGCGCTAGCGTCACCGCTACCTCCTTCCGAAAGCTCTGGCCCTTCTTGGTCCAGAGGTCCTTCAACCGCACGTCGGCGGTCGGCAGCATCTTGAGCTGTTCGGCGGTCAGCACGGCCTTGGCGGGCGACGCCGTGCGGTTGAACAATGCAACGCCCTTGCTGCCGTCGGCGAGTGTCTTGACGAAGGTCTGTACCTCGCCGGAATCATAGGCGAGCACCGCCTGGTTGCCGGCCGGATCCTGGTTCAGTGCGACGATGTCCGCGTTGCCGAAGATCGCGAGCAGGTCCGGCGTCAGTTTCCGCAGGTCGTAGCCGATGATCAGCGGCGAATTGACCATCGCCCATAGCGAGAAGTGCGATCGCGCCTCGGTCAGATGTGCTGCGTCGAAATCGCCGGTGCCGACGAACAGCATGTCGGGGTCGTTCCACGATCCCGGATGCGCATAGAGCGCGCGGTGCGTGACGGTGTCGAGGTTGGTGAGCATCCGCGGCCAGACCGGCTGGATATCGTCGCTGGTGCGCGAGGTATTGCCGACATCCTTGCCCCAGGCGCGTACGTCGCCCGCGCCCCACAGGCACAGCGAATAGACGTAGGGGCGGTCGCCGGCGTGCGTGTGCAGCGCGGTGTGGACCTGTTCGTAGAGGCCGCGAATGCCCGCGACGTCCGATCCGCCGAGCGACTGCATGTCGACCAGCGGCGTCAACGCGCGATAGAGACCCGACTTCACCCGCGGTGCGTCAGCCGGAAGGCCGCGCGCGCCGCAGCCATCGACCTTGATGAAATCGAAGTTCCATTCGGCAAAGAACAGACGGATGTCCTGATCGACATGACCGTACAGCCCGACCTCGCGCTCCGCGACGGTGCCCTCGGGCTGGTTCTTGAAATCGGGGGTGTAGATCTGGCCGCAGCTGTTGCGGCCGATGTCGGAATAGATCCCGGCCTTCAGTCCCATCGCGTGCAGCCGGTCGGTGAGCGGGCGGAAGCTGGTGTCCGCGCCGGTAGCGGCGGACGGGAAGTGGCTGGTGCGGATCAGCAGCCGCCCGTCGGGCTGGCGACGCTTCAGCCACCAGCCATCGTCGATGTTGACGTAGCGATAGCCGATGTCGCGCAGCTTGGTATCGACCAGCGCCTGTGCGGAGGCGAACACCTTCTCCTCGTCGACGTCGCTGTTGAAGGCGTTCCACGAGTTCCAGCCCATCGGCGGCACCGGTGCGGAGCCGTCGGTGTTGGCGCTCCACTTGCCGGTCGGCGTCAATGGGTCCGCGGCGGCTGCTGTTGCGGCTGCGAGCGGACCGCACAACGCGGCCAGCGCCACGCCGATCATCATCATCGATGGCATACGCTTCACTTCGGTAATTCCTTCGACTGGCGTGCGGTGAAGCGCGCGGATTGGACCGGCGCGCCGGTTCCCGGCTGGCCCGAGCCCACGGTGACGCGGTAGCTGCCCGCCGCGATCGAGCGCGTGCCATCTAAGGCCACCGAACTGAGATCGCGCGGCGACAGGTCGAAGGTGACGGTACGCGTCTCGCCGGGACGCAGCGCGACACGCTGGAAGCCGCGCAGTGCGATCCGCGGCGTGCCCGGCCGATCGGGGAAGTTCAGGTAAAGCTGCGCCACCTCTTCGCCCGGCCGTTCGCCCTGATTGGTCAGTCGCGTGGTGACGCGGATGCCGGCCTCGGCGCCGCCGCGTGCGGGAGTCACGGTCGGCGTAGTATAGCCGAACCGCGTGTAGCTGAGCCCGTGGCCGAACGGATAGACCGGCGTGCCCGCAAAGTAGCGATAAGTGCGGCCCTTCATCGCATAGTCGCCGAACGGCGGCAGGTCCGCGACGCTGCGGTAGAAGGTGAGCGGCAGGCGTCCCGACGGGTTGGTGCGGCCGGTAAGGATATTGGCTGTGGCGGTGCCGCCGGTCTCGCCCGGATACCAGGCCTCCAGCACGGCGGCGGCGTTGTCCTTCGCCCAGGCGAGGTTGATCGGGCTGCCGTTCATCGCCACGAGCACGATCGGCTTGCCGGTGGCTTTCGCCTGTTCCAGCATCGCGATCTGGTCCGCGGGCAGGTCCAGCGTGGTCTTGTCGCCGCCCGAGAAGCCCGGCACCGTCACGCCGGTCTCCTCCGCTTCCAGGTCCGAGGTGAGGCCGACGACCGCGACCAGCACGTCGGCGGCGGCCGCCGCGCGGCGAAGCTCGACGGACGGCGCATCCGACACCCGCTTCCACACCAGGTCGATCCCGCTGCCCTCGGCGCGGATCGCATAACGCCTGCCGCCTTCGAGCTTCAGCGTCGTCATACCGGGGAGGTCGTTCCAGCGCGCCTTGCGTCGGTCGGAGATCAGCCTGCCGTCGAGGGTGAGCATACCGCCCGAACCCGACAGCCCGACGCGGTAGGTGCCGCTTTCCGGTGGGACGATGAAGCCGGTCCATTCAGTGCGGTGGACGTCGGTCACCCGCGCGAGATCGAGGTTGCGGTCGCCGACATCGGGCTCGATCCGCGTGACCACCGGCTGGGTCTGATACTTGGCGGCGGCGACCAGTTTTTCGCGCGTACCCGGCGCGTATTGTGCGGGCATCGGCGTCGTCGGATTATAGTAGCGCGCAAGCAGGCCGGGCTTGCCGTCGGGCGTGAGCAATGCGGCGGTCGGTACGCGGTCGCCGTCCGTAACGGACTCCCCGAACGGCACGAGCGTGACCTGGCTCGCACCGAGCGCGGTCTTCAGCCCCTCCAGCACCGACACCGGCTGGCCCGACAGCGGCGACGAGTAATTGCCGCGCAGCACGCGCGTCGCATCGCCGAGCGGGCCGATCACGGCGAGCTTTACGCCGGGCTTGAGCGGCAGGATGCCATCGTTCTTGAGCAGCACCATCGATCGCTCGGCTGCAGCCAGCGCTAGTCGTCGATGCTCAGGAGCACCGACGACGCTGGTCGGCAATGCCTTGGGTGCGCCGGCAAGTCCGGACAGATCGCCGGTCCGGTAGCGTGCGGCGAACAGGCGGACGAGGCTCCGGTCGACGTCCGCCTCGGTGATCAGGTCGCGGCTGAGTGCCTCGCGGTACCGGGTCTCCAGGCCGGCAGTATCGCCCAGCGTCTCGCCGTTGCACTCGTTGTCCACGCCCGCGCGCATCGCGGCTGCGACCGCGGCGGCGCTGTCGGGGGCGTATTTATGGTTGTCCGCGATGTCCTTCACCGCGTCGCAGTCGGACACGACATAGCCCTTGAAGCCCCACGCCTCGCGCAAATGCTCCTTGAGCAACAGATCGCTGGCGCAGGCGGGCTGACCATCAATGCGGTTGTAGGCGCACATCACCGATGCCGCGCGCCCGTCGACCAAGGCGGCGCGGAAGGCGGGGAGGTAGGTGTCCTCCAGGTCGTGCGCGGAAACGAAGACGTTGGCGGAATGCCGCGTACCCTCGGGCCCGCTGTGCACCGCGAAATGCTTGGGCGTGGCGATCACCTGCGGGCGATCGGGGTTGGGACCCTGCATTCCGCGGACGAAGGCGACGCCCATCGCCGCGGTCAGGAACGGATCCTCGCCATACGTCTCCTGCCCGCGACCCCAGCGCGGATCCCGGAAGATGTTGATGTTGGGCGACCAGGTGTCGAGCCCGGTGCCGATATGCCCGTTCCTGCCGGTCTCGCGGCCGAGCGTGTGCAGCCCGCGCACCTCCTTGCTGATCGCGCCCGCGACGTCGTGGACGATCGGACCGTCGAAGGTCGCGGCAAGGCCGATCGGCTCGGGGAAGTTGGTGGTCGCGAGTGGCCCCAGCGCGCCGTGCAGCGACTCGGTCCACCAGTTGTACGCGGGCACGCCGAGCCGCGGAATGGCGGGCGCGACGTTGAGCAACTGTGGCAGCTTCTCGTCGAGGGTCATCCGCGCGACGATGGCGCGGGCCATCTGCTCGGCGGGGTCGCTTGCGGTCTGCTGGCTTGGGGGGGCCGCAGGCTCGCGAGCGAGCGCCGGCGAAAATGCGAGCGCGAGCCCTACCGTCGCGAGGGCTCTCGTCTTCATGGTCCTGCGCATCGTCACTATCCCCCCATTTGCGGCACGCGCGAGCGGCCAATTTTATTCTTTGCGCCCGTTCAGGGCTTATCGAGCCGGCGAGACCGGCACTTCGAACGTGCCGACCGGCAGCGGTGCGTCATCCGCGAGATTGGTCGCAGGCGCATCGGCCCAGGCGTAGCGGACGCGTGTTACGGGTTGGCCATCGCTTGGCAGGGTTACGGTCGATCCAGAAACCCGGCCGGCGGCATAGCGGCAGGTGCCGACCGCGGGGCCGCAAAGCTCGAAGCCGATCGCCTGCGCAGAGCTGCGGGCGTGCAATGCGCCCGTGACGCCGCTGAACCGGACCGCGACGCTGCCATCCGGGTTACGCCGCGCATCGGCGACCGCCGGGCCGGAGGGGGCGATCTTCTCGCCGTACACCGCCGCGCGCATCACGCGCGCGAGTCTCTGCCCGACCTCGTGTTTCTCGCCGGGATGGATGTCGAGCGGATCGCCAAGATCGAGCGCGACGGCGATGCCGGCATGCGGGTCCGCCGCCGCTACGCGTCGCTGCGCATCGCGGACATCGCCCCAGCCGCTTTCGCTCGGGGCGATAGCCGGGCTGCCGTAATTGGCGAGCTGGACGATCGCGAAGCCGGTCTCGGGCGTGCCGAAACGGCGCCGCCAATCGGCGATCAATGCCGTCATCCGGCGATCATAACCGGGGATGCCGGTGTCGGACTCGCCCTGATACCAGGCCATGCCGGCGAATTTCGTGGCGCCAAGCGGCGCGATCATCGCGTTGTAGAGCGTGCCGGCGCCGTTGATGTCGTCCCACGGTACGCGTGGTGCGGCGTCCGCAAGCCGCTTCGCGATTGCATAACGCCAGCCGGTGCCGAGCGGGACGCTGGTCCCATCGGCGAACGACAGCCGCATCGTATCCGCGGGGCCGGTCATGCCGCCATAGGCGTAGACGTCGTCGTCGTTCACGGTGAGGACGTTGCGCCCGGCTCTCAAGCTACCGGCGGGCAGCGCGTAGACGCGCGATTGCGACGCGAGGCTGCTGCCGCCGACGCCTATGCCGTTGACCCAGGTGCGGTCCGCGTCGTCGACCATGCCGAGCACCAGCGTCGCAGGACCGCGCGCCTGCTCGGCGGTCAGTTGGACCTCATGCTGGTACCAGAGCATGCCGTTGTAGCTGGCCAGCTCGGGGACGCCCCACGTCTCGAAATTGGTCATCGCCGGGACTGGACGCCAGTCGAGCGCTGCATCCGCCTGCCACGGCTCGCGGCCCGTCGTATCGCCCGACCCTGCGCGCCACCAGTTTTCCCAGATCGTCGACGCCTGCCGGTTGGCGGCCGCGGGATCGCGGGCGTAGAGCGCGAGGAGATCGGCGGGGTCGCCTAGTCCCGCCTGACGCAGCGCAGTATCGCTCATCCACGCACTGATCCGCGATCCGCCCCAGCTCGAATGCACCGCGCCGATCGGTACGCCCGACGTGCGGCGCAGCGCCTGAACCATGTAGAAGCACGCGGCGGAGAAGCTTGGCGCGGTGGTGGGGCCGGACACCGTCCATGCCGGCTGTTGGGCAAATCGCGCGACCGGTGCAGCGGCGGACACCTTCTCGACGGTCAACAGGCGGAGCTTGTCGTCGACCTCCGGATGCGCATCGGGAAACAGGCCCTGGCCCTGCTCGACGCGGAGTTCCATGTTACTCTGGCCCGAACACAGGAACACGTCGCCGACCAGGATATCGCGGAGGACCGCCGCACCGCTCGGCGCGGCGATCGTCAGGTCGTAGGGACCACCGGCGGGAAGGGGAGGCAGGTTCACCGAAAACTTGCCGTCGCGCGCGGCCTTGGCCGTGACGCTGCGGCCGGCGAGCGTGATCATCACCGTCTCGCCAGCCGCCGCCTGTCCGGTCAGGACGACGGGCTGGCCGCGCTGGATTACCGCGTGATCGCTCAGGATACCGTCGAGGCGCGGGGCCGCCGACGCTGCGGTCGCGCCGATGGTTAGGATCGCGCCGATGGCCAGGCACGCTGTGACGGTCCGCATAATGTTCCCCTGACGGCTAGATCGACTGAAGGCCGTGCCGCTTGATCTTGTCGATGAGATCGCGGTGACCGGGCAGGCTGCTTACCAGTCGCTGCGTCTGCATCTGGTTGTCGTGTCGTGCACGCCGCGCCAGCGCGAGGTCGTCGTCGATCGTGCCCGGCATGACCGCGGTCCGCGCACCCATGCCGTACAGCACATATTGATAGCTGGCGGACGGGAAGACTTCTTCGGCGCGGTCGAACTCGTCATGTACCCATGGCGACTGGAAGCGCCACAGCTCCATCAGCCCCATCAGGCGGTCGGGGATCGTTTCCGGCCGCACATTGTCGCGCCAGAACTCGGTGTCGGTGCGCTGGGTCAGCGCATAATGCAGCTTCAGGAAGTCGATGATGCGGCCCCAGCGGTAGCTGGTGGTGTCGTTGAAGCGGCGCGCGACGACGTCCATCACCTCGCGGCAGGCCGGCGTCTGTTCCGCGATCATCTTCGCCGACAGCTCGATCAGGACGATCGCGGAGGCTTCGAGCGGTTCGAGGAACCCTGCGGCCAGCCCGACCGCGACGCAGTTGCGCGCCCAGAACTGCTCGCGGTGGCCGGCGCGGATCGCAAGCCGTCGCGCGGTCAGGTCGCGCGCGGCGGGGCCGATATAGTCGCGCAGTTCCTGCTCGGCGGCATCCACGCTGATGTGGCTGCTCGAAAATACATGGCCGACCCCGCGCCGCGTCGGCAGGCCGATGTCCCAGATCCAGCCGGCCGATTGCGCCGTGGAGATCGTATGGCTCGCGATCGGATCGTCGGGCAGGTCGTACGGCACCTGCATCGCCAGCGCGGTGTCGCAGAACAGGACATCGGTGCAACTGCGGAACGGCACCTTCATCGCGCCGCCGATCAGCAGCGCGGCAAAGCCGGTGCAGTCGACGAACAAGTCGCCCGCGATTGAAACGCCCTGCTCGGTGTCGAGGCTGGCGATGTCGCCGCTCTCGTTGAGCCGGACCTCGGTGACGTCGGCCTTCACATGGCGGACGCCGAGCGTGTCGCAGCAATGCCGCTGGAGGAAATGCGAGAATTTGCCCGCGTCGAGGTGATAGGCGTAGTTCGCATGGCCGTCATATTCTGGCGTCGCGATCGTCTTGGGACCGAGCCCTTCATCGCAGATCCTGCCCTGTGGCGTGACCGTGTCGCAGAACGTCGCGCTGCCGTCTTCCGCCAACCAGTGCGGCGCGAGGTTTACCTGGCCGAAGTGCTGGGGGAGCATCAGCGGATGATAATAGCCGTCGTCCGGCGTGCCCGTGGTCCAGCGATTGAACCGCGCGCCCTGTTTGAACGACGCGTCGCATTGCCGGAAGAGTTCGGTCTCCGATACGCCCATCTTCTTGAGCGTCGAACGCAGCGTCGGCCAAGTCCCTTCGCCCACGCCGATCGTCGGCACGTTGGGCGATTCGACCAGGGTCACGGTGAAGCCGTGCTGGCGGCGTGCCTGATGCTTGGCCGCGATGACGCCCGCGGTCAGCCACCCCGCGGTGCCGCCGCCGACGATAACAATGTTCTGAATTTCGTGCATGGTGCAGCGTAATCGAAAAGAGGCGGAACACGAACAGGACGTGTTCCGCCAGGGGGAGGGGTTAGAAACGGTAGCGGATACCCGCCGTGTAGCGACGGCCGTAATCGAACACGTCGAGCAGTTGGTTGTCAAAGCGCCCGTGCGTGCTCTGCTGGTTGTTGTTGATGTTCAGCGCCTCGCCGAAAACGCTGAAGTGCTTGTTGATGTCGTAGCTCGTCGTCAGATCGATCTGGAAGCTCTGGTTGACGAAGGTCGGTTCCGCGCCGAACGAACCGGTGTTCTGGAGCTGACCGAACTGGAGCAGATACTTGTCGCGCCAGTTGAGCGCGGTGCGGAACTGGAACCCCCCCTTGTCGTAGAAGCCGACGAAGTTCGCCGAATTCGCCAAGCCCGTGACTGCGAAGCCGGTCTGTGAGATGTTCGTTTCGTCATACGGCCGGTTGGTGTTGACGAAGGTCGCGTTCGCCTGGAACCCGAAGCCCGAGCTGCCGAACACCTGCTGCCAGGCAAGTTCGACGCCGCGGACGGTGGCGTCTGGTCCGTTCACTTGCTGTGTGACTGCGAAACTGGCCAGTGTGCCCGTTGTCGGATCGACCAGGCCGTTGATCGCCTGTCGGGTAACGCCGCCGACCACGAAGTTGCTGACGTTCTTCAGGAAGAAGCCGACCGAGAGATACGAGTTGCGCTGATAATACCATTCAGCACCGATATCGAAATTGTCGGCGAGATAGGGCTTCAGGTTGGGATTGCCGCCGCTTGCCGAAAGGGCACCGATACGCTGGCCGTTCCCGACGTTGAGCACCGGATTCAGCAGCGCGAGCGACGGACGGGTCAACGTTCGCGAGGCATCGAACCTGAGGATCAGATTGTCCGCTAGCTCCAGCTTCGCGTCCATGCTTGGCAGCAGGTACGAGTAGGAACTGTTGCTCGTGACGCCCTGCACGTCAGTATAGGTCGGGATGCTCAGCAATGTCCGGTCGGCAGTGCTGGTCACCAGCGACGTGGGCAGGCGACCCTGTCCGGTCGAGACCAGGTTGGTGTTCTCGTTACGCACGCCTGCGTTGAAAGTGAACGGCAGGCTGCCGATCTCGGTCTTGAAGTTGACGCTGAAATACAGCGACCACGTCCGCTCTCGGACCCGCAAGATGCTGCCCGGATCGACCGCTTCGTCGAATGTCCCGGTGAAGCCGGTCACGTTGCCATAGTTGAACCCCGGCACGTTCTGCGCCTGCGGGTTGCCCAGGCTGGTCAGATAGTTCTGGTACGCAATCGGGCTGAACACGAACACCGATGGCGGCAGACTGCCGTCGAACCCCGGGATGAAGTTGTTGAGGCTGACCGACCCCTGGTACAGATTTGCGGGCAGGGGCGCGACGCCCGAGGTGCCGGCAGAGGGTGCACCGTAACCGGCATAGGCCTGCCAGAAATTATTCGTGAAGGTGCTGGTGTTCCGGAAGTTGAACGTATCCTGATAAAATTGGCCGCCGGCCTTGATCGTCAGGTCGTCCTGCTTCCAAGTGGCATTGCCGCGGAACTGCATCAGTTCGTCGGTGTTGCGCTGCGTCTGGTTGACCGCGACGTGCGTGCCGATCAGCGACGTGTCCGCCCAGGCGGCGGTGTTGCCGGCCGGACCAAAGTTGCTGATCGTCGGGAACGCGCTGCTGCTGTTGCCGTCTACGGTGAACTGCAGCGTGTTGCCCAGCGCCGTGCCATAGCCGATGTCGCCGTTCTGGCTGCCGATGACGTTGCCGGGATTCCGCCAGCTTTTCGCATAGGACCCATCGGCCTCCAGCGTCAGATTTTCGGTCGCGTCGTATTTGACGTTGAGGCCGGTCTGGTTGGTCTGGAGGATCTCGGTGTTGCGAGCCGACGTGAAGTCGGTCGGCGTGCCGGCCTGCGTGAAGTCGACCGCGGTTCCGTTCCCGTCGAGCGTCACGTTGCGCAGGTCGCCCTGGTTGAACCAGACGCCGAACGCATAATTGTTCTGGACGATTTCCTGACGAGAAAAATTATTGTCCAGGGTGACCATCAGGTCGTCGGTCGGATGATATTGGAACGCGACGCGGGCGTCGACGCGTTCGTCCTTCACACGCTGTTGCTCTGCGCCATATTGCTGCGGGAACCAGCCGGGCAGATTCTGGCGATTGTTCGGATTCGCGTAGCCTGCCGATGCCGTATCGCTGGTCGGCGAGCACGCGCCGGCGCCGGCGTTCCCGGTGAGCTGGCACGGCGCGAAGTTGCCGCCGGGCCAGCCGGAAACGTAGACCCGGTTGGTATCGGTATCACGCCGCGTGTAGATGACATCGGCCAGTACGCCGAACGTCTCGTCGTCGGTGGTATCGCTGATCAGCAGGCCCGCGGTCGGCACGATCCTGCCGGCGCGCTCCTGGATCGAACCCGAGCCGGTGGCGGCTAGGCGGAAGCCGGGATGATCGAACGGCTTCGGGAACTGGATGTCGACCGTCGCACCGATCGAGCTCGACGACAGCGACACGTCCGGTGTCTTCAGGACGCTGAGCTGGCCGATGAAGTCGACGCCGACGGTGCTGAAGTCGATCTGACGGCCACCGGTAGCGGTCGAGATACGACGACCGTCATACAAGGTGGTGTTGAAATCGCCGCCGAAGCCGCGGACGGTGATGCCCGTAGGCTCGCCGCGCGAACCCGAGCGCTGAATCGACACGCCGGGAAGCCGCTGCAGGGCCGCGGCGACGTTCGAATCCGGGAACTTGCCAATATCCTCGGCCGAAATGACGTCGACGACGCCGGACGACGTGCGCTTCAGGTCAAGGTTGCGCTGAAGCGAACCGCGCAGGCCGGTGACGATGATGTCGTCGCTCTGCGGTGTGTCGCCCTGCACGGTGTTACCCTGCGACGCGTCGGGCGCAGTTGCCAGGTCCTGCGGCTGTCCGGCCTCCGAAGCCGTCGTCGTATTCGCGGTAGAAGGCACCGCTGGTTGCGGCGCGGCCGGCTGAGCGGTCGTGCTGTTCTGAAGATTGCCCTGATCCTGCGCCATCGCCGGGATCGACCACATCATCGCCAGAACGCTGGTCGCGCAGGCGAGTGTGTTCGACGTGTGGGTCAGTCCTCGAAAGCCAAAAGCACGCGTATTGGTGGTCACGGTCAAACATCCCCTCATGCGCGCCGCGCCGCCCCTTCGATTGAGAGGCGTACACGACAATGTTGCTACGACGTTCGAATCGCGGGCGTTTTCACACCAGCTCGATCATCTACGGTAGCGCTCACAATAAGCATGCCGCCGATCATTGCAAGTATTTGTATGAGTGGTCGCGGGCTTTGCAAGCCGTGCGGCATGTGCGATCTCTCCGTTAGAACACTGCATGGAGGGAGAAAGATGCCGATCTGGGAGACGCTGAGCCACGCACAGCATGCGTCGTTGCGTGTATCGCGTGCGCATGACGGCGAGCGGCAGTTTGCGCAGATCGTCGCCGATGAATTTCTCCAAGCCGCTCCGTACTATGCGGTTCTTTTTACGAAGCATCCAGAGACCGGGGCATTCTATGCGGGCGTCGTGATGGGCCTGGAACCAGGGCGCAACATGATGGCAGTGAACGGCGCGTTGCCCGATTATCGGCCTGCGGACCTCGAACGGCAGGGCTTTTACATCGCCGACGGGCAATTGGTCATCGACCGCGAACACGGCGTCTTTGACGGGCTGGACGGTCAGCTTTTGTTCGACATGAACGGTGAGGCAGCGCTACCGCTCAAGCGCATCCAGCAGGCGCTGCACGTCCTCCAGTCGGGCATCCCGGAAACGGATGCGCTGATCGAACGCTTCCTGGCGCACCGCCTGCTCGAGCCGATCGACGTGACGATGAACTTCGACGATGGCGAGCATCTGAGGCTCGAAGGACTCTACACAATCAGCCTGGACGCGCTGCACGCGCTGCCGGATGCTGCGGTGCTCGAGCTGTTTCGCAGGGGCGATCTACAACTAGCCTATGCACAGGCCGGATCGATTCGCCATCTGCGGACGCTGGGGCGCATCCGCAACAACCGGCTGGCAGACGTGGGCTGATGCTCTACGAACCACCCGCCGACGCGTTGCGCGATCCCGAGACCTTCCGAACAGAGGTCATGACGCGGTGCGAACCGGCGGTGCTGCGCGGTGCGGCGCGGGATTGGCCTATGTTGTCGGGCGCAAAGACGTCGGATGGAGCGCTGGCCGGCGTGGTGGAGCAGCTTCGCCGCTTCGACATCGGCAAGCTCGCTGAAGTGTTCGTCGGCAAGCCAGAGATTGGCGCGCGGTATAATTACGACGCGTCGCTGGCCGGGTTCAATTTCGACCGCAGCGCGGTGCCGTTCGGTGAGGCTTTTACGCGGATTCTCGCCAGCGCGACGGATGCCAATCGGACGAGTATGTACATGGGGTCGATGACCGCGGAGACGTATTTCCCCGGCATCGAAGAGGCGACTCGCCTGCCGTTCATACCGCCGACGGTGCGTCCCCGGTTCTGGGTCGGCCATGCGTCGACGGTCGCCTGCCACTATGACACGATGGACAATGTCGCGTGCGTCGCGGCGGGGCGGCGGCGCTTCACGCTGTTCCCGCCCGATGCGATCCGTGACCTATATGTCGGACCAATCGACCACACGCTCGCCGGCCAGCCTATCGGGCTGGCGGTCGGAAGTGACCCGGGCGATCCGCGGTTTCCCCGTTTCGAAAACGCTCGCGACCGTGCGCTCGTGGTCGAACTGGAACCCGGCGACGCGCTCTACGTGCCGAAACTCTGGTGGCATCAGGTCGAGGCGGTCGGCGACGTCAACGTTCTGGTCAATTTCTGGTGGGACGGGTTCAGCGCGGGGCCGGACCAACCCTACACCGCGATGCTGTTGTCGCTGCTGACGATCGCCGAACGTCCGCCGGCCGAGCGCGCGGCGTGGCGGGCGTGGTTCGATCATTATGTGTTCCGCCCGGACGGTCACCCGCTGGCGTTCCTTCCTCCAGAACGGCACGGCGTGCTGGGTGCGTCGAAAGAAAATTACGGGCGGATCCGGACGCTGGTGATGCGCTTGCTGCGCGGAGGTTGATTTGCCGAGCGGGAGTGATCGGCATACTTCGCGTGCGGCCGGTTAGTCGAAACGTTTGCGCTCGATCGTGAGCCGTCAGTAGCGCCCTGTCGGACATTGCGCCGCGGATCGGATTGGCGCCTTCGGAAAGAAGTCACTGGTCATGATGATCGCGGTCGTCACGCGCGGGTCTTGCGCGGCGAGGATGTGGCCGCGGCGTCGGGCTTGAGCTTTGGAGTCGTGCCCGAGGCTATTGCGAGATAGTCGTGCGACGCGATCTCCGGCAGGTGGTTGCGCGAACTCATGCCGTCCGCGCGACAACGCCATTGCCGAAGACGCAGATCCCAAGCTTGCCTCGAGCTGAACGCACGAATATCGGCCGGGCAGTCTGGTCGTTCCTCGAAGGTCGCGGAGTAGATGTCCGACCCTCGGTCCTCTGGCTCCTGTCGGGTCGCCGTACCGGCGTCGGTCTGCGCGACCGCCGGCGAACTCAGCATCATGCCGGCAATCGGTCCGGGAACCGTAGCGACCGATCGCACCGCCGAACCTACACGTGATATCCGTTCCGTTGAAACGGAAGCACGGGCGTGACCCGACAGGATCGTAGCTATGGAACCATTGCATCCTGTCCCCGCAATGCAATTCTGCAGGTCAATCCCAAGTTTGATAGCGTTATCGGGCAACACGGCCTTGGGATCGCGAAGCAGTCAATACTCATACTATCAGCGAAGTTGAATAGACGCTGCCCTCATCCGAAGAACGGAAGAGCGGTGCTAAAGCTTGCCGTCGTCCTGCGGCGACGACGTGGACTGCCGCTTGACGATTTCGTGGTCCAGCACACGGTCGGCACGCTTGGCGGGAGTCCTTGGCGGCGCGGCGATCTCTGCGACCAGAAGACCAAGCGCTTCGGCGGCGAGTCGGCGGACCGGTTGGTGCACCGTCGTCAGCGGCGGCCACAGCATCACCGCCGCGGTGGTGTCGTCAAACCCGACGACCGTCAGTTCGCGCGGTACGTCGAGCTGTCGCCGATGCGCGACCGACACGACGGCGGCCGCCATGTCGTCGTTGCTCGCGAAGATGGCGGTGGGGGGCGGATCGGCCTGGAGCAATTGATCCCCGGCGGCGAGCCCGGAAGCGAAGCTGAAATCGCCCTGCGCGATCGTCGCGCAAATGCCTGGATGTTCGCGAACCGCGGCGTAGAAGCCATCGAGCCGCTTGAGGCTGGCGACCTGATCGGGGTTGCCGACGACGAACCCGAGCCGGCGGTGACCCATCGCGATCAGCTCGCGTGTCATCTCGTACGCCGCGAGATGATCGTCGATACGGACGCAGATCACGTCGTCGACATCATGCGCGCCGACCGCCGCCACCGGCACGCGCGCCTTGCGCAGCACGTCGAGGACCGCCGCGGACTCGCTCAACGGTGGTGCGCAGATCATGCCCGAGATGCCTGTCGCGACCAGAGTCTCCAACGCGGCGGGGCTCGGCGGACGACCATCCTTGCCTTTCAGCAGAATCAGGCGCGCGCCCCGGATCGAAGCCTCCTCGAACACGCCGGTGAGGAAATCGCTCATGAATGCGGCGCTGGGGTTGGCGTAGATCACGCCGATCTTCAGTTCGGTCGACGTTACCAAGCTGCGCGCGGCGAGATTCGGCGTGTAGCCAAGCGCCTTGATCGCCTCCTGAACGCTGGCGCGCGTCGTCGGGTCGACGCTGGCACGGCCGTTGATAACGCGCGACACCGTCATCGGCGATACGCCGGCCTGTGCGGCGACATCGATGATCGTCGGGCTGCGCGAGCGCCGAGCGCGTTCCTTCACACCGTTCCCTTCAACCCTGCCCGACGACTGTCACGTCGAGCCTCATAGTCCGAACCATACACGTCAAAGCGACCTAGACCTTTGGTCCTACGATGCAAGTTGGCCAGATCTCGACCAGTGTGTTCGACCGCCCTGAATATCGATTGAGAACTGAGCATTAGTCCGTGTGTATCCTGACGTCCGCACCAAGATTGTCGTTCGAGCCCCTCACACCGACTGCCTACCGATGTCGGCGTTCACGAGCATATCGACGATGGATCGAAGCGGTACGTGGAGCCCGAGCGCTACGGCGCAGAATGGCATCGCCTACCGTTGCGCGGGATAAACTTCGCCGAACGTCCGACATTTTTTTTGCAGCAGCAGTGCTTGCCTAAAGCGATCGTCGGCGGCTACCACGCAATGATAACGTTACCGAGGGGGTGAGGGTGCGGCGCTTTACGAATATCCGCTGGACCATCATTGGCCTGTTCGTGGTGGCGATGGTCATCAACTATCTCGCGCGCAGCGTGCTGGGCGTCGCGGCACCCGCGATCATGGCCGAACAGCATATCAGCGCCGCGGAATATTCCTGGATCACCGGCGCGTTCCAGATCGGCATCATGTTCCAGCCGCTCGCCGGCTATGTGCTCGACGTGGTCGGGCTGAAGATCGGCTTCACGGTGTTCGTCGCGCTGTGGTCGCTGATCACGATGGCGCATGGGCTGGCGGCCGGTTGGATGGGATTCGCCGGCCTGCGCGGGGCGCTTGGGCTGGTCGAGGGATCGGCGCAACCGGCGGGCATGAAGCTGGTGGCCGAATGGTTTCCGGCGCGCGAGCGCGGCGTCGCGGGCGGCATATATCAGATCGGCGCGTCGTTCGGAGCGGTGTTCGCGCCCCCGCTGGTCGCCTGGGCGGTGCTCAACCATAGCTGGCGTGCGGCGTTCTTTATTGCGGGTGCGCTCGGGCTCGTGTGGGTCATCGGCTGGCTGTTCTGGTATGCGCCGCCCGCAAAGCACCGCCGTCTGTCGCCGGCCGAACACACGCTGATCGTCGAAGGGCAGGAGGCATCGCTCGCCACGCGCCGCAAGCGTCCGCCGCTCGGCGATCTGCTGCGGCGGCGTAACCTGTGGGCGATCGCGGCGGCGCGGTTCCTCGCCGATCCGGTGTGGGGCATGCTGTCGTTCTGGATGCCGCTATATTTGGTGCAGGTACGCCATTTCGATCTCGGCCAGATTGCGATGTTCGCGTGGCTGCCGTTCCTGGCGGCGGACCTGGGATGCCTGTTCGGGCCGATCGTGGTCGCGTGGCTGCAACGGCGCGGGGTCGACCTGATCGATGCACGGCGCGGTGCGTTCACGGTCGGCGCGGTGCTGATGACGGGCATGATGTTCGTCGGCACCGTCACCAGCCCGATCGCAGCGATCGCGCTGCTATGCCTCGGCGGCTTCGCGCACCAGACGCTGTCGGTGACCGTCATCACGCTGTCGTCGGACCTGTTCCCACAGGACCAGGTCGCGACCGCGACGGGGATGTCGGGTACCGCCGCCAATCTCGGCGTCCTGATCTTTACGCTGGCGCTCGGATCGATGGTCGCGGAGGTTGGCTACCAGCCGTTCTTCATCCTGCTCGGACTGCTCGACCTGGTCGGCGCCGCACTCCTCTGGATCCTGATACGAAAGCCTGCATGACTATTCGAAACCCGATCCTTCCCGGCTTCAATCCGGACCCGTCCATCGTCCGCGTCGGCGACGATTACTACGTCGCGACCTCCACCTTCGAATGGTATCCGGGCGTCCAGATTCATCATTCACGCGACCTGGCGAACTGGCGGCTGGTGACGCGGCCACTCAACCGCGCTAGCCAGCTGGATATGCGTGGGAACCCAGATTCCTGCGGAGTATGGGCGCCGGACCTGAGCCATGCGAACGGCCGGTTCCATCTGATCTACAGCGACGTGAAGCGCTATGGCCAGACTACGATCGATGGCGCGCGGGGGGCGTCGCTACGCGATTTCCACAATTACTGGGTCACGGCGGAGCATATCGACGGGCCCTGGTCCGATCCCGTCCACCTCAACAGCAGCGGTTTCGATCCGGCGCTGTTCCACGACGATGACGGGCGGAGCTGGCTGCTCAACATGCTGTGGGACCATCGGCCGGGCGGGCGTCGTTTCGCCGGGATCGTCGCGCAGGAAATGGATCTCGCCAATGGTGGCCTGCTTGGCGAACGACGGTTGATCTTCGAGGGTACGTCGCTCGGCTTCACCGAGGGGCCGCACCTCTACAAGCGTGACGGCTGGTATCACCTGCTGGTCGCGGAAGGCGGCACCGAGCGCAACCATGCCGTCGTGATGGCGCGGTCACGGTCACTGTTCGGCCCGTACGAGGTGCATCCGGATGGCCCGGTACTGACTGCGGCGGGCAAGCAGGGCGCGGCGTTGCAACGGACCGGGCACGGCGATCTGGTCGAAACGCCAACGGGTGAAACCCGGATGGTGTATCTGTGCGGGCGGCCGCTGCCCGTCAGCGACCGGTGTGTGCTGGGCCGCGAGACCGCGATCCAGCCGATGCGCTGGGGCGAGGATGGCTGGCTGCGGACGCTCGACGGCGAAGCGAGTCCCGCGCTGGTCGTGGAGGATGCCACGCCGTCGGTCGCTTCCGAGCCGCAACGCGACCGAAGCGCATTCGATACCGCGACGTTGCCCGAGGCATTCCAGTGGCTTCGTACCCCGGATGCCGACCGGTTGTTCAGCTTGACCGCGCGGCCTGGCTATCTGAGGCTGTATGGCCGCGAGACGATCGGGAGCCATTTCACGCAGTCGCTGGTCGCACGCCGGCAGCAGGCGTTCGCCTATGCTGCCGAGACGCAGGTGACATTCGCGCCACGCCATTTTCAGCAGGCGGCGGGGCTGGTCTGCTATTATAATTCGACCAAGTTCCATTATCTGCACGTCACCGCCGACGACGATGGCCAGCGTGTGCTTCAGGTGCTGTCGGCGATCCCGACCCCGCTCGGCAGTAGCGTGATGACGCAGCCTATAGCGATCGACGCGGGACCGATCGGACTGCGCGTCGAGGTGGATCACGAAAGCCTCCGCTTTGGATACCGGAGTGCCGGATCGACGGACTGGATTTGGCTAGCCGAACGGTTCGACGCGAGCATCCTGTCTGATGAGGCGACTCTGCCGGGGCTGCCGAACTTCACCGGCGCCTTTGTCGGGATGGCGTGCCAGGATCTGTCGGGAGCAGGCGAACCGGCGGATTTCAGCTATTTCGAGTATGTCGAAGGCGGCAATGGCTGAACGGATGGGCGGGACGTGGCGTAAATGCCCGTTGCGCCCTCCGAGAGATTGTCGCAGCCTTACGCCGCGATCTTCAGGTCCTGCATCACGTCGGCCGTGATCGAGAGGCTCCGCTTGCGCGCTTCGTGGTCGTAGATCGCGCTCGTGACCATGACCTCGTCGACGCCGGTCCGCTCGATGAATGCCGCGATCCCGCGCGCAACCTTGGCCGGGCTGCCGACTGCCGAGCATTGCAGCACGTGGTCGAGGATCTGGTTACCCTGCGCGCCGAGCGATTCGCGGTAGCCGGTGAGTGGCGGCTTCATCTTGCCGGGGTTGCCGGTGCGAAGCGCCACGAACGACTGCTGCTGCGAACTGGCGAGCAGTTCTGCTTCAGCGTCCGTATCCGCCGCGAACACGTTGAAGCCAGCCATCGCATGCGGCTTGGCGAGCCGCGCGGACGGGCGGAAATCGCGGCGGTAGATTGCGAGCGCCGCATCAAGCGCGTCGGGGGCGAAGTGCGAGGCGAACGCGTAAGGCATGCCTAGCGCCGCCGCCAATTGCGCGCCGAACGTGCTGGAGCCCAGGATCCACATCTCGACATCTGCGCCAGCGCCCGGCGTGGCGACGATACCGGTCTGGCCGTCGTTGGCGAAGTAGCTTTGCAGCTCCATCACGTCCTGCGGGAAGGCGTTGGCGTCGGTTTCCAGCGTGCGGCGCATCGCGCGAGCGACACGCTGGTCGGAGCCGGGCGCGCGGCCAAGACCCAAGTCGATACGACCCGGGAACAGTGCGTCGAGCGTGCCGAACTGCTCGGCGATCACCAGCGGCGCGTGGTTGGGGAGCATGATGCCGCCCGAGCCGACGCGGATCGTCTTCGTGGCTGCGGCGATGTGCGCGATCACCACCGCGGTCGCAGCCGAGGCGATCCCGGTCATGCCGTGGTGTTCGGCGACCCAATATCGCTGGAACCCGACGTTCTCGGCATGCCGCGCGAGGTCGGCCGCGTTGGCGAGCGATTTAGAGACGGTGCCGCCTTCGATGACGGGGACCAGATCGAGCAGGGAATAACGTGTCATGCGTCAGAGATAGGTACCGAGCGGTAGCTTATCCACCCTTGATGTGAATCCCGGTGCTTTCGTTCGGTCGTACCAACGTCAGCCCGCTTGTCGCCGCGCGCCGCGTTCCGTAGAGGTTCCGGCCGATGCTTGCCCGCCTTGACCCCCGCCTCGACCATGTCCGCAACTGGATCTTCGATCTCGACAACACGCTGTACCCGGCGAGCGCGGACCTGTTCGCGCAGGTCGATGCGCGAATGACCGGGTTCATCCAGGATCTGCTCGGCCTCGACCATGACGAGGCTCGGCGCGTGCAGAAGGGGTATTTCCATAATCACGGCACGACGCTGTCGGGGTTGATGACCGAGCATCACGTCGATCCCCACGCGTTCCTCGCGCATGTCCACGATATCGAGATGGACGTCCTTGAGCATGATGCGCCGCTGGTCGCGGCGATCGCCAAGCTGCCGGGGCGCAAGCTGGTCTTCACCAATGGCGACAAGCCCTATGCGCTGAAGATCCTCGACCGGCTCGGGCTGGGCGAGAGTTTCGAGGCGATCCACGACATTCACGCGATGGACCTGATGCCGAAGCCGCATGCGTCGGCCTATGCGGGCTTCTGCGCGGCGTTCGATATCGACCCGCGGGAGTCGCTGTTCGTCGACGACATGACGCGCAATCTCGCGCCGGCCAAGGCGATCGGAATGACCACCGTGTGGGTCGACAACGGCTCCGAGCAATCCCCCGGCGGCGCGCGCGACCACATCGATTTTACCGTGCCGGTGCTTGCGCCGTGGCTCGAAACCATCCTGGAGATATCATGACCTTGCAGACCATCATCGACGCCGCCTGGGAAGACCGCGCGAACCTCGGCCTCGATACCAAGGGTGAGATTCGCGATGCCGTCGAGTCGGCGCTCGCGATGCTGGACGCGGGCACCGCGCGCGTTGCCGAGCCGACGGCTGACGGCTGGCAGGTCAATCAATGGCTGAAGAAGGCGGTCCTCCTGTCGTTCCGCCTGAACGACAATGTCGTGATCGAGGGCGGATCGGCCGGCGCGCCTGCGTTCGACAAGGTGCCTTCGAAATTCGCGGGCTGGGGCGATGCGGAGTTCCGCTCGGCGGGCATCCGCGTCGTCCCCGGTGCGGTCGCGCGGCGCGGGAGCTTTATCGCCAAGGGTGCGATCCTGATGCCGAGCTTCGTCAATATCGGCGCGTATGTCGGCGAGGGGACGATGGTCGACGCCTGGGCGACGGTCGGCTCGTGCGCACAGATCGGCAAGAACGTGCATCTGTCGGGCGGTGCCGGGATCGGCGGCGTGCTCGAGCCGTTGCAGGCCGACCCCGTCATCATCGGCGACGGCGCCTTCATCGGTGCGCGCGCGGAAGTGGCCGAGGGCGTCCGCGTCGGCGAGGGCGCGGTGCTGTCGATGGGCGTGTATCTCGGCGCCTCGACCAAGATCATCGACCGCGCGACCGGCGAAGTCTTCAAGGGCGAAGTGCCGCCGTACGCGGTGGTCGTGCCCGGCTCGATCGGCGGCGGTGACGGCAAGCCGGCCTTGTACTGCGCCGTGATCGTCAAGCGGGTCGATGCGCAAACACGGTCCAAAACCTCGATCAACGACCTTCTGAGGGACTGATCGGGTCGACAACCCGGTGGCTGCTGCCTATCCGGGACGAAACATACCGAGGAGAAATATTTTGACCGCTGCCGCCAGCCAGGTTCTCGACCGCGTTCTCGTTCTCGAAATGGTCCGCGTGACCGAAGCTGCGGCGATCGCCGCGTCCACGCTCGTCGGTCGCGGCGACGAGAAGGCGGCGGATGCGGCCGCGGTCGAGGCGATGCGCGAGGCGCTCAACTCGCTGTACATGGACGGCACCGTCGTGATCGGCGAGGGCGAGCGCGACGAAGCCCCTATGCTGTTCATCGGCGAGAAGGTCGGATCCGCGATCGGCACCGGCCCGAAGATCGACATCGCACTCGATCCGCTCGAAGGCACGACGATCTGCGCGACCGCGGGCCCGAACAGCCTCGCCGTGCTGGCGATCGCCGAAGAGGGCGGTCTGCTCAACGCGCCCGACGTCTACATGGACAAGATCGCGGTCGGGCCGGGCTATCCCGAGGGCATCATCGATCTCGACAAGACGCCGACCGAGAACATCAACGCCGTGGCCGCTGCGAAGGGCGTGCCGGCGCGCGACCTGATCGTGTGCGTGCTCGATCGGCCGCGTCATGAGGCGCTGATCGCTGAACTGCGCCAGGTTGGTTGCGGAATCATGCTGATCGGTGACGGCGACGTCGCCGGTGTGATCGCGACGTCCGATCCGGAGACTACGGTCGACGTGTATATGGGTTCGGGCGGCGCCCCCGAGGGTGTGCTGGCGTGCGCGGCGCTGCGCTGTGTCGGTGGGCAGTTCAAGGGGCGTTTGCTGTTCCGCAACGACGACGAGCGCGGTCGTGCGGCGAAGTGGGGGATTACGGACCTCGACAAGCAGTATGACCTTTCCGAGCTGGCCAAGGGCGACTGCATCTTCGCGGCGACTGGGGTTACCGATGGCTCGCTGCTGGCGGGCGTGAAGCGGAAGAAGGGCAAGATGACCACCGAGAGCGTGGTCATGCGCGCGTCTTCGGGGACGGTGCGTTGGGTCAAGGGCGAGCATCGGACTGATTGATCGGGACCGCGAGTACCACCCCGGCGAACGCCGGGGCCCAGGTGGAAAGTTCGGAGTAATAAAGCGCATTCCTCCGTTAGCGACGTTTTCTAACTGGGCCCCGGCCTTCGCCGGGGTGGAGCATTGGGTTAGGGTGCCGCACCAACCACCATGTTTCCCCGAGAAGGCGGGGACCCAGACTGGGCTTCCGCATTCGCGGGAGAACAAGGTTAGGGAGGTATGCGCATGATCCTTCCCAACGCCCTCCTCCTCGCCACCCTCATGAGCCTGGTCTGGTTCCTCAAGGGCGACCTCCTCGGCTATCGTCGCATCAAGCGCCTCCCGGACACCGCCTCGCGCCAGAAAACCTACCGCCTGTGGATCGCCAAGGCCGCGATCGCCTTCGTCCTGCCGGCCATCATCGGCCTCGCGCTACTGGGTCGCCTCGACGCCATCGTCACCGCCCCCCGCGAGTTCGACGCCCTGCGCAGCCTCCTGCCAAGCCTCGCCGGCGACAGCCGCGCGGAACTGCTCGGCATGATCGGTGGAAGCGCGCTCGGCGGCCTGGTCATCGGCGCGGTCCTCGCCACGCGGCGCAACTGGCGCATCCTCAAGACGATCGGCAATGTCGGGTCGCTCCTGCCGCGCAACCGGCCCGAGATCATGCACGCCGCCGCCATGTCGATCGCGGCAGGCATATCCGAAGAACTCGCCTTCCGCCTGTTCCTGCCGCTGCTGGTCGCGCTCGTGTCCGGCAACGCGTTCGTCGCGTTCGGCGTCGCGATCGCGGCGTTCGGTGCGATGCACCTCTATCAGGGGCGAGCCGGCGTGATCGCGACCACGCTCGTCGGCGCGCTGATGGCGGCGATCTATCTGATGACGGGCGAGTTGTGGCTGGCGATGCTCCTGCACGCATTGATCGATCTCAATTCGCTGGCATTGCGACCGGCGCTGACCGGAGCGTGGCGCGCGGCTTGACTTCGCCTTCGCGGGTTCGTCCAATCGCGGTACGGTTCACGAAGGGCCAGGGTTCACGAAGGAAAATTCCATGTCGCGCCACGCTCTCCTGCTCGCGCTCGCAGTCACCGCCGCGGTGCCCAGCGCAACCATCGCGCAGACGGGCCTGCAGGCGGCGGCGCAGTCCCCTTTCACCTTCGAGGAGGTGATGGTGCCGATGCGCGACGGGGCGAAGCTGCAGACCGTCATCATGCGACCGCGCGGGATGACCGGGCCGCTGCCGATCCTGCTCCAGCGGACCCCCTACGGCGTGCCGGACGCGCCGTTTCCCAACGCCAGCCGGTTCGGTCCGCTGATGAAGGACGGCTACATCTTCGTGTTCCAGTCGATGCGCGGGCGGTTCAAGTCGGACGGCGTCTTCACACTGTCGACTGCGGTGCATGCCAAGGGCAACGGGGCCGGTGATCCGAAAGCGGTCGACGAGGCCACGGACGCCTACGACACCGTCGGATGGCTGGTGAAGAACGTCCCCGCGAACACCGGCAAGGTCGGCATGTGGGGCGTGTCATACCCCGGTTTCGCCGCGGCCGTCGCGCTGGCGAACCCGCATCCTGCGCTGAAGGCGGTCTCCCCGCAGGCGGCATGGATCGATTACTGGCAGTCGGACGACCTCCACCGCAACGGCGCGCTGCGGCTGAGCTATGCGACCGACTGGGTGTCGTCGCTGCAACTCGACAAGACGAAGAATTCCGACTTCGCCTATCCGAGCGATACGTACGATTATTTCCTCAAGGCGGGCTCGGCGGAGGCGATCGACCGGACCGTCTTCAAGGGCCGAGTGCCGATGTTCACGTCGCTGCTCGATCACCCGAACCACGATGGCTTCTACACCGCGCAGCGTTGGACCGATTCGCTCGGCAAGACGACCGTCCCGACGCTGAACGTCGCCGGGTTCTGGGATCAGGAGGATCCGTGGGGTTCGTGGCAGATCTACGCCAAGCAGAAGCGCAACGATCCCGATCATCTCGCGCAGATGGTGGCTGGGCCGTGGCGGCATGGCGGATGGCAGGGTACGGCGGATCACCTCGGCCCGATCCCGCTCGGCACCGCCAGCGGCACGCAGTTCCAGGAGCAGATCCAGGCGCCGTTCTTCGCCTATTGGCTGCACGGCAAGGGCGCGCGGCCGGACTTTGCGGCGAAGATGTTCCAGTCGGGTTCGAACGTCTGGAAGACCTATGCGGCCTGGCCTCCGACGGGCGCGAAGGCGACGAACCTGTACTTGCACACGGACGGCAGCCTGTCGTTCACTGCGCCGGCCGCGGGTGAAGGATGCCGCGGTTACGTGTCCGATCCGGCGAACCCGGTGCCGTTTCGTAAGCGGCCAATGTCGGCGACCTATGCCAGCCCGGACTGGTCGTGGTGGGAGGCGGACGACCAGCGCTTCGTCGACCACCGGCCCGATGTGCTGGGGTATGTGTCGGAGCCACTGGCCGCCGACCTGACCGTGACGGGGGCGTTGTCGGCGACGTTGCAGGCATCGACCAGCGGCGCGGACAGCGATTTCGTGGTGAAGCTGATCGACGTGCTGCCCGACGATACCGAAGCGTTCGACGGCCGCACGGCGCAACCGGGCGATTATGCGAAGACGCTCAACGGCTATCAGTTGCCGATCGCGATGGAGGTGCGGCGCGGGCGGTTCCTGGCGAGCGATACCGCGCCGCAACCCCTGGTGCCGGGGAAGGTCGTGGCTTGGGACGTGCCGCTGCGCGATCACGATCACGTGTTCAAGGCGGGGCACCGGATCATGGTGCAAATCCAGTCGACGTGGTTCCCGATGATCGACCGCAACCCGCAATCGTTCGTGGCGAACATCGGGCGGGCGAAGCCGGCGGACTATGTGAAGGCGACGCAGAAGGTCTGTGCGGGGTCGCGGGTGACGTTGCCGGTTATGCGGTAGGGTTTGGACGGCCGAGCAGCATGTACGCACCACCCCGGCGAAGGCCGGGGTCCAATTGGGAAACGTTGCTGACGAGAGACAGCGCGTCGTTACTGCAACCTCACCAATTGGGCCCCGGCCTCCGCCGGGGTGGTGCGTCTGTCCACCGTCAGTTTTTCATCCGCCAGCCGGTCTTGAAGATCCACGCGATCACCAACAAGCACACCGCCAGGAAGCCGGCCGTCACTGCGAGGCTTACCCCCACGGCCACGTCACCTTGCCCGAAGAAGCTCCAGCGGAAGCCGCTCACCAGGTACACGACCGGGTTGAACAGGCTGAACGTCCGCCACGGCTGAGGCAGCATGTCGATCGAGTAGAACGCGCCGCCGAGGAACGTCAGCGGCGTGATCAGCAGTGCGGGGACGAAGTTGAGCTGCTCGAACCCGTTGGCCCACACGCCGATGATGAACCCGAACAGGCTGAACGCCACTGCGGTCAGGATCAGGAACGCGAGCATCGCGAACGGGTGCTCGATGCGCAGCGGCACGAAGAACGACGCGGTCGTGAGGATGATCAGCCCGAGGATCACCGACTTGGTGGTCGCGGCGCCAACATAGCCGATCACCATCTCCATCGCCGAGACGGGGGCCGACAACAGCTCGTAGATCGTGCCCGTGAACTTCGGGAAGTAGATGCCGATCGAGGCGTTCGAGATGCTCTGCGTGAGCAGCGAAAGCATGATCAGGCCGGGGACGATGAAGCTGCCGTAATCGACGCCACCGACATTCTGCATGCGACTGCCGATCGCACCGCCGAAGACGATGAAATACAGCGACGTGGTGAGAACCGGCGTGACGAGGCTCTGCCACAAGGTGCGCAGCGCACGCGCCATTTCGAAGCGATAGATCGCCCAGATGCCATGGGTGTTCATGCGCGCTCTCCGACGAGATCGACAAAGATGTCTTCGAGGCTCGATTTGCTGGTTTCGAGGTCCTTGAAGCCGATGCCGAGTTCGGCGAGTTTGCGGAGCAACGAGGGAATGCCGGTGTGGTCGGCCTGCGCATCGAACACGTAGCGGAGGCGCTTACCGTCGTCCTGTAGCGACACGTCCCAGTCGGCGAGTTCTGCGGGGATCGTCGTCATCGGATCTTGGAGCGCGATGTCCAACTCGCGCTTGCCGAGCTTCTTCATCAGCGACGCCTTGTCGTCGACGAGCAGCAGCTTGCCCTTGTTGATGACGCCGACGCGGTCGGCCATTTCCTCGGCTTCCTCGATGTAATGCGTCGTCAGGATGATCGTCGTGCCGCCCTCGCGGAGGCGGTGGACGAGCTTCCACATGTCGCGACGCAGCGCCACGTCGACGCCCGCGGTGGGCTCGTCGAGGAACAGGATTTCGGGCTCGTGGCTGAGCGCTTTGGCGATCAGGACGCGGCGTTTCATCCCGCCCGAGAGTTCGCGGATCTTGGCGTCGCGCTTGTCCCACAGCGAGAGGTCGCGGAGCACCTGTTCGATGTAATCGCTATGCCCCGAGCGGCCGAACAGGCGGCGGCTGAAGGTGACGGTGGCGAGCACCGTCTCGAACATGTCGACGTTGAGTTCCTGCGGGACGAGGCCGATGCGGCTGCGCGCCTGCTTATAGTCGCGGATCGCGTCGTAGCCGGCGACCTTGATCGTGCCGGCGGAGGGCGTGACGATGCCGCAGATGATGCTGATCAGCGTCGTCTTGCCCGCGCCGTTGGGGCCGAGGAGGGCGAAGATCTCGCCCTTCTGGATATCGAGGTCGACGGGGTGGAGGGCGGTGGTGCCGCTCTTGTAGGTCTTGGTGACGCCCGCGATGGACAGGATCGGTTCGGTCATTGGCACCCCTTTTTCGTGTGGGGAAGATGGGGGTGGGGAGGGGGGAATGATAGGGGCTCCCGCCTTGTTCTCCTGCGAACGCAGGAGCCCAGGGTTACAAAGCGCGACGCCCGGTATCCTGGGCTCCTGCGTTCGCAGGAGAACGGTTAGCCGGCGCGGGCTGCCGCTACCGCCTTCTTGAGGTCCTCTAGGGGCAGCGCACCGGACAGGACTCGGTCGCCTACCACCCAACTCGGCGTTCCGGTCATGCCGAGCTTGGCGGCGGTTTCCATGTTCTTGGCGATTTCAGCGTCGGCGGTTTTGGTGAAGCTGGCCTGCGTCGTGTCGACACCGGCCTTGGTCGCCGCGGCGGCGATCGAGGCTTCGCTGACCGGGCCACCGGCATAGAGCGCTTCGTGGAAGGTGGCGAACTTGCCCTGTTGTGCGGCGGCGAGGCTGGCGCGGGCGGCGATGCGGCTTTCCGCGCTGAGGATCGGGAGTTCGCGGAACACGACACGGACTTTCGGGTCGGCGGCGATCAGCTTGGCGATCATCGGCAGGCTCGCGCGGCAGTATCCGCAGTTGTAGTCGAAATACTCGACGAGCGTGACGTCGCCCTTGGGGTTTCCCGCCCAGGCGCTGCCGAAGGGCGTGACGATCGCGTCGCGGTTGGCGGTGACGGTCTTGCCCGACTCGCGGTCGCGGAGTTTCTCCATCGCCTCAGGGAGGATCTCGGGGTGCGCGAGGACGTAGTCGTGGACGATCGACTCGACCTGCGCGCGCTCGATGCCGCCGCCCTGGCGGTCATAGCCCCAGACCGCGAGGCCGCCGATGACGGCGCCGGCTAAAGCGATCGCCGGAAATGTGAATTTGCTCATTTGCGGCGCTTATACTGCTTGGGATTGTCGTCCATCTCGTTCTGCGCGGCCATCGCGATATCCTGCGCGCGGATCCAGTCGGTCGTGTTCGCCGGGATGTTCGCCAGTGCATATTGCGCGCTCGCCGACGCGGTCCGCATGTCGCCGCCCATGCTCGCGCGCTCGGCGGTGGCGAGCGCGGCACGCGCGGTATCGCCGGTGAGTTCGTAGACGGTGCCGAGCTGCATCCAGGCGAACGGGTTCTGGTCGTCGCGACCGACCGCGGTGCGCAGGACCTTGGTCGCCTCAGGGTAGTTCGCCTTGTTCTCGGTCGCGATCAGCGCGTGGCCGAAGGTGGTGGCGATCAGCGGGTTGTTGCGCGAGCCTTCGGTGGCCTCGCGCAAGGGGACCAGCGACTCGTTGGGCTTGCCCGCCTCGAGCAGGATCTGCCCCTTGATCTCGAGGAAATACGGGTCGGTCGGCTCGGCCTTCACCAGCGCGTTGGCCTCGGCATCGGCTTTGTCGGGGTAGCCGGCCTTGTGATAGGCATAGGCGCGGGCGTAGTGCGCGTAGATCGACTGGTCGCTCGGCGGATAGGCCTGGAGCGTCTGGTCGGCGGGCATGACATAGCCGGCGAGCTTGGCCTTCACGCGGCGGAAGCGTTCCTCCAGCGCAGCATCGGGCTTGTTGGCCCAGGCGGGGGAGGCTTGCAGGTCGGCGGTCAGCGTCGCGACGCGCTCGCCCGAGAGCGGGTGCGACTGCATGAACGGGTCGATGTTGGCGGTGCCGTAGCGATATTCCTGCTGCTGCAGTTTCTTGAAGAAGCTCAGCATGCCGCGGCCGGAGATGTTCGATTGGCGGAGGAATTTCGCCGCGGTCGCGTCGGCGGTGGATTCCTGGACGCGGCTGAACGAGAGGTAGCTGCCCATCGCCGCCTGCTGGCCCGCGGCCATGATGCCGGCGCCCGCTTCGCCGCTGCCGGCTGCCATCGCGGCGAGGCCGAGCACCATCGAGAGGAGGTACATGCCCATCGCCGGCTTGGTGCCGCGGTCGGCGAGGACGACATGCCCGTCGGCGATGTGGCCGAGCTCGTGCGCAATGACGCCCTGGACTTCGTTGGCGTTGTCGGCGGCCTGGATGAGGCCGGAGTGGACGTAGACGGTCTGGCCACCGGCGACGAACGCGTTGATCGACTCGTCGTTGATCAGGACGACCTTCACGTCGCGGGTCGAGAGCCCGGCCGCCTTGACGAGCGGGTTCGACATCTCCGCGAACATGGTTTCGGTCTCGGCGTCGCGGAGGATCGACTGGGCGACGGCGGGTTGCGTCCAGAGGAGCAGGGCGGTGGCTGCGGCGGCTACTAGGCGCTTCATTTTACGGGTTATCGTCGATCGGGGGCGGGGGGGCAATGGTCGTGCGGCGGGGCGTGCAGGGGGGCGTGCGGCAGAGTGAAGTATAGGAAGTATAGACGCTGGGAGCGGTTTGGCGGGGTTGATGGGGAGGCGGGTTGGCATTGGGGGAGGGGAGCAGGGTTTGGTTGTGTAGGACAGGGGTTTGGGGGGCTTATAAGTTGCTACCTTAGCGATCGGTCACCCGCCTCAGCCATCGGTTACCGCCCCGGCGGAGGCCGGGGTCCAATTGGGGGACGCTGCTGACGGGAGGGTGGCGCTTCGTTATTACCACCTTTCCAATTGGGCCCCGGCCTTCGCCGGGGTGGTGCTGCGTGGGGCGGACAGGTGCGCGCCCGAGGAACGTACTAGAACACAGCCCAGCATTACCCCCGTGTCGTGTTCACCCGCGAAGGCGGGTGCCCAGTCTGGATCCCCGCCTTCGCGGGGAAACATGCTTTTGTCGCACGGAGCGGGGACGCTGCTGACGGGGGGTGGCGCTTCGTTATTGCCACCTTTCCAATTGGGCCCCGGCCTTCGCCGGGGTGGTGGTGCGTGGGGCGGACGGGGGCGCGTCTGACGAACGTACTAGAACACTACCCAGCACCGCCCCCGTATCGTGTTCACCCGCGAAGGCGGGTGCCCAGTCTGGGTCCCCGCCTTCGCGGGGAAACATGCCTTTGTCGCACGGAGCGCTTCACCAGTAGCTGCGGCGCCTCGCCACAAACGAAAACGGGCGCGGCCTTTCGGTCGCGCCCGTTTTTTGTGGCTGGCGTTCGGCGTTAGGCGCCGAAGGTGCGCTGCCACCAGCCGCGGCGGGGGGAGCCGTCGGGGTCGTCGTTGGCGCCGTCGTCGGTACGGGGGGGCGCGACGTCCTGGGGCTGGACTTCGGCCTTGGGCGGGACGGTCTCGATCGGCGTGGCGAGCGGTTCGCTGGTCGGGGCGGCATCGCCGGCTTCGACCACGGCCACCTTCCGCGGACGACCGCGGGGCTTGGCGACCTTGGCGGGGGCTTCCTCGACGACCGCCGCTTCAACCGCTGGGGCTTCCACCGCAGCGTCCGACGCCTTGCGACGCGCACGCTTGGGCTTGGGGGCCGACGCTTCGATGGTCTCGGCGGGCGTTGCGCTCACCTCGTCCATCGTGGCTTCCGCGACCGCTTCGCGACGGCGGCGACCGGGCTTCGGTGCAGCCGGTTCGGCCGCGACGGGCTCCGGAACGATCGGCTCCGGAACCACTGGCTCCGGCGCAACCGTCTCGGCTTCCGCCTCGACCGCGCGTGGCTTGCGACCGCGGCGAGCCTTGGGGGCTGCATCGGACACCGCCTCGGCGATGTTCGCCGCGGCTGCTGCCGCACGTGCGCGGGGACGACGGCGCATCTTCGGACCCTCGGCGACTTCCGCGACCGGGGCTTCCTCGACGACCGGCTCGAACGCCGGTTCGTACGTGGGCTCGTAAGGCGGCTCGGCATAGGTCGACTCGACCGGCTCGTACGCTTCCGGCTCGGGGGCCTCGGCGATCAGCTGGGCGTCGTCGATGCTGCTGACGGCGACCGACTGGCCGTTCTCCGACCCCTGCTCGTTGCGGCGACCGCCGCGACGACCCCGACGACCGCGACGACGGCGTCCTTCGCCCTCTGCGCTGCCCGAATGCTCAGCGCTCTGCTCGACAGGAGCGCCAGCCTCGACCGCTTCGCCACCGCCGACTTCGACGATGTCGCCCTCGACCTCGTCGATTTCCTCGACGTTGGTGTCGGCGTCTTCGAACGAACCGTCCTCGTTGACGCCCTCTGCGGCGCCCTCTTCACCCGGACGCGCGCGACCGCGACGACCGCGACGACGACGGCGCTTCTTGCCACCTTCGCCGTCAGCATCGCGAGCTTCACGGGGTGCACGCTGCTCGCCATTGCCTTCGCGACCACCTTCACGACGACGTGGCTGCTCGGCCTCGGCTTCCTCGACCTCTTCTTCCTCGATCTCGTCCTCGATCTCCTCCGGAAGGTCGTCCTCGTCTTCCTCGATGATCTGGACGAACTTCGGGGCGTGCGCAGGCGGCGGGCCGCTGGCATCGACCGTCATGTGCGCGCCTTCCTCGTCCTGGCCGGGGATGATCTCGACGATCACGCCGTAGCGATCCTCGATCTCGGCGATGTCGGCGCGCTTGCGGTTGAGGATGTAGACCGCGGCTTCCTGGCTGGCGCGCAGGGTCAGCAGCGAACCGCGACCGCGGGCGGCCTCGTCCTCGATGAGGCGAAGCGCGGAGATGCCCGACGACGACGCGGTGCGGACCAGCCCGGTGCCCTCGCAATGCGGGCAGGCGCGGGTCGAGGCTTCGAGCACGCCGGTGCGCAGCCGCTGGCGGCTCATTTCCATCAGGCCGAACGACGAGATGCGGCCGATCTGGATGCGCGCGCGATCGTTCTTGAGCGCCTCCTTCATCGCCTTCTCGACCTTACGGACGTTGGAATTGTTATCCATGTCGATGAAGTCGATGACGACGAGCCCGGCCATGTCGCGCAGGCGGAGCTGGCGGCCGATTTCCTGCGCGGCCTCGAGGTTGGTCGCGGTCGCGGTCTGTTCGATCGAATGCTCGCGCGTCGAACGGCCCGAGTTGATGTCGATCGAGACGAGCGCCTCGGTCGGGTTGATGACGAGGTAGCCGCCCGACTTCAGCTGGACGACCGGATGGTACATCGCCGACAGCTGATCCTCGACGCCGGCGCGCTGGAACAGCGGCACGGGGTCGGCGTAATGCTTGATGCGGCGAGCGTGCGTCGGCATCAGCAGGCGCATGAACTCGCGCGCCTGGCGATAACCGTCCTCGCCCTCGACGATGATCTCTTCGATTTCCTTGTTGTAGATGTCGCGGATCGCGCGCTTGATCAGGTCGCTGTCGCCGTAGACGAGCGCGGGGGCCGATGCGTTCAGCGTGGCTTCGCGGATGCCGTCCCAGAGGCGGGCGAGATAGTCGAAGTCGCGCTTGATCTCGACCTTCGAGCGCTGGAGGCCGGCGGTGCGGACGATGCAGCCCATCGACGGCGGCAGCTGCATGTCGGCCATGATCGTCTTGAGACGCTTGCGATCGCCCGCGTTCGAGATCTTCCGCGAGATGCCGCCGCCGTGGCTCGTGTTCGGCATCAGCACGCAGTAGCGACCGGCCAGCGACAGGTAGGTGGTCAGCGCCGCGCCCTTGTTGCCGCGCTCCTCCTTGACGACCTGGACGAGCAGCACCTGGCGGCGATGGATCACGTCCTGGATCTTGTAGCGGCGGCGCAGGTTCATGCGACGCTCGCGCAGGTCCTCGACCGCGGCATCGTCGGCGCTTGGCTTGCGCTTGCGACGGGGAGCTTCGCCGGCTTCTACGCCTTCGAGTTCCTCGGCGACGTCGGGATCTACCCCGCCATCGTCCTCGAAGCGCTCGATATCGTCCTCGTCGTCACCCTCGTCTTCGTCCGAGTCGTAGTCGGCGCGCAGCGCGGCTTCCTCGGCGGCATGCTCGGCTTCTTCGCGGAGCAGTGCGTCGCGATCTTCCTTGGGGATCTGGTAGTAATCGGGGTGGATCTCGCTGAACGCGAGGAAGCCGTGGCGATTGCCGCCGTAATCGATGAATGCCGCCTGGAGCGACGGCTCGACCCGCGTGACCTTGGCGAGGTAGATATTGCCCTTGAGCTGCTTGCGTTCGGCACTCTCGAAATCGAATTCCTCGATCCGGTTACCCTTGACGACTGCGATCCGGGTCTCTTCCCGGTGGCGTGCGTCGATCAGCATGCGCGTTGTCATTATAGATTCTCCGCGCGCGCGCCGGGCCTGTCGGCAGCCGTCGCGCGCTTGATGGTGGTGCGGTCGGGCACGGACGCCCGGACTCGCGGATGGTGTGCGAAACTGCCTCTGCGCGAAGTGCATGCCGCGGGAACTCTCCCTGCGGCGCCCGCACGACCGCGAGTCCGTCGGCAAAGGCCGGTCGGAGTGCGGGGCGGGGGGAATGCGTCATTCGAGCGTCAACCTGAAGTGCCGCGCCAGCGAAGGATCCGCAGGCGGGCGTGAAGACCGGCGCGTCGCTGGTAAAAACTAGGCGACACACGGCTGTACGACAGGACTAGCACTGCATACCCGATCTCGCAACTAGCCCGATATTGGCTGCTTTCGGCGGCGTTTCGGCTCGAATTCGGGGCGGAACGACGCAGACTTGCTGGGGCGACAGAGCCTTGTCGGCAATTACGTGGCAAACGTCGAATTAACCGCACTGCGCAACTGCGTCTTGGGATGCGCAGTGCTATCGTTCGCTCGCAGCGATCGGATGTATCGATCAAAGGGGTGTAGCATGGGTTTTTGCTGGACCGGCGGCAAGTCCGCACGGCAAGGGCGCGGGGTGTTGACGGTAATCGCCCTCATCGCCGGCTGGCTGGCAAGCGTCCCCGCCTGGGCGGCGACCGTGCAGAGCGTCGCGATCAGGGACGGGCGGATCGTCATCCGCTTCGACGAGGCGGTGGGCGATGCCGCCAGCCGCGTGCTGACCGGGCCGCGGCAGATCGCGGTCGACGTGACCGGCGCGACGCCTGGCCGCGCCGTGACCGCACGCGGGCTGGTGACCGGCGTTACGCAGATGCGCAGCGGGCGTTCGGGGATGCGAATGGTGTTCGATCTGGCCGAGCCGGCGATCGTCACCGACGGCGGGTTCGATTCCGATGGACGCCAGCTGACGCTGGCGTTGCGCACAGTCGATTACGATCAGTTCGCGCAGGCCGGGATCGCGGGGCCGCTGAACTTCTTCCCGTTCACCTTCGGTGCGGCGTCGCGGCCCAAATACAAGGTGTCGGTGCCAGTGCCGCCCAAGGCGCGGGGCATGAAGCTGCCGCGCGTGCAGGGTGACGACACGCGGCCGCTGGTGGTGATCGATGCGGGACATGGCGGCGTCGATCCGGGTGCGATCGGGCCCAACGGACTGCGCGAGAAGGACGTGACGCTGAAGGTCGCGAAAGCCATCCGCGACGAATTGCTGGCATCGGGGCGCGTGCGCGTGGCGCTGACGCGGAACGACGACCGCTATCTGATCCTGCGCGAGCGATATGGGGTTGCGCGGCGGCTGAAGGGCGATCTGTTCATCTCGATCCACTGCGACAGCACGGGTTCGGTGAATGCGACGGGCGCGACTGCTTATACGCTGTCGGAGGTGGCTTCGGACAAGG
Source organism: Sphingomonas arabinosi (assembly GCF_036663715.1). NCBI lineage: Bacteria > Pseudomonadati > Pseudomonadota > Alphaproteobacteria > Sphingomonadales > Sphingomonadaceae > Sphingomonas > Sphingomonas arabinosi. The sequence goes on from NZ_JAXOJN010000006.1 coordinate 220,288, forward strand.
AAGCGGCGCGGCTGGCGGCGCGCGAGAACAAGGCGGACGTGATCTCGGGCGTCAATCTCGGGGAGGCGCCGGCGGACGTGTCGTCGATCCTGATCGACCTGACGCAGCGCGAGACGATGAACGCCTCGGCGACGTTCGCGCGGCTGCTCGGGCGCGAGGCGAAACCCTTGATGCCGTTGAAGGCGAACTTTCACCGGATGGCGTCGCTGATGGTGCTGAAGGCGCCGGACATGCCGTCGATCCTGTTCGAGACGGGGTATATCTCGAACCCCCAGGACGCGGCGTTTCTGAATAGCGAAGAGGGGCGGCACCGGATCGCGGAGAGCGTGACGCGGGCGGTTGAGGTGCATTTCGCGCGGCGGATGGCGGCGCGGTAGGGTTGAGTGGCGTTGGTGAGTTCGCAGGTTTTTTGAGGAATACTGCTGCATCACTCCGTCATTCCGGGCTGGTTTGGTCATATCCCCGCCGGCAAGCCCCTCCCTTGGCGAAGGCCGCGGTCCAAGTGGACAGGTCGATATAATTAGGGACTGTCCGTCATTACCTCCGTCTCCTAATTGGGCCCCGGCCTTCGCCGGGGGGGTGCTTGCTCGACGGGAGTAAGCTTCGCCTCGCTCGGGCATGACGGAGGTGGGGATGGCTCATTCCTCCTTGTTCTCCCGCGAAGGCGGGAGCCCAGACTGGACTCCCGCCTTCGCGGGAGAACAAGCTCGTAGCGGGAGTTGCAGTTTCCACTGGCTGCGCATCATGCCACAAGTCGCCCAAATTGCTTTGAGGCTGACCAGATGACCGACGCGACGCGGGGCGTACCCGACACGGGCCCCGAAACCGGCATGCGCGAGCTTACCTTCCGCGGGATCGTGCTCGGCGGGATCATCACGCTGCTGTTCACCGCGGCCAACGTCTACCTCGGCCTCAAGATCGGGCTGACGTTCGCGACCTCGATCCCGGCGGCGGTGATCTCGATGGCGGTGCTGCGGGCGTTCAAGGATTCGACGATCCTCGAGAACAACATCGTCCAGACGATCGCGTCCGCGGCGGGCACGCTGGCGGCGATCATCTTCGTGCTGCCGGGGCTGGTGATGATCGGCTGGTGGCAGGGCTTTCCGTTCTTCACCACCGCGGCGATCACGATGTTCGGCGGCGTGCTGGGCGTGCTGTTCTCGGTGCCGCTGCGTCGCGCGCTCGTCGTCGATACGGTGCTGCCTTATCCGGAAGGCCGCGCGGCCGCAGAGGTTCTGAAGGTCGGCGCGGGCAGTCGCGAAGGCGGCGAGGAGAGCGCGCGCGGGCTCGGCATCATCGTCGTCAACGCCATCGTATCGGCGGGGTTCGCGATCCTGACGCAGACCAAGCTGGTCGCCGCCGAGGCCGCGACGTGGTTTCGCGTGGGCGCGGGTGCGACCGGGATCTCGGGCGGACTGTCGTTCGCGTTGCTGGGCGCGGGGCATCTGGTCGGTATCTCGGTCGGCATGGCGATGTTCGCGGGCGTGGTGATCGGGTGGTGGATATTGCTGCCGATCCTGACTTCGGGCGGGAGCGTGACCGGGACCGCGGAAGTGATCGCGACCACGGTGTTTCGCTCGGACGTGCGGTTCTTCGGCGCGGGCGTGATCGGCGTTGCGGCGATCTGGACGTTGCTCAAGATCGCCGGGCCCGTCGTCGGCGGGGTGCGTTCGGCATTGGCGGCTTCGGCGGCCAAGCGGGGCGGCGTCGTGCTGGCGCTCGAGGAGCGTGACATTCCGATCGGGATCGTCGGGATCGCGTCGCTCGCGATGCTGGTGCCGATCGGCATCCTGCTCTGGACCGTGTTGCAGGGCGGGCCGCTGGAGGCTTCGGCGATCGGGCTGATCGCGGGCAGCCTTCTGTTCATTCTCGTCATCGGCCTCGTGATCGCGGCGGTCTGCGGGTATATGGCGGGGCTGATCGGCGCGTCGAACTCGCCGGTGTCGGGAATCGGCATCCTCGCCATCCTCGCCGCGTCGATCCTGCTGGTGTCGTGGTTCGGCCGTGCGGTCGAGCCGGGGACGACGCAGGCGTTGGTTGCGTACGGGCTGATCGTGACGGGCATCGTGTTCGGGATCGCGACGATCTCGAACGACAACCTTCAGGATCTGAAGACCGGCCAACTGGTCGGCGCGACGCCGTGGAAGCAGCAGGTCGCGTTGCTGATCGGCGTGGTGTTCGGGTCGATCGTGGTGCCGCCGGTGCTCAACTTGCTCGGGAGCACGCTCGGGTTCGCGGGGGCGCCGGGGGCGGGGCCTAATGCGTTGGCGGCGCCTCAGGCTGCGTTGATCTCGGCACTGGCGAAGGGCGTGCTGGGGGGCAATCTGAACTGGGCGATGATCGGCTATGGGGCGCTGACGGGCGTTTTCGTGATCCTGGCCGACGAGTTGCTGGGCAAGGCGGGGAAGCTGCGGTTGCCGCCTCTGGGGGTCGGGCTCGGGGTGTATCTGCCGATGTCGGTGACGTTGCCGGTTACGATCGGGGCTGTGGTTGGATTTGCGTATGATCGCTGGGCGGACCGGGCTCGGGATCCTGAACTTGCCAAGCGGATGGGGGTGCTGACGGCTACCGGCATGATCGTCGGGGAGTCGTTGTGGGGCGTTGGCTTTGCGGGGATCGTGTACCTCACCAATAAGGAGACCCCCCTGGCGTTGGTCGGAGACGGGTTTGCGAGCGTGGCGCTGATTGGCGGGACTGTGCTGTTCGGGGTGCTGACGTGGGTCATGTACCGGCGGACTGTGGCGGCTTCTCGGTAGGGCGCGTGCCCTCACCCTTCCCACCCGGCAAGTGCCGGGCGGGCCCCTTCCCTCTCCCCGAGGGGAAAGGGGGTAGGTGAGTTTGTTTTCTCGCGAAGGCGGGGCTCCAGACTGGGCTCCCGCCTTCGCGGGAGAACAAGAAGCGGGAGGTGCGCTCGGTTCTAATGCACCACCCCGGCGGAGGCCGGGGGCCAATTGGAAAGGTGGGCGTGACGGAGCGCAGTCCGCCGTTATCTGCGTCCCCCAATTGGGCCCCGGCCTTCGCCGGGGTGGTGGTGAGGTATGGGGATAGGGACGTGATCCAAACCCACGCCCCCCCTTCACATCATCGCGGCAAGCATGTCCTTGATCGGCACGAACGCGAAGCCCACTGAGCTGTCGGCGATCCCGTACGGCATGAAGATCGTATCGCCGTGCTTCAACGCGCCGCAGCTGTAGACCACGTTCGGCACATACCCCTCGCGGTCCTGGTCCTTCGCGGCCAGGATCGGCTGCTTCGTCCGGCCGAGCACCTTCGACGGATCGTCCTTGTCGAGCAGCACCGCGCCGATCGAGTATTTGCGCATCGCACCGACGCCGTGGGTCAGCAGCAGCCAGCCCTCGTCGAGCTCGATCGGCGGACCGCAATTGCCGATCTGCACCAGCTCCCACGGATATTCGGGCGTCAGGATCTTCTCGCCATCGTCCCAGTCGGTCAGCGTGTCGGACTTGAGCAGGAACAGGTTCTCGCCGTCCTGCCGGCCGATCATCATGTACTGGCCGTTCACTTTCCGCGGGAACAAGGCCATGCCCTTGTTGCGCGCGGCGGGGCCGGTCATCGGCACCAGATCGAACGCGCGGAAATCGCGGGTGCGCATCAGTTCGGACTGGATCACCGAGCCGTTATAGGCGGTGTAGGTGCCGATCCATTCGTATTCGCCGTTCTCGTGCTGGAACCGGACGATGCGCAGATCCTCGAGGCCCTTCGACTGTGCCTGCGTGATCGGGAAGATCACCGTGCCGCTCAGCGTGCTGTCGCGGTGGCGATAGACGGTGACGGGGCCGATCGGCATCTCGTCCTCGCCGCTGCCGACCGCGTCGGTCGCGGTCGCGAACGGGGGCTCGGGCGCGAGCTTCATCTGGTTTTCGCAGGTGATGATGCCCTCGCGGAAGGCGACGGACGAGATGTGACCCTCGCCGACCGCGCGCAAGCTCATCAGGATGCGCATCGAGCCTGGCGGCATGCCCGACTGGTCGAAATGCGGCACCGCGCTCGGGTTCATCAGCGCGGCGGCGGCATAGCTGTATTCGTGGCAGAAATACGCGCCGATCAGCTGGCGCTTCTCGTCGCCGATCTCCGCGCCGTTCAAGCCCAGCATGTCCTCAATCTGGTCGTAGCGCGTCATGAACACGCGTCGCGTCTGCCAGTGACGCGCCTCGAAATCCTTCAGCACGACCTCGAGCTGCGCGCGCGCCTGTGCGGACGACATTTCCAGCACTTCGCCGACGAGCCGCTCGGTGCGGCTCGGTGCGCCGCCATGACCGCCCCAGGCGATATGGAACGGCCGCACGACGACACGCGAAGGGTCCGCGTGCAGCCGCAGCTGGTGGTTGAACAGATCCATCGTAGCAGTGCCCCGCGTCGTTCCACTCAGCGCACCGTCGCCTGTCAGGCTGTCACTAGCGTGGCTAGGCGACGACGCGCGCCGCTCCTGCCACGCTTTGCGCTGCCTTTGATACCCCTGAAATGGCACAACTTGCGAGTTGAAGCGCCAAAATCGACTCGGCGCCCTGGTTTCGGTTGAGTCCGTTGGGCATCAAACCGTCGTAGCAGCCGCCATCCGCGACGCTGGCAAGCGGCAGGTCGAGGTCGTTGACGCCGAGGAACCAGCCATAGGCGCGCAACGCCTCGTCACGCCAGCGGACGTCGCCGGTCGCGTCAAACGCTGCGGCGCACGCATCGACGGTCGCCTGCGCCTCCAACGGCTGCTGGTCGAACTGCAACGGCTCGGCATAGGGGCGGTTGAAGCTCTCCGACCCGACCGCGCGGAAGCGGCCCTCCGGCGAGGTCTGCTTGGCGACGATCCAGTCCAGCGTGTTGAGACCGCAATCGATCAGGTCCTGTCGGCCGAGCGCCTGGCCTGCGCGGATCAGCGCCTGCGGGAGGCGCGTGTTGTCGTAGGCGAGGACGATCTCGAACCACTGCCATTCGGGACGGCGTGCCTTGGCGAGCAGGTCGAGATGCACCTTGGGGAAGGCTTCTAGGATCGAGAGCGACAGCTGGTGACCGGGCTTGGCCTCCAGCATCGCCGCCGCACCGAGCATCGCGAACGCCTGCGCGCGCAACGAGCCGAGTTCGAGCGCCATCGACGCGGTCGAGTCGAACATCGCGGTCGCCCAGTCGCGGTGCTTGGCGGCCTGCGCATCGCGTGCGGTAACGCCGAGCGACCAGAGCGTGCGGCCGTTCGAATCTTCCGAGCCCGAATCCTCGCACCAGGTGCGATCGAAGTTCATGAAGTTGCGGAAGCGGCGCGTGTCCGGGTTCCAGGCATATTGCACGAACGAGGCGTAGATCGTCATCCACTTGTCGCGGGTGACGTCGTCGAGACCGGGCATCGCGCTCATCAACATCAGCGCGCGGCAGTTATCGTCGATGCAATAGCCGTGGCGACGATCGGGAATCGAATAGATCGAATGCTGGAGCATGCCGGTCGAATCGCTCATCCGCTCGACCGCGGCGAAATCAGGTGTCAGCTGCTTTAGCGGGGCTGGCACCTTGGCGAGGCGAAAAGGGCGCGCCGCCACGATCGCACGGATCTCCGTCATCATCGCCTCGGCGAGCTTCGGCCAGATCATCGTGCGGCCACGCGCATAGGCGCGCTCGGCCAGACGGTTGCGATCACGGTCGTTCGACATCAACGCATCGATCTCGCGCGCGAACGCGTCGACGTCGCCGAAGGGCACGAGCACGCCGTGGCCGTCGGCGAGGATCTCGGTCGCATGGACGTACGGCGTCGAGATGACGGGCTTGCCGACGCCGATCGCGTAGCTGAGCGTGCCCGACGTGATCTGCGCGGGGTTGGTGTACGGCGTCACATAGACGTCGGCCGCCTGCAGATAGTCGAGCAGCTCGCCATGTTCGAGGAAGGCGTCGACGAACGATACGTTGTCGGCGACGCCCTTCTCGGCAGCGAGTGCCTTCAGCTTGTCGCGGTACTTCTCGCCCTCGTACGCGACTAGGTTCGGGTGCGTCGCGCCGAGCACAACGTAGAGCAGGTCGGGATGCTTCGCGATTACCGCGGGCAGCGCGTTGATGACCGTCTCGATCCCCTTGTTGGGGGCGAGCAGGCCGAACGTCAGCATGACCTTGCGGCCTTCCCAGCCGAACTTGTCCTTCAGCGTCGCGGGATCGAGCAGGTCGCGATCGGGCACGCCGTGCGGAATCATGACGATCTGGCGCGAATTGGCGCCGTAGACGCGCTGGAGGATGTCGCGGCCACGCTCGGCCATGACGATCACGCGGGCGGCGCGACGCAGCAGGCCCTCGAGCACGCGACGCTCGTCGGCGTTGGGCTTTTCGAGGATCGTGTGCAGCGTGACGATGACGGGCAGTGTGGTGCGGTCGAGCAGCGCGAGGATGTGCTCGCCGGCCGGCCCGCCAAAGATGCCGTATTCGTGCTGGAGCCAGATCGCCTGCGCGCCGCTGGCCTCGATCTTCCGCGCGGTATTGATGTAAGCCGACAGGTCGGTCTCGGGGATCGTGCCGATGACTTCGGCGGGGTAGTCATATTTGCCGGGATGATCGTCCATCGCGTAGACGTCGACGGCGATCTCGGGAAAGCGCGCGCGCATGGCCGTGAAAACGTCGGTCGTGAAAGTGGCTATCCCACACTGCCTCGGCAGAAAGTTACCGATCAGCGCAAGTCGCGCGATATTCCCACCGTCCGCCGGTTTCACCATACCCTGTCCCTCGTTTGAGCGCGCACTTCTGGGAGAGCCCGGTCGCGCATTCAATTCAACGGTTCAGGTAGCATAAAGTTTCATTACATACTGCAGTGCAGCACGGAGAAAATATCAATCTAAATCAAAACGATATTTTGCTTCCTCATTCCAGGCCCTCATCCGCGGCCACGATAGGAGGCGACTCCCTGGTCGGGCAGCCACAGGTCTTGCGGCGGTGCACTCGACTGCCAGAACACATCGATCGGGATTCCACCGCGCGGATACCAATAGCCGCCGATGCGCAGCCACACCGGTTTCATCTCGTCGAACAGGCGCTCGCCGATGCCGACGGTGCAGTCCTCGTGGAACCCGGCATGGTTGCGGAAGCTGCTCAGGAACAGCTTCAGCGACTTGGATTCGACGATCGTCTCGCCCGGCACATAGTCGATGACAAGGTGGGCGAAGTCGGGCTGGCCGGTGACCGGACACAGCGACGTGAACTCGGGCGCCGCGAACCGCACGAGATACGTCCGGCCCGGGCGCGGGTTCGGAACATAATCGAGCACGGCCTCTTCTGGAGAGGCGGGGAGGGCGCTGTTCTGGCCGAGATGCAATGGGTTCTGGGGAGCGGTCATAGGCCGCCATGTAGGATGCGATGACGCGCAAGAAAACCACACTCGTACCGATCCTCGGCGACCAGCTTACGATCGACATCGCCTCGCTGCGGGACTGCGATCCGAAAACGACGATCGTGCTGATGATGGAAGTCGCCGAGGAAACGACCTATGTCCGGCATCACAAGCGCAAGATCGCGTATATCCTGTCGGCGATGCGGCACCATGCGGAGGCGTTGCGCGAGGCTGGGTGGACGGTCGAATACACCCGGCTCGACGACCCCGACAATGCGGGCAGCTTCACCGGCGAGATCGCGCGCGCGGTCGAGCGGCATGACCCCGAACGGATCGTCGTCACCGAGGGCGGCGAGTGGCGGGTGATGGCGATGCTCGAAAGCTGGGAGACGCTGTTCGGCATTCCCGTCGAGATCCGCAGCGACGACCGCTTTCTCGCCAGCCATGCGGAGTTCGAGACATGGGCCGCCGAGCGGAAGACGCTGACGATGGAGTGGTTCTATCGCCAGATGCGGACGCGGACCGGGCTGTTGATGACCGACGGCAAGCCCGAGGGCGACCGCTGGAACTTCGACAAGGAGAACCGGAAACCCGCCAAGAACGATCTGCTGATGCCGCGTCCGCTGGTGTTTAAGCCGGATGCGATTACCAAGGACGTGCTGGCGATGGTGGCCGAGCGGTTCGCCGAGCATCCGGGGAGCCTCGACGGGTTCGAGTACGCCGTGACCGCAGAGGATGCCGAGCGGCAGGCGGTAAACTTCTTCCGCCACGCGCTGCCGCAGTTCGGCGATTACGAAGATGCGATGCTCACCGGCGAGCGGCATCTCTGGCACTCGATCCTGTCGCCGTACATCAATTCGGGGCTGCTCGATCCGCTCGACCTGTGCCGGCGTGCGGAGGCGGAATATCGTGCCGGTCGCGCGCCGCTGAACGCGGCCGAGGGGTATATCCGCCAGATCATCGGCTGGCGCGAATACATGCGCGGGATCTACTGGCGTGAGGGGCCGGATTACGTCGAGCGCAACTTCCTCGACCACCACCGCGAGCTCCCCGGCTGGTACTGGACCGGCGAGACCGACATGCACTGCCTGCGCGAGGCGATCGGCCAGACGCTGGAGACCGCGCACGCGCACCACATCCAGCGGCTGATGGTGACGGGCAATTTCGCGCTACTGATCGGCGCGGACCCGGCGAAGGTGCACCAATGGTATCTGGAGGTGTATGTCGACGCGTATGAATGGGTCGAACTGCCCAACACGCTGGGAATGAGCCAGTTCGGCGATGGCGGGCTGCTCGGATCGAAGCCGTATATCTCATCGGGCGCGTATATCGACCGGATGTCCGATTATTGCGGGCAATGCCGGTATAACGTGAAGCAGCGGATCGGGCCCGATGCGTGCCCGTTCAATGCGCTGTACTGGGATTTCCTCGCGCGGCACGAGGACAAGCTGGGGCGCAACAACCGGCTGGCGATGCCGTATCGCAACTGGGCGAAACAGTCGGAGGCGGACCGCGAGGCGACGCGTGCGCAGGCGGCGGGGTTCCTCGCCTCCCTCGACGCGAGCGGCCCCGCTGGCTACTGACCTCACGAGCACAAGGAGCCGCATATGGACGCGTTGGTAAGCACCGAATGGCTGGCAAACGAACTGGGCGCGAGTGATCTCAGGATCGTCGACGCGACCTACGCCGAGGGTCGCGATGCGGCGGCGGAGTATGAGGCGGCGCACATTCCCGGCGCTGTGTTCATGAACTTGAGCGAACTTCGCGATACCGACAGCGACCTTCCGAACATGCTGCCCTCTGCGGAGAAGTTCGCGAGCCGGATGCAGGCGCTGGGGCTCGGCGATGGCAGCCGGATCGTCCTGTACGACAGCTCGCCCTGGCACACGTCGGCGCGAGCATGGTGGATGCTGCGGCTGTTCGGCGCGCACAGTGTCGCGATCCTCGATGGAGGGCTGGCGAAGTGGCAGGCCGAGGGGCGTGATATGGCGTCGGGCAAGGAGACGCTGCGGCATGGCCATTTCACGACCTGGGCGGACCTGAAGGGCGTGCGTGATCTCGATCAGATGAAGGCGAACGTTGAAAGCGGTGCGGAGCAGGTGCTCGACGCGCGATCGGCTGCGCGCTTCACGGGTGCGGAGGAAGACCCGCGGCCGGGGACGACGCCGGGCCATATTCCGGGCTCGAAGAACCTGCCGCAGGGTGCGGTGTTCAATGCGGACGGCACGTGGAAGACGGGCGACGCGCTGAAGGCTGAGTTCGACAAGGCGGGCATCGACTTGGCAAAACCAGTCGTGATGACCTGCGGCTCGGGCATCACCGCGTCGGTGCTCGCGTTCGGCGCGCACCTGCTCGGCAACGATGCGGCGCTGTACGACGGCAGCTGGTCCGAATGGGGCGGCGATCCCGAGACACCCAAGGCGACAGGCACGGCATGAGCGACACGAACAAGCCGGTCGGCGATGCGACCAAGGTCGTCCTCGCCGGCCGCCGCAAGGAGTGGACGCAAGGCATCGTCAGCCCGCCGGTCTGGCGTGCCTCCACGATCCTCTACGATTCGGTCGGCCATCTCCGTGAGAGCGCGAGAAGCGATACGCATCACCGGCTGTTCTACGGACGCAAGGGCACGCCGACGCAGTGGAGCCTCGCCGATGCGCTGACCTCGCTGGAGCCGGGCGCGGAGGGGACCTTCCTCTATTGCTCGGGCGTCGCGGCTATCGCGGCGGCGTTGCTGTCCGTTCTCTCGCCGGGTGACGAACTGCTGCTGGTCGACAGCGCCTATGATCCGACGCGGGGCATGGCAGGCGGGCTGCTCAAGCGGTTCGGCATCACCACGCGCTATTACGACCCGATGATCGGCGCGGGCATCGCCGACCTGATCGGCGAGAATACGCGGGCGATCTTCATGGAAAGCCCCGGATCGCTAAGCTTCGAGGTGCAGGACGTTCCCGCGATCGTCGCCGCGGCGAAGGCCAGGGGCGTGACGACGCTGCTCGACAACACCTGGGCCACCCCGCTGTTCTTCCCCGCGATCGAGCGCGGCGTCGACCTCACGATCCTCGCCGGCACGAAGTACGTCGTCGGCCATTCGGACGTGATGCTCGGCTCGGTCACCGCCGGCCCGGGCCATTTCAAGAAACTGCGCGAGACGAGTTTCCAGCTTGGCCAAGTCGCCAGCCCCGACGATTGCTGGCTAGGCAGCCGCGGCCTGCGCACGATGGCGGTCCGTCTTGCGCAACACCAGTCGAGCGCGCTGACCATCGCCAAGTGGCTGCAATCGCGCCCCGAAGTCGCGCAGGTTCTCCACCCTGCGCTTCCCGACTGCCCCGGCCACGACCTGTTCGTCCGCGACTTCAAGGGCTCGAGCGGCCTGTTCTCGTTCGTCCTCAACGGCGGGGACGAAGCATCGCGCGCCGCGCTGATCGACACGCTGCAACTGTTCGGCATCGGCTATAGCTGGGGCGGTTTCGAAAGCCTCGCCATCCCCGCCGACCCGCAACGCCACCGCAGCGTCACCAAGCGCGACGCGGCAGGCCCGATGGTCCGCCTCCAGATCGGCCTGGAAGACCCCGCAGACCTGATCGCCGACCTCGAAGCCGGGCTCGCCGCGTTCGTCGCGGTGCGCGGATAATCAAGACGGGGCGGGACGCGGTCATCGACCGACTGGGCGCGCGTCGATGGTAATCGGCGCCATCGCCCCCATCTACCGGCCGCCGACGAACGCCGGCCCGATGGAGACTGCAATGAAGATTCTGATAGTGCTGACCTCGCATGACCAGCTCGGCGATACGGGTGCGAAGACCGGCTTCTGGCTGGAGGAACTCGCCGCGCCCTATTACGTCGTGAAGAATGCCGGCGCCGCGTTGACGCTCGTCTCGCCAAAGGGTGGCCAACCGCCGCTCGATCCGAAGAGCGCGGACGAAAGCGCGAAGACCGACGATACGCGCCGGTTCGAGGCCGATGCAGAGGCACAGGCGCTGCTCGCGAATACGCACCGGCTGGACAGCGTCGCGATCGCCGATTTCGACGCGGTCTTCTATCCAGGCGGCCACGGCCCGTTGTGGGATCTTGCCGAGGATGCGACCTCGATCGCGCTGATCGAGCAGGCGATCGCCGCCGGCAAGCCGGTCGCCACGGTCTGTCACGCGCCAGGCGTATTGCGTCACGTGAAGGCGCCCGATGGCAGCCCGATCGTCGCCGGCAAGACGGTCACGGGCTTCACCAACACCGAAGAGGCCGCGGTCGGCCTGACCGACGTCGTTCCCTTCCTGGTCGAGGACATGCTCAAGGAGAGCGGCGGGGTGTATTCGAAGACCGACGACTGGGGCGTGTACGTGCTGCGCGACGGCCTGCTGATCACCGGTCAGAACCCCGCGTCGTCGGGCCCCGCAGCCGTGGAACTGGTCAAGTTGCTGGGTGAAGCCAAGCGCTGACCCATAGGCGCCGGCCGGATAGCTACGGTCGGCGCCATCAATGGCGGCATCAATACTGTGGCAACGGCGCAACATACGTTATGCGCAAGCCGAATATTGCGCAATATTACCTTGTGCGGCGCACCACGCGCTGTCACATACGCGTCATCGCAGGAAAGATCGCGCTCCGAGGCAAACTTCGAGAGATGCGACGTCCGCGATTGCAGGGCGGACATCGACTTCCGGTTTCGAAAGGGAAACGATGCGCTTTTCCACTATCCTTCTTGGCGGCCTCTCGCTCGCCATTGCCGCCCCCGCGTTCGCGCAGGACGACACCGCGCCTCCAAAGGAGGTCACCGTCAGCGGCGCCGTCGGGCTCGTCAGCGACTATCGCTTCCGCGGCGTGTCGCAGTCGGACGAGAACCTCGCCGTCCAGGGCGGCATCACGATCACGCACAAGAGCGGGCTGTATATCGGCACCTGGGGCTCCAACCTCGCGGGCTGGGGCACGTTCGGCGGCGCGAACATGGAGCTCGACCTGATCGCGGGCTACAAGGTCCCGGTCGGCGGCGGCGTGCTCGACGTCGGCGCGACCTGGTACATGTACCCGAGCGGCTTCGACAACACCGACTTCATCGAGCCCTATGCCAAGCTGTCTGGCACCGCCGGCCCGGTCGCACTGACCGCCGGCGTAGCCTACGCGCCGAAGCAGCAGGCGCTGGGTCCGTGGTACTCGAACGGCGCATCGGCGGCGGCTGGTGTCTACGACCGCGTGAACGCCAAGGATTCGAACCTGTATCTGTGGGGCGATGTCAGCAGCGGCGTTCCCAATACCGGACTGACCGTGAAGGCGCATGTGGGCTATTCGAACGGTAACAAAGGCCTCGGCCCGTTCGCGACCAGCGTGTCGCCGACCGGCGAATATTGGGACTGGCTGTTCGGGGCGGACTACGTGATCCCGAGCACGCCGCTGACGCTGGGCGTGGCGTATGTGGATACCGACATCGGCAAGGGCGAGTCCGCGTATTTGCAGCCTAGCTTCAGCCGGGGGCAGGACGGGAATGGCTCGATCGCCAACGGCAAGGTGCTGGTGTCGCTGACCGCGGCGTTCTGAACGCCCTAAAGAGAGGGGCGCGACAAACTTCCCGCGCCCCATCTCAGACCCACAAGCTTGTTTCCCCGCGAAGGCGGGGATCCAGTCGGGGTTCCCGCCTTCGCGGGAGAACAAGGAAGGGCGTACTGCCGCGGCCCGAAGTTTTTCGATCGGAGTGGGGCGGCGGCGGTGGAACGAGATCGTCGGACACGAAAAAAGGCGGCCCCGCGAGGAGCCGCCCTTTTTTCGTCGGCCGAACCGCGATCAGTTCGCGGTGGTGCGTGCGTCCTGGCCGTCGCCCTCTGGGGCGGCGACGATGTCGCGCGTCGTCGAGCCCTTGTCGACGACCGTCGTGTCGGGATCGCCAACGTTGGACCGGATGCCGGGATCGTCGTTGTCCGCGCCGGCATCGTTGACGACACCGGTCTCGGCGGCGCTACGCGGCGCAGCGCCGCCAAACAGTGCGTCGAGCGTCTGGGCGTTGGCGGCGGTATCCTGCGGGCGGGCTGCACCCGGCTGCGGCGGGACCAGTGCGAAGTCGGGCGGGATCACCAGCGGTGCCTGGCGCGCGACCGCGAACTCGTCCGGGCGCGCGCGATCGAGGCTTCGGCCTGCCCCGCAGCCCGAGAGCAGCGCGACGCAAGTGAGGCCGGCGGCCAGGGGTACGAACTTACGCATGGGAATTCTCCACAGGGGGCTTCTCGCGCACGAGGAGCGCCCGAACAAGCAGGACGAGCACGCCGACAGTAATCGCTGCATCGGCGACATTGAAGACCAAAAACGGACGCCACTCGCCGATATGCAGGTCGGCGAAATCGACCACGTAACCGAGGCGGATCCGGTCGAGGATATTGCCGACGGCACCGCCGAGCACGAAGCCGAGCGCGACCTGATCCGCGGGGTTCTTCTCGCGCGTCATCCACACCGCGACGCCGATCGCGATCGCGCCGGTCAGCAGCACCAGCGCCCAGCGAGTGAGGTGCCCGTCGGCGGGCAGCAGCCCGAGCGAGATGCCGATGTTGGGGACGAAGCGCAGGTCGAAGAACGTGGTGATCGTCTGCGCATCGCCGAGCGAGTCGATCCCGAGCGGCTTGGTCACCGCCCATTTGCTAAGCTGGTCGGCAAGGAACAGCGCGATCGCCGCGCCGAACCCGGCCTTTGGCAGGTTACGCATGCGCCACCACCTCTTCGCACCGATTGCAGAGGTCGCCATCGACCGTCACCTCGGGGAGGTGACGCCAGCAGCGGCCACATTTGTGGAAGTCGGTGCGCGTCACGGTGACCGCGTCGCCCGGCGTGACCTTGGCGACGATGAACGCCTCGGCCAGTGCGTCCGCGTCGAGCAGCATCGACGGCACGGTGATTTCGGCCTCGAGGCTGGAACGCACTGTCTTCTCGCGGCGCAAGGGTTCGATCGCTTCGGTGACGGCGACGCGCAATTGGCGGATTTCATGCCATTTGCTGCCGACCACGTCGTCGGCATCGAGCGACGGCAGTGCCGGCCATTCGAGATAGTGGACCGAGCTGTCGTCGCTCGGGAAGCGCGACTGCCATACTTCCTCGGCGGTGAAGCAGAGCACCGGTGCGGCGTAGCGGACGAGCGCGTGGAAAAGCACGTCGAGGACGGTGCGGTACGACCGGCGCTTGATGTCGTCGCCCGCGTCGCAATAGAGCGAGTCCTTGCGGATATCGAAGAAGAACGCGGACAGGTCCTCGTTCGCGAAGTCGGTCAGCAGGCGCGTGTAGCGGTTGAACTCGTAGGCTTCGGCCGCCTGGCGCAATTCGGTGTCGATCATCCGCAAGCGGTGGAGCACGTAGCGCTCCAGCTCGGGCATGTCGGACACTGCGACGCGCTCCGACTCCTCGAAGCCTTCGAGTGCGCCGAGCATGTAGCGGAACGTGTTGCGTAGTTTCCGATACGCGTCGGAGGCGGTGGCGAGCACCTCCTTGCCGATCTTCACGTCGTCGAAATAGTCGGTCGAGGCGACCCACATGCGGAGAATGTCCGCGCCGGACTCGCCGATGATCTTGAGCGGATCGACGACGTTGCCGAGCGACTTCGACATCTTCCGGCCCTGGCCGTCGAGCGCGAAGCCGTGGGTGAGGACCGCGTCATAGGGTGCGCGACCGCGCGTGCCGCAGCTTTCGAGCAGCGACGACTGGAACCAGCCGCGATGCTGGTCCGAGCCTTCGAGATACAGGTTCGCGCGCGTGCCTTCGCCGTAGCGTGCCTCGACGGTGAAGACGTGCGTGCAGCCGGAGTCGAACCAGACGTCGAGGATGTCCTTTACGACCTCATAGTCGGCGAGGTCGTAGTCGGGGCCGAGCAGCGCCTGGTGGCCGTCCGAGTACCACGCGTCCGCGCCGTTCTCGCGGAAGGCTTGGACGATGCGGGCGTTGACGGCGGGGTCGTTGAGGTACTGGCCGGTGGCGCGGTTTACGAACAGCGCGATGGGGACACCCCAGGCGCGCTGGCGCGAGATGACCCAGTCGGGGCGGCCCTGGACCATCGACGTGATCCGGTTTTCAGAGCGCGCGGGGATCCAGGTGGTGGCGGCGATCGCGTCGAGCGCGATCTCGCGGAGGGTTGCTCCGTTGCCACTTTCTGCTCCCCCGCCCGCTTGCGGGAGGGGGCTGGGGGGTGGGCTCGCGCCATCCCCGTCAGCACCGGTCGAGAGCGCGTGCCCACCCCCGGCCCCTCCCGCTTGCAGGAGGGGGGAAGAAGAAGAGTCCATCGGGATGAACCATTGCGGGGTCGCGCGGAAGATCACCTTGGCCTTCGAGCGCCACGAATGCGGATAGCTGTGCTTGAAGTCGTCGCTCGCCGCCAGCAACGCGCCGATCTCGCGCAGGTCGGTGCAGATCGGGCCGTCCGCGCTCACGAACTTCTTGTTGATGACGCTGCCCTCACCCCCGCGCCACGCCCAGTCGGCGCGGTACATCCCCGCGCCGTCGACCGCGAAGACCGGGTCGATGCCGTATTGCTTGCAGAGTTCGAAATCGTCCTCGCCGTGATCCGGCGACATGTGGACGAGGCCGGTGCCCGCGTCGGTCGTGACGAACTCGCCGGGGAGGAACGGGCGCGGCTTTGCGAAGAACCCGCCGAGTGCGTGCATCGGGTGTCGTGCGGTTGCATCGGCGAGGTCGGAACCCTTCCCGCGCCAAAGGATTACAGCGCCACCCTCCGCTCCGTCACCCCGGCGGACGCCGGGGCCCACCTCGCCGCGGTCTCCGTCGTTGGTAAGTGGGTCCCGGCTTCCGCCGGGATGACGGGCGGTACGGGCAAAAAAGCTGTCGATCAGCGCCTCTGCGACCAAGAAACGACGATCGCCGTCCGCGACCAGAACATACTCGATCTCAGGCCCATAGCTCAACGCCTGGTTCACCGGGATCGTCCACGGCGTCGTCGTCCAGATCACCGCATGCGCGCCGACCAAATCCGGCGCGTTCGGCGCGTCCACGATCTCGAATGCGACGTCGATCTGCGTCGAGACGATGTCCTCATACTCGACCTCGGCCTCGGCGAGCGCGGTCTTTTCGACCGGCGACCACATCACGGGCTTGGCGCCGCGGTATAGCTGGCCGCTCTCGGCGAACTTGAGCAGCTCGCCAACAATGGTGGCTTCCGCTTCATATTTCATCGTCAGGTACGGATCGGCCCAGTCGCCCATCACGCCAAGCCGCTCGAACTCGGCCTTCTGCACGGCCACCCATTTCTCGGCATAGGCGCGGCATTCGGCGCGGAACTGCGCGACGGGGACGTCGTCCTTGTTGAGCTTCTTCGCGCGATACGCTTCCTCGACCTTCCACTCGATCGGCAGGCCGTGGCAGTCCCAGCCGGGGACGTAGGGCGCGTCCTTGCCCATCAGCGACTGCGAGCGGACGATGATGTCCTTCAGGACCTTGTTCATCGCGTGGCCCATGTGGATGTCGCCGTTCGCATAGGGCGGCCCGTCATGCAGGATGAACCGCTCGCGCCCGAGCCGCTGTTCGCGCAACCGGTCATAGATGCCGAGCTTGGCCCAGCGCTCGAGGATCGCCGGCTCCTTGGCGGCGAGGCCCGCCTTCATCGGGAAGTCGGTCTTCGGCAGGAAGACGGTGTCGCGGTAATCGCGGGCGGGCGCAGGAGTATCGGTCATAAGTGGGGCGGGCTGTAGCCGAGAGGGGCGCGCGTTGCCATCCCCCGTCCCGCTCTTGCTCCCCTCCCTGGAAGGGAGGGGCTGGGGGTGGGTTGGCTTGAGGCGGGGACGACATCAGCCAACCGGCCTACCCACCCCCGACCCCTCCCTTTCAGGGAGGGGGGAAGTCAGCGCAGGATCGCCGGGTCCGCGTGCCCTCACCCTCCCACGCTTCGCGCGAGCCCCTCCCTCTCCCCTAAGGGAGAGGGGTTTTACGCCAGTATCTCTCTTGCCCGCGCGCAGTCGGCGTCCATCTGGGTCGTCAGGGCTTCGAGGCTGTCGAACTTGGCTTCGGGGCGGAGATATTCGATCAGCGAGACCTCAACACGGCGGCCGTACAGATCTTCCGCGAAGTCGAAGAAATACGGCTCCAGCAGTTCCTTGGGCGGATCGAAGCTCGGGCGGATGCCGAGGTTCGCGGCGCCCTTCAGCACGCGCCCGTCTTCCAGGCGCCCGGTCACCGCGTAGATCCCGTACGCAGGGCGCAGATAGTTGCCCATGTCGATATTGGCGGTCGGATAGCCGATCGTGCGGCCGAGCTTGTCGCCGTGCTGAACGTCGCCCTCGATCGCGAACGGCCGCGTGAGCAGGCGCGTGGCGGTCGCCATGTCGCCGGTGCGCAGCGCGTCGCGGATGCGCGTGGAGGACACCGTCTCCCCGTTCAGCGCGACCGCGCCGACCGTCTCCGCGCGAAACCCGTGCGAGGGGCCGCGTGAGGCGAGCGTGTGGACGGTGCCGCTTTTGGCGTGGCCGAAGGTGAAGTCCTCGCCGGTCACCACGCCGCCGACGCGCAGGTTGCGCTCCAGGCGGTCGGCGATGAACTGCTCGGCGGTCAGCGCGGCGAGATCGCCGTCGAAGTGGAACACCACCATCGCATCGGCGCCGGCGTCGGCGAACAGCCGCTCGCGTTGGTCCAGCGTGGTGAGGCGGAACGGCGCGGTGGCGGGGCGGAAATGGCGGACCGGATGCGGATCGAACGTCGCGACCAGCGCTGGGCGACCCTCGGCCTTGGCCCAGGCGATCGCGCGCGCGACCACCGCCTGGTGACCGAGGTGAAATCCATCGAAATTGCCCAGCGCGACGATCCCGTTCGCGAGATGCGAAGGAATGGGCGCGCCGCCGTCGAGCCGCTGCATGGGGGCGGGCTATAGGGGGGCGGGAAGGGTGGCGCTAGGTGTCACTGGATACGACGTGTTCTCCTTCCTGGAAGGGAGGGGTTAGGGCGCAAGCGCCAGACGCCGATGGCACAAACTGGCCGACCCACCCCCGGCCCCTCCCTTTCAGGGAGGGGGGAAGTCAGCGTGTCAGAGTGACGAAGCTGTAGGCGGGGCGTTCACCCTCGGCTGGGTGATCCTCGCGGGCGATCTCTTGCCAGCCGTCGAAGGCAGGGAGGGTGGCGTCGCCTTCGGGTTCGGCGTGGACTTCGGTCAGTTCTATCCGATCCGCGCGGGGGAGCATCTGCGCGTAGATCTGCGCGCCACCGATCACGGCGACATCGTTGCCCGCCATTGCCAGTGCCTCCTCGACCGAATGCGCGACCTCCGCACCCGCCGCCGTCCAGTCGCCGCGGGTGAGAACGATGTGGCGGCGGCCGGGGAGGGGGCTCGGGAAGCTTTCGAAGGTCTTGCGCCCCATCACCATCGGCTTGCCCATCGTCAGCGCCTTGAAGCGCTTGAGGTCTGCGGGGATGCGCCAGGGGAGGTGGCCGTCGCGGCCGATGACGCCGTTGCTGGCGCGGGCGAGGTAGAAGGTGATCATGGCGGTGGTCATGCCGGATTGGGGGGCGGGGAGCTACTCTCCCGTTTCAGCCAGCAGCCATGCCGCTAACTCCACCCCGGCGAAGGCCGGGGCCCAATTGGCAAGGCCAGGGTAACGTCACGCAACGCCAATCAGCGACGTTCCCCAATTGGGCCCCGGCCTTCGCCGGGGTGGTAAGTAAGTTAGGGGCGTAGGTAAGCAGCGGGAATCACCCCGGCGCGTGTTCCTTCACATACGCCTCGGGGTCCTTCTCGACGACCTTCACCCCGTTCAGATGATTCGCCTCGAATGCCGCGAACCGCACGCCGAGCTCGTGCCGCTCCTCCAGCGTCGCATGCTTGCGGAAGTCGGTCAGGCCCTGGCGTTCTTCCTCGGCGAGGTGATCGCTGTTCGCCTTGTTGCACTCGCCGACCGCCTCGAACCACGCGTCGGACCCGACCGGGTGCTTGTCGACCGCTTCGCCCGTCTCGCGGATGTCATTGTGATCCTCGATCGCGTCCTCGGTCTCTTCGGCGGCGGAGTCGGCGTCATTGCCGCCGGTGCCGATCTTCATCAGCCGCGGGTAGAAGAAGCGTTCTTCCGCCTCGGCGTGCGCGTCGAGCAGGTTCTTGAGGCGGGTCCACAGCGCGGACAGTGCCTCGGTGTCCTTGGCGTCGATCGAATCGATCTGCGCGAAGAGGGTACGCTGCTGCGCATGTTCGTCGAGAATGAGTTGGGTAATGTCCATGCGCGTCTGAACCGCACAGCGCACGGGCGGTTCCTATTGCGATTCGGTCGCGCGGCGCTGCCGAGGGGTCGCTCTCTGTTCAGACCGCGACCGGCGCCTTGATGTGTGCCTGCGCGACGTAATCGTGGAGGACGAAATCCTCATATTCGTACGCATCGATCGAGTCCGGCTTCCGGACGATCTCGAGGCGGGGGAGAGGTCCCGGCGAGCGCGTCAGTTGCAGTTGTGCCTGCTCCAGATGGTTCGAATAGAGGTGGCAATCGCCGCCGGTCCAGATGAACTCGCCGACCTCTAGCCCGCATTGCTGCGCGAGGATGTGCGTGAGCAGCGCATAGCTGGCGATGTTGAACGGCACGCCGAGGAAGATGTCGCCCGAGCGCTGGTAGAGCTGGAGCGAGAGCTTGCCGTTGGCGACGTGCGTCTGGAACAGGCAGTGGCACGGGGCGAGCGCCATCGCGTGCAGGTCGCCGGGGTTCCAGGCGCTGACGATCTGGCGGCGCGAGGCGGGGTTGGCCTTGATCTGCTCGATCAGCTCGGCGATCTGGTCGATGTGACGGCCGTCCGCTGCGACCCAGTCGCGCCATTGCTTGCCGTAGACCGGGCCAAGATCGCCGGTCTCGTCCGCCCACTCGTCCCAGATCGCGACTTTTCGGTCCTGCAGCCAGCGGACATTGGTGTCGCCGCGCAGGAACCATAGCAGCTCGACGATGATCGAGCGGAGGTGGAGCTTCTTGGTGGTCAGGACGGGGAAGCCCTGCGCGAGGTCGAAGCGCATTTGCGCGCCGAAGACGCTGAGCGTGCCGGTGCCGGTGCGGTCCATCGTCTCGATGCCAGTCGAGAGCACGCGGTCCATGAGGTCTAGATATTGGCGCATCGTGCGTGCGTAGTCGGGTGCGCGGGCGGGCTCAAGCGGATGTAGTTGCGCGTGCGGCGGTGCGTGCCGCGGGGCAGGCGGGTATGTGCCGCCGCTGCCCGAGCTTTCCCCACGTATCGCCGACCTCGATGCGGCACGCGCGCTGTTCGCTGGCTTGCGTGATGCCACGGTCGAGACGGTGGCAGTCGCGTATCTTGATCCGAATCGGAGGCTTCTCGGGATGCGGCATGTCGTCGGGGGGCGGGATCAGGTGGCGATCTCGATCCGGACGGTCGCGGTGGATGCGCTGGGGTTCGGGGCGGTGGGCGTGGTGATGGCGCATAACCACCCGAGCGGGGATCCGACGCCGAGTGCGCGCGATGTGGCGTTCACGCGGGCGCTGGCGGCGGGGTTGCGGACGTTGGAGGTGGTGCTGCTGGATCATCTGGTGATCGCGGGGGACGAGGTGACGAGCCTGCGGGCGATGGGGGTGGTGTGAAGAATGCTTCCCCCGCTTGCACCACCCCGGCGGAGGCCGGGGCCCAATTGGGGGACGTTGCCAACTACGCGCAGGAAGCCGTTACTGCGACCTCTCCAATTGGGCCCCGGCCTTCGCCGGGGTGGTGCAACTAACTTCTCTCACTTCAACCGACACGCCCGGATCGCTTCCGGAGCCGGCCGCGGCCCCGTTGCGCGGAACGTGGCCAGATAGCCACCCGCCGACGGCATGTCGTCCATGTCCACCTGCGTGTACCCTACCGCCGCGAACTCGCACTTCAACAGTGCCGGCGGCGTGCCGTGGTCCTGCGTCCGGCGGTTCGCATCGACCACCACCACCAGCCCGTCCGGCTTCAACGACGGCCGCAACCGCCACAGGAACTCGTATGGCTGCTCGATTTCGTGATACATGTGGACCATCAGCACGCGGTCGAAGCTCGCCTCGGGCAGCTTGGGATCGTTAGCCTCGCCCAGCTTCACGCTGACGTTCGCCAGATCCTCGCGCGCGACGCGTTCCGCCAGTGTGTCGCGGACGCTCGCGACAATGTCCTCGGCCAGCACGCGGCCCTCCTTGCCGACGCGTGCGGCCATGCGGATCGTATAATATCCCTCGCCCGCGCCGATATCAGCGACCGTCATGCCCTTGCGGATCTCGGCCTTGTTCATCACCTCGCCGGCTTCGTTCAGTCGGTCGCGGGCCTCTTCGTTCGACCAGCGCGACGACACGATCGACGCGACCGGACGGTCGGCGGCGGGGAACACCGGTTCCTTCGGCTCGCGCTTGATCAGCGGCTTGGTCCCGTCACACGCGCCCAATGCGAATAATGGGAGCAGGAACACCGGCGCCAGCATCAGGGCAAGGGCACCCTTGAGCGTCAATCGACGTCCTCCACTTCGACCGCCTCGCCCGTCACGCGCTGCGACAGCGCCGCCGCCATGAACATTTCGAGGTCGCCGTCGAGCACGTCGGACGGGCTGGTCGAGACGACGCCGGTGCGCAAATCCTTCACCATCTGATACGGCTGAAGCACGTAGGAGCGGATCTGGTGACCCCAGCCGATATCGGTCTTGCCAGCATTCTCGGCGTTCGCCGCGGTCTCGCGGATCGCGAGTTCGCGCTCGTACAGACGCGCGCGGAGCTGGTTGTATGCCTCGGCCTTGTTCTTGTGCTGCGACCGCTGGTTCTGGCATTGCACGACGATACCGGTCGGGATGTGCGTGATGCGCACCGCCGAGTCGGTCGTGTTGATGTGCTGCCCGCCGGCGCCCGACGCGCGGTATGTGTCGATGCGCAGGTCGCTCTCGTTGTATTCGACCTCGATATTGTCGTCGACGACCGGGTACACCCATACGCTCGCGAACGACGTATGCCGCCGTGCCGCCGAGTCGTACGGGCTGATCCGCACGAGCCGGTGCACGCCGCTCTCGGTCTTGGCGTAGCCATAGGCGTTCTCGCCCTTCAGCAGCAGCGTGGCGGACTTGATCCCTGCCTGCTCGCCCGAATGCTGGTCGACCAGCTCGACCTTCAGCCCGTGGCGCTCGCCCCAGCGCGAATACATCCGGCTGAGCATGCCCGCCCAGTCCTGGCTCTCGGTCCCGCCGGCGCCGGCGTTGACCTCGATATAGGTGTCGTTGGCGTCCGCCTCGCCCGCGAGCAGCGCCTTGATCTTGTCCCGGTCGGCACGCGCGGCGAGTTCGGCGAGCGCGGCGACGCCGTCCGCCTCCATCGCGGTATCGCCCTCGGCCTCGGCCATCTCGATCAGCTCGGCCGTGTCCGACAGTTCGCTCTGGATCGCACGCGTCGCGCTGATCGCCTCGTCGAGACGACGACGCTCGCGCATCACCTCCTGCGCGGCCTTGGGATCGGACCAGAGCGCCTGATCCTCGACGCGCGCGTTCAGCTCGTCGAGACGACGCAGCGCGCGGTCCCAGTCGAGGAAGCGGCGCAGCAGCGCCAGCGCGTCGTTGATGGTGTCTACGTGAGCCTGCGCTTCGGCGCGCATGATATTCTCCAAAAATTCCGTCTTCCCGGCGGACGCCGGGATCGCCGTCCCGCGAACGGGTCGGGTCTCCGGCGGGCGCCGGGATGGCGTCTATATAAGCGCGCTAGTAGATTCCGCCTTGTCTTTGCAAGAAATCGCTGTCGCGTGGGGCTTCGGCCTTCTTCACCACGGTCGTGGTCGTCGCCGCAGCCGGGGGGGCGTCGGAACGTCGAGCGGCACGGCGCGGTTCGCTCTCGGGCTTGAACGCTTCCCAGATCACCGCGGGCTTCGGATCGTCGGTGTTCGGCCACGTGCCATAGACCGGGCGGCCACTCCCGCGATCGATCCGGACCATGCGAATACCCGGCGGCGCGCGGAACGGCAGCTTGGGCAGACCTTCGTAGGCCTTCACTGCGAACTGCTTGAAGATCGGCGCGGCCAGCGTCCCGCCCTGCGCGGCTCCACCTAAATTCCGCGGCGTATCGAAGCCGATATACAGCCCGCCGACGAACTGCGGCGTGCCGCCGATGAACCAAACGTCGGTCGGGCCATTGTTGGTGCCGGTCTTGCCGAACATCGGTCGGTCGAGATCGCGCAGCGTCACCGCGGTGCCGCGCTGGACGACGCCCTCGGTGATGTGGACCATCTGGTACGCCGTCATCGCGTTCAGCACCTGGCGCTGGCGCGTGACCGGGCGGGGCATCGCCTTGCCGTCCCAGTCGGGCGCGTTGCAGCGATCGCAGGGGCGCCAATTCTCCGGCCAGATCACTTTCCCGTGACGATCCTGGACGAAGTCGATCAGCGACGGCGGGCCGCCCTTGCCGTTGTTCGCGAGGATCGAATACGCGTTGACCATCCGCCCCACGGTCGTCTCGCCGGCTCCGAGCGCGAACGAGAGGTAGGGGGAGTAATCGCCGACGCCCATCTTCTTGATGGTCGCGACGACCTTGGGCATGCCGGTCTGCGCGGCCGTCCGCACCGTCATCAGGTTGCGCGACTGCTCGATGCCCCAGCGCATCGTATGCGGCCCGGCGCCGCGCGAATTGCCGAAGTTGCGGAAGCATTTCTGCCCGAGGCGCGCGCCCTGATAGACGCAGAACGGCCCGTCGACGATGATCGAGGCAGGTGTCATGCCGTTATCGAGCGCGGCCGAATAGACGATCGGCTTGATGGTGGAGCCCGGCTGGCGCATCGCCTGAGTCGCGCGGTTGAACGCCTGCAACCGGTCGTCGAAGCCGCCCTGCATCGCCAGCACGCGGCCCGAAGCCGGCTCTTCGACGACGAACGCGCCCGAGACCTTCGGGATCGCCCGAAGCGCGAACTGGCCGCCTTCGGGCGCCACCGCGATGATGTCGCCGACCTCGATCGCGCCGAACGCGTTGCCGCCCTTGCCGCGGACCGCCATCTGCGCCGCATAGCGCGGCAGCGTGCCGGTCTTGCCGGTGCGGAAGCCGAGGTTCCAGGTATTGCCGTCCTTGCCGGTGACGATCGCCGCGATCCAATCGCGGTAATCCAGCGCGATATTGCTGTTCAGCAACGGCTGGAGCCAGTTGTCGTCTTCGATCTCGACATGGCGAATGGGCCCGTTCCAGCCGCGTCCGCTGTCGAACCGGACCAGCCCGTCGCGCAACGCCTGCTGCGCCAGTTCCTGCAATTTCGCGTCGAACGACGTCCGCACCCACAGCCCGCCCGAATAGACGCTGTAGGGGCCGTCCTTTGCGTTCTCGCCGAACTTCGCCATCAGCTGGCGGCGGACTTCCTCGACGAAATACCCGCCCACGCTCTCGAACTTCGGTGTTCGGCGCAGTACCGCGCCGAGCGGCTCGGCGTTCGCCTGATCGCGCTGCGCGGGTGTGATGAAGCCGTTGTCGACCATCCGGTTCAGCACGTAGTTGCGCCGGATCATCGCGCGCTCGGTATTGCGCACCGGATCGTAGTTCGACGGCCCCTTGGGCAGGATCGCGAGATACGCCATCTGCGCGAGATCGAGCTGGTCGAGTTCCTTGTCGAAATACGCATGGCTTGCCGCCTCGACGCCGAACGCGTTACGCCCGAGCGCGATCTGGTTGAGGTACAGCTCGAGGATCTGCGGCTTGGTGAGCGTATCCTCGATCTTGTACGCCAGCACCGCCTCGCGCAGCTTACGCGACGGCGAATAGGCGTTGCCGATCAACAGGTTCTTCGCGACCTGCTGCGTGATGGTCGAGCCGCCCTTGGCGCGCTTGCCGGTGCCGAGCTTGGTCACATAGTCGTACACAGCGCCGGCGAGACCGGGATAATCGACGCCGTGATGCTCGAAGAACGACTTGTCCTCGGCGGCGAGGAACGCCTTCACCAGCAGCGGCGGATATTCGGCATAGCTCAGCTCGACGCGACGTTCCCGCGCGTAGCTGTGGATCGGCGCGCCATCGATCCCGCGGACGTTGGTCGGCAGCGGTGGCTCGTAGGTGCGCAGCGTATCCACGGATGGCAGGTCGCGCATGACCGCGAACCAGAACGCGAAGATCGCGACCACGCCGAGTACGGCAAGCGCCAGCGCCGCCTTGGTCCAACGGCTCGACCAGGCGCGCGCGAACCCGCCGCGTAGCCGGTCGCTGGTGCGGCCTGTCGCCGTCGTCGAGTTGGGGGAGGGATCGGACGCCATGATTACTGCCGCCGCATCTAGCAGGTTCGGGGACGCTTGCCAGCCTTCGGTGCGATGGGGGGTGGGCGCCCGCCTTTGCACATGATCTCACGGGATTTATGCGGCGGGTATCGTCTATCAGAGAAAGTGCACCTCCCCGGCGAAGGCCGGGGCCCAGTTGGAAAGGTCCTAGCAATGGCGCGCAACCGTCGTCAGCAACGTTTCCCAACTGGACCCCGGCCTTCGCCGGGGAGGTGGTTTTGGTGAGGTGGTGCGGCTTTCGGTTAGATTGATGGCAAAGAGCCCATCGACGTCTGCCCAACCCAACGATCCTCCCCCGCCAGGGGGGGGGGGCACCGAAGGTGACGGAGGGGGAGGACAGGGGGCCGAGGTCGTCGCTTACCGCCCCCTCCGTCTGGCAAGCGCCAGCCACCTCCCCCTGGCGGGGGAGGATCGCGAAGTTAAGGTGCTGATCGACGCCGGAACGACACGCACGCGCATTCACAAAGCCTGTCACCCAAACCTTCACTGTGGCAGCAGGCCCCGATGACCCCGCCGCCGCTCCCGATCCTCACCGTACTCCCCGACTTCCTCGCAACCCTGCGCGAGCGCACTTCGGCGGTCCTCGTCGCTCCTCCAGGCGCAGGCAAGACCACCGCAGTCGCCCCGGCTCTCCTCACCGAACCTTGGTGCATCGGCGAGATCCTGCTCCTCTCCCCGCGTCGCCTCGCCGCCCGCGCCGCCGCCGAACGCATGGCCTCGACCGCAGGCGAGCCCGTCGGCCAGACCTTCGGCTACGCCACCCGCATGGACAGTAAGCGCTCCGCCGCGACCCGCGTCACGGTCATCACGGAAGGCATCTTCGTCGCCCGTATCCAAGCCGACCCGGAACTCGCCGGCGTCTCCGCCGTCCTGTTCGACGAAGTCCACGAACGCAGCCTCGACGGTGATTTCGGCCTCGCGCTGGCGCTCGACGTGCAGGCCGGCTTCCGCCCGGACCTCCGCATCGTCGCGATGTCGGCAACGCTCGACGGTGCGAGGTTCGCCGCCCTGATGGACGACGCCCCCGTCATCGAAAGCGAAGGCCGCAGCTATCCACTCACCCTCCGCCACATCGGCCGCCAAGCCGAACTGCGGATCGAGGATTCAGTCGCCACCGCCATCCGCCGCGCGCTCGGCGAAGCGGATGGCGGCGTGCTCGCCTTCCTTCCCGGCGTCGCGGAGATCGAACGGACCGCCGACCGCCTCGCCAATTTGCCGGACGACATCATCCTCCACGAACTCCACGGCAGCCTCGACCCCGCAGCGCAGCGTGCCGCGATCCTCCCCGAACCCGATGGTCGGCGGAAGGTCGTGCTCGCTACCAGCATCGCCGAGACCAGCCTGACGCTCGACGGCATCCGCATCGTCGTCGACTCGGGGCTGGCGAGACGCCCGCGCTACGACCGCGCGGCGGGGATGACGCGGCTGGTCACCGAACGCGCGAGCCAGGCCGCCGTGATCCAGCGTGCCGGCCGTGCGGCGCGCCTCGGGCCCGGCATAGCGTATCGCTTGTGGGAAGAAGCCGCGACCGCCGGCCTGCCGCGCTACGATCCGCCCGAGATCCTAGAGGCGGACCTGTCTGCTCTGGTGCTCGCGTGCGCACTATGGGGTGTCGGCGATCCGCGCGACCTCCGATGGATCGACCCGCCCCCCGCCGCGGCTATCGACGAGGCGATGGCGCGGCTGACGACGCTGGAGGCGGTCGAGGATGGCCGCCCAACCCCGCACGGCCGCGCGATAGCCAAGCTGCCGATGCCGCCGAGACTTGCGCACATGCTGCTAAGGGCGGGGGAGCGCGGCCTGGCGTCGGTGGCAGCCCAAATCGCAGTCCTGCTCGGCGAACGCGGCATAGGCGGCCAGGACGTCGACCTCGAAACCCGCCTCCGCCATTGGAAAACCGAACGCGGACCAAAGGCGCAAGCGGCACGCGCAATGGCGGATAGGTGGGCGAAACTTGCCCCCCCTCCCGCAAGCGGGAGGGGGCTGGGGGGTGGGCTCGCGCCATCCTCGTCGCGCGACGTCGAGACCGGGCGCCCACCCCCCAACCCCCTCCCGCTTGCGGGCGGGGGGGCAGAAGTGTGCGTCGCGCTCGGCTTCCCGGACCGCGTCGCGCGCCGCCGCGATGCGTCGGGCGAAACCTGGGCCTCGGTCGGCGGCCGTGGGTTCAAGCTCGACCCGACCTCGCCGCTCGCCCGCTCCGAATGGCTCGCCGTCGCCGACACGCAAGGGTCCGCCGCCGGCGCGCGCATCCTCTCCGCGGTAGCGATCGACCAAGCCACGGTGGAAACCCTCTTCGCCGACCGCATCGAATCCCGCCGCACCGTGACGTTCGACCACACAACCGGCGGCATCCAGGCCCTCCGAGAACGCCGCCTCGGCGCGATCCGGCTCTCCAGCGGCCCCGACAGCGGCGCCGACCCCGACGCGATCCTCGCCGCGCTCATCGAAGGTGTCCGCGAGCACGGCCTCGCGCTGCTCCCGTGGAGCGACGGCGCCCAAGCGCTGCGCGACCGTGCCGCCTATGCCGGCGTACCGCTCGACGACGCGACCCTGCTCGACCGCGCCGACGAATGGCTCGCACCCCTGCTCGCCGGAAAGCGCCGCCTCGACGCGATCGCCCCCGGCGCGCTCGCCGAAGCGCTTCGCAACGTGCTCGGCTGGGACGCGATGCAGACCATCAACCGGCTCGCCCCGCCCAATTTCACCAGCCCCGCCGGCAGCACGCACGCGATCGACTACGCAGCCGAAGGCGGCCCTCGCGTCGAACTTCGCGTCCAGGCGCTGTTCGGTCTCGCCATCCATCCGACGATCGGCGAGGCGCGCGTGCCGCTGGTCCTCAGCCTCACCTCCCCGGCCGGTCGCCCGATCCAGACGACCCGGGACCTCCCCGGTTTCTGGGCGGGCAGCTGGACCGCGGTGGCGAAGGAAATGCGCGGGCGCTACCCCAAGCATCCCTGGCCCGACGACCCCGCGGTGGCATCCGCGACGCTGCGCACGAAAAAGGCGGATGCAAGGGCCGCCGGTTCGCGATAAGGGGGTCTCATGCCAACCGCCCGTATCTTCCAGCGCCCCAAGAACGCCATGCAGTCCGGCAAGCACCGGACCGACGCCTGGCAGCTCGAATTCGAACCCTCAGAGCCGAAACGCCCCGACCCACTCACCGGCTGGGCCGGCAGCGGCGACACCCGCGACCAGGTGCGCCTGCTGTTCCCGACCGCCGAAGCAGCGATCGCGCATTGCGAGCGGGAAGGCTTCGGCTACACCGTCGTCCCGGCGCCGCAGAAGACGCTGAAGCTGCAGAGCTACGCGGATAACTTCAAGTAAGCCGACCGCGCACGCTGCGCGTATGTTTCTTATCGTCATCCCAGCGAAAGCTGGGATCCAGAGTTACAGGCATGGACGCCCGTGGCTCTGGATCCTGGGTCAAGCCCAGGATGACGGCCCGGGGCAGTGCTAAAGGATCGACCCTGCCAGGATCAGCAGCATCTTGGTATCGATCGCCACGCCCGCCGCTCTCTTCTCCGCGACGAACGCCGGCACATCCGCCAGCGGCACCCGGTGCACGGTGATGTTCTCGTCGCTGTCGCCGCCGCCATCGCCGACCTTCGTCAGCCCGGTAGCGCGCACCAGCGTGAAGCATTCCGACGTCATTCCCGGCGACGAATAGAACACCCCCAGATCCTCGATCGCGTCCGCGCGGTAGCCGGTTTCCTCCTCCAGTTCGCGCCCGGCCGCCACCGCGACGCTCTCGCCCGCGGTTTCGTCACCGACCAGGCCGGCCGGCAGCTCCAGGCACGCGCGGCCCAGCGGTACGCGGAACTGCTCCACCAGGATCACGTCGCCATCGTCGATCGCGACGATCACCGCCGCCGCGATCTGGCCTTGGCGTGCGGCGAACTCCCACGTGCCTTCGGTCTGCACGGTCAGGAATTTGCCGGCCCATACGGTCTTGCTCATAGTTCGATCAGCCTGTCGGGAAGTTCGTTGACCGGCGCACCGGTTCTCGGGAAATGTTCGGCGAGCACCGCTCCGATCTGCGCGACTGCGTCCGCCATGCCGTCGGCGGGACGATCGTCGCGGACGCCGGCGAGCACCGCCGCCATCGCCGCGCCCCAGGTTTCGTTCGGCACGCGCGAGTGGATCGCGTCGTCGGCGATGATCTCCGCGCGGTGTTCGGCGAGCGACAGGTACAGCAGCACGCCGGTCGAGCCCTTGGTGCGCTTCTCGGCCCCCGCACGGAACAGCAGCAAGGCCCGCCGCCGCACGCGTCGCGCCTTGGTCGCACCCGGCGTCAGCGCCACCCGCACCGACGTCGCCGCCAACACCAGCCGCACCGCCAGAAACACCAAAGTCACCAGCATCAGCGCGACCACGTACAGCGCACCCTGCGGTGCCGCCTGCCAGGGATCGACCAGCGCATAGATTTGGTCGGCCGCGACCGGGTGAAACGCGAGCAGCGCCAGCGTCAGCAGCATCGCCAGCACCGCCCAGTGCATCGAGACGTCGTGATACGCATCCGACTGCCGCGCGACGATCGTGACGATCTCGCCGGTCGTCGCGGTTTCCGCCTGCGTCACGGCCGCGGTGACGCGGTCGTGATCGGTTTCGCTCAGCCGCATGTCACCAACTCCCCGATGCGCCGCCGCCGCCGCCGGATCCACCGCCGCCGCCACCGAAGCCACCGCCGCCCCAGCCACCGCCGCTATCGCCGCCGCCGCCGAAGCCACCGCCGCCGCCGCCACCACGGGTCATCGCGTCGGCGATGCTCCACAGCACGATCGGCAAGGCACCGCTGCCACCGCCGCGGCTGCCGCCATCGACATAATGCTTTCCACCCGCGCGCCGCGAGATCATCGGAATGACGATCGCCGCCAGCACGATCCCGAAGAAGATCAGCCCGATCGGCACGCCGCCGCCACCCGAATTCGAGCGACGATGCGTCTTGTCATACTCCGCTGCCGCCGCCGTAACCTTCGCGCGTGCCTCCGCATCGGGCAGCGCGAGCTGGTCCGCCACCGCGTTCGTCCCCGCGACGATCCCGCCGGGGATATCCCCTGCCTTGAAGCGCGGCAGGATCTGCTGGTTGATGACGACGCTCGAGAACGCGTCGGTCAGTACCGGTTCGAGCCCGTAGCCGACCTCGATCCGCACCTTCCGGTCGTTCGGCGCGACCAGCAGGATCGCGCCGTTGTTCGCATCCTTCAGCCCGACGCCCCAGCTCCGGATCAGCGCATTGCCGTAATCCTCGATCGGATAGCCGTCGAGATCGGGCACGGTCGCGACGACCAGTTGGTTGCCGGTCGTTTTTTGCAGGTCGTCGAGCCGCTTGGTCAGCGCCGCTTCCTGATCGGGCGGGATCACGTTCGCAGCATCCACGACGAAGCCGGTGAACTTGGGAAGCGTCTGAGCACTAGCGGCGCTGCTTCCTAGCAGCACCGCGAACGCCAGCGTCAGGAGGTGGCGGAGCATAATGCCCCGATCAGCTCGCGTTGCCGAAGTTTACCGTCGGCGCGGTTTCCGCACCGGGCGTGGTCGCCGCGAACGGCACCATCGGCTTGGCACCGTAGAAGATCTTCGCGCCGACCGCGTCGGGGAAGGTACGGATCTTGGTGTTATAGTCCTGCACTGCGCCGTTGTAATCGCGTCGGGCGATCGTGATGCGGTTCTCGGTGCCCTCCAGCTGGCTCATCAGCGTGGTATAGTTGCCCTGGCTCTTCAGCTCGGGATACGCCTCCTGCAAACGTTGCAGCGATACGCCGACGGCACCCTGGACGCGTTGATACTGCTCCATCTTCGCCGGATCGGACAGATCGGCGGCCGAAACCTGCACCGAGTTCGCAGCCGAGCGCGCCTGCGTCACCTCGACGAGAATATCCTTCTCCTGCGCGCCGGCCGCCTTCACCGTCGCGACGAGGTTGGGGATCAGGTCGGCGCGACGCTGATAGTTGTTCTGGACGTCAGCCCAGCGCGCCTTGGCGTTTTCCTCTGCGGTCGGAACGCTGTTGATCCCGCACCCGGCCAGTGCCGATGCGAGCAGGATCGCGGCGGTACCGCGGACGATTGGGGTACGTGACATCGGGGCTCTCCTGAATACCTGTGTCACCCTCATAGGACAGTCGGCAGGGTTGGCGAAACCGAAATCGGTGGTTAGCCTTGGGCTTGCAACAGAGAGGGGCGTAGATGCTCAAAGAGTTCAAAGCGTTCATCATGCGCGGCAACGTGCTCGATCTCGCCATCGCGGTGATCATCGGCGCGGCGTTCGGCAAGATCGTCACGTCGCTGACCGACGACGTGCTGATGCCGGTGATCGGCAAGATCTTCGGCGGGCTCGATTTTTCGAGCTATTTCTGGCGGATGGGGGCGGTGCCGGCGAATTATGCGGGCTCGCTGAGCGATTACGCGGCGTTGAAGAAGGCCGGCGTGCCGTTGCTCGGGTACGGCGCGTTCGCGACGCAGTTGGTCAATTTCGTGATCGTTGCAGGTATCATCTTCATGATCCTGCGGGTGGTGAACCGGACGGCGGCGCTGATCGAGCGGGAGACTGCGCGGTTGAAGCGCGAGGAAGAAGCCACCCCAGTCGCGCCTGCACCAGAACCTGTTGAGATCGCGCTGTTGCGTGAGATCCGTGACGAACTGAAGGCGAGAGGGTGATCGCCTCCCTCCCTCTCCCCTGTGGGGAGAGGGAGGGAGGAGCCGTAGGCGACGGAAGGGTGAGGGGCTTGAGGCTCGGGACGGGATCCCAACGCCCCCTCATCCGGCGCTGCCGCGCCACCTTCTCCCCGAGGGGAGAAGGACAGGGTCACGCCGCCACCAGATCCTCGGCGTTGGCGTCCGCCAGGCTCGTCCCGTCGAGGATCCGCGCGGTCTCGTCTCGCACGCGCATCATCGCATAGCGGATCGCGCAATCCGCCTCGCTCTTGCAGTCGAGGCATGGCCGGTAAGCAGTCCGGCTCACGCACGGCACGAGCGCCAGCGGCCCCTCGATAATCCGGATGATCTCGCCGAGCGAAATCAGGTGGCTCGGGCGCGACAGGCGATAGCCGCCCATTTTGCCGCGATGGCTGTGCAACAGGCCGGACTCGCGCAGGTCGGCGAGGATCAGCTCGAGGAATTTCCGCGGCACGTTCGCCTCGGCGGCGATGCGCGTCATCGGGATGGGCGGGCCACCGGCGGGGGCACCGCCAAGGAAGATCATCGCGCGAAGCGCGTAGCGGGAGCGCTGCGTCAACATAATGCAGGTTGCTATGCACGCGCTTTGTGGCGAGCGGAAGGCGGTTTGGCATGCCGCATGCTACGGCACTGACGTTTCTCGATAAAAAACCATCGGGGCTCGGGCTTTTCATCGCGTTGCGGCGCGCCTATATCGGGCATGCCGTCGGGGGAATCTTCTCTTGGCGGCTATGGCGATAAACCGTGGCGTGTCATAGACACAGCGGACCCGGGGGCAGTACC
This sequence comes from Sphingomonas arabinosi, assembly GCF_036663715.1. Classification (NCBI taxonomy): domain Bacteria; kingdom Pseudomonadati; phylum Pseudomonadota; class Alphaproteobacteria; order Sphingomonadales; family Sphingomonadaceae; genus Sphingomonas; species Sphingomonas arabinosi. The sequence goes on from NZ_JAXOJN010000006.1 coordinate 253,212, forward strand.
CGGCGACTCCACCACCGCCCTCTTCGCAAGAGGGGGACGATGACGGGGTCGAACTAGGATCGACGTGTGTTCAACGACGCTATGTTTCGCTCGGAATGGGACCACCGCAACGGCCCATACACAAGTGCCAACGATAACGAAGCACTCGCAATTGCCGCATAACTGACGGTCTAACGACCTAAGTTATACGGACGAAAGCGCGGTTCGGGCCACACCGGGCAACAGAAGTGGAAACCGGCGGTACGGGGGGCACCGAGCAACAGAAGCTCCCCACTCTCTGGATCATGCGCCCTCGATCAAGCGGCTAGGCGTTCGACCAACCGCAGCACCGGCGGACTGAAGCCGAGCGGCCCTACCAGACCATTCGCGACGACCAGCACGCCACCACCCCAATAATAGGCCGGATGGATTCTCCCGTGCAGGCGCAGGTCGTAGATCATCCCCGCGATGACGAACACCGCCATCGACGCGAACACCGCGAGCGGTGCGAACTCGCCCAGCGACGGCAAGGGCAGGATCCGCCCGAGCGCGGGCGACATGATCAGGATCGTCCCACACAGCATCAGGCGCTTATGCCACGCTGCCTGCTTTCGCAGTACGATCGCCCACGCCGTCAGGATACCGAAGCCGACGATCCCCAGCACGTCGAGCACGAGAAAAACGCCCGGCGGGAAAAAGGGCGGTACCCGGTGTTGCTCGACCGCCGCGACCGTAGTGACGATGCCGAGCACGACCATCGATACCGCGATAGCCGCGCCGAGCATGCCAAGTTGACGATGTCGCGTGATCGAGCCACGGACGATCAGCCAGTTCTGCATGACGTAGAGTATGATCCACGCAGAGAACACGGCGGCGTGCAAGTGGACTTGGGCCGGCAGTTCGAGAAACGTCCAGTGCATCCGCGCGGCGTTCAGCGTGAATCCGAAGATGACCGTAACCGCTATCGCTATCGCCATGCCAAGAAAGAAACGGCGCTCGCTTGCGACGACGTTGCTTCGCAGTGGCTTCGTAATGTCCTGCGTTGCCATCATGCCGCCCCCGCGAGTCGATCCTCAGATCAGGGAGGATGATCCTAATAGAGCCGAGCGGCAACGTTTATGATGTGTAGAGGCTTACCGAGAATAGTCGGTGCGATATCGTAGGTTAGTGTTCCTAACCGTCGCCGTTCAGAGTTGGAGAAGCCTGCTCAGTTGTGCGCCCGTATAGGGTTTCTGTACGAACCGGGCTGCCTTTGGCAGTGCGTCGGTCGTACCATTGTCGGCGCCCGAGGTGACGAGGATCGCGATATCCGGGCGTTGTGCATGCACCAATTTGGCCAGGTCGATGCCGTTTAGTATTCCCGGCATGCGGACGTCGGTGAACAAGGCTGAGATGTCGGGACGCTCCTCGAGCTTCACCAAAGCGTCGGCCGCATTGCTGGCTTCTACGACTTCGTAGCCGGCATCCTCCAGCGCGAGGTTGGAATGGACCCGAACCAGGGCATCGTCGTCGACGACGAGAATCACGGACTTGGAAATAGCGACCATGGCGGTTCGAACATCCGGCATGCTACTCCGTTCCGATATTAATCGTCTTCCTTAACTAAACGGGGCGAAGCGAGCCCTTCATGAAAAAGGGGCCCGGTTTCCCGAGCCCCTCCATCGATTGCCATATGCAGCAAAGGCTTAGTCGCGATCGCCCGTCAGGAACGCCGGCGCGAACTCGGGAGCCTTGTCGCCATCGGTGCGTGCAGCACGCTCGCCACCGCCGTTGCCGCCGCCGTCACGACGCGGGCCACGGCCACCGCCGTTGCCGCCTGCGTCACGGCCGCCGTCGCCGTCACGACGCGGACCACGCGAGCCGCGGTCACCGCCGCCGCCTTCGCCGCGCGGACCACGACCGCCGCCATCACGACCACCGCCGTTGCCGGCATCACGACCGCCATCGCCATCACGACGCGGACCGCGCGGACCACGATCGCCACCCTCACGGGGCTCACGTGCAGGACGCGTGTCCTCCAGCTCTTCGCCGGTCGTCTGGTCGACGACGCGCATCGACAGGCGCACCTTGCCGCGCGGATCGATCTCGAGAACCTTGACCTTGACCTCCTGGCCTTCGCTCAGGGCATCGCTGACCTTCTCGACTCGCTCGTTCTTGATTTCGGACACGTGGACGAGACCGTCCTTGCCACCCATGAAGTTCACGAACGCACCGAAATCGACCAGGTTGACGACCTTGCCGTCATAGACCTTGCCGACTTCGGCTTCCTCGACGAGGCCCTTGATCCACTTGATCGCGGCTTCGATCTGCGCGGGGTCGGACGACGACACCTTGATCACGCCCTCGTCGTCGATGTCGACCTTGGCGCCGGTCTGCGCGACGATCTCGCGGATCACCTTGCCGCCGGTGCCGATGACTTCACGGATCTTCGACTTGTCGATCTGGAAGCTCTCGATGCGCGGTGCGTGGGCGCTGAGTTCCTCACGGGTGTGGTCGAGCGCCTTGGCCATTTCGCCCAAGATGTGCGCGCGGCCTTCCTTGGCCTGCGCCAGTGCCTTGCCCATGATCTCCTCGGTGATGCCGGCGATCTTGATGTCCATCTGCATCGTGGTGATGCCCTCGGACGTGCCCGCGACCTTGAAGTCCATGTCGCCGAGGTGATCCTCGTCGCCCAGGATGTCCGACAGAACCGCGAAGTTCTTGCCCTCGAGGATCAGGCCCATCGCGATGCCCGACACCGGACGCTTCAGCGGAACGCCCGCATCCATCATGCTCAGCGAACCACCGCAGACCGTCGCCATCGACGACGAGCCGTTGCTCTCCGTGATGTCCGACAGGACGCGGATCGTGTACGGGAAGTCTTCCTTCGACGGCAGCACGGGATGCAGCGCGCGCCAGGCGAGCTTGCCGTGGCCGACTTCGCGACGACCCGGCGCCCCGAAGCGACCGACTTCACCGACCGAGTAGGGCGGGAAGTTGTAGTGCAGCATGAAGTTTTCGTACGAAAGCCCGTTCAGGCCGTCGATCATCTGCTCAGCATCGCGCGTGCCGAGCGTGGTGGTGCAGATCGACTGCGTCTCGCCGCGCGTGAACAGCGCCGAACCATGCGTGCGCGGGAGGAAATGCACCATCGCCTCGATCGGACGGATCTGCGTGGTGGTGCGGCCGTCGATGCGGGTGCCGTCCTTCAGGATGGCGCCGCGGACGATCTCCGCCTCCAGCTTCTTCATCAGTTTGCCGGCTGCCATCTGGTCCTGCGGCGAGGCATCGGCGAATGCGGTCTTGCCCTTCGCACGCGCCGCGTTCAGCAGGTCCGAACGCTTGGACTTGTCGGTCACCTTGTAGGCGGCCGCAATGTCCTTGCCGATCAGCTTCTTCAGCTTGTCCTTGGCGGTCGAGAGATCAGCCTGCTCGGCCATTTCCCAAGGATCCTTGGCGGCCATCTCGGCCAGATCGATGATCAGGTTGGCGGCTTCGCGGCAGGCCTTGTGGGCGAACTGCACGGCACCGAGCATGATCTCTTCCGAAAGCTCCTTGGCTTCCGATTCGACCATCATCACGGCCTGGCCGGTGGCGGCGACGACGAGGTCGAGATCGCCAGCCTTGGCTTCTTCCAGCGTCGGGTTGAGGATGTAGGCGCCATCGACGTAGCCGACGCGTGCTGCGCCGATCGGGCCCATGAACGGCACGCCCGAGATCGTCAGCGCTGCGGAGGCTGCGACCATCGCAAGGACGTCCGGCTCGTTCTCGCCGTCATACGACAGAACCTGGCAGATCACGTTGATCTCGTTGTAGAAACCCTCGGGGAAGAGGGGACGGATCGGACGATCGATGAGACGGCTGGTCAGCGTCTCCTTTTCGGTCGCGCCGCGCTCACGCTTGAAGAAGCCGCCGGGGATGCGGCCGCTCGCGGAGAACTTCTCCTGGTAATGGACGGTGAGCGGGAAGAAATCCTGCCCTTCCTTGACGGTCCGTGCAGCCGTCACGGCGCACAGAACGACGGTCTCTCCGAGGGTGGCGAGCACTGCGCCGTTGGCCTGGCGCGCAACGCGGCCGGTTTCGAGCGTCAGCGTCTTGCCGCCCCACTGGGCGCTTACGGTCTTGGTATCGAACATTCTTTTTCCTTCACTCCAAACGCCAGATGCGTTTGGGGCCTATGTGCGGGCTTAGCCGGCCCGCGGCGGTGTGGAGCGAGTTGTCGCTCCTAAAGGGATCGGCCGAATTGCCTCTCCCTAAATTCCACCCCGGCGAAGGCCGGGGCCCAATTGGGGTACGCTGCTTGTCGCGCGCGCCGCCAGTTTAAATTCTTTTTGCCATAATGCCAAAAGGGGCGACCTTTCGGCCGCCCCTCTGGTTACTTGGTTACTTGCGGAGACCGAGCTTCGCGATCAGATCCAGGTAGCGCTGGCCGTCCTTGTGACGGAGATAATCCAGCAGCGTCCGGCGCTTGTTGACCATCATGAGAAGACCACGACGCGAGTGGTTGTCCTTCTTGTGGGCCTTGAAGTGCTCGGTCAGGTTCTTGATGCGCTCGGTCAGGATCGAGACTTGGACTTCCGGCGAACCGGTATCGCCCTCGGCGCGCGAATGCTCCTTGACGAGCTCGGTCTTGCGTTCAGCGGTAATCGTCATGAATTCATGTCCTCGACATCACAGATTGAAACCGCGAACGACCCGGACGTCTCCGTCCTCGACCTCGACCAGCGCGACCGGGACAGCGTCCAGTTCGGCGAAGTATTGGCCATCGTCTGCGGCGATCCCGGCCAAGATACGCCCCTGTCGGAGCGCCCCTGCCTGGTCGGGGGTGAGGGAGAGAGCCGGGATGTCGTCCAGCGCCACCCTCAAGGGCAGAAGTACATCTTCAAGCGCGTTGCCTCTAGCGAGTTCGTCCAGTTTGTCCAGCGATATCGCCTGCGAGAGGTCGAACGGACCGGCCTTGGTACGGCGGAGCATCGTGACGTGGCCGACGGTGCCGAGCGCGATCGCGATGTCGCGCGCGAGAGAGCGGATGTAGGTGCCCTTCGAGACATGCGCGGTAAGCGTGACCTCTTCGAGCGGGGCGTGGGGCAGGGTGGGCTGCAATTCCTCCCCGGAACGGGGAGGGGGACCGCCGTCCGCTTGGACGGTGGTGGAGGGGGGCGCGTCACCAGCGGAACGCTCGCGGAAGCCCCCCTCCACCAGCTGCGCTGGTCCCCCTCCCCGTGCCGGGGAGGATCTCAAGCTGTGGATCGTCACATTCCGGCTCGCGAGCACCACCTCATGCCCGGCCCGCGCCAGATCATAAGCCCGCTCTCCATCCACCTTCAGCGCGGAGTAAGCAGGCGGCACCTGGGAGATTGGCCCTGTGAACTGCGCAAGCACCGCCTCGACAGCCGCCATCGTCGGTCGCACGTCAGAGGTAGCCACCGGCACCCCCTCCGCATCCAGCGTATCGGTCTGCATCCCGAACATCACCGTAAAATCATAAATCTTGTCGCTATCGAGCATCCGCCCGGCAAGCTTGGTCGCCTCCCCAACGGCGATCGGCAGAACGCCGGTAGCCAGCGGGTCGAGCGTCCCCCCATGCCCCACCTTGAACTTCCCATACCCGCCGCTTCGCAACGCACGCTTCACCGCCGAAACCCCCTGTGTCGACCCCAGCCCCAGCGGCTTGTCGAGAATGATCCAGCCATGCATGCGCGTCAGTCCTAGAATATTGGTGTCCCCCCGTTCGTCCTGAGCGAAGTCGAAGGACACGGGGCAAAGGTGCTTCGACTTCGCTCAGCACGAACGGGGAGGGGAGCAAGGTTCAGCCCAAAGCCTCACAAAAATGCCGCCGACACAGCGCGACATAGCGGTCGTTCCCACCAATCTCGGTCTGCTGCCCCTCGGCGATCGCCCGCCCGCTCCCATCGACCCGCAGGTTCATCGTAGCCTTGCGCCCACATCCGCACACCGATTTGATCTCCACCAAAGAGTCCGCCAGCGCCAGCAACCGCGCCGACCCCGGAAACAGCGCCCCCTGGAAATCAGTCCGCAAGCCATACGCCAGCACCGGAATCCCAACCACGTCGCAGATATGCGCAAGCTGATCGACCTGCGCGGAAGTCAGAAACTGCGCCTCATCCACCAGCACGCACGAAATCGCGTCCGCGCCGTGCTGCCGAACCACGCAAGCCCCGATATCCGTCCCCGCATCGAACGCGATCGCCGGCGCCTCCAGCCCGATCCGCGATGTGATCGTCCCCGCCGCGAACCGATCGTCGATCGCCGCCGTGAACAGCATCGTCCGCATCCCCCGCTCGCGGTAGTTGAAGTCCGCCTGCAACAGGTTCGTCGACTTCCCCGCGTTCATCGAGGCGTAGTAGAAATACAGCTTGGCCATCAGATCAGCGTCTCGACAGGTAGGGGCGATTGCACGGCATAGGTCGCGATCCCGCGATCGAACGTCACGAAGCCGTCCGCGACCGACCGAGCTGAAACGAGATGAATCATATCGGCCCAATCTGCCCCCGCTCGGTATCGCGTGACCGCCCAGGCCAGACCATCGCGATCCGCGGTATGGATAGTCCCCAACTGGAGCAGCGTTTCAATCGCATCGGCCACCATCGCACGACCGAGCGCGGCGCGCGTCGACAGCACCCACCCGAGTTCGAGCCAGACGGTCAGGCCGACCCAGACTGGTGCGCTCAGTATGTCGGACGCCATCGCAGACTGACGCTCGTCGTCCGCAAGGATGAAACGCGCGAGAATATTGGTGTCGACGGCTTTCACGCCGAACGACCGTCCTCGTCGAAATCAGGCGACCAGCTCAATTGGTCGACAGGAATGGCCGGCCCCTCGTACCGAACGCGCGCACGCAGGTCGGTCATCACCTCCGCAACGCTTTTTCCAGTCGTCCTACCCGTTGGTCGCAATACAATGTCGCCACCCGTTTGCAGGACGTCGAACTGCTGACCGGGGTTCAAGCCAAGCGAATCGCGCACATCCTTGGGGATGACGACTTGGCCCTTTTCCGACATTTTAGTTTGAAAATTCATCGAGGTAAGATGCGTCTTACCAAGCTTGAAGTCAATCTTCCGTGAGATCCCGCGCGATGTGCGGGTCACGCAGCAGCGTATCGATATGGGTACCCTCGTCGAAGCTCTCGTCCGCCAGGAACTTCAACTTGGCGGCATACCGCATCTGCACCCGGTTCGCGACCTCGCGCTGGAGGTAGGCGGTGTTGGTCCGCAGCGCCTTCAGCACCTTCTCCTCGTCCTTGCCGAGCAACGGCTTCACGAAGACGGTGGCGTGGCGGAGGTCGGGGGACATGCGGACCTCGGTGATCGTCACGAGGTGCTTCTCGAGCACGGGATCGTGGACGTCGCCGCGCGCGAGGATGTCCGACAGCGCATGACGCGCCTGTTCGCCGACTCGCAACGAGCGGACGGCCTTTGCTTCTGGGGTATCGGTTTTCATAATCTTTAACTCCCCTCCCGCCTGCGGGAGGGGCCGGGGGTGGGCGCCCGGCCTCAGCGTATCGTGCCGTGGATGGCGGGTGCCCACCCCCCAGCCCCCTCCCGCGAGCGGGAGGGGGAGCAGTAAGTTACAAAGTGCGTTCGCGCATCTCGACTTCGAACGTCTCGAGGACGTCGCCGGCCTTGATGTCGACGAAGTTCGACGTGAACGTCACGCCGCACTCCAGCCCCGCACGGACCTCGGCGACATCATCCTTGAAGCGACGCAGCGATGCGATTTCGCCCTGGTAGATGATGACGTCGTTGCGCGTGATGCGCGCCTTGAGTGCTTTGCGGATGTTGCCCTCGGTAACGAGCAGACCTGCCGCCTTGCCGTGCTTGCCCGCCGAGAAGACCTCGCGGATATCGGCACGACCGACCACCGTCTCGAACGCTTCCGGCCCAAGCTCGCCGGCCATCCCCGCCCGAATCTCGTCGATCAAGTCGTAGATCACGTCGTAGTACTTGAACGCGACCTTCTGGCGCTCGGCGATCTCGCGTGCCTTGGCGTTCGGACGAACGTTGAAGCCGATGATCGGTGCGCCCGAAGCGGCCGCCAGGGTGACGTCCGACTCGGTGATGCCGCCAACGCCCGAGCTCAGCACGCGCGCCTTGATCAGATCGGTGGAGATCTTGTTGATCGCCCCGACGATCGCCTCGACCGTGCCTTGCGTATCCGCCTTCACGACCAGCGGATATTCGATCGCCTGCTTTTCCTTCAGCGCCGAGAACATGCTCTCGAGGCTGGCAGGAACCGAAGCCGTCCGCTTGTCGGTCTTCACGCTGCGACGATATTCCGCGACTTCGCGGGCTCGTGCCTCGTTCTCGACGACCTGGAACGGATCGCCCGCCTGCGGGACACCCGACAGACCGAGGACCTCGACCGGCATCGCCGGACCCGCTTCCTTGATCTGCTTGCCCTTGTCGTCGACCAGCGCGCGGACCTTGCCGCTCTCGCCGCCGACCACGAAGATGTCGCCGACCCGCAGCGTACCGCGGTTGACGAGGATCGTCGCGACCGGACCACGGCCCTTGTCGAGCTTGGCCTCGATCACCGTACCCTCGGCCGCGCGATCCGGATTGGCGCGCAGTTCGAGCAGTTCGGCCTGAAGCTGGATCTTCTCGATCAGCGCATCGAGACCGATTTTCTTGGTCGCGGAGACTTCGACGTCCTGGACGTCGCCGCCCATGTCCTCGACCACGATCTCCTCGCTCAGCAGGCGCTCGCGCACCTTCTGGGCATTGGCGCCTTCCTTGTCGATCTTGTTGATCGCGACGATCATCGGCACGCCCGCCGCCTTGGTGTGGGCGATCGCCTCCACCGTCTGCGGCATCAGGCCGTCGTCCGCCGCCACCACCAGAATGACGATGTCGGTGACGTCCGCGCCACGCGCACGCATCTGCGTGAACGCCTCATGGCCCGGGGTGTCGAGGAAGGTGATCTTCGACTTGTCCTTCAGCGTGACCTGGTACGCGCCGATATGCTGGGTGATGCCACCCGCTTCGCCGCGCACCACGTCGGTGCCGCGCAGGGCATCGAGCAGCGACGTCTTGCCGTGATCGACGTGACCCATGATCGTGACGACCGGGGCACGTGGGCGCAGCGTCTCCTCGGCATCGTCGATCGTGTCGTTGGCCAGATCCTGGTCGACATCGCTGACGCGCGTCAGGTTGTGGCCGAACTCGGTGACGAGCAACTCGGCGGTATCCTGGTCGATCGTCTGCGTCATCGTGACGGGCATGCCCATCTTGAACAGCGCCTTGACGAGGTCGGCACCCTTCTCGGCCATGCGGTTGGCGAGTTCCTGGACCGTGATCGCCTCTGGAACGACGACGTCGCGGATCTGCTTGGCCTGCGCCTCGCGCGGACCACCGGTACCACGACGCTCCTTCTCACGTGCACGCTTCAGTGCGGCGAGCGAGCGAGCGCGTGCGCCATCACCATCGCCGAGCGCGCGGTTGACGGTGAGCTTGCCCGAGGTGCGACGATCGTCGCCCTTGCGGTCACGCTGCTGCGGACGCGCCGGGACGGCATCGCGACGGACGCCACCGGCCGGAGCATTCGCACCGGTCGCACCAGGGCGAGCGGCGGTCGTGCCGGCGTTGCCCGTCGTTGCTGGCGCTGCGACAGCAGGTGCTGCGACAGGCTTTGGCGGCGGCGGAGGGCGCTCTGGACGCGCGACCGGCGAGAACCGGCGCGGTGCCGGGAACGCCGGATCGCGGGTCAGTTCCAGAATGGGCGGCGGTGCCGGCGGTGCGACAGGGGCCGGCACAGGCTTGGGAGCCGGTGCAGGAGCCGCCGCGACCGGCGCGGGCGCAGGCTTTGGTGCAGCGACCGGAGCCGGGGCGGGCGCCGCGGCTACAGGCGCTTCGACCGGAGCCGGCGCAGGCGCTGGCGTCGGTGCTTCGACCGGAGCGGGAGCCGCTTCGACCGCCGGGGCTGGTGCGGGCGCAGGCGCAGGGGCCTCGACTGGCTTCGGCGCGGGCGCCTTGGCTTCAGCCTCGGCACGCGCACGATCGGCGACGCGGTTACGCTCGTCCTCGATCGCCTTCGCGCGCTCGGCTTCCTGCCGACGACGGCCTTCTTCCAGCGTGTTCATGCGCTGCTCTTCGGCCTCGCGGAGCAGCTTGGCCTGACGCTCCTGCGGCGACAGATTGCTCTGCTGCTGACGCACGGGGGCGGGCGCAGGCTGCGGTGCGCGCGCCTGTGGTGTCGGAGCGGCGGGCGCCGCGGCCGGGGCGGGCGCGGCAACCGGGGCGTCCGCAACCTGCACGTCGGGCTCGCCCGGACGGCGCAGGACGCGCGCACGCTTGGTTTCCACGATCACCGTATTCGATCGGCCGTGGCTGAAGCTCTGCTTCACCTGGCCGGTCTCGACCGTGCGCTTCACACCCAAAGGTGCGCGCATGCCAAGTTTCGGCTTCTCGTTGTCCGTGTCGCTCACTCAAATTCCTCAGTCATGTCCACGGCCGGGCGTGTTCCGGTCGATCCGGACGCCTGTTGTATCGGTGGCGCCCCATTTTGTGGTGACGCCGATGCGCCCTGCGAGGCCGTTTCGCAAGACACGGAAGAAGGTTCGGGGCCGATAAAATGCAGCCAACGGTCGAGCGCTTCGCTCACCCGCTTTGCTGCAGCGCGGTCGGTCAGGCCAATGTGTACCACATTTTCCCGCCCCAGCGCCAATGCCAATATGGTGCGCGACACAGGGAGTGCCAACCCCCGCAAACCCGAGCCTTCTTCATCGTTGCCGATGCGCCAGGCTTGGTCGAGCTTGCGGTTGCCATCCTCGGCAGCATCGGACGCATGATACAGCGTCTTCAGCTTCCCCTGCCGCGCGTTCTGCTCGATCCGGTCGGAGCCGATCAACACCGTCCCCGAGCGCGATTCGAGCCCGAGCCGGTCGAGCGCGTTACGTTCCAGCGCGGATTCGATCTTGGCTGGAAGCTCGGGATCGATGGTGAACTCGCCGGTCTTGAACGCGCGCGAAAGAGCGCCCTTGAGCTTGCCCTTCTTGATCGCGGCTTCGAGTTCGACCCGAGTCACCCCGATCCACGCGCCGCGACCTGGAGCCTTGGCGCGAACGTCGGGCAGAATTTGACCGTCCGGCGACAACGCGAGTCGCACCAGATGCGGCCTGACGTCGCGCTCACCCGAAAGAATGCACTTGCGAACGGGCATATCGTCATCCCCCTCCCGCATGCGGGAGGGGCTAGGGGTGGGCTCGCGCTCACCCCCATTGCCGCCCTTGGCTTTACCGGAAGCCGGGCGCCCACCCCTCGGTCCCCTCCCGCCTGCGGGAGGGGAGGAAGGAGTAGTGTCGATAGCGCCTAGCGCCTCATCGGGAGGGTTCCGCATGTGCGTCCTCCTGCGCCGGAGTATTCGGGGCCGTCTTTGGAGCGTCGCGGTCGACCAGGAGTTGGCCGCCCGCGCCGTAATTCTCGGTCGAGACCTCTTCGATCACGATCTGCACCGCAGCCGGGTTCTTTCCCAGCCGCTGCACGAGCGACTGGGTGACGTCGGCGACGATGCCGGACTTCTGGTCCTTGGTGGCGGACCCCGAGATGCGGATGCTGACGAAGGGCATCAGGCCTTGTCGCCCTCGCTCTTCGAGTCGGTCTTGTCCGCAGCGTCCTCGACCGAAGCGTCGTCCGCCGAAGCGTCCTCAGCCACGGCTTCGTCGGCCGTCGTCTCTTCAACCGCAGCGTCCTCGACAACAGCGTCATCAGCAGAAGCCTCTTCCATCGGAGTCTCGTCCGCCTCAACGTCGTCAGCCGAAGACTCGGGAGCCTCGTCCTCGAACCAGTGCGCGCGAGCGGCCATGATGATCTCATTGCCCTGCTCGTCGCTGAGGCCGTACTCCGCGAGGATCCCGCCCTTAGGCTCAGGACGCTTCGGCGCATCTTCATTGCGACGGCGTGGCTCAACGCGCTTCTTCTCGACCAGCTCGTCGGTCGCCAGATCGGCGAGGTCGTCGAGCGTCTTGATGCCCGCCTTGCCGAGCGTGACCAGCATCGCCTCGTTCAGATACGGCATGCCAGCCAGCGCGTCCTCCACGCCGAGCGCGGTGCGCTCCTCGCGGCTCGCTGCGTCGCGACGCTCCAAAGCCTCGGTCGCACGGTTCTGCAACTCGCCCGCCAAATCTTCGTCAAAGCCCTCGATGCCGGCGATCTCCTCGACCTCGACATAGGCGACCTCTTCAAGGTTCGTGAACCCTTCGGCGACCAGCAGCTGTGCGAGCGTCTCGTCGACGTCGAGCTCCTTCTCGAACATCGCCGAGCGCTCGACGAAGTCCTTCTGGCGCTTCTCGGACGCATCGGCCTCGGTGAGGATGTCGATCGCCTTGCCGGTCAGCTGCGACGCGAGCCGCACGTTCTGGCCACGACGACCGATCGCCAGTGACAGCTGGTCGTCGGGAACGACCACTTCGATGCGCTCTTCTTCCTCGTCGATCACGACGCGGCTGACCGAAGCCGGCTGCAATGCGTTGACGACGAAGGTCGCGATGTCGGGCGACCAGGGGATGATGTCGATCTTCTCGCCCTGCATCTCCTGCACGACGGCCTGGACTCGCGAGCCCTTCATGCCGACGCACGCGCCGACCGGATCGATGCTCGAATCATGCGAGATGACGCCGATCTTCGCGCGCGAACCCGGATCGCGGGCCGCGGCCTTGATCTCGATGATGCCGTCGTAGATCTCGGGCACTTCCTGCGCGAACAGCTTCTTCATGAAGTCGGGGTGCGCGCGGCTGAGGAAGATCTGCGGCCCACGGTTCTCGCGGCGGACGTTGAGGATCAGCGAGCGGATGCGGTCGTTGACGCGCACCACTTCGCGCGGGATCTGCGCGTCGCGCCGGATCACGCCCTCGGCGCGGCCCAGGTCGACGACGACATGGCCGAACTCGACGCGCTTGACGACGCCGGTGATGATCTCGCCCGCGCGGTCCTTATATTCTTCGAACTGGCGCTCGCGCTCTGCGTCGCGGACCTTCTGGAAGATGACCTGCTTGGCGGCCTGCGCGGCGATGCGGCCGAACTCGATCGGAGGCAGCGGATCGACGATGAAGTCGCCGAGTGCCGCGTCCTTCTGGAGCTTCTGCGCGCCCTTGACGTCGACCTGCTTGAAATAGTCATCGACCGCCTCGACCACTTCGACGACGCGCCACAAGCGCAGATCGCCGGTGTTCGGATCGAGCTTCGCGCGGATGTCGTTCTCGGCGCCGTAGCGCGAGCGCGCGGCGCGCTGGATCGCGTCCTCCATCGCCTCGATCACGATCGCCTTGTCGATCATCTTCTCCGACGCGACCGAATTCGCGATCGCGATCAGTTCCGCGCGGTTTGCGGTGACTGCCGTGGCCATCAATGCTGTCCTTCTTCGGTCTCGGTGCCCTGAGCATCAGGCTCGGCCACGTCTTGATAGAAAACTTCGTCCGCGCCTTCGATCGAAAGCGGCGCGGTCGCGGCGATGAGTCGGTCGGTCATGACGAGCTTGGCGTCGGCGACCTGCGAAAAGTCGATCGTCATGATCTTGTGCTTGTTGACGTCGACGGTGATCTTCGTCCCCTCGACGCCCATCAGGTTACCCGAGATCTGCTTGCGGTCCTCGAACGGCTCGACGAGGCGGATACGCGCCTCCTGGCCTTCCCAGTCGGCAAAGTCCTGCAACCGCGTCAGCGGGCGATCGATACCAGGGCTCGATACTTCGAGACGGTACGCGTCCTCGCCGACCGGGTCCTTGCCCTCGGCTTCGAGCGCATCGAACTTGTCCGAGATGCGGCGCGACAGCTCGGCGCAATCCTCGATCACCAACTGGCGCGTGTCGGGGCGCTCGGCCATCACCTGCAACGTCGGATCGGACTTGCCGCCCTGCATGCGCACGCGCACGAGGCTGAGGCCAAGCGCCTTCGCCTCGGGTTCGATCAGGTCGGTCAGCAGGGCGATGTTCGCCATCGAAATTCCAAACAGGGCCAAAGCACAGGTGATTGCCGCCGCGGAGCAAGCCCCGCAGCCTCTTCATCTGGCGATGTAGAGAAGTGGTGCCTCTATACGCGGGGTGGCGCTGGTCCGCAAGCCGGCGCAACCTTCATTGGTAACGCCGCGTTGGCGAAGAGATTTCCGGGAGAAGATCATGATTCGCAACACACTGTTCGCCACGGGTTTGCTAACTGCCACGCTGCTCGCCTCCACGGCCTGTTCCGCGCAACCGGCGCCGGGGGGCAAGCCGTTCAGGGAGACGGTCGTCGCCGATTTCGATTCGCCCTGGGCGATGACGGTCCTGCCCGACAAGCGCATGCTGGTGACCGAAAAGCAGGGCCAGATGCTGCTCGTCTCCGCCGACGGCAAGTCGCGCCAGACGGTCGCGACGATCACGGTCGATTCGGCAGGGCAGGGCGGGCTGATGGACGTCGTCCTCGCCCCCGATTTCGCCACCAGCCAGCGCGTGTATTTCAGCTATTCGACCGCCGGTGAGGGCGGCAAGGGCGTCGTCCTCGCGCGGGGTCGCCTGCGTGCGAACGGTGGCGGCGGCGAGCGTCTCGGCGATATCGAGACAATCTTCAGCGCGAGGCCCTTTGTCGAGGGCAACGGCCATTACTCCGGCCGCATCGCCTTCTCGCCCGACGGTAAATATCTGTTCTTCACCAATGGCGAGCGCCAGAAGTTTACGCCGGCGCAGGACCCGAAGATGACGCTCGGCAAGGTGCTGCGCCTCACGCTCGACGGCAAGCCCGCCCCCGGCAACCCGCTGGTCTCGAAGGGCTTCGCACCCGAAATCTGGAGCTACGGCCACCGCAACCTGCTCGGGATCGCGTTCGACGCGCAGGGCAATCTCTGGGAGCAGGAGATGGGGCCGAAGGGCGGCGACGAGGTCAATTTGATCAAGCCCGGCCTCAATTACGGCTGGCCCAACGCCTCGAACGGCAGCCACTATGACGGCCGCGACATCCCCGACCACAAGCCCGGCGATGGGTATGAGCCGCCCAAGGTATCGTGGAACCCGGTGATCTCCCCCGGCGGCCTTATGATCTATTCGGGCGCGATGTTCCCGCAGTGGAAGGGCGACGCGTTCATCGGCGGCCTGTCGTCGAAAGCGCTGGTGCGCGTCGACCTGAACGGCACCAACGCCGCGAAGGGCGACCAATGGGACATGGGCGCCCGTATCCGCGAAGTCGAACAAGGCCCCGACGGCGCGATCTGGGTGCTCGAGGACGGCGGTGAATCGCAAGGCCGCCTGATCAAACTGACCGCGAAGTAAGCCACAACGCCATCCCCCTCCCGCAAGCGGGAGGGGCTAGGGGTGGGCACGCGCTCACCTCCAGCGTCATCTTTGCAGTTTGCGAATCTTCATTGCACCGTCAGCCAGTGCCGGAACCGCGCGCCCACCCCTCGGTCCCCTCCCGCAAGCGGGAGGGGAGGAAGTCAGTCGCGCACGATCAGGTAGTTCATCCGCGCCGCGGCGATCGGCTTGTCCCGCTCGTCCTGCCACGCGGTCGCCTCGACATTCGCCACTCGCGTCCCCAGCCGCGTCACCACGCCCGCCGCCCGCGTCGGCTTATCCCGACCACCCCGCATGAAATCGACCGTGACGTTCACTGGCTTGATCCGCCCGCCACCCTCAGCCTCAAGCGCATGCTGCAACGCCGCAATCGCCGCCATTTCCAGCAACCCCGCAATCGCACCGCCATGCAAGAACCCAGGCCGCCCCAGCACGTCATCCGCAAACGGCATCAGCAGTACCGGTGGCGCGCCGTCTTCGGCTTCGACCGACACGCGGAGAATCTCAGCATAGGGCGGTAGGCCGATCGTCATGCCTCGCTCCTTCTGTTGAGACCCATGCCCGCGACATCGCCGACAACCATGAACGTCCCCGCGACATGCGCGAGCGGATCGCCCGGATCGCCGTCATGCGCCTGCCCCCGCACGAACGCGATCGAGCGCGTGATCCGGTAGCATTCGCCGCGCCCGATCACGGTCTTCCCCGGTGTCGCGGGGCGCAAATAATCCACCCGCAAATCGAGCGTCGCATGCGGCACGAACGCGTTGCGCTTGATCCAGATCGCGAGGCTCGTCGCCATGTCCATCATCGTGATGATCGGCCCCGACGCGATCACGCCGCTCGCCGGATCGCCGATCAGCCGCTCGTCATAGGGCAGCGCAAGCTCCGCCCAGTCGTCGCCATGCGCGTGATAGCGCATCCCCAGCGCGGCACCGTGCCCGCCGAACCCGCGCGTCGCAAACCATTGTGGATCAAAACCAGCCATGCGCGGAGCCTCTACACGCCGCGTGAGCGCACGCAACATTGCGGGCGCCGTTGCAGGTGGGGGCAGGGGCGGTTAGCGTCCTGGCAAAGATCGAGAGGATCGCCAGAATGAACGACCGGGTCACCATAACCGTCGCCGACGGCATCGCAGACGTCCGCCTCGCCCGCGCGGAGAAAATGAACGCGATCGACCCGGCGATGTTCGAAGGCATCGCCGCCGCGATCGACCGGCTCAAGGGGATGACCGAAGTCCGCTGCGTGGTTCTCTCAGGCGAGGGCAAGGCATTCTGCGCCGGTCTCGACATGGCCTCGATGGCAAGCGGTGGCTCGGGGCTGGCACTCGGCGAGCGAACGGCGGAGGGTGCGAACCTCGTCCAACAGGTCGCCTGGGGCTGGCGCACCCTGCCGATGCCGGTGATCGCCGCGGTCCACGGCGTCGCGTTCGGCGGCGGGTTCCAGATCATGTCGGGCGCCGACATCCGCATCGCGCACCCCAGCGCCCGCTTTGCAATCCGCGAGACCTATTGGGGCCTGGTCCCCGACATGGCCGGCATCGCCCTCTGGCGCACGCTCGCCTGCGACGACGTGCTGCGCGAACTCACCTACACCGCGAGGGAGTTCGACGGCGCGGAGGCCTTGCGGCACGGCTTCGTCACGCGCCTGTCCGAAGACCCGCTCGGCGAGGCGATGATGCTCGCCCGCGAGATCGCGGCAAGGAACCCCCACGCGATTCGGGGCTCGAAGCGCCTCTACAACCTCGCGGCGGATGCGGACGCTGCAGCGGTCCTGCTCGCCGAGACGGAAGAGCAACTAAAGGTGATCCGCACCCCCAACCAGGTCGAGCAGGTGCGGGCCAACATAGAAAAGCGCGCCGCAGTGTTCGCCGACTGAGCGCGTGGACCTGCCGTTGTCCGGGGTGACCCACCCGTATTCCGTCATCCTGACGAAAGTCAGGACCCAGAGTACCACGCGCGGCCCTCAGTAACCCTGGGTCCTGACTTTCGTCAGGATGACGGGGGGAGGGGACTGGTGATCGAAAGGCACTACCCACTTCCAACCACCCCGGCGAAGGCCGGGGCCCAATTGGAAAGGCCGGAGTAACGGAGCGCCGTCCTCGGTCAGCGACGTCTCCCAATTGGGCCCCGGCCTCCGCCGGGGTGGTGCGATACGGATGGCGGAGTGATGCGAGGCAAGGGCGCGGCGCGGCAGGGCGGGCGACCCCCTACTTCACCCGGTCATAAGGCGTGAAATCTCGAAACCGGCAATACCCCGACGGAATCGACATGCCCGTCGACACCGTCCGAAACCGATCGTTCCGGCACAACTGCCCACCATAGACATCGACGATCAACGTATCGAGCGGCCGCAGCGAAGCGCACTTCCCGACCGGCCCCGTCTTCCAGGTCCGCTTTCCCGACTGATGGTACAGGATCGTCTGCGAATCGATGATTTCCGGGCCGTTGAGTTGCTGAAGATCGATGCACCGCACCGGTGGTCCCGCGATCCGTCCCGCCAGCGGGTCAGACTTCCCCGCCCCGAGCATCCCCACCGTCAGCAGCGCCGCCGCCGCCAGAACCGCCCCGCGCATCATGGCTTCCGATACGGCACGAACTCGCCGAAGCTGCAACTTCCGGTCGGAAAGCGCGAAGCCTGGTCGAACGTCTGCGCGATATCACCGCGGCAGAGTTGCCCGCTCGGCGTCCGCGTCACCAGGATATCGCTGCGCCCAATCCCCTCGCACCCGCCGGCCGTGTCGCTGCGATACACCAGCCCGCTATTCACGCGGTACAGGATCGTCGCGCCGTATCCCGAGCTCTGCTTCTGCGGAAACTGGCTGATGCATGTCTCGGGCTTACCCGGCACCAGCCCGGCAAGCTCCTTCGCCAGCTTCTCCTGCACGCCAGCCTCGCGCACCTGCGCACGCTCGACCTCCGCCGGGGTCTGCGTACACGCGCCGAGCAATACAGCCGGAAGCATCAAGAGTGGCAGGGTCCGCATCCGCATCGCAACGCTCCTCAAAATCCCCGCCATCCTCATACGCCCTTTACCCGCGGAAATCATCCTTCGCCGCACGATAGCGTGCGAGCTGCTCGACCGACGTCGCCCGCAGGAACGGGTTGGTCGCGCGCTCGATCCCGATCGTCGTCGGCACGGTAGGTTCGCCCTTCGCGCGCGCCGCATCGACCTCAACCATCCGTGCGACGATGTCGGCATTGTCCGGCTCGGCGACCAGCGCATACCGCCCGTTGCTCTGCGTATATTCATGCCCGCAGAACACCTCGGTCTCGTCTGGCAGCACCGCATAGCGCTGCATGTTCGCGAACATGTCCGCCGGCGTCCCCTCGAACAGCCGCCCACAGCCCATCGCGAACAGCGTGTCGCCGGTGAAGATCGCCGCATCGTCGGCGAAGTGGAACGCGATATGCCCCTGCGTATGCCCGGGCACGGTCATCACCGTAGCGACGTGATCGCCAAGCCGAACGACATCGCGTTCGCCGACCTGTTCGTCGAGTGTCGGGATCTTATCCGCCTCCGCCGCCGGGCCGACGATCGTCGCGCCATACGCCTTCATCTCGGCATTCCCGCCGGTGTGATCGGGATGCCAGTGCGTCGTCCACACGCGGTCGATCCGCCAATCGCGCATCTTTGCGGCGGCGATCACCGGCCCCGCCTCGCCCGGATCAACCACAACCGTCTCGCCCGAGACGGTGTCGTGGATCAACCAGGCGTAATTGTCGGAAAGCACGGGCACGCGGACGATATCGAGCATCAGCGCGTCACCATTTGCCGGTGTTCGGCATCGACGCCCAAGGCTCAGCGGGATCGAGCGCGCCGTCCGCCTGCAACAGCTCGATCGAGATATTGTCGGGCGTCCGCACGAACGCCATGTGCCCGTCGCGCGGCGGCCGGTTGATCGTCACGCCCGAGTCCATCAGCCGCTGGCAGGTGTCGTAGATATTGTCGACGCGGTAGGCGAGGTGCCCGAAATTGCGGCCCTCGCCATACTCTTCTGGATCCCAATTGTGCGTCAGCTCGACCTCCGCACTCTCGTCGCCGGGCGCCGACAGGAAGATCAGCGTGAACCGCCCCTTCTCGTTCTCCATCCGCCGGACCTCCTTCAGGCCCAGCAGTTCGAAGAACGCGATGGTCTTCGCCGGGTCGGTCACGCGGATCATCGTGTGGAGGTATTTCATGCTTGCTCCGAGCGTTGTTCGGACCAGCAGATAGGAACGCGCGGCACCGCGTGAAAGGGCGTGCGGACCGGCGCGCTATTCCTCCGACCGGATCAGCACAGCCTCACCAATGAGGAAGAACAGCAGGAACGGGGCCCAAGCGGCGAGGAACGGCGGGTAGGCGCCGAGATTGCCCATCGCCAACGCGAAATTGTCCGCGACGAAGAACGCGAAGCCGAGGCCCATGCCGATCACCGCGCGGACGAACAGCTTGCCCGATCGCGCGATCCCGAACGCCGCGACCGCGCCCAGCAACGGCATCAGTACCGACGACAGCGGCCCCGACAGCTTGTGCCACAACGATCCCTCGAGCGCCTTGGTCGGCCGCCCCGCGTCGGACAGGTCACCGATCGCCGCCTTCAACGCACCGAACGACAGCCCGTCCGCATCGACGCTCGCCAGCGTGAACTGGTCGGGCCGCACGTCCTTCGCGATCACCACCGCGCCGAGCGAGCGGACGGTGCCGCTCCGCACGTCGAACCGGGTCGCAGGGCTTACCTCCCAACCGTTCGCGACGCGCTTGCCGTGATCCGCGCGCAGGATCGCGACCAGGTTGCCGCCCGTACGATCGTACAGCGTGATCCCACCGAGCCGTGTCGCGTCACCGCGCCCGCGGCTCTGCGCGACCTCGATCAGGTCGTCGCCGTCGCGCACCCAGACGTTCGCACGGTCGCCGCGATCGATCGGCAGCTTGCCGTAATTGACTTTCTGCCACTGGTTCAGCGTCGCGGTGGAGCGTGCAACCACGCGGTCGTTGAACACGAAGCTGATCACCGCGACACCGAGACTCGCCACCAGCAACGGCGCGAGCACCTGATGCGCAGACAGGCCGGAGCCCTTCAGCGCGACGATCTCGCTGTTCTGGTTCATCGTGATCAGCGTCAGGATGGTCCCGAGCAGGACCGAGAACGGCAGGAAACGCGAGACGATCTGCGGCGCACGCAGCGACACGTATTGCCAGACCTGCGCATCGCCGTTCCCCGGAAAGGCGAGGATGTCGCCGGAGTTGCTCAGCAGGTCGAGCGCCTGAAGCACCAGAACGAGCGCGGCAAGGACCGCGAACGTCCGCACCAGGAACATCCGGCCCATGTAGATCGCGACCGTCCGCGACGGGAAGAAGCTGACGAGTTTCATGCGGTCTTGCCCCCGTGCGACTTCGGCCGGAAGCCCGGGATACGCTTGGTGATCGCCTTGAACGTCTTCGAGAAGACGCGTTCGAGCGCACCGATCGGTTGCCCGCCGGGAACGTAGGCGATCGTGTAGTACATCCACAGGATCAGCCCGGCGAAGATCGTGAACGGCACCCACAGCGCGATGATCGGGTCGATCCGGCCGAGTTCGCCGACGTCCGCCGCGTACTGGTTCACCTTGTGATAGGTGACGATCATCACGATCGACAGGAACACGCCGAGCGCGGACGAGGATCGCTTGGGCGGCACGCCGAGCGCCAGCGCGAGCAGCGGCAACAGGAACATCGTCGCGACCTCGGCAAGGCGGAAGTGGAATTCGGATCGGCTGCCGTCACGTTGCTCCAGCGTCGCGCCCCGCTGACCCTGCTTGGCGAGTTCGGGCAGCGTGTATTCGAGATTACGGCCGCCGCGGGTTCGGAAGCTCTCGAACTTGGGCAGGTTGATCGGCAGGTCGTGGCTGGTGAAGGTCAGCACGCGCGGCGTCTTGAACTCGGGCTTGTTGTGGACGAGCGTGCCGTTCGCAAGCCGGAAGGTGATGACGTTGGGATCGTCGGTTGCGAGGAACTTGCCCTTCTCCGCGGTGACGCCCAACCAGTCGCCGTTCTGGCTCGACGCATGGACGAAGATACCCGACAGCTCGCGGCCCTTGTCCTTGCTCTCCTCGATCCGCAGCGTCATCCGCTGGCCGAGATTGGTGAACTCGCCGACCTTGATCGACGCGCCGAGCGCGCCGGTACGCAGTTCGAACCGCAGGCCCTCGTAATAATAGCGCGCAATCGGCTGGACATAGCCGACGATCGCGAGGTTCAGAAGCGCCAGCGCGATGGTATACATGTACGGCACGCGCAGCAGCCGGTTGTAGCTCATGCCGACACCGCGCAGCACGTCGAGCTCCGACGACGTCGACAGCCGGCGGAAGGCGAGCAGGATACCGAGCATCAGCCCGATCGGGATACCGAGCCCGAGATATTCCGGCAGCAGGTTCGCGAGCATCCGCCACACGACGCTGATCGGCCCCCCTTGCGTCGCGACGAAATTGAACAGCCCGAGCATGCGATCGAGCACGAACAGCATGACGGCGATCAGCAGCGTCGAAAAGAGCGGCACCGCGATCAGCCGGGCCATGTAGCGGTCGATGGATTTCATGCGCGGGTTGGGCTCGGTATGCTGGGTCGCGCGGGTATAGGGGCGCCGGGGCGAAGCGTCATCCCCTATCGCAACGCCCTAGTGAACGATCATTCCGCGGCGATCGGGTGATTCGTCTCGCCGCGCTCTGCCGCCATCGCCGTGACGACCGCGCGCTCCAGCCCGTTGAGCGTGAAGGGTTTACGCAACACCTCGTGCCCGCCGAACTGCGCGACGTTCACCTCGCCGGCAAACCCGGTGACGAACAGCACCGCGACGTGCGGATAGAGCGGCGACAGCGCCGCGATCATCTCCGGCCCGGTCTGACGCGGCATCAGCACGTCGGAGATGATCAGCCCGATCCCCGGGTTCGCGGCCAGCAACGCAGGCGCGGCGAGAGGATCGCCGCACGCGATCGCGTGATGGCCGATCTCCTCAAGCGCGCCGGTCGTCGCGGCCAGCACGCGCGGATCGTCCTCGACGACCAAGATCTGCAACGTCTCGGGCATCGTGGGTGCGATCGGCTCGACCACCGGGATCGGGGCGGCCGGCAGGGAGCGTGCCACCAGACCGGCGGCACGGGGGAAATACAGCGTGACGGTCGTCCCTTCGCCCGGTGCGGAGACGATCCCGATCTCGCCCTGCAACTGTTGCACCAGCGCGAATATCTGGCTGAGGCCGAGCCCGGTGCCCTTGCCGACTTCCTTGGTGGTGAAGAACGGCTCGAACACACGCTCGGCGACGTCCGGCGCCATCCCGCAACCATCGTCGCCGACCATGATCGTGACGTAATCGCCCGCCGCGCACCGGCCGACCTGCTCCGCTGCCAACGTCATTATGCCGGTCGCGACGGTCAGCGTGCCCCGACCGTTCATCGCGTCGCGCGCGTTGACCGCGAGGTTCAGGACCGCATTCTCCAGCTGGACGCGGTCGGCGCGGACGCACCCGCCGGCCGCATCGTCGCGCACGATGACGGTGATCGCATCGCCCAAGGTGCGGTCGAGCAGGTCCGACATCCCGGCGACCAGTGCGGCGGCGTCGATCGTCTCGGCCTTCAGCGAATCCTCGCGGCTGAAGGCGAGCAACCGACGGGTCAACGCCGCCGCCCGGTTCGCGCCCTCCGTCGCGCTGTCGAGATGCCGGCGGACGCTCTTCGGATCGTTACCCAAGTTGCGCCGCGCGAGTTCTAGCCCCCCCAGCACCACTGCCAGCATGTTGTTGAAGTCGTGCGCTATCCCGCCGGTCAGCTGGCCGACCGCCTCCATCTTCTGGATCTGGCGCAGTTTCGCCTCCTGCACGCGCAGTTCGGCGGTGGCGGTGGCGACCGCGGTGGTCAGCTCGTCGGCCCGCTCGCGTTCCAGCTCGGCATCGGCCAGCGCGGTCGCACGCTCGCCGACCGCGCGGATCGTGAACCAGCCGAGCACGATCGCACCGAGCACGATCAGCACGCCGAATATCGCCAGCACGCGCGCGATCCAGCTCGACCGTTCGACCGACCCCATCGCCGCCGCGGTCCGGTCGTCGAGCAGCGCGCGCTCGCCCGCGATCAGCGTATCGAGGGTGGTGTTGATCTCGGCGAGCGTCGATGATTTTCGCGCCTGGTAATAGCGCGCGAACGCCTGGCCGTTCTTGCCGTAACTCGTGTTGAGCGCAGTCAGCGACAGCTCCCGACCGCGCGAATCATAGGCGGCACGGAGCCGGTCGACACGCGGTTGTTGCCCGGGATTGTCGTTGGTGATCCGGTCGAGCCGGTCGATCTGCGTGCCCGCGAGCAGCCACTCGTCGAAATAGAGCTGCCCCAATTGCTTGTCGCCACTGATCACATAGCGGCCCAGCGACGCCTCCGACCGCGCGATCGTGCCCGACAGCGTGCGGGCAAGGATCATCACGTCGTAGCTGTGCGCCTGTAGCTCCAGCGCGCGATCACGCTGGCGGTTGGCGTGGCCGAGGGTCACGATCAGCGCGACCAGTACCGCCGTACCGAGCAGGCCCATGACGACCAGCATCGCGATGCGCCATCTTGCCCCGCCCACCTGGACCGCAGTCTCGACCTCGTCTCGCGTCACGGTGCCATCCTAACGCGTCGTTGCTACCGCGCAATGACTTCGATTTTTGGCGGCGGGGTGATGGCGGTGCTTCGAGCGCGAGCATCGAACTCAAGTCCCTCGTCATCCTGACGAACGTCAGGACCCAGAGCCAAGCACCGCGGCATTCGTAACCCTGGGTCCTGACGTTCGTCAGGATGACGAGATTCCCAGACGAGACTTACGCCCGGACCGTTAGCCGGCTTAGCTGATCACCCCTACGGCGCGACCAGCAGCCTCGAACATCCCGAGGATCGTCGTGATCTGCTCGTCGGTATGCTCCGCGCACAGCGAGCACCGCAGCAGAAACGTCCCCGCAGGCGTCGCCGGCGGGCGCGCCATGTTCACGTACAGCCCGCCTTCGAGCAGCGACTGCCAGATCGCGATCGCCTGTTGCTGGTCGGTGAGGATCACCGCGATGATCGCCGAGTCGGACGTTTCGGTGCCGAGCTTGAAGCCCATTGCCTTCAGCCCGCCGTGCAGCCGGCGCGCATTCTTCCAGAGCTGCGCGCGCTTGTCGTGCGCGTGCATGAGCTTGCGGATCGACGTCGCTGCGGTCGCCACCACCGACGGCGGCAGCGAGGCGGTGAAGATGTACGGGCGGCAGGCAAAGCGCACCATTTCGAACTTCGGATGGTTCGACACGACGAACCCGCCGACCGTGCCGACCGACTTGGAGAACGTGCCGACGACGAAATCGACCTCGTCGGTCAGCCCCATCTCCTCATACACGCCGCGGCCGTTAGGGCCGAAAAAGCCCATCGAATGCGCCTCGTCGACCAGTACCATCGCGCCATGCTTCTTGGCGACCGCGACCATCTCCTTCAGCGGGGCGATGTCGCCGAGCATCGAATAGACGCCCTCCAGCACCACCAGCTTGCCGGCTTCCTTGGGCAGGCGACCGAGGCGTTTGTCGAGATCGCTCACGTCGTTGTGACGGAATCGGACGATCTCGGCGTTGCCCTGCTTGCAGCCGTCGTAGATCGAGGCGTGACTGTCGGCGTCGAGGATGACGTATTCGCCCTTGCCGGCGAGCGTCGAGATGATCCCGAGATTGGCCATGTACCCGGTCGAGAACACGATCGCGCCGGTCATGTCGTAAAATTCGCGGAGCGCCTGTTCGACGTCGATATGATCGTGGAACGTGCCGTTGAGCATCCGGCTGCCGTTGGTGCCGGATCCGAACGCGTCGAGCGCGTCCTTGCCCGCCTGGATGACGTCGGGGTCGAACGTCATGCCCATGTAATTGTACGTGCCGAGCAGGATCGTGTCCTTGCCGCGGATCACCGCCTGGGTCGGGCCCTTCACCTCGTCCATCACGATCGCGAACGGATTGCGCACGCCACTGGCGATCAGTGCCTCGCGTTCGGCGATCAGCGCGTCGAATTTCGACATGAGATCGCGTTCCGGCGCGAATTCGGGAGCGTCGACGGGCAGGGCGTGGGCGGTGGTGGCGGCTTCGGTCATGCTAATGATTCCATGAGGTTGGAATGTGTCGATCCCCCAACCACCCCGCTCGCCCTAAGCGAAGTCGAAGGGTGGCCCCTGGGGCGCGGCTTCGACTGCGCTCAGCCCGAACGGGGGGCGGGGGCCTTGGGCTTGCTCAGGCGGCCTTCAACTTCGCGACCGCGTCGACCAGCTGGCCGACCGTCTCGATCTCAGCCTGCATGTTCATCGTGATGATGATGTCGAATTCGTCCTCGATCGCGGCGACGAAATCCATGACCGTCAGGCTGTCCCACTCCAGGTCGCCCTGGAACGTCGTCGCATCGGTCAGCGCCACGCCTTTCTTGTTGAACGGCTCGATCTGCGCGGTGATGGTGTCGTAGATCTGCTGGCGGTCGCTCATCGTAATCCTTCCGGGTGTCGCCACGCATATCTGACAGGAAATTGCGGCGGCTTTTCGGCGCTATAGCAGCCCGGCGGCGCGATACCACGCCGCGGTTTGCGCGAGCGCCTGCGGCGTCGGGACCGAGGGCGTCCAGAGCGCGGCGGGCGGCGGCTTGTGCGACACCCAGTCCGGGTGACAGAAATAGCTGACCCGGTCGCGCGTGAGCTTGGCCCTGCGGCGGCGGACGAGGCGGTCGACGGCGGATGCCAGTTTCAGGAGGGGGCGGGGGGTCGAGAACACCCTGACCGGCTTGCCGACCGCCCCGTTCACCGCCGTGCCGATCGCGCGTGCGAAATCGCGGTTGTCCCAGCCGTTCGGCACGCCGTCATCGGGCTCCATGATCGACGGCGCGTCGACACTCTCGGCGAGTGCGAGCAGCAGCGCGGTGAGATCCTCAACGTACAATAGCGAAACGCGCGTGCCGGACGGGGGCATCGGCACAAAGCCCGACCGCGCGGCCTTGAAGACGTCGAGCAGCTCCAGATCACGCGGGCCGAAGATCGCAGGCGGGCGGACGATCGTCCAGTCCAGCCCCGATGTCTGCACGCGCGTCTCCGCCTCGGCCTTCGACCAGCCGTAATTCGACAGCGTCGGCTCGCGCGCGGCGAGCGACGAGACGTGGACGAAACGGCGGATGCCGGCCGCCCGCGTTGCCTGGAGGATGCCTTCGGTGCCGGCGACATTGCCCTTGCCGAAGCCCGCGCGGTCGGGCGCGTTGACGACACCGGCGACGTGGATGACCACGTCCGCGCCTTCGACCAGCGTCGCGAGGCTCTTGGGCCGATCGAGCGCGCCTTCGATCCAGGTCACGCCGATGCGCTTCGCCTGCGGTTTCCGGGCAAGCGCGCGAACGGTGTGGCCGGTCTCGAGCGCATGATCGATCAAATGGCTGCCGACGAACCCGGTACCGCCGGTAATGGCGAGGATCATGCCGGCGCTCCCGTGGTAAAAGCTTGTTCACCCGCGAAGGCGGGTGCCCAGTCTGGACACCCGCCTTCGCGGGTGAACAAGACGCGGCCGGTCATATGAGCGCCAGATGATTGCGGTGCACCAGCGCAGACCGGGGCGCGTAACCAAGGATCGCCGCATGATCGTCGCTATGCCGGCCAAGCAGACGCGCGGTATCGGCAGCATCATATTCGGCGAGGCCTCGCGCAACCGTCCCGTTCGGCCCCTCTATCGTCACGAGATCGCCACGCGTGAACCCGCCGTCGATCCGAGTCGCGCCAGTGGCGAGCAAACTCCGCCCCTGTCCAAGCGCTGCCGCAGCGCCCGCATCGACATGGATCGCACCCTTCGCGGTCAGCCCACCCGCCAGCCAAGCCTTCCGCGCGGACGCGGTGCGTTCGGCGGTGAAGATCGTGTGGCGGGCAGGGGTGGAGA
Organism: Sphingomonas arabinosi; assembly: GCF_036663715.1. Taxonomy (NCBI): domain Bacteria; kingdom Pseudomonadati; phylum Pseudomonadota; class Alphaproteobacteria; order Sphingomonadales; family Sphingomonadaceae; genus Sphingomonas; species Sphingomonas arabinosi. The sequence goes on from NZ_JAXOJN010000006.1 coordinate 280,333, forward strand.
GTGGATGCTCGATCCGACCCGACGCGATCGCGAGCGGAATGCCAGCGCCGGTCGCGATCCGCGCGGCGGCGATCTTGGACGCCATCCCGCCCGAGCCCATGCCCGAGCCCGACCCGTCGTCCGCCATCCCCGCGACCGCGTCGATCCGCGGTACGCTGGCGATATGAGTCGCGGACGGATCGGCATGCGGGTTGGCGGTGTAGAGCCCATCGACGTCGGACAGCAGGATCACGCCCTGCGCGCCCGCCGCCTGCGCCACCCGCGCAGCAAGGCGATCGTTGTCGCCGAACCGGATTTCCTCGGTCGCGACGCTGTCGTTCTCGTTGATGACGGGGACGACCTTCAGCGACAACAGCCGGTTGAGCGTCGCCGCGGCGTTGAGATAGCGGCGGCGGTCTTCGAGATCGTCGAGCGTGACGAGCATCTGCGCCGCGTTCAGCCCCTGCGCGGCGAGCAGTTCGGCCCAGACCTGGCTCAGCGCGATCTGGCCGGTGGCGGCTGCGGCCTGCGCGTCTTCGAGACTCGCCCGACCGCCCTTAGCGAGACCAAGCCGTCGCGCACCCAAGGCAATCGCGCCAGACGACACGATCGCAACCTGCTGGCCTTCACCAGTCCGAGCAGCAATGTCGGCAACGAGACCGGTCAGCCACTCCCGCCGGACGCTCCCGTTAGGATCGACGAGCAACGCCGACCCGATCTTCACGATCAGCCTTGCGCAAGACGAAGGTGGAAACATCACTGCTCCCTCTCCCCTTCGGGGAGAGGGCCGGGGTGAGGGGCAGCCAAGCAGCACACCGCCCGGAACAGCCCCTCACCCAACCCTCTCCCCGAAGGGGAGAGGGCTAAGTAAGCGCCTACAGCGGCGACCATGCGACCGGCACTTCGCCTTCTTCCAATTCCTTCGGCGCGCCCGGCGCCGGCCCGATCGCCTCGATCAGCTGGTCCAGCACCGCCTCGATCCCCGCGCCGCTCGCCCCCGAAATCGCCATCACCTCGGCACCACTCGCTTCAGCCAGTTCCGCCGACAGTGCCGCGATCAGTTCCGGATCGAGCATGTCGATCTTGTTCAGCGCGACGATCACCTTCTTGTCGGTGAGCCCCTCGCCGTAATTCTCCAGCTCGTCGCGCACGATCCGGTACGATTCGGCCACGTCACGGTCGTTCGCATCGACCAGATGCAGCAGCACCCGGCACCGCTCGATATGCCCGAGGAACCGGTCGCCGATCCCCGCACCCTCGGCCGCGCCCTGGATCAGCCCCGGAATATCCGCGACCACAAACTCGCGCTGTTTGTGGCGCACCACGCCCAGCTGTGGCCGTGTGGTCGTGAAGGCGTATTCGCCGACCTTCGCCTGCGCGTTCGTCACCTGGTTGATGAAGGTCGACTTGCCCGCATTCGGCAAGCCCACGAGGCCCGCATCGGCGAGCAGCTTCAGCCGCAGCCAGAGCCACGCCTCGCCGAACGGCCAGCCGGTGCCGTGCTGGCGCGGGGTGCGGTTGGTCGAGGTCTTGTAGCTCGCATTGCCGCGCCCGCCGTCGCCGCCACGAAACAGCACTTCGCGCTGGCCGACCTCGGTGAAGTCGATCAGCACCTCTTCCTTGTCCTCCGACAGGACCTGCGTGCCGAGCGGAACGCGGATGACGAGGTCCTTGCCGCCCGCGCCGGTCCGGTTCGAGCCCGATCCGCCCGAGCCGCGCGGCGCGCGGAAATGCTGCGTGTAACGGAAGTCGATCAGCGTGTTCAGGCCGGCGATGCATTCGAACACGATGTCGCCGCCCTTGCCGCCATTGCCGCCGTCGGGGCCGCCATATTCGATATATTTCTCGCGGCGGAAGCTGACGGCACCGGGGCCGCCCTCACCCGAACGTACGTAGATCTTGGCTTGGTCTAGAAAATGCATCGCCGCCCCATAGCGAAATTGGCGAAAATCTCCACCCTCTGCGATTCGGGGCTGTCAGCAGCGGGCAGGGGCGGCCGCGTCCTTGCTGGCGAGCAGCGCATCGAGTGCCAGTTCGCGCGCCTTCCCGACCGGCAGCCCGAGCGCGCGCGCCATCGGTGCCCCCATCAGCGCATCGCCGAGCGCCATCAGCACCAGCGTCAAAGTCTGTTCCTGGATCGGCTGGTCGCCGGGCATGTCACCTTCCGCAAGCTCGTCGACCAGATCGTGGATCGCGGTGAGAATCGGATCGAGCGCGTCGGTATTGCCCGAGAGGATCATCCAGCTCGCCAGCGCCCCAGCGCCACCCTTGCCGAACGCGTCGAAGGTCATCTCCACCACCTCCCGCGGGTCAAGCTCGCCCGCCCGCACGCGCAGAACCGCTGCACCTATAGTGCCGACGATGTCCGCCGCCATCCGCGTGATCAGCGCGGTATGCAGCGCCTCCGCCGAGCCGAAATGGTGAAGCAGATTGGCATGCGTACGCCCGACGCGGCCGGCCACCGCCTTCAACGTCACCGCGCCGGGACCGCTCTCGACGAGCAGCGCGCGCGCGGCCTCGACGGCGGCTTCACGCGATTCGGTGGGGGAGAGGCGCTTGCGGGGAGTTGACGTCACGGACCGGGAAACCTATTTACATCAATGTAAGTAACGAGTGTTCATTCCTGTTTGGAGGTTTCCGTGGCGAAAGCAACCACGCCTGCCGATCTGACGATCACCCCGCGCGACCGCCGCTTCGGCCGCGGTGCCGCGATTCGCCGCTGGTGGCTGAACGACGATCCGATCGCGACTGCGTTCTACAACGCGCTGTCGGTGACGTTTCCGAAGGGCGAGGGCTATTTCGTGGACAGCGTGCGGATGTTCCGCGAGGGCACGCCGGCCAAGCTTCACGCCGAGATCAACGCCTTCATCAAGCAGGAGGTGATCCACACCCGCGAGCACGTCGCCTTCAACCGCCACGTGACGGACCAGGGCTATGACGTCGCGCCGTTGATCGTGGACGTCGACGCTGCCCTGGCGCTGACCAAGGGGCGCCCGGAGATTGCTAGTCTGGCGGCGACGACCGCCCTCGAGCATTTCACCGCGATGCTGGCGCACGAACTGATCGCGAACCCGAACCATCTCCGCGGTGGCGACGAGCAGGCGGCGGCGCTGTGGCTGTGGCATGCTGCGGAGGAGATCGAGCACAAGGGCGTCGCCTACGACACGTGGTTGCACGCGACTCGCGATTGGCCGCGCTTCAAGCGCTGGCGGGTGAAGTCGCTGGTGATGCTGATCACGACGTGGCGCTTCTTCACCGGCAGGGCGCGGGGAATGGCGGAGCTTCTGCGACAGGACGGGCTGACCGGGCCGAAGGTGTGGGCACGGATGGCGTGGTACGCGTTCGGCAATCCGGGAATGGCGCGGAAGGTGGCGGGTGTGTGGGCGGCATATTTCCTGCCGGGCTTCCATCCGTGGAAGCACGACGACCGCGCGCTGATCGGGCTGGCGGAGAGCGAGTATGAGGCGGCGGTCCTGCCGGTGGCGAAGCGGGCGGTGGCGGTGGCCTGAGGCGCGCACTCCGGGCTTCTACCTCCCCTCCTAGTTCTCCCACGAAGGCGGGGGCCCAGGGTACCAAACGGCACCGCCCGTGATTCCTGGACCCCCGCCTTCGCGGGGGAACGGGTAGTGATGGCTGTACCGTCGGCAACAAACTCCACCCCGGCGAAGGCCGGGGCCCAATTCGGAGACGTTGCTAACGAAGGACATCGTTCCGTTACTGCAACCTTTCCAATTGGGCCCCGGCCTTCGCCGGGGTGGTGGTAAGTGCTCAGGAAACGGCGGCCTAAATCACGCCGCCAAAGGCATCGGCGCACATCGGTCGTCATCCAGATCCAGCTCGAACATCACCGCTGGCGCCTCACCACCCCGCCCACGCGAAGTCCGAGCCTCGACCCGCCCCGTAGGCCGAAACCCGAGCTTCGCCAGCACGCGTCCCGACGCCGGGTTATCCACGAAATGAAACGCATCCAGCCGGTGAAGCCCCAGCGCATGCCGCGCCATCGCCACCACGGCCTCGCCAGCCTCGGTCGCATAGCCGCGCCCCCAGGCGTCCGGCGCCAGCCAATAGCCAAGCTCATGCCCGGCATCCGCCGCCCGGATTCCGATCCCGCCGACGAGTCGCGGCGTCCCCGCTTCCATCGTCTCAATCATAAAATGTGGTTCGTGCGGCCCGCGCGGCTGCGCCAGAAACGCCTCGGCATCCCCCAGCGCATACGGCCAGGGCGCCCGCGCCAGTTTGGCGACCACGCTCTCATGCCCGATCGCCCGCGCCAGTGCAGGCGCATCTTCCGGCCAACCCGGCCGCAATGTCAGTCTCTTGGTGCGCGCGAACACGGCTCTCTCCTATCGCGTCATTGGCTGCGCGCATGCCACGTCGGGATGACGGGACCGCGACAGCCGCGTGGAGGGAGCAATAAAAAAGGGAGCCGGGGTGACCCGTCTCCCTTGTTCAGGTTCGCTTTCGCGACCCGGGTCACCCTGGTGGGCAACCCGGATGGTTACCCGATGTTATTCGGCTGCTGCTGCCATATCGCCAGTATCGTTCGCTGCCAGCTCGACCGAGCAGAATTTGCGCCCGAGTTTGCCCTGGCTGAACACGACGCGGCCGTCGACCAGCGCGAACAGCGTGTGGTCCGTGCCGATGCCGACATTCGTGCCCGGGTAGAACTTCGTCCCGCGCTGACGCACGAGAATGTTGCCGGCGACGCACGCCTGGCCACCGAACTTCTTTACGCCGAGACGACGGCCTGCCGAATCGCGACCGTTGCGCGAAGAGCCGCCTGCTTTCTTATGTGCCATCTGAAGCTACTCCTTATGCCTGAGCGGCCGGGGCGGTGTCGCCCTCGTTGCTCGCCGAGTTCGCCTGGGCAGTCTGGCCACCAACGCTGACGATCTTCAGGATCGTGTGCTGCTGGCGATGGCCGTTCTTGCGACGATAGTTATGACGACGACGCTTCTTGAAGACGATGACCTTGTCCGCCTTCGCCTGCGCGATGATCTCTGCAGCGACGACGAAGCCCTCGACGGACCGCAGCTCCGAGCCTTCGCCCGCCAGCAGAACGTCACCCAGCGTCACCGACGCACCTGCATCGCCCTCGATCTTCTCGATGACGATCTTATCTCCGGCGGCGACGCGATACTGCTTGCCGCCCGTGCGCACGACTGCGAACATGGCCCTTGTCACTTTCCAAATACATGTGCCCCACGAACGCAGGGTCCGCCGGGAGAAGCCGGGCAGCTAAGGGAGGGGGGCGGCGTTGTCAACCGCGAAGGGGCGGGAAAGGGTCGTAAAGAGGGGCGGCGTAGGGTCGTTCACCACAACTTCGCAAGATTGTTTCCCCGCGAAGGCGGGGACCCAGACTAGACTCCCGCCATCGCGGGAGAACAAGCTTAGCTAGACTAGGGCGATTCGCCTCTAGTGCCGGTGAACCCGCCGCAACGCGTACCGACCGTCGGCATAATCGCTGAACAGCCCGTCGATAGCCGGATGGTCGACCGGCTCGTCGCTGTCGTCCGGCACCAGATTCTGCTGGCTGACGTACGCGACGTAGCTCGACTCCATGTTCTCCGCGAGCAGATGGTAGAACGGCTGGTCCTTGCGCGGCCGAATATCCTCGGGGATCGCCGCATACCATTCGTCGCTGTTCGCAAACACGGGATCCACGTCGAAGATCACCCCGCGAAAGTCGAACAGCCGGTGTCGCACGACGTCGCCGATAGAGAAATTCGCATGCGATATCGGTGGTGCGACCACTTCGGCGGGAACGATCGGGCGGGTGATGTCGTGAGCGATACTGTCGTGTCGGGGCATATCGGCCAATTTAGGGTTTGTTTTGCGCCGCACAAGGAAAACGCGCCCGACGGTGCCCGGAAGCTTGAAATCCGCTTGCGTCCCCATGGTCACTTCATTAGAGGGCGCGCTTCGACCGATCGGAGGGACTGTTCGCAGCGCCTTGGATGACCTGCGGAGAGGTGGCAGAGTGGTCGAATGTACCGCACTCGAAATGCGGCGTACCCGCGAGGGTACCGTGGGTTCGAATCCCACCCTCTCCGCCACAAACTACTGAAATAGTTAGATAATTTGGCCTTCGGGCAGGGGCTGCCCCACTTTCTGCCCTGCCGGAAGGTGTTCGCTGTTAGCCGATGGCCTGCTTCACAGCGCCGCTGTTCGCGCGGATGTAGTTGAGCAGCGCCTTGCCACCGACTCCCGAATCAAGACCTTTGCTGACGAAGTCGCCTGCATCAATTGCATTGACGACTTTCAGGTTCACCGGGACGCCGCCGCCGCCCAGCCCACCGTTCGCCCGGTGCCGAGCATCGCCGCGGGTCAATATCTCCTCGCCCTTCTGCGCGATGATGGGCACCTCGTCGGGTCGGAGTCCTGCAATGCCACCAGTGTGGAACCGGGCTGCGGCTGCGAACACGTCCGGGCTAAGAAGACGAGTTCCCGAGGTGTTCTGGCCTGCAATGCCACCGGTGTGATTTGCCGGAACAGGCGTGGGAACAGCGACGCCCACCGCACTGAGGATGCCCTTTGCGATATTTAGGGCGATCTGCTGCAGGATCATCTGGTAAATCAAACGGAGGAAGTTCGCCGCGAAGTCCAGGAAGGCGTCCTTCAGCGCACCGAATGCATTCTCCCCGTCGACCAACGCCTGCACGAACCCATCGATGGAAGAGGTGAGAGCGTTCGCGAACGCATTGGCGATCTGCTCCGCCGATATGTTTAGAACGGTCCCCCATTCCTGAGCAGTCTGCTTAGCCATGTCGAGCTTCAGCACGATCGCATCCAACTGCGCGGCCGTGAGACCCAGAGGATTGGCATCCGGCGACAGCGCCTTGTAGAACGCGACCGCCTTATCGACGGCGCCCTGCAGCTGGCCGTTGACCTGCCCCAGCAGCGGCAGCAACTGGTTGGCTTCGGCGTCCAGTCCATTGTCGCGCAGGAACGTGATTTGATCCCGCATGGCATCACGCTGCGCCGTCAGATCGGCGACAGGCTTGTCGACGTCATTCCGCTGGGCGTCGAACGTGTCCTTGGCATGTGCTGCGTCGAAGTACGCACCGGCGACGCCCTTCAGCGCTTCGATACGCAGCGCGAGTCCTGCGTCGGCAGGATCGACACCGGCTTGCGTGGCGTCGGTCTTCGCTTTCCGAACGGCGTCCTCGATCGCTGCCTCGCGCTGCGCCGCCAGTAGCAACTGTCCACTGAGGTTCACCTGCTCGCGCAGTTGCTCGGTATCCTCCGTGGTTGCGGCAGTGGACGCGTCCAGCTTTGCCAGATACGCGTCGCGCTTGTCGGCCAGTTTCTCCTGCGCGTCGTCGTAGTTGCCGATCGCATCGGCTTGGTCGACCTGGAACCGCGACTTGCCGTCGGCGGGGAACAGCCCCTTGGTCGGATCGACCGGCTTTCCGTTGACGGTGACCGTGTAATGCAAATGCGCGCCGGTGCTGTTGCCGGTGTTGCCCGACTTCGCGATCGCCTGACCGGCCGTGACGACCTGCCCCTTCTCGACCACGCTGTTGTCCGACAGGTGGCCGAACTTCGAAATCGTCCCCTTGCCGTGGTCGATGTAGACGAACTTGCCCAGCTTCGCGTCGGTGCCGGTCTCGATGACGACGCCGTTCGCTGGCGCCCGCACCGTGGTGCCCGTCGGCACGGCATAATCGACGCCCTTGTGGAACGTCGACGCACCTGCTTTGGGCGCTGCACGCGCACCGAAGCCGGACGAAATGCGACCGTCCACCGGCGCCAGGAACGCGGTCTGCTTGGCGAGCCGTTCACGTTCGCGCTTGGCCTCATCAGCCACGCGTTTCGCTTCGTTCGCCTCCCGCTTCCGTTCGTCAGCAGCCTTCTTCAGCGCGGCCGTTCGTGCCTCTTCCGCTTTCTGGCCGATGTACGCCTGTTTCGCCGCCTCGCTGGCGAACTTGAAGTTCTTCTCGACGTACTCGGTTGCCGAGCGTCGGGCTTCGTTCGTCGCCTCAAGCACGGTCTTCTCGGATTTGGCGGCATCGGTTGCCGTGACGAGGTCGACCGTCTGCTTCTTCTGCAGTTCGCTGCGCACGGCGACCGTGTCGTTGACCTGCTTCTGGGTGCCGTTCAGCTTGTCGAGTTCGGCCTGCCACCCGGCGACCTGCTTCCGGATCTTGACGATATCCGCTTCGTACGCAGCCGCCAGATTCGGCTGGGCAGCCTTCGCGCCTTCCAGGTTGCCGATGACGGTGTTCGCGCGTGCGATCTGCGCGCTGATGTCGCCCGCGGACTTCGCACCGGCGATCGCACGGATGGCCTGCGACGCGATGCGACCGAGACTTTCCAGTTCCTTCGCGATCTCCTTGATCGGCGCGGTGTCCGACAGCACGTTGAGGAAGTCCTGCCACGCGCCGCCCAGCGACCGTGCGGCCTCCGACCAGCTGCCGCGCATCTTGTTGGCAGCGTCTTCCTGCTGATCGCTGAAGATACGCAGCGCCTCGTTCCGCGCGTCTGCCGCCTTGCCCTGGTCGAACAGGGACTTGATGTTGTCGCGCTGGGCGGACGTCAGGAAGTTCGTCGCGTCATCCAGCTTCTTGACGCTCTCATACCCGCCGGTGAACGCCTCGCCAACCTGCTGCGCGGCGTCGACCACCTTGATGCCGAGCACGTCGGCGAGATCCTGCGCGGCCTTGCCGAACTCCACGATGCGGGTCGGATCGACACCGTCCTTCACGAACCCGCGTACCACGGTAACGGCGTCGGCAGCCGACAGGCCATAATGGTCGAGCGCTTCGGACGCCTTGCTCAACTGGGCAGCACCATACGTGCCGCCGTCAGCCGATGCCGCCAGCAGCCCCATGAATTTCCGCGTGCGCTCGGCTTCGTCGCCAGCGTTCTTCAGCGCCAGTACGACCACGCCGACGGTCGCAACGAAGCCAAGTATCACGGGGTTTGTGAATGCGGATACGATGGCAGAGCCGACACGTGGGAAGATCTGAATTATCTGCCCTGCCTGCTGGCCAAGGGTCTGGGCAAGGGACGTGCCGGACATCAGCTGGGTGACGATATCGTTCGCTTGATAGCCGAGGTTCTGCACCTCGTAGGGCTTGAGGCCGAACAGTGTCGGTTTGCCGCCAGCACCGCTGCCCTGTGCACCATTTAGGATTGCAGCGGCGCGAGCGGCGTTCGCCTTCAACAGGTCGGTCGCCTGCGCCAGCTCAATAGCGCTGATCTTTCCCGCTTTATACAGGCGGTTTGCTTCGGCCAATTCGGTGTTGAGGCTTGCCTGGATGACACCCATCGGATTCAGTTCGGCGCGCAGCCGGGCAGTCGCTGCCGTCAGTTCCTTCTCCGCGCGGGCGGCTTCCGTGGCGGCGGTTTCTTCGTCGCGCAACTGCTGGGCGAACGCGGTGTCGGCAGCCTTCGGCGCGCTGCCACCGTTGCCTTCGATACGGCCACGGGCACGCAGGGCGTTGTTCGTCAGTTCGGCCGCCTGCGCGCGGTCGCGTTCTGCGTTGGCTGCTGCCTCAGTGGCCGCTGCCTGCTTCTCTAGCGCGGCGAACGTGGCACCGTTGTCGGTTGCCGGGCCGCGGTCGGTGCCGGTGACGCGCGCGATAGACTGGAGAACGTTCGCGTTGTTCTCAGCAGCACTCGTCTGTGCATTGAGGGCACGAGTGTACTCATCAGCCTCCTGCGCAGCGAACGTGCTGATTGCGCCTGCGAGCCGCGTGGTACGCTCCAGTTCGGCCATGCCTGATGCAGCGCGGGTGTAACCGACTTCCTGCTGCGCGATGGTCCGCTGCAGTTTACCGGCTTCTGACTCCAGGTGCTTCATTTCGGTCGTGACTTCGACCAGTTGCGCCCGGATGACGTCTGCATCCCCGTCGTTAACCAGCGCATCGACCAGTGCCACACGCAACTGGTCGGCCGCACGCGCGGCGCCACGCTGCTGGGCTTCCAGTGACGCGTACTGCTGCTTGCTGGCAGCGATGGCACGGTTCTGCCTCTCGAGGGCTTCCGCACCCGCGTCGCCCGCCTGTGCGGTTTTTGAGTATGCCTTGTCCAGTGACGCCAGGACGCCGAGGATCTGCTGCATCCCGGTCGCCGCGGTTTCGCTGCCGGATGCGACACGCTTCTGGGTGCCGATCAACTGCTCGAGCGCGCTGCCGATCGCGGTGACGGCCTTGGTCGCGTCGTCGCGAGCTCGGATTACGAGGACGCTGTCGACTTTGGGGCGGGCGCTCATTGGCTGCTTCCCGTGTCACCATCAACGTCTGGGGCGAATGCATTAAGAACCGCCAGGGCAAGAGTTTCGCGCGGGGAGACTGAAGGCGACCGGGCGCTCTGAGAAGCTTTTTGAATGGATGCGCAAAGTGTCCCCGCAAAAGCGGAATAATCGTGAGCCGAATTCGAAGCAGCTTCGGCGACGGGCGTGCCCTCAGGCTTCGCAAGTGTGCTCACTGGATGCTGCCCACTTCGTTGCCGAAGCCCGGGGCGACCGCGGCGATTAAGACACCCGCAATACTCTGTGGGCCATGCGCTTCGATCGCCCGCGCAGCGATTATTGCGGCTTGAACGCACATTAGAATGCCCCTTGGAACATCGGCTAAGGGGCGACCAGTAGCGGTCGCAACAAGGTCGCGCGCGACATCCGTATCGATTGCCATTCTCGAAATTGCGTATGCCACGTCGTCGATTTCGATGCGCGGCATGTTCGCCACGACCGCCAGTGCTGTTGGGTTGCGTTCAATGACTTCGGAAAGCTGCTTGAGGGTTATGATGTTTGACAAGTTGCGACACTCCCGCTCTGCAAATGACAAGCCGTAAGTACCACACCCGTAATGGGTTACCGAATTTCCGGCCCCCAGGTACCGTTAATCAACTCGCTGTTGTATTTGGTGAATGAAGACTTCCAAAATTACGGGAATCTATTGATTTCGGCTATAGGTGAATCGTCCTGCACTGTATGTGGGTTGGTGCAGTTGTCGCTGGCCCACATACTTGCGGGATGTAGGACTAAACAGTCAGGACAATGAACATGGCCAACGCCAAACCACGCCCCACCGGAAATGACACCCTCGATGTTGATCGCAAGCGACTTCCCGACGGCAAGCCGAACCTGTCGCCGAGCGGCGCGCTGCCAGACCCCGTGATCCAGGAAGCCGGCATCGTTCCCCTGAAGGCCATCAATTCGATCACATACGGCGCGCAGAAGACCGCAGTGCCTGGATCGATGTTCGTCCCGCCGAACGCGGCGGCGCGCCTAGAGCTTCTGCAGGGTCAGTATCCACCCGCAGAGGAGCCTACGATGGCCGAACTCTCGCTGTTTGCTAACCAGCAGGCCGAGTTCGCCTAAACCAGTTGGTCGCCTGCGGCTTCACTCCACCGCAGGCGCCCTTCGTTTTAGAGTGTGTAGGAGGCGTCTGAGATGTCCGAGTATGAACAGATCTTCCGCCACGGGGCTGCGTTCACGGCGCCCGCGCGAGTGCAACAAGCTGGGCTGAAGCCTCTGAAGGCGACCGGGCAGATCCTCTACAATCCCAAGGAATCGGTTCGTGGTAGCGTGGTGAAGGACGGTGTGAGGTCGGTCTCGCCAAGGTCGGTGTTCATGCCGGTGACGGCTGCCGAGCGTCTGGAACTGTTGGCGGGGGAGTATCCCATTGCGGTGGAACCAACGGCCGCAGAGATCGCGGCATTCGGCTGAACTGATCAACGATTAGTCGAGCGTTTCCAGGACTGCGCAATCGGCACTGACACGTGCCCTGTCGGTTTCCACATCCAGTCCACCAAAGCCGTTGCGCGCTCGGTATGTCATTGAGACAGTATGCGTATTCGCGGCGTTCAACGGCGTGATCGTGGTGTCGATCAGATCAAACGAATCGGGATCGCGGAGGCTGTTTTTCACTGCATCCCTGAAGACTGGCAGTGCCCCGTCAAACCCCCCTAAGCAGTGTACCCCGGTTCGGTAATCTTCCGCAGTGACCTTTGCCGGTCCCGACATCAGGGCATATGCAATAAAGGCGATCACTAAGCCGGCGCCGATCACAATAAATTTCGCGCATCCGCCCATATACAACTCCCCCTGCGTTACCCGGTTGCAAAGCCGGGGTTTTGACTTGCGTTATGCAGTAGCCAGATAGCCCGCATATCAGCCGAATCGAGTGGTGATGAAGTTCCGGATGACGAAGCTCTGTTCACCACTCATTCGGTTTACATGCAACTGATAAAGTACTGCCCGAGGCAAGTTCGACGTCAGTCAGCAATGTAGACGGGGAAATCATCTCAGTGATTTCGACTGCGAGTTTATAGTACACTTTCAACTAAGAAGTGCGTTGATTACACGGAACGATTGCAGCATTTTACAGCGACTCGAAACGGAGATCCGCTCATGATTAAGACCAACTCGTTCGCCGACCTTACCTTTGTAACCTGGAACGACGCGACGCGCTGCTGGTGGACGCCTGAACGGCCTGACGACTACGGCCATGCTTGCACAATGGGGCGGGAATACGCGAACGAGTTCCTTGCCCATTGCATGCAAGTCGACGACCGCGGGGAAACGGGGGCGATGGTCAACCGCATCATGGCTGCGATGGTCGCCGGCGGGGTGTATGGTGCCGTTGAGGTCGCGTTCTGTCACGTAATCGGCGAACGGATTAGATGATCACAGCGTCCGAGGTGTCGGCAGCCCAGCTTCAAGCGACCCCGTCGAATACTGCCTGCGGCGATTGGCACGCGTCGTGACAATACGCCAAATACGAAAAGGGCGCCCAAGTTTCCCCGGGCGCCCTTCCAGTTCGAGCTGTGCTTGGGAGCGGCTCGTTCTGTCTCGTGAAATCAGATACCGTTCGACAGGTTAGTGTCGGGATCGTTCGTCCGCATATCCTCGGCCTGGTTCTGACCGGTTGCACGGACGGCATCCGCCTTGTTCTCAAGGCTCGCTTCGGCCGCGTCGTTGCTCACGTTGTCCGCAGCGTCTTCGAGGTTATCTGCGACAGCCTCGGTGTTGGACTCGATGTTATCGGCCGTCTGTTCGCGTGGGCTGGAGTTGCAAGCCGACAGCGAGACAAGCCCAGCTGCCATCGCGATAACAAATGCCTTCTTCATGTTTTAATCCCTGTCGTTCGTTCTGGCAGACTAAAGTTCTGCGCAGGTCGATTGGTTCCCGTCAGATTCAGCGGCGCGAACGTGTGGGCACAGGAAGGAAGGCACGCAAGGGAACTGATCGAACAGCTTACCCGTCTAGCGGAGGTTAGCTACTCGAGAGGACAAGCATGGCACCCCGTATTTCGAAGGGGCGAATCGTCGCAGGCGCAAAAGCGGCGACAGCGCGGGCAGGTAAGCGGGCGAATGTTCGAACGAGAGTACGATTCAACTTCGTAGAAGCTCAGCGGCAGATACTCGACAAAAGCAGGCAAATCAAAGCTGCGCGCGGCGTTTTGATTGCGTTGCTGATGTCCATTCTGGTCTGGGCCATCGTCGCGAAACTCGTGTTTTAGAATCGGCTGACGCTACATTTGATGAACCGAATTCGGGGCCGTCGTCGTCGGGGTAGAAGGCGGGTCGCTGGGCGCATCTGCTGGTGAGGTGGCAGGCTCGGAAACGCGTCAAAGCGGCAGCGCAAGGTGCCGAATCGAGACTTCCGCCTTACGCGCCCCTTGCCCGCCGACCCAAGCCGGTAGACGCTCGGTATCCCGCCCGCGGCATCTGCGGTGTCACACGGAGCGGGCGGGATACTTCACCAGAATTGGCAGCGCCATGGTATCAGGCACTCGAGGCATTCGCTTCCGGTGCGGGGTACACTCAACTGCCGCTGACGCTTCAGTCTTACGATCCGTTTGGTTCGCAGAGCAACGCCTCCCCGATCATTCCGCCAACCTGTCCCGCTCGCTACCTTTAAGTTGTGGGTTGGCGTCTTTTAATGCCTAGCTGTCGGCGCCAGCGATTCTGTTCTAGTCGGCGGTCCGCTGTCTCGCGCGGCGTTCGCCGAAGCGATTGAGCCTCCGCAGGTCAGCCATACCACCGGCAGCGAGGTAGAGGCCAAGCATCAGGAAAGCGTTGCCAACAATCCAGGCGACGAAAATCGTAAGAGCTATAAGCATGCTGCGATTTCCTTTGGTCAGAGCCTAAGACGCAAAGGTTACCAAGACCTTCTCGGTGCGGAGGCGTGTCTGCTTACCAATGCTGACGGGCTTCAGTCTTTCTCGGGTTACCGAAATGGATCGGCCGACTGGTTCATGGATATCAGGCCGTCACGCTCCCGCCGTTGCGGCCGCTAGGTCCGGGTTGCATGGTTTGGAAGCGGCCACGAACGAGGGAAGCCCAGGCCAACTGTGGAGGTGGCAAGCTCGTCCATGATCCCTGCCGTCCACTCTGAGTTTCCCGAGTCAGGGCACGAATGGCTTCTGCGGCTGGGGTGGCGGCAAAAAATGCACGACCGCCACTGGCCTTAGAAAAGTGCCACGCCTACCGCGACGGAATGTTCACATCCCACTTCATACGAGCTGCCCTCCTGCTGGCTGCCGCCGGCCTGCTTAGCAGGTTCATGTTTCAGCATTTCGAGACCCGTTGGCAGATCCTGATATTTGCCGGGATCGTGGCGGCCTATCAGTTAGCGCTCCGGCCTGCGTTTGGGCTGCGGGTCTCACTACCGTCGATGCTGTTGGATCTCGTTGTTGTCACAGCCGCCATCGTTGCGATGAAGTTCGCGATTGAGGGACGGGTCTGGCCCTAGACGACCGCAGCGGCATTGCGCGGTGCAGCCAAGCGCTGTTACCTCGAGCTATGAGCAGCTTAACGATCACCATATTGTGCTTCACTATAGTTTTAGTCGGCATGATCATAACGGACCGTTTTAGGAAGAAGCCCGATTGAGGTTGACCTGCGATGGCAGGTGGTAAGTTCGTCCACGATCGCCTACATCACCACGCAGCTATAGGAGGTCCTGGATGACATGGCCGCGGCCCGCAACTGGCGGAGAGTAGCGAACCCGGTTGCCGCGATCGCGGACACAATGCCTCAACAACTGCTACGGAACTAATATTCGCCGCCGTTAAACCACCGGTCGATTCTGCGGCTCAGCTTCGAACCGACCACTGCCAAGACAAAAAGAACTGCCGATCCACCCCAGATTGCCAGGACGACGATACCAAACGCTAACATCGGGAAAGCTTAATCAGGCTTGCACCTTACCAGGGACGCAGTCGTTTTGCCTTATGTGCGACGAAGCCCAATGTCAGGCCGAATGCGACAGACCCTACAACCCAAGCGGTGAGCAAGCCGACAAGCATCACGTCAATCCTCTCGAACCGGCGCTTTGGTGTGCCGTGTTCGTGGTAACCATATCATTAGTCACCAAAATGTCATATCTAATTTCGGAGGAGTTCACCCACTCGTTTCCGAATAGACGCCCGACCGGCGCAGCTGCCGCACGATCCCGTTGAACGATGCCGTCACGCTCTGGCTGCGGCCAATCTCGTTATCCTGTTGCGCGCCCTCCCAGAACATGACGAGCGGCCAGCGCTCAGGGCAGTAGGCCCATAGGCAGCGCAGAGCCAAGCGAACCGGCACTGTGTCGACGCGACCGTTCGACGTTTCAGCCAGGGTATCCCGCAGGATCTGGACCGCCAAGTCGACCGTGATCCGTGTTTGCCGGTGCATCTCCCTATGGAACGCAACAGGAACAAACTTGCAACGATTCGATATGGCTGGGCGGTGTCGACTATGCACGAGCAACGATGAAGACGCGGTGATCGAGCACGTCGCGGCGGACATGTAGGTGAGCTGAACGGAGCATGTGAGGGTCGAACGCCTTGGGCAGATGCCGGCGCATCGCGGAAGACGGCGTTTTGGGAGTGGCTGTGGCGGCAAGACAGGCGTTGACGCCGCTTTAGGCGGTCGCCACTTTTCCAAAGCCACGATTATCAGATATTAATATGTTGAATGTATCACCTCCCCGAGCGGGAGTGATAATTCATGGTCGACTTGATAGGCTACGTTCTCACCTTTGCGGATGAGTTCGATAACCGAAGTATTTCTCAGACCGGCTTAAACACAACATGGTCGGACATCCGTCAAGAGTGGCGATTCGATGATAACTCCGACATTGGTTTTGGAAAGTCTTCGTTCGTCGATCCTGCCTCTGGTTTTGATCCATTTGAAGTCAACGATGGTATTCTGACGATTACGGCAGTTCCGGATAAAACGCCATCGGGTTACCCCGGCAGTTGGGAGTCGGGACTGATTACGACTCAAGGTGGCTTTGTTCAAAAATACGGCTATTTCGAAATGCGCGCGGATTTGTCTGGGACGAAAGGCGCATGGGACGCGTTTTGGCTGATGCCAACGGTCCAAACAAAGAATCCGCTTGATACGGACTTGTGGCAAGAAGTCGACGTCGTGGAACACTACGGCGCATGGGATCGTGGTGTCTACAGTGCCATACACACAACGGATCTTGATAAGCAGGACTACTCTTCTACGCAGAGTTACGCAGAGACTGCGACAGTTGATGGTTTTCATACCTATGGCTTGATGTGGACTGAAGAAACATTGTCATTCTACCTGGACGGCCAATTAACGGCTACTAAAGTTACGCCCTCAGATATGCATACGCCTATGTATATGTTAGCTAATCTGGCAGTAGAGCAAGGTGCTGACGTAAATGGCCCCGCTATGAGAATGAAAGTAGACTATATAAGAGCGTATACCGAAAAGCAGCCTGAGGCGGTTCAAATTATTTATAATGGTACTGCTGGTAATGATGTCTTGGTCGGAACAGATCGGAGCGAGACATTCAATTTATTTGGAACGGGGTTAAACGGAAGTGCCGCGATCCAGCCCGGTACAGGCTTTGACAAGATCGCCGGCGGTCTCGGGGCAGACAATCTGATCCTCGGTGGATTCTGGTCTGACTATTCACTGCTCTCGGCCAGCGATCACACTTTCCTTGTAACGGCGCGTGGAGCAACCGACGTAACGGGGATCGAGCAGGGGACTTTTGGCACCACAGCGATCCAATCCTGGTCGAGCGTACTGACGGGCACCGCCGCGTTCGACGGGCTAAGCTATATCGCCGGCTACAGTGATCTGCGTGCTGCCTTCGGCACGAATGCAACATCAGGCAAGGAGCATTTCCTTCAGTACGGCTTCTCAGAGGGTCGCGCATTGTCGTTTAACGCGCTCGACTACATCGCGTCGTATAGCGATCTTCGCCAAGCCTTAGGCACTGATGCAACCGCAGGTGCGCAGCATTTTATCCAGTTCGGTGCTACGGAGAACCGTGACGTTAGCTTCGATGGCTGGGCCTATCTTGCTTCCTATAGCGATCTCATTCAGGCGTTTGGCGCAAACGAGACGGCGGCAGCACAGCACTTCATTCAATTCGGTGCAGCTGAGAACAGGACTACCAGCTTCGATGCCCTTGCTTACGCAGCGGCCAACGCTGACCTGACGGCAGCGTTTGGCACCGATCAGGAAGCACTCGCTCGCCACTACGTCCTGTACGGCTATGCGGAAGGCCGCGCGCTCGATGCCGGGACATCGGTCCTTGCTGTGACTGCATCTGCCATAGCGCCGGCAGATGTGGGGACCGCTACCCCCGCACTTGCTGCGGCATTCGTTACTGACACCGCCGGCCATGGTGATGCCGGCATGTTTACTGGCGGGGCCTGGCTCGGAACGCCCGAAGTCAACTACATCGCCGCAGACGTCTTCGTCATCGCCTAACCTTACGGCATATGCCCACGGGCCATCGGTGATGTTCCGTGGGCATATGGCTCCGTCCCGTGCGCCGGGCGCGCGGGGGCGGTCGCCGGCTTTTCTGCCGTCGTCATAGAATCTTCCTTCCAAGTCGGACCTAATTGATCAGCGGACGGTTCGAGGCCTGCTGGTGATATCTCCAGAGCTCCAGTCGGCCCGCTTCGCGTTCAAACGGCGTTTGAGGCGGGCCGTTACCGTTGAACCTCCAGCCGGCTATTTCGTTCGTAGTAGGCCAGATGCCCGGAAAGTGACTGGCCGGCCCGTCTTTGCCGCCCTGTGGAGGCGGGCCGTTAGTCAGTCGATCTTGTTGAGCTTGCGCAAAGCCGAAGCGATGTCGGGGGTAATGACGGGCTTGCCCGATAGCGCCGCGTCGAGGGCGTCGTTCGCGCTCTGACCGCGGCGCTTAAAAAAGCTGATTGGTTACCGGGTCGATGTCGAGGATCGTCATGCCGTATTCCTCAATCGAAAAGCTGCGGAACGTCAGCGTGAAGCTGTGCCAAGAGCGCCAGATTGCCCGCGTCGTTCGGGTGCACGAGGTCACCGTGGAACTTGGAAGCATCAGCCGCTGCACCTTGCCCACTGATGCTGAGCGCGCGGTTCCAGCGCCACACGAACACGTTGTCCGGGTCGGCAGCGGCAAGCGCATTCATCACGCCATTCTGCGCGTTGTAGCTCCCGAAGCCGTTGCCATAGGCCGTGTTCAGGATCGTGGTCAGGATGACTTTGGTACCCTGGCTTTTGGCGCGGCGGATGATCGAACCGAGATAGGCCTGCGTCGTCTCGAGATCGTTGTCTCCGTTGTTCGTCCCGACAGCCACGATAAGCCATGCAGGCTTTAAAGCCGCGATCTCAGCGCGAGACGTGTGCCACGCGCCTCGCATCCGACCACCGCCCATGGCAGAGACTGCGACAGCGCCGTCTAGTTCTTCGTCCAACATCCGTGACCAGACTTTTGCCGCAAGCTGCTGATCGCCCTGCGTGATGCTGTCGCCGATCGCCAACACCTTCGGAGCGGGGCGGTTGTAAAGCACTTCGGCGCGCGAGACTGTGAACCGACCGGCGACAGCGTAGAAGGCCAGCGCGTCGTTCATGTTACCGCCGGGCAGGTCCGTGTTGGTCGCAGTGCCAGTCACAGGGTTGGCGAGCGTCGTGACCGCTCCGGAGTAGATGTCCGTCACCGTCAGGATCTGATCGCGAACACGCCACTCCCATTCCAGTAGCTGCGGGTTCGCCGCGACATGCCCGGCTGATAGCGGCACGCTATAGACGTTGCCGGGGTCGCTGTTGCCGTTCGGCTGGATCTTGATGGCAAGGGTGCGGTTGACCCAATTCAGCGTGCACAGCGACGGACCACGGCCATTGCCCTCGTAGAGCGGTGCCCCCTGATCCGGAGCTCGCCACGCAGGCGACACAATCGTCGCATCGGTCATGCCGCTGAGCGTCAGACGGGTGAGGCGCCGTTCCAGCCGGGTCCACCAGTTGGTCTGCATCAGGGAGCCCCAGCCTTGCCCGGTAGCAGGCGACGTCATCCCACCCGCGCCAAACGACCAGGGTGAAGTGCCGCTCTCTACCCATGCAGCAGGATACGACTGGAGCGTGCTGGCATAGATGGGGATACGTTTGGCGGTGAGGTTCCGCTGCGCGATCGTCGAGTCCGCGGCGTCCAAGTCGTACGCGAGCGCGATGGTCGCGCCGATGTAAACGCTCAAGCCGGTTACGACCGTTCCGTCTGCGGCAATAGCGGGGCCGCTCAATGCGGTGCCGAACGCCATATAGCCAAGCTGCGCGCCCGAACCTTCGGCAGAGTTGCTGGCATCACCCAGGATGCAAACGCGCCAGCCCGCACGGACTGCGCCGGGGGCTACGGCAACCGTCTGCTTCCCGGTGCCTGCGAAGGTCACCACGCGCGAGAACACCACGTTGCCAGCGTCGTCAATGAACCCTAGCCGTATCGCGCCTGCCCGCTTCACAAAGCTGGTGAACGTCCGCAGCACACCTACCCGCGGTACTGGCTCCGGATGCACCCACGTCAGGGGCGACAAGGGGGATACGTTACTCGCAAACCCAACCTCTGGGCCACCCTGTATTGCGGGACCACCCCCCAGAGTCGCCGATACTGCAATCACAGATCGATCAGCGGCATCCACGGCGTCGTTGCGTGCGCTAACTGCGTCATCGCGGGCATCTACGGCTACATCCCGCGCCACACCCACGTCGCCGTACTGCCGCAGCAACTTCGGGAACGACGGCACCGGTCCGACGTCGGTCTGCACGTCGCCATTCGAATTGACGTACTGATCCAAGCGATCGAAATTCGTGACGACCTTGTCGACGTCGGTTTGAAACTCGGTTGCGCTGGTCACAGGAAAACGTCTCCGGAAGCGGGCTGCCTCCGACGACGTTTATCACGTGCTGGTTGAAACACCCAAAATCAGAGGCGTCAAGCGAATGCGTCAACGGAACCAGACACTCTGTTCCTAGACGTGCACGTCGGCCACAGCGATGGGGTTGCCGCTTACTGCATTTAAGCCCAACTCGGGTGACCAACCGGGAGAGGATAATGCTCGAGCGACTTCAACAGGCAGCGATGGCCGCAGCGGGTAATTTACCGGTGACGCTCTCGCTTAACATCGGCGGTGGAGTGAAAATGACGCTGCACACGGCTGACGAACTCGGTGTTCTGACGACCTTCAACAACGCCGTTACCTTCGTCCCTTGGACGTCGATCAAATACGTTCAGATCGACACGTGAATTTTTGGGGGACCAGACACCACGATGTCTGACGCGAACGACCGCCTTCAGGCGTGATTGCGTTCCCTATCTGTTCCGCTATGCTCAGCGGATGGAACACGCACCCGAGTCGATGCGCAACGGCGCACAGCCCTTCAGTCAGACACATCATCTGATTGCTGAGATCCTTCCTGACATCCGCCCATGCGAGATGCAGACGATCTATTTCCAGGCGATTGAGGATGGCCCCGAGTCCTTGTTGGCGCCGATCGAGGCAGAGTTCGCACGCCGTGGCCTTTCACCGTACGCGACCTACTCAACAGAGGTGGCCCCGGTTGTCTGAACAGGCTCGCGGTCTGGATAAGTGGATCGCCGCTGGTTGATCATGCCGCTGCGAGAAGCGGCTGGTCGAAGTATACCTGGTCCGGTGTCCTGGT
>NZ_JAXOJN010000007.1:0-268963 GCF_036663715.1 Sphingomonas arabinosi
TCGCAGCTGATTGGCCAGCGGCGCGATGGGACGACCTCATGCCCTGGAACTGGGCCCAACAGCCTGCGAAGCCGGTAGCACAAGCTGCATAGTCCGCGGCCTGCCGGCCACGCTTACAGTTGCGCGACCTGCTGGCAGACGTGATAGCCTCTGCCATCAAGGGCGGGCGACTGGCACGGCAAAGCGGCATGCTCGTGCTCGGGTCTGCGAAGGCGGGGATTTGAGAGCGCTGAACTTGGCCTGCGTTGGGGACAGGCCATGGTAAATAGGACCGGAAGTTTCGCGCCCATCACGCCCATCTATCCAGTCAAGACGCTTAATCAGCTGGCCGAACGGTATTCGCAGATAACGAGCCGCTTTGAGGCAGTCGTTCCTTGTAACGCGTGGTCGAGCTGATCTTCGGATGCGTCAATTACCCGGATCGTCGACTGCCTCAGGTGTATCGGGATAACGGTGTTGCGCCGGCACGGCCTCTCCAATTGTTCGATTCCCCGGGGCCGAGACTTCCAGAACGCTCGCAATCGCCTCGGCTATCTGAGTGGCCAATAGCGGTGGAACTGCGTTTCCCACCTGTGTGTATTGTTGGGTCCGGTTTCCAAGAAAGAGATAGTCGTCGGGGAACGTCTGAAGCCGCGCGGCTTCTCGAACAGTCAGGCTTCGGCACTGAGCGGGATCGGGATGGATAAAATAGTGGCCATCCTTAGATATGTGGCTTGTTATGGTCGTCGCTGGCTCGTTCCACAGCTGCACACGAAATCGATCGTTGAACTTCCCAGAGGCCCAATTGCCGTGCGCCGGAGCAAGAGCGGCGGGAAAATCACGTGCCTTGGGGGTCCTGCCGAACGTTGCTGCATAGCAGGCCGCGAATCCGTAGCGTGAAAGGTCGGACGCCATGTGACCACGACTCTCATGGTTAGGTAAGGTCGTCATGCGCGGGTCGATCAGCCATGCCGACAGTCCCATGTCGTCAATGGGTGCGAGGCCGGTCGACGACCTTGGCGGTACCGGAGAAGAGGCAACAGCCGCCGCAGTTTCTCCAAGTTGAGCTGCAACGCTGTCCAAATCCTCGTCCTCCTCAGCGAACGCGGCATCGGCTGCGTCAAGAAGTGCCCTTGACACCGTATCGCGCCAAGTCACTCCATCGCCCAACGCTGCGCTAATTCCACTGCGGAGAGGCGGCATCTTGCCAATCGTTGTGCGCAGCGAGGGCACATCGCGAGGGACGAATGCACCAGTAAGCTGTTCCACCAAAATGGACTCGTCCGACACCAGGTCGCGTCGAAACCCGACAAGTATCACGCGATGGCGCCTCTGCGGCACGCCGTATCGTTCCGCGTGTACTATGTAGCGAGAGCCGCCCTTCCGGGTTTCCGGCGCAAGCGGCACGACGACGTAGTCAACTTCCCCACCGGTTAGATCCCGCAGGACCTGCTCAAAGATGAGTTCGCCCTCTATACTAGAGGAAAGGAAGCCTTTTACATTCTCCATCACGAATGCGGCTGGTCGCAGTCGGCCGAGGAGCCGTACGTACTCCCGGTAGAGGAAATGACGGTGGTCCTTTCCGGCAACGTAGTCCGCGTTCCCCCTGTTTCGTGCGCGACCCGCCAGCGAGTACGCTTGGCACGGCGGGCCTCCTATCATCACTACATGTCCGTTCGCCGATGCTCTCATCGCATCGACCAAGGGGTCAATGATGGCATCCGCACCCTCGACCGCCAGTTCCAAATGAAGCGTTTCCGCGCAAGCTGCCTCCCATTCCACCGGATAGCGGCAGGCGAGTTCCTCAACGGTTATGAGGCCAGCAAGCAGGTCATAATAGCTGTCGGGACTGCGGTCGAACCGCCGAAGGAAGCTGCGAAGCCGGAGGGTACTGAAGGCGGCCGCATCCTTCTCCACCGACAGCGCAACATCGAAAACGCGCCGCCCGTCGCGACGGACCGCCGCAAAGCCCTCTGCCAGCCCGCCTGGACCTGCAAAGACATCAAGAACCTTGTAAGGGCGGGTCATTTATTGGATCGTTTCATGTCTGATTGGGCCTTGCCAGGTCGGACCCGCTGAGGAAACACCTTTCGCATGGCTGATGTCGTCGATGTTGCCACGAGATCGCGAATGATGGCCGGTATTCGCGGACGCGACACTGCGCCGGAGGTTGCGTTGAGACGCGCGTTGCACCGCGCTGGCTTCCGCTTCAGGTTGCACGTCGCTGAGTTGCCTGGAAAGCCAGACGTCGTGCTGCCCCGATGGCGTGCTGCTGTACTGGTGCATGGCTGCTTCTGGCACCGGCACGTCGATTGCAGATACGCGACGAACCCGGGAACCCGGCCGGACTTCTGGGCTACAAAGTTCGCGGGCAACGTCGCGCGTGATAAGCGTAACCACGACGCCCTTCTCGATCTCGGCTGGCGGGCCGCAACTGTTTGGGAGTGTGCCCTGAAGAAGATAAAGGTGGACGACACCGTCGTCGAGTTGACCGAATGGCTGCGCTCAGACCGTGTCACCCTTGAGATCGGCTGATCAACAACCGATACCACTATGCTCGTCACAATGCCGTAACTGGAGCGCCCGCCTCGTCGAGCCGCTCGAACAGATTCTGGAGCGCCTTGCGCTCTGACGGGGAGATTGCGAACTGCGAGCGAGCGATCTTCTGTAACGCGCCACTGGACTTTGGCGATAGTAGCTGGCGCTTCGCCGCAACGGCACGAATTAGTTCTGCTTTCCCCGTCAGCTGGACGAGCAGGGTGTCGAAACCGACTTCGTAGTCGATCCGCTGCACGGCCGATGCCGCCTTTCCTTCCTCTCGCGCTTCTTCCTTGCCTAGCAATAGGTGCTCGGGCAGGTCAGGCACATCGAAATCGATCTTCGCTAATCGCTCCCAGCATATTTCCGATTTGCAGTATTCGCCGACATTGCGAGTGCTGGTTGGCGCGTCCCGTATTGCAAGAGCCACCTGTGGCGCCAATCGCTCAATTGCCTGTGCGAGTTCCTCGGGAACGTCTTGCGACGTCCATGCTGGGTGTAGGTTTAGACCTGCCCATCCTGCTTTGACCGCGCGTTCGACGAGCCAAGACAAAGTGTATGCCACCGTTTGCGACTTGTATCCGCGATCATCGGCGTACCACTGAGACGCACCAATGGAACGATCCGTCCAGCGGAACACGAGCGCTCGGGCGCAGGCATTGCGGTACCAGACCTCGTTATATCCCGCCTGTGCGATGCGCCAACGTTCCGCGGTCCTCGCCGCGAAGTGAATAAAACACTTTTGAGCTCCTCGGGAGACGATGTCCGGTCGCGGCTCGAAGGTTGTTTCAAACTTTGCTAGGTCGGTCTTGTCGATCAGCTGTGGGCGCGGGAACTCTAGTTCGTGTTTCCGCTTTTGTGCAGGCGTGGCGTAGGCGATGGCGTCTCGATACTGCCCGCGCGCGCGCTCGTAAAACCACTTCGATCCGGACAGCGCACCAGGCTTGGGCGGCGCGCCAAGCCGGCGTGAAATCTGCTCCATTGCGACATGAAATGGGTGGCTAGAAAAGAAGTCGGCTTCGCTGATGCGATTCTGTGTATTCGCATAACGGGATATTCTCGGAACCAGTTCCTCAACCAGCGCTGGATCGACCACCGACAGTTTCATTTGAACGTGGACGCCGGCGAGATCTGCTCGCGACCTATCTTTGGCGTATAGGATCGAGGCCGTGGTCTGCCCGCCATTCACGATTTGGAGATCGCGTACGCTAGAGATGGCGAGCTGCCCGTCCTCTCGGCGCGTCGTGGTAACCGCTGACGCGGTGGCGGTTAGGCCGTTGTTGAACGCAAAGAACATTTCAGGGCTGTCGCGCAAGGTGTCAATTATGCCACGATTAACTTTTGTCTTGGCTTGAAGGAAGGTGCGGACGTTCTGTTCAAGGAGCCGGGCCCCGTAGAGGCCATAGATGTCAGCGAGTAGCTGCCCCGGAAGTGCTACCAAGTAGGATACGTAGTCGTCTCCTAAGGATGCGAGAAGGCATGGTACCGGCTCCGCCCCGATCTCTAAGAAGTTGACTTCGATTGGCTGTGGCGCCGAGCGGGCGGAGGTCGCCTCCGCATAGCGGCCGAAATCGAATACGCTATAGGTGACCGGTCGCCCCATGATCTCCTCGGCCGCCTGTGGGGCCCGCTTCGTGGACATGCGAGCGTTCGAGAAAATTACGATGCGCACGCGCCTGATCGCGCCTGGCTGACTGAAAATGGGATAGGCAGCTCGGAATGCAGCTCCGGTATCCTCAAGCTCGTTGATGAAGGTGGGATCTGACGCCTGAACGATGAAGTTGCGCACGCGGCGCAAGATCGAATCAATTTGCCCCGCGTTCAGCGTCTGTAGTTTTGGATCAGAGCGGAAATCGCAGATAGCGACGTAGAGAGTGCCTCGATCGACGTCGATCGCGAAGCCATCGACCTGCCAAGCGTTGCGACCGCCTTCCCGCCTAGCGGGCGTGTGCTCAAGGTCGATCACTTCGCCGGCTTCGGATGCGACTGCGGCGTAAAGGTTGAAGAAGGCGTCCGCTTGCAAATCGCCAGAAGCGTCCGCCTCAAGCAGCAGCTCGTTGCGAAAGTCTTCAAAAATTTCGTCGAGCGAGCCCATTACGCGAACACCTCGGCCTCGTTGACGCTGAAGGGAAGACAGTCAGCAATCGACACTTGGTAGCGAACGCGTGACACGCCGGGTAGTAGGTCCGTGGGCACGATGCGCGGGAAGCCGTCGCTGATGCAGAAGAACGTCCGATCAGTGAGCGACCAGCACTGGTTGTATCCAGCTCCATCCGTCCATCCTGCCGCGTCGAGTCCTATGCGGAACCGAGCGTTAGCTGCCGGCAGGTCAGCTGTCGCGGTGAGGAACTGAAGAACTAATAGATCAAGACTTTCTCCAGCGCTTGCGGGTGCCATAGCGATGCGCTGGCGACATAAGAAGATCGGCCCGCTCGATGTGTCCAGCTGATCCTCTGAGGAGACCATTAAGCGGGCGTCGGAACTCGCGCCTTGGGTCTTAACTTCCACAATCGCTGACGGGAGTGCGAAGTCCTGCTCATCTCCGTACGGGCCGCGCCATGCGCCAATCGCTGTCGCGAGCCCCATTCGGATCAAAAGGACATCGCGTAGGAACAGTAGTTCGCCAAGCAGACCAATTTCCTCCTGCCGGGAGAGGCGCCCAGAGCGGCGTCGTGCCAATACCTGCTGCCAATGTCCGAGACGGCCGAGCAGCATCCGCATGGCTTTACCGGTCTCGTTAGCGCCGAGCGGGCGAGTCACTTCTAGCAGGTCACCGCACAGCACCCGGAAGATTGCGAAGTCCTCGGGAACGTGCAGAAGGAGTGTCAGTCGTAAAACCCCGTCATCTACTTCATCGAAAACGACGTCCATTCCTGCCGGGGACTCGACGCTACTGGCATCCGGTGCTGTGCCCTCGGCATCGAGCTGAAAGGCAAAGCGGCCTGCCGCATCACGTCCAATTCTGAAGTCCATCGGGTGTGTGGCGTCAGCCCGCAAGATATTGAGAATTGTAGAACCGCGCGGTGCGGGGATTGCCTCCCAGTTATCAAGCATTGTCGTCACCGTTGATTGCTTCGCCGTCGTCATCCTCCTCTGCCGCCTCTTGGGCGGCGAACAGTTCGAGCTGTCGCCGATAGACGGCGTTCACTTGATATACCCGGGTCTTAGCGGGCTGGGTTGAACCGGGTAGCGCTACGGAAATTGTAACGACCGGCGTTTTTATCTCCAGTGGGGCATCTGACTCGCTGTCGGTCGATAGCTCTGCGTTAAACATATGCACGAGGAGAAGCGGGCGAGACCGCGCGGCGCAAGTGGCGCGCTCGACGCCCATCTCGTCTTTAGCGACGATTTCGGGAACGCGTAGCCGCTCCTCGTCCGTCATGCCGAGCGAGGCGTCAGGTTTGTCGGCGACGCGGTTCTTCTGGCCGTTGACGCGATAGGTCCCGTTCTCAACACGCCCCGCACCTCGGTGCCGCAATCGCACTTGGACACCCGCCACCTTAGTTGGCAATCCGCTGCGCAATTGCGGGATCGCAACGTCCCATTCTGCAAGTTCACCGCGGAGGCGGTCCGAGAGGTAGTCGACAAGCAGCGAGGTGTCGCTAATTCGGCTGAGATCGGACTGTACGGGTGAGCACTCAAAGGCGCGCAGCAACTCCATAACAGGCGCTGCGGACACCTTGCTCCAGAGGAGGCCTCCTGGAACTGACTGCGGCTCCCCGATCGCATCGAAGAGCAATGCGGCAAGCTGCTCGTTACGAGAGTTAACCTCGGCGCTGTTGACCAGCGCATGTCCCTCGACGTGTCGCGCGCTGTAGTCCTGTGCAATCGTCATGACCGTTGCCGTGCGCATCTTGTTCGCCGCCGTTACGCGGATGGCAAGCTGGCTCTGTCTCACCTTGAGGCCAAAGTCGGCCGGGGTCATCCGCAGCCGCTCCATGCGTTTCACCTCGAGGCGAAGCTCCTCTGTTGCGGCGTCAACGTCCTCGTAGTGGTCAAGGGATACCTTAGGCAGGTAGAGTCGGCAGATCTCCTCGTAACCCGGGCGGTAGCCGAACCAGCGCGCCATCTGCATCAGTGTGTCGCTGGCGGCCGTGTTGCGCAAAATATACGACACCGTCAGCCCTTCGAGCGTCAGCCCGCGTGAAAGAGCTAGGCCGCCAACGGCGATCACGTGCAAGCCATGTTCGCGGTGCGCGG
Source organism: Sphingomonas arabinosi (assembly GCF_036663715.1). Taxonomy (NCBI): domain Bacteria; kingdom Pseudomonadati; phylum Pseudomonadota; class Alphaproteobacteria; order Sphingomonadales; family Sphingomonadaceae; genus Sphingomonas; species Sphingomonas arabinosi. Next base: position 6,718 of record NZ_JAXOJN010000007.1, read on the forward strand.
AGTAGTCGAGCAGACCGCCCCGCATGTTGATGACGCGGGTCTGGATGCTCGATACAGCCTCCAGTAGGACGGGCAGGACGTCGTCGTATTCTACATCTAAGCCTCCGAACTCTTCCTCGAACGTGTCGCGGAGTTCTTGCATAACCGGATCCGTTCCGCCGCCTGGCAGGCCGGCGTGAACCGTGACTGCCTCGCGAACCAACGTCAGATACTCGTAGAGGAGTCCGTGAACGACGTCTTGCACGGCGTTGAATCGGCTCACGTTCACCATCATCGAACAATGCTTGCTGCCCTGATCCCGGACGATGCGAACCGCGCGAGTCAGGCAGAACACCCGGGTGGCCTTCAGGAGCGAGGCAGGTAGAGTTGAGGGGAGTTCGTGAGCCTTATGGGCGAGCGGCAGAATAGAGCGGTAGTCATCAACTACCCTAACCATAGGCTGCCTTAGATCCCCCTGCTCCCAAAACACACGTCTAGAGCCGACGTAGTTCGTTGGCGGATCAAGCGCCTTAATGAAATGCCGAGGGAAGAGATCATCAGTCTCCATGTCGACCGGAGTGTCCGGATCAATGAATATGTTGGCAAAAGGTGTTGCAGTGTAGCCGACGTATGCCGAGCGCGGGAAGCGGCTCAAAATGTCACGGATAACACCGTTTATCGCCGTCGTCCGGCGTGGGTCCTTCGAAGTGTTGATCGAAGCATTGTCGGCCTCGTCGTCGATGAGTATTAGCGGAAAAGTAGCGGCATCCTCTTGGTCGCCAAGCCAGTCGCGAAGGCGCTCGAGAACTCCCTTATTCTTCTTCGTCACGAAGATGATCGGCTCGTTGTGCCCCGAAAGACTGAAAAACATACCGTCGCGCCCGCTTATGAAGTCGGCGTCGCGAGTCGTGCCGTAAGACGGTACGCGCCTTTTACTTGCGAAGTTCTGTATTGGCATTAACTCGGGCGCTACCGGTCCAAAAACGGACTTTTTACCAATGAAGGTCTCGTCAAGCCGTTCCTGAGTTTGCGTCCTTAGAGAATTAGTAATGCCGGCGAGAAGAATTATAACCTTGTAGCCCGCGTCGGCAGCCTTGCAGATTAGCGCCGAGTAGTTGGTGGTTTTGCCGGACTGAACGTGGCCCATGACCATGCCCCGGCGTGCGCCTGCTGGCGCCTCGGATGGGTCTCCACACTGATCAAGGACTTGATCTGTGTCGTGATCGAGCGTCGCAAGAACGTGAGCGGGAAGTACACCGGTCTCCATGTAGAAGCGGCGGAGGCGGCTCCAGTAGTAGAAGTCGATGTAAGGGCGTCGTGTTACCAGCCACGGCCTCGCGTTCGAGACGATAATGGATCCGCGCTTCTGTCGGGTTATGAAGGCGCCCTCTAGATCGCGGACAATGGTTGTCCTTGCCGCTTCGTCCAGATGCGAGAATGGGCCACCCTCCACGAGTTGACGGATGGCATCCTCGGGGAGGCCAACGCCTTGTGCCAAAGCCGTACCGTGCAACTCGTTGACGCGGCTTCGAAAGAACGCAAGCTCACTCTCGTACGGCATCTGTCCAGCCCTTTTTTCTAAGATGGTCACGAACCAGCGCACCGTGCGCCGACCACGGTTCGGTCACGACAAGCGCCTCACCAAGCTTCTTCATCGTGCCGGCCTGTGAGAGCAGAGCCGGCAATGCAGCATCAAACGTTTCCAAGAACGCGCGGGCGTCGAACTCGCCTTGGCTCATCGCGTCCGGCGTACTTACGACGTCTTCGCCGATCGTAACGGCGGGGAACTGCTGCTCGATTAGCGTGATCGCCGCGGCGGCCGCCCGGCCACGCTCTGCGTCGGGGTTTTGGAGCAGTGAAGCCACAAGCGGATGGTCGCGGTTGACGTAGTAGCGGATCCGGCCGCCCCTCGCATACTTGCTCCACACCGCGACGCTGCTCTTCGATGACAGCCTACCGCCGCGCGAGCGGAAGGCCTCAGCGGACCCGCGCCGCAACCCGGCAACCAGCGCGCGAAGACGGTCGCGAAGTAGTGAGGGTAGCTGCGCATCAGCTTTATCTACCGTGATCTTCCACATCGCATCGAGCGAGTTGGGGATGTCAATGGCGACACGGACGAGCTGTGAGAGCTCACCATGTCGGACCAGCCTGAACCAAGTGCCGTTGATGATTAGCCGGCCAGCGCGGTAGACGTAAAAACCCTGATTGCGCAGAAATCCTTCCTCGCCGCCGAGGCGATCGTAGTCCGACAATGCAAGCTTTGAAAAGTGCGGCAGTACGTAGCCGTGGATCCCGATCACAGACCCGTCGGGCAAATGGACCTCCTCCGGCGACAAAGCCTGTGTCGCGTTGTTCTCGCGGTGGAACGGGTCAAACGGCGCGATCGATTGGCCGTTCAAAAGAATTTTAAGCGAGCGGCCTCGAACATCCCCGGCCAAAAAACGATGGAACAGAAGAGAAAGGCGAGCCCGGGCATGCACCACGAGCGCGTTAAAGGCTTCTGAATTAAGCGTCCCGCCCTCGGACAGCCGGTCGCAGTGACGCCAGATCACCTCCGTGCCCGGTGCGGAAAAGATCAATGGATCGGCGACGTCCGCTAAGTCATCCTGTTCGAGAAGGGCCATGCTCCAACCCTCGATACGATCTAGATCCCATTCGGCGCCGGAAATGCCTTCCCCGGTGTTTGAGACGACGGTCAAGCGGCGGCACTGTGAGAAGGAAGCAGACTTGAGACCCCAGCCGAAGCGGCCAAGATCGTCTGGCGAGCGCTCATGTTCGGGATTAGCGCTTGCGGGCCGCATCGCCGCTGAGAGTTCGCTGGCGGACATGCCCTCGCCATCGTCACGGATTCTCACCTCGACAGACGTGTCCGACCGGACGCACGTTACATAGACGTTGTGGGCCCGAGCCTTGATGCTGTTGTCGATTAAATCTGCGAGGGCGCTGGGCAGGTCGTAATTGCCGAAGCTGCGCGCGGACATCATCAACGCCGCCGCGTCTGGCGGATTTGCCACGTATCTCAAGTTGCCCGCCCCTTTCCGAGCCCAAACTCGATTACCCGGTGCCTATCACGATCGCGTTAAACATGTCATCCGGGTATTCACCGGATATAAGTCGACAGGGGATTCAAACAGTGGCCACGTCCAACCATAGGACGATAGTTCGAGATGTCGATTCACAGCTGACGATCTATTTACATTGCGTGTATCGATTTCCGTTGCCGGCAAGCCTGCTTGGATGAACCTTCGCACGGCCGTCCGCCCGGAATGGCGCGGCGAGCCTGAGGCGCTGACCGGTCCAGGCATATACGGCGTGTTTCTAGATGGCAGCCTGTTCTACATTGGGCTCTATGCAGGCAAGGCATGCCGACCATTCGGCGGCTCTGTGCTGGAGCGCTGGAGCAAGCACGCGACCTATCACATCCTGCGGGCCCCCGAGGTCGTGTTTGCTAAAAGCCAGCTTGATAGGATCATTGCCGAATTGACGGGACCGGCAGCCGATATTGCCGCGTGCGTCGCCCAGGAAACGGATGCAGCGAAATCGCCGCTCCTCGAGAAGCATGGGGGCAGCTGTACCTTCAACAAGGCGCGCTTTGCCGCACGGCATTGGGAAACGCTTGGCCCGGGGAAGGAGGAGACGCTGCTCGCCCGCATCAGCTTCGTCTATCATCAACTGTCGCGCAGCTGGGCCACGCGCCGGGAAACGGTTGACGGCGAGGGCGGCAGCAGGTGGGTGAAGCGCCATTGGCTGCGTCCTGCGGAGAAAGCGTTGATCGAGGCTTTCAATCCCATCTGCAACGGTGAAACCACGCCTGGCAGCGAACGGGACGGGATTGGGCCTGACGAGGTCGAAAAGATGATGGCGGCGCTTTTCGGTGATGACGGGGACACCCGCCATGTCTCAGAAAATGACGGCGCTGACCTTGGGAATGAAGGTACATCCCTCGATACGTCGACGGCCAAGGACGACGACGATGCGACGGATGGCGAGCGTAAATTCCGCGCGCGCCTTTCGACCGATGGTGCGGCACTCGTCGAAGAATTGTCGACCCGTTGCCCACGAAGCATGACGATCGGTTTCACCGACACCCCGGACCTGCGAATCTACGTAAATCAGCCGCGCCGCCGTGTGTTGCTGACTATGAGCACGTGTGCCGATGGCCAGATCGCTTGCCACACATTAGCCAGCGTTGCCGTGTGTCGGGCGCTCGGCTTCGATGCCAAGGAAGAGCGTGGGGGCCCAATGAAGGCTGGCTTCACCCTTGATTCAAGGGCGGTCGATGTCACCGATCTGGTGGCCGTGGGCGGCGCCGCGGTGCAGCCTCTCGACGTCTGAATGTTTGAAGCCGGGACCATTCGCGAACGGTCCCAACTGCCCTTAAAGACTTCGATCGCGGTGGTTGAGCGCCGTCTAGCCGGGATGGACGTCGGTCTGGACCAGCTTGGCCGCTACGACCCGCATCGCCTCGACGTCGCGGCCGCAATAGATGCGCAATGCAGATGCCAAGGCGGCGCGACGCGCTGCTGTGCAATCGTCCGCTACCGCCGCGCGATACGCCTCGACGGCATCGCCGCCGTCCTTTACCTCGAGCGCACCATAATCGAGAAGTGACGCGATCGTCGGCAGCACCGCCTTAATCGACCAACTGCCACGCTGGTCGCGGTGGTACCAATGGTCTCGGGTGACGGGGAGTAGATCCACAACCCTGTCAGCCAGGGATCAAGCCCGGTTTGGCTGCGTGGATACGGAACGACGTTCGCAGTATTCGCAAAAGGGTAGAGCCCCCGATGCGATAGGGCAGGCGGCGTCAGCATCTGCTCATAGAACCAACCGGGGTCTGGTTCTATAAGGGTAAATTACTGGCTATGGTCGAATTGTGATCACAGCGGTGATCGTCGCTTGGCTGGTTCGCTCGAGGGCACGGCGAGGCGCAGCGGTGTCGAGGTGTGCCGCATCCTGGTATCGCGCTGGTATCGCAGGTGCGTCGATTTTGGCGTTTTGATGCCTATAACTAATGCTGACAATAACCCACGGTTTTCTGGAGTTTTTGCCAAAAGCTGTCGCATTCGTAATGCGGGGTAAGGTGATCGATTAGCCAAAGAGCCCAGCCCGGGATCTTTTGGGATGATCGGCTTGTGGGTGTAGTTTCGCTCATCGTTTCCTAATGCGCCAATGGAATACGGATAACGAAGGTAGTTATCTCGCTATTCAATATACTTAGACTGCCCCTTTGAACTTCAATCAGAGAACGGGATATTGCGAGCCCGAGGCCGGTCCCACCTGTATCTCGCTTCGTTGTGAAGAAAGGCTCGAACACCCGCCCTCGATCGGCGAGTGGAACGCCGGGCCCGTCGTCATTCACGCGAACTTCCAATTGCGTATCCGTGGTCGACAACTGGATCGTCACGGATTGGGCACCAGCCTGCCTACTGTTTTCCAGAAGTGTCGCGAGTACAGCTTCCAAAGTCGTTGCTGGTACAGTTACAATTGGCAGGATGGCCAAGCCCACGATTTCGATCGAGAAACGGGCCGTTCGCGAAGCATCTGCAACCCGCGTCACTACGTCGGCGGCGTCGGTTCTTTCTTCACCCGGCTCAGCCATGTCGGCGCGCGCGAGATCGAGCAAGCGCGTGACCAGCAACGTGAGACGGCGCGCGTCCGCATCGGCGTTGGCGAGAAAGCGACGTCGGTCTTCCGCTGCCATGTCCGGGTGATCCTGAAGCAATTCCACCGCGCCGCGGATGCCGGCGAGCGGGGTCTTGAACTCGTGGCTGACCGCGTGGGCGAAGTCGCGGAGATAGCGCGAACGACGCTCGATCGCCGCCGCCATCACCGCGAAATCGGCGTAGAGACCCTGGATCTCGATCGCCGCGGTCGGTGGCGGACCGGGGACGCGACCGCGTCCGCTCCCGACTGCACGCGTTGCTGCGCCGAGCTGTTCGATCGGGCGCGTGACGCCGCGGGAGATGAGGCCGCTGAGCACCACGAGCAACCCAAAGATCGCAGCGATCCCCAGCGCGATCTTGCCGCGGTCTTCATACAGTCCCCGGAACAGCGCACGGGCGGAACGCGACAGCAGGAGCACGCCAACCACGCGGTCGCCGACGATGATTGGACGCGTGTAATGGACGCGGATCGCGGCGGCTCGGGACAGCCATTCGAAGCGGTAGGTCGCGCGGTATGCTCCGTTGTGGCGGAGCACGGTCGTGGCGCTGCCGGCCAGTGCTGCGGCAACTTCGGGGAGAGCGACGTAGCTGCCGACGGCCGAACTCCCGGCGGCGATGCTGCCGTTGCGATCGAGGAGGATGATCGAGGCCAAAGTCGTGGCCCGCGTCGCGTCCATGATCGGCGAAAAACGCATGGCGGCGGCCACCGCATCGGGTGACGGTTTCGCGCCGGCCGCGACCGATGGCCGCTCCCCGCGGATCAGCGTCGTGCTGAGGTCGATACCGGAAGATGGCGCGTCTACGCTGTAAGGATGGTCCCCGCCTGAGACCTCGTGATGCGCAACCCGACCCGGCGGGGCGACAGGCCAGAGCGCTGCCGCGGTCGCGGACAACGCTGCTCCCTGCGCGACCAGTTCCGCCTCGGTCTGGCGGACGAGCGTGTTCTCGTAGACGCGCAGGAAGACCGCGCCGAACCCGGGTAGCGCGGCGACCAGGAACAATGTCGCAAACAGGATCGTCCGCAGTCGCAATCGGGGCCAATGGCGTTTCGCCCAGTCCTTAACCTTGCCGATCACGCGCCCGTGCACGATCCGAGGCGATAACCGATCCCTGCCCGCGTCTCGATCAGGTCGTCGGCACCGGCCTTCGCGAACTTGCCGCGTAGGTTGCGGATGTGGCTGTCGATTGTTCGGTCGGTGACCGCGAAACCGGGGCCGTGCAGCCGGTCTATGATCGCGTCGCGACTGAACACGCGGCCAGGCATCGACGCGAGCAGCCGGAGAATCTGGAACTCGGTCACGGTCAGCGCGATCTCGACCTCGCCCCAGAGCGCGCGCCAGCCTTCCAGGTCGAGCCGCAACCGACCGTGCGACAGGTCGCGCCCGTCCTCGGTGTTCGGTGCCCGCGCGGACGTGCGGCGCAGGATCGCCATGACCCGCGCCACCACCTCGCGCGGCGAAAACGGCTTCACCACATAGTCGTCGGCGCCGAGTTCGATGCCGAGCACCCGGTCGATCTCGTCGTCGCGGCTCGACAGAAAGAGGATCGGTATGTCCGCCCTGCCCTGTCCGCCACGGACGCGTCGACACACCTCCAGCCCGTCCATCCGCGGCATGTTGATGTCGAGCACCACAAGGTCGGGCGCATGCGCCTCGACGAGTGCCAGCGCGGCTTCGCCGTCCGCCGCCTCGATCGCCCCGAGCCCGGCCTTGTCGAACGCGAACACGAGCAGCTGGCGGATATGAGGATCGTCATCGACGACCAGGATAGTGCGGGGCATCGGGCACAGGATCATTGTTGCGCACCCGGCGTCAACGGCTTTGGTCCAAGCGTGGTAGGTACGGGCGTCTGTGGTGCTGGAGCGGACGGCGGTGCTGACGGAACCTCCACCATGAGGGCGGCAGAATCACCCCCTCGCAGCGCCGTCCGTCCGGTGCGGGCCGCAAACGCGGCGCCTTGGTGCCGAACATCCCGCGGACGGTCGCAAGCCGTCTCGCGTTGCGCGGGGTCCACAGACGCCAATCGGCCTGCGCATCTGCCGTTTCGGTCTGATTTTCCCACCGCAAATACGTCAGACGTTCGCGCAGCCGCGGCTCGCGTGCATGCTGCTCCAGCGTCGCCAGCGACACGAGTGACGACGGCCCCAGCCGCGCCATGTAGCACAGGTCGAGCGGCGGCCCCGCCCTACCCCTTGCGAGCCATGTCCGGACATTCCACGCCGCCGTGACTGCGCCGAGATCGACGACGCTCGCCGTCGCCAGCACCGTCGCAGCCGCCAGCGCATTGGCATTGATCAGCCACGCCGCCGACCTATCCGCAAGCAATCGCCAGCCGATCAGCGCCAGTCCCGTGGCGACCAGGCCCATCCATGCGAGCGCGGACAGTCGCAGCACCGTCATCCCGTAGGCATCGACATAATCGAGCGTTCGCAACGCACTCGACGCGACCAGCAGCAGGTTCTGGACTATCCAGACCGTCACCAGCTGCCGCACCAGCGGGCTCGCCGCGGCTGCGCTGCCCGGACGCAAAGCCAGCAGCACGAACGCCGCGGCGAGCAGTGCGGTCACGATCAACGAATACGCGCCACGATGCGCATAGTCCGCCATCGTCACGCCCGAGGGCAGTCCCGCGCCGCTCCAAAGGAACGCGATGTCGAGCGCATTTTCGATCGCGAAAATCGTATTGAACGTCACGAGCGAAAGAATCAGCGTCGCCATGCCCGGCTCGAACGCCGTGCCGATCGAGCGTTCGTTGATTCGCGATGCAAGCGTCGCGCGCGGACTTGGTCGCAAGCTTGTCCAGATCTTAACCAGCACACAGAGCCCGAACAGCGTCCGCCACGTTACCGCCCACGGATCCGGCAGCACGATCTGCGAAAACGCCCGGCCGATCAGCGGGTTGGCACTCGCAAACAGCGCGAGAAACACGACACCTCCCACCAAGGGCAACGCGACGACGGCCCCGATAGCGCGGAAGTCGCTCGAGGGCGGCCCTCGACGCTGGCGGACCAGCGACAGCCGCGCCGCATCCTTCAACGGCGCAATCACGGCGGACATCGCGTGCCAGCCAAGCCTGCGCGCCCAGGCGAGCGCATCGTCGAACCGGTGCCGCGGCAGGAGTGCGGCAAGCGAGACAGCCGTCCAGAACAGAACCCAGCCGAGGAAGCTTGGGTTGTCGACGAGCACCGCCGCCAATCCGGCGCCAGCAACCAACGCCAGTCGCGCCGATCCGTCGTTCCAGATCGCCCGTCGCGTCAGCAAAAGGGCGGTGATCCAGGCGAACGCGAACCCACCGACAACCGCGCCATTGCCGTCGTCGATCAATAACTCCGCCAGGACGATCAGCGCCAGAGCAGCGCCGATCTTGGCCATCAGTCTTCCATTACGGTTCATGTTTGCGCTCCCCGATTGTCGAGGACAGCTTTGTCGCGGTTCCGTGAGCGTCGGATCGCGAGGTCCGTGTGCGGTCCGTTCGCTTGTCGTGCAGGTCCTGTGCAGAGGATGAATCCAAACCCAGCCGGTTTCTCTCGACCGCGTTGCGAACGCCTCGGGGTAGGACTAGCCTCGGTCCGGGGGGTATCGACGCATGGAGTACAAAGACCGGATCGGCCGACGTTTCGTAACGAAGCGTTGTTGTCTGTCCGTTACCCGTTCGCCGATGCAGAACCAGAGTCCTCACCAGCGTCACGGCCCATGTTCGCGATCTTCCTGACGCCCGCCTACGCGCCGTTCGCGATCGCGTTCGTCATCATGATCGGGATTGGGCTGATCGAGGCGATCGGCCTTGGGCTCGGGCATCTCGATCTCCACGCAGACGTTCATGCCGAAGCGGATGGCGGCGGCGTGCTCGACTGGCTCGGGCTCGGCCATGAACTACCGATCCTGATCTGGCTGACCTCGCTGCTCGGCTGCTTCACGCTTTCGGGGATTGCCATTCAGCAGGGCGCGACCGCCTTTACCGGCGGCCCGCTGCACTGGAGCCTCGCCTCGGGTGGCGCATTGATCGCCGGCAGCCTGCTCAACACGCTTGCCGCCAACGGCCTCGCCCGGATCATGCCCGGCTTCGAAACCAGCGTGATCTCGACCGACGACTTCCTCCGCCGCCGCGGCACGATCCTCGAAGGCACCGCCCGCCGTGGATCGCCGGCCCGCGCAAAAATCGTCGACCAGCACGGCCAGGCGCATTTCATCATGGTTGAGCCGCACGACGACACCGACACGATCGCCGCCGGCGAGGTCGCACTGATCGTCCGCCGCGACGGCAAACTCTTCTACGCGCTGCCCGAAGCCAACGCGCTTCTGCGGTCGATCTAACCAACGCATAACCGGGGAGGGTTTCATGCCCGCACAGCTTCTGAACGTCCTGATCTACGCCGGCATCGTGCTGTTCGCACTAGTGGTGATCGGCATTATCCTGACCCGGCTCTACCGCCGCGCGACCAAGGACGTCGCGCTGATCCGCACCGGCTTCGGCGGTGAGAAGGTCGTGCTCAACGGCGGCATCATGGTCATCCCGGTGCTCCACGAACTGATGCAGGTCCGCCTGACTACGGTGAAGCTGGAGGTGTCGCGTCTCAACAAGGATGCGCTAATCACGCTCGACAAGCTGCGCGTCGACGTCGTCGGGCTGTTCCACATCAAGGTGAAGCCCGACGCGGAATCGATCGCCGCCGCCGCGCAGACGCTCGGCGATTCGGTCAACAGCCCCGACGCGGTGAAGTCGCTGCTCGACGGCAAGCTCGTCTCGGCACTGCGCTCGGTTGCTGCGACGATGACGATGGAGCACCTCCACGCCAACCGCGCCGACTTCATCCAGAAGGTGCAGGAGGCGCTCATGACCGATCTGGACATGAACGGTTTTCAGCTCGAATCCGTCAGCATCACGCATTTCGACCAGACCGCGTTCGAGCATTTCAACGAGAACAACGCGTTCGATGCCGAGGGGCTGACCGTGCTCACCCGGACGATCGAGGAGCGTAAGAAAATCCGCAACGACATCGTCGCTACCAACCGCGTCGAGATCGAGCAGCGTAACCTCGACGCCAACAACCAGTCGCTAGAGATCGCGCAGGCCGCGGAACAGGCGCGCTTGACGCAAGAACAGACGCTCTCCGCCCGCCGCGCCGAGCAGGCGACCGCGATCGCGACCGCCGAAGCCGAGCAGACCCGCCTCGCCGAGATCGCCCGCATCACCGCCAGCCAAGCGCAGACGGTTGCACAAACCGAGGCCGACAAGGTCATCCAGACCGCGACGATCGCCCGCGACGGCGCGATTCAGACGGCAACGATCGAGCGCGACCGCACCATCGAGATCGCGCGCATCACGACGGCGGTGCAGACCGCGCAGAAGTCCGAGGAGGAATCGACCGCCACCGCCGCCGCCAACGAGGCCCGTGCGCTTGCCGTCCGGGCGGAAGAAAGCGTTGCCACCGCCAAGGCGACCGAAATCGCCAACCGTAACAAGAACGTCGCGGTCATCGCCGCCACCCAGCGCGCACAGGAAGAGGCCGTCGGCATCACCGTCGCCGCGACCGCGGAGAAGGAAGCCGCAGAGGCACGCGCGAGTGCCCTGCGGACAGAAGCAACCGCCGAAGCCGATGCCGAAAAGGCTCGTGCCGAAGGTCGAGAGGCAGCGTTCAAGGTCGACGCGGCAGGTCAGGCATCGCTCAACGAGGCGACCAACCTGCTGAGCGACGCGCAGACAGCGCTGCTGATCCGCCGTGCGATGCTTGAAGCCCTGCCCGCGATCATCGCTGCGGCAAGCAAGCCGATGGAGAATATCGACAAGATCAGCATCCTCGATGCCCGAGGGCTGCACGGCGACGGCGGCAGCGATGGCGCGTCCGGCAGCGGTCAGGGCAATCTCGCCGATGCCGCAGTGGCGGCGGCGATGCGCTACCGCGTCGGCGGCCCGCTGATCGACGGACTGATGGCAGAACTCGGGATGACCGGCAGTTCGTTGAACGGCATGCTCGCCGGCAGCAGCGCTGATGCGGCGCCCGCCCGAACCTCCTCCACCGATGCCAATAAACAGCCCGCTGCACTCAACGGCGGATCGAGCAACCCGCCGGTCTGATCGAATGAACGCGAAGGCCCAGCCCTTGGAAATCGACCTGCACTTCGAGGAAGACGGCGCGCAGATGTTTGCCGGTGCCTTGGATACCGCCGCATGCCTTGCGATCGAACAGGCGATCGCAGACCTACCGAGCGACGTCCCAGGCGTGAGGATCGGGTCCGCCCCTGCCCTGCGCGCCATGCTCGCAGTGGACGGTCCCATCGGCAGCATCGCCGCATCGGCGTTGGGCCCCGAGGCGCGCGCCGTTCGAGCCGTGCTCTTCGACAAGACGGTAGCTCGGAACTGGGCGCTTGGCTGGCATCAGGATCGGACGATCGTCGTCGAGGAACGCGCGGACGCCGTCGGGTTCGGTCCCTGGACGGTCAAGGCCGGCCTGATCCAAGTCGAACCGCCCTTCGCGATTCTGGAGCGGATGGTGACGATCCGCGTCCACCTCGACCCGGTCGACGCGACGAATGCCCCGCTCCGCATCGTGCCCGGATCTCACAGGCTTGGTCGTCTGCCGGAAGCGAGTATCAAGCACGTCGTGGAAGACCGTGGCGAACGCGACTGCCTTGCGAACCGCGGCGATGTCTGGCTCTACGCGACGCCGATCATCCACGGTTCGCGCGCCGCCGATCCACCCCGTCGTCGACGCGTGCTCCAGATCGATTATGCAGCCGTCGACCTGCCCTCGCCACTTCGCTGGGGCGGGCTGTAAAGGTCCGCTCGGCCGGTCATTCTGGGCCGAATCCGCGTATCGCACGCGTATCGTAAACAGCGCTTTCCGCCCCTCGATCCGAGAATCGAAGGGCAGAAATCAACGGATTTCCGCCCTTTTTGAGTCACGCCCCTGCAATCGCACTGCAGAGGTCAGGGGTTCGATTCCCCTCGGCTCCACCAGCGCCAAAACCATGTAGAATTCGGTATGAGGCGGTTCGCCGCATCCGCACTCCGGTTAGTGCATCTCGGCCGTCCGACGTTCGAGGCTCCGCCCCGCGGAACCGAGTTATTTCGATGACAATTTTCCCAGGGCGGGGAAGTAGGATTGTGGTTCGACCGGGCGCAGCGGGGTGTTTTCGGCGTTGGCGTCGAACAGGTGGTCCAGCATCGCGGCCATCGCGGCCTGCCCCTTCGCCGTGATCCCGATATGGACGCGGCGGTGATCGGTCGGGTCGGGATGGCGAACCAGCAGCGCCGCCTCCTGGAGACGATCGATCCGTCGCATTGCGCTGGCGGCGCTCTCCCCCGACATCAGGATCAAGTCCTTGACGTGCAACCGCTCCCCCGTCGCGACCGCGATGAACAGGTCGATCATCATGTCCCAGGCGGGATCGACCAGCAGATCGCGCGGCAGGAATGCGCTCATCGTCGCGCGCAGCCGACGCGCCTGACGCGCCCGAGCCAGAAGCGCCGGCGAGACCGGGACGATGCCTGCCGCCCTGTCCCGCCGCGCCGCGAGATCGACCGCACCGTTGGAACGCGACGTGCTCATCGTTCCCTCAGCGCTTCCTGCGCGCGATTGAGCGGCTTGAGCAGATATTGGAGGACGGTCTTGCTGCCGGTGTGGATGTCGACGGTCGCGACCATGCCCGGTGTGATCGGGAACGTGCGCCCGGACTTGTTGGTCAGCGAGTCCGCCTTGGTCTGCACGAACACCCGGTAATAGAGGATGTCGGGCTTCACCTCATCCCGGATCGTGTCCGGCGAGATGCTCGTCACTGTCCCCTCTAGCCCGCCATAGACCGAATAGTCATAGGCGGTGACCTTCACGCTCGCATGCTGGCCGGGGCGGATGAAGGCGATGTCGCGCGGTTGGATCCGCGCCTCGATCAGCAGGCGTTCGTCGAGCGGGACGATCTCCATGATCTTGCCGTTCGGCGGCACGACGCCGCCGATCGTCGAGATCTCGATATTCTTCACCACCCCGCGCACCGGCGAGCGTAGTGTCAGGCGCTGGAACGTATCGGACCGGCCGCGCACGACCGGCGCCAGCGAGTCGACCTGCTCGGTGACCTTGGCGAGATCCTGTCGCGCCTCGACCATGTATTGCGACCGGAGATCGGCCTTTTTCAGTTCCAGGTCGGCGCGCTGGCGTTGCAGGCGCAGGACCTCGACGTTGCTGGCGGCCCCGACCGCGATCAGCGACTGGCCGATCGCGACCTCGCGGCCGATCAACTGGAGCGACTGGTCGATCAGGCCCAGCGACGACTGGAGGCTGCGGCGACGCGTGTCGTACAACCGGGTCTCCGCGGCCTTGAGGTCGGGATAGCGCGCCAATTCGCCCGGGAACTCCAGCGCGGTGCCGTTCGCCTCCGCGCGCAGCCGTGCCGCACTGGCGAGCGCGGCACGGTATTTCGCGGCGCTTTCGTCCATCGTCGAGCCCGCCTGGGTCGGGTCCAGCTGGGCGAGCAACTGCCCCGGCTTGACGATGTCGTCCTGCCGCACGAGCATCTTGGCGAGGATACCGCCCTCGAGCGATTGCAGAACCTGTTCGCGGCTGGTCGGCACGACGCGCGCCTCCCCGGTTGCCACCTCGTCGAGATCGGCGAGCCACGCCCAGATCAGCGCCGCTGCGAACATCGCCGCAAGGACCCACACGAGACGCGTGGCCGACGCCAGCCGCGCCTCGCCTTCGCCGCCGAACAGATGGTCGTCTTCGGCCGTGATGGTGGTCATGCCGCAGCACTCCGCGTTCCGCGCATCGTCGCGAGCACCTGATCCTTGGGCCCGTCGAGAATGATCCTGCCGTTGTCGATGACGATGATCCGGTCGACGATGTCGAGCATCCGCATCCGGTGCGTGGCGACGACGATCGTCCGAGTCCGGCTCCAGTGCCCTAGCCGCTCGATGAAGTGACGCTCGGCACCCTCGTCCATCGACGCAGTCGGCTCGTCGAGCAGAGCGACCATCGGTTGCCGGAGCAGCAACCGGGCAAGCAGCAACGCCTGGACCTGGCCACCCGACAGGCCGAGCCCGCCTTCCTGCACGACATGGCCGAGCCCGTCGCGCAGCCGGCGGACCATCCCCTCGGCGCCGACCATCGCGAGGATCTCGACGATCTCCGCATCGGACGCGGACGGTGCACCAAGCGTCAGGTTCTCGCGCAGCGTGCCGTGGAACAACCGGCTGTTCTGCGTCAGCAGGCCGATGTCGCGGCGCACGTCGGCCGGGTCGATCTGGTGCAGCGCGAGCCCGTCGAGAAGGACTTCGCCCGACACCGGCTGGAGCATGCCCGACAGGCCCTGCAACAGCGTCGACTTGCCCGCGCCGTTGCGCCCGAGCAGCGCGATGCGCTCACCCGCAGCGATGTCGAGCTTGGCGACCGACAGCGCCGGCGGGGCGTTGGGATCGGCATAGGTGAACACGCCGGACCGCATCGTGAAGTCGCCGGTCACGGCCGGTAAGGGAATACGGTGGTCGCCGTCCGCGCTGTCGACCGGCAGCGCCATGATCTGGTTGAGGCTGCCCATCGCGACGCGGGCATGCTGCAACCGGCCAAGCAGCTGCGTGACCTGCGCCATCGGTGCCATCATCCGCGAGCCGAGGATCGAGGTGGCGACGAGCACGCCGGTCGTGATGTCGCCGGCGATCACCAGCGGCGCACCGACGAAGATGATCGCGGCATAGACACCATTCTGCACGCTCTGCGTCCAGACCGAGAGGCCGTTGGTGACGCCGCGCAACCGTAGCTGCGCCTCGCCCGCGACCGCGTTGTAGTGGTTCCACTGATGGTGAAAGCGTTCCTCGGCCTGGAGCGCCTTGATATCCTCGATCCCCTGCACCGCCTCGACGAGCATCGCGTTGCGGAGCGAGGATTCGCGCATCGACTCGGTCGCGAGCACCCGCAGACGGCGTTGCGCGAGCAGCCCCGGCAGCAGCAGCAGGACCAGCGCGCCGAGCGGTACCAGTGCGAGCGCACCGCCGATGTACCAGAGCACGGCGAGGAACAGCAGGAAGAAGGGCATGTCCGCTACCGTCGCGACTGTGGTCGACGTCAGCATGTCGCGCACCTGATCCAGATCCCGGAGCTGCGAGATGAACGTGCCGGTCGACGCCGGCCGTGCGCGGTTGCGGACGCGCAAGGCATGCCCGAACACCCGGTCCGAGATGCGCAAGTCGGCGCGCTTGCCGAGCACGTCGACGATGTTGGTGCGCAGCCGTCGCAGCACGAAGTCGAAGCCGATCGCGATCAGCACGCCGACGAACAGGATGGTCAGCGTCGGGATCGACCCCGCCGGCACGACCCGGTCATAGACCTGCATCGAGAACAGCACGCCCGCGAGCCCGAGGCAGTTGGTCACCACCGACGCGACCATGACATGGCCGTAGGACGGTGCATCGCGCATCAGGATCTGCCGCAGCCAGTGATCCTGGAACGGACGGATATAGGTATCGACGCGCATGTCGGGCGCCGATCGCGACGGACGCGGGATGACGAACCCGGTCGCCGACTCCATCAGCTCGGCAAGCGTCAGCCGGGTCTGGCCGCCACGGTCGCCGGGCAGCGTCAGCCGGACCTGGTCGTCGGCATCGATCCCCTCTATCAGCGCGATCTCGCCATCGGCGAAGCGCACGATCGCGGGCAGTCGCCAGCTCGTCAGGCGCACCGCGCGCGGCGTATCGAACCGCACGGTCAGGCCGGTCGCGCGACCGAGCGTGCGGATGCGGGTCTCGTCGTCGCCGCCCAGATCCCATTGCACGGCCAAACGCGCGCGCTGTTCGGACACGGGCAGCCGGTAATGCCGCGCCACCCGCCCGAACAATTCCAGCCAGCTGTCGATCGCCATCACCGGCGACGGAGCGAGCACCGCGGTCACAGCGTCACCCCGCGCAGGGTGGTGCCCGAAAACCCGAAGGCATCGCGCATCCGCCCGGACAGGAACAGGCAGTCGACCTGAAGTCGCCGCACATCCTGCGTCGTGTTGATCGCCTCGAAGCGGACCTGCTGGAGTTCCTGTTCGGCGTTCAGCAGGTCGACCAGCGTCCGCGTCCCCATCTCCAGATACTGGATCCGGTAAAGGCGATTGGTCTCGCGCATGTTGCCCTGCCGAGAAACCAGCGTGTCGATCACACGCGTGAGACTGTCGATCTGCTGCTGCGCCTCCGCCATGCCCTGGCTGGTATCGAGCCGCGCGCGCCGCGCACTCGCCTCTGCCGCATCGCGTTCATACCCCGCGCCGCGCAACCGCGCCTTCGTGATGCCGCCAGAGAAGACGTTGCTCGAAACCCGCAGGCCGAAATTATAGATGCTGCGCTGGCCGAACGGCGACGCGATGTCGCTGGAGGCGTCGCCGCCGAGCGACACGGTCGGATAGCGATCGGCGCGGCTCCGTCGGACCGCGGCGTCGGCCCGGTCCACCAGCGCATCGGCGACCATCACCGACGGCACGGTGTTCCATTCCGGCATCGGCCTGGAGCAACTGCGCATCAACCAGTCCGGTACGTCGGGCGCGACCGCCGCCGGTGGCGTGTCGCGGTTGAGCAGATAGGCGAGGTTGCTGGTCCACCGCCGCTTCGACGCCTCGATCTGGGTCAGCGTGGCGCTCGCCGCCTCGACCCGCGCTTCCGCCTGGAGCGCGTCGGACTGAGTAGCCGCGCCCATCTTCGAACGCTGTCCGACCAGCGCGCTGATCTGTTCGATCCGCGACGCCTGGTCGAGCGCGACGGCGTGGAGTGCGGTGGCGCGCTGGAGCTCGATGACCGCATAGGCGCTTTCGCGGATCAGCGTATCGACCGCGAGGAGCAGTTCGGCTCGCCCGCCGCGGGTCCCTGCCCGTGCAGCCGCGACGTCGCTCGACACCTTGCCGAAATCATAGAGCATCTGGGATGCGCCGATCTGCGGTCTCGGACGCCATGTGCCCGAGACCCGGCTGTCATAGCCGCTGCCGAGGCCGGTGCTGACGGTCGGAAGATAGCCGGCGCGGGCCGCGTTGATCTCTTCGCCGCGAGCGCTCAGGACGCCCGCCGCCTCGGTGATCGACGGATGCCAGGTCAACGCTTCCTTGGCGGCTTCGGCGAGCGTCAGCGGGCGCGCCGGGTTCGCGGTCACGACAGGCGCCATATCCGACGCCGGGCCGGTCTGCGCATCTTCCGCCCTGCCGATACCGGCTAGGCCCATCGACATCACGCCGCCCAGTGCAAGTATCGATCGTACGTATCGTGCTCTGTAGTGCATGGGTACCGGGTCCTCTGCGTCGAACACACAGAAGACCCGGTACCTTTAACGAACTGTGTAAGACCAGCGCCTTTATGGCATTGATATCATTATATTAAATCCGTTCTGATTTCTTAATAAACAGGATTGGTATTGGTGCCATGCCGGTCCGGATCTTCCGGCGCGACGATATAGTCGAGCGGATCGGCGACTGCGGGCATCGCGACATCGATGGCGAAGGCCGGATGTCCCGCGTCTCCCACACCTTCCAACGCCGCGGGCTGTTCCGGCGGGAGGAAGTTCGCCAGGACGTTCTCCAACTCGCCCTGCCCTTCGAACACGTCGTAGATCGCGCGACCGATCGCATCGCTGTCGGGCGCGACGGTGACCGAAGCATCCGCGTCGATCGCACTCGTCACGAACGCATCCAGCGCGATCACGTCCGTTTCGATTCCGACGATCTGGCTCGAGACGCTTGCCGCCGCGATCGTGCCGTCAGCCGGTACGTCGATCGTCACGGTCAGCGTGGACGTCGCCGCGGTGCCGTTCGGCTGGATCACTTGGTAGGTGAACGTATCGAACAGATCGACCGTCGAGTAACCGAGCGTCGCGTTGGGGCTATAGAGGTAATCGCCCGTCTCGTTGACCGTCAGCGTCCCATACTGTCCGGTCAGCACCGCCGCGGTATCGCCGATCTCCGTGAAGCCGGCACCTGCATCGACACGGATCCCGGCAAACGGCGTGTTCGCGGTATCGTTGTCGAGCAGGTTGCCCTCCGCCGTCGCAGCACTCCCCAGCGTGAACTGGTCGAGGAACGTCGTCGTCGCGCCGACCGACACGGTGCTCACGAACGACCCTGCCGTCGCGCTGCTCGATATGGTGTACGAGTATCGCCCGACGGGGAGATCCTCGACCGTGAACACAGCGCCGGTACCGATCGGCAGTCCGACGACCGCAATCTGCGTTACCCGTTCGATCACGGTGCCCGCTTCGTTGCGCACGGTCAGCGTGTAGGTCGGCAAGACCGAAAGACCGGGTGCGCGGGCAACCGCGATGGACACGTCCGCCACGGTGTTCGCGGCCACGGTGAAGGTGCTACCGCCGGCTCCCGTCGAAAGAAGGCCCAATGGACCTGTCGAGTTGAACGAGAACGCCGTCGTCGGTGCCGTCGTTGCCACGACGTTGTCGTACGTCACCGCGGCGACCGCGACGTCGGCGGCGGCCACCGGCGCCCCGGCGATGTCCGGGCTGCCGATCGCGATCGACAGGACGGCGCTTTCGCGTTCGCCGTCGGTCGGATCGATCAACGTGTAGGTGAACGCATCGGTCTTGCCGATCGCCAGCGCGCTGGCATCCGGCGTGTAGGTATAGCTGCCGTTCAGGTTGATCGTCAGCGTGCCCCAGGCCCCATCGACGACCGTGCCGTTCGCCGCGACCGCAGTCGTCACGCCCCCGATCGTCACGCTATCGACCTGCGTGCCCGGTCCGACGATATCGACCGCGCCGCCTGCCCCTTGATCGGTGATGACGTTGCCGGATGTGGCAGCGGGAACCACAGCGGGGACGGCAGTGAAGTCCGAGTCCACGCCGACGACGGCGAGGTTACCGAACAGCGCCGCGCCCGCCGTGCCCGAGAAGGTCAGGAACGCACGGTACTCACCCGGTCCCAGCGTTTCGGTGGCGCTCAGATTGCCGTCGAACACGCGGATATCTAGCAGCGAGGCATTGCCCGATCCGTCGACCGCGACCCAGTTGGTCCCGTCGAAGCGCTGCACGACGACCGCGTAATCGCTGGCGACGCCGATATCGAGCAGGTCCGAGCCGTAGGAGAAGACCGCATCCAGGCTGTGCCCGGCCTCCACCGTGAACCGGACGTCGGGCACCGAAAGCACCTCGGCCTGGAGATTGACCAGGCCTAGCGAGAGGAGCACCGGATAGGTCGCATTGCCAAGATCCACGGACGACGTCGGCGGGACCAGGTCGATCGATGCCGTGTTGGCGTTGTCGAAGGCATCGATGTCGAACGGCGCGACGACGTTGCCCGGCAGCGATATGTTGCCTGCCGCGTCCTCCTGCGTCACCCCGAGAGTCGCCCCGCTGGTCTGGGCCGCCACGAGCGTGACGGTAAAGCTGCCGTCCGCGGCGACCACGCCATTCCCGATCACGGGACCGCTACCGACGCGCACTTCTACGCGCGCGCCCGGTTCGCCCGTGCCCGTGACCGTCGTCCCGTCGCCGGCGACCAGCAGCGCGGTCGGCGCTGCGGGTGGGGTCAGGTCGGGGGCGACCGCGCTAGCCGGATCGGAGGCGTTGTTGGCGCCATCGCGCTGCGTCGCGACCAGCGTCTCGCCGTTGCGTTGCGGTTCGTCGAGCGTGACCTGGTACGACCCGGTGCTCCCGACGACCGCCGTACCGATCGGCAGCCCGTTGCGGGTGATCGTCACGGTGGCGCCAGGCTCGCCCAGCCCTGTCACGATGTCGCCACCGGCACCGATATTGATGCTCGGCGCGCCCGGCGCGGTGAGGTCGGGTGCGATCGCGGGAACGGGTGGCGAAACGTTGCCCGCCGTGTCGGACTGGACGACGCTCAACACCTCGCCGTTGCGCTGTGCGGTATCGAGCGGCGCGACATAATTGCCGTTTGCGTCGACAATCGCGGTACCGATTTCCAGGCCGGCAGCATTGCTGACGGTGATCGTGGCGCCGGCGACACCGGCACCGACGACCGCGTCGCCCTCGGCCGAGACGGTGGCCGTCGGCGAGAACGGTGCCGTATCGTCGGGCGCGACGGCAATCGTCGGCAGCGACGGGTTGTTCGCACGGTCGGTCTGCGTGACCGTCAGCGACTGGCTGTCGGTCTGCGCAATCGACAGCGGCACCGCATAGGTGCCGTTTGCGGCCACGATCGCCGTCCCCAGCAGGCCACCGTCTGGGCCGGTGACCCGCACCGTCGCACCCGCCTCACCGGTACCGGTGACGAACCCGCCGTTCGCCGAAACGGCGGCGATCGGTGCGCTCGGTGCGGTAATATCGGGTGCCAGGACGGAGGACGCCGGCGACACGTTGCCGGCCGCATCCGCCTGCCGCACGATAAGCTGTTCCCCATTGGCCTGCGGAGTGCTCAGCGGCGTGGTGTAGATGCCGTCCGCGTTCACCGTCGCCGTTCCGATCGTATCGCCACCGGGGGCCGTGATCGTCACGATCGCGCCGGGTTCACCGGTGCCGGTCACGCTGGTGCCGTCTCCGGCGACCACCGCCGAGGGCGCGCCAGGCGCCGTCGTATCGGGGGCCGTGATGCCGGTCGGCAGGGAGCCATTCCCTGCCCGATCGGTCTGGACCACCGTCAGCGCCTGACCATTGGCCTGCACCGACGCCAACGGCACGGTAAAGCTGCCGTCGGCCGCGACGACTGCCGTTCCCAGCAGGCCGTTCGAACCGGATACGCGGACCGTTGCGCCGGCCTCGCCCGTCCCGGTCACACTGCCGCCGCCCGCAGCCAATATAGCCGCGGGAGCATCGGGTGCGGTCGTGTCCGGTGCCACTGCCGAGACCGGTGGCGAGACGTTGCCGACGCCGTCGGCCTGCGTCGCGGTGAACGCCTGGCCGTTCAGCTGTGCCGGGTTCAGGACGGTGCTGTAGCTGCCGTCTTGCGCAACCGTGATCGGCCCGATCGTAGCGCCGTCGGGTCCGACGATCGTGACGGTAGCGCCGGGCTCGCCGGTACCGCTTGCGATCTCACCGTCAGGTGCAATCACCAGCGTCGGGATTGTCGGTGCCGTCAGGTCCGGTGCCAGTGCCGTAGCCGGCGGCGAGACGTTGCCGCCGCCGTCGGTCTGCGTCGCGGACAGGACCTCGCCGTTCAGCTGTGGCGTACTGAGCGTCGTGGAGTATGTGCCGTCCCCACCGACGGTCGCGACACCGATCGCGGTGCCGGCCGGATCGGTCACGACGATCTGCGCGCCGGGTTCGCCCGTGCCGGTCACGATCGTACCATCGCCGGAGACGATCGCGGTCGGTGCCGCCGGCGTGACGAAGTCCGGGGCGATGGTGGACGCCGGGCCCGACACGTTGCCGGTCGGGTCCGCCTGCGTTGCGGTCAGCGTCTCGCCGTTGATCTGCGGATCGCCGAGCGTGATCGTGTACGTACCGTCTCCGGCGACCGGCACCGTGCCGATGGGCGTGCCGCCCGGCCCGGTGATCGTCACCGTCGCACCGGGCTCACCCGTACCGCTGACAACGGTGCCGTCCCCGTTGATCGCGATGGTCGGGGCAACCGGTGCCGTGAGGTCCGGTGCCAGCGCCGTAGCGGCGGGCGACGGGTTACCCGTCGGATCCGCCTGGACCACGCTCAGCGTCTCGCCATTGACCTGCGCAGGGGTCAGCGTCGCCGTATAGGCACCATCGGCGCCGACGATTGCCGTCGCCACGACTGCGCCGCCAGGCAAGGTGACCGTCACGGTCGCTCCCGCTTCGCCGGTCCCGGTGACCGCAGTGCCGGTGTCGTTGACGTCCGCCGTCGGAAGCGCGGGTGCGGTGAGGTCCGGTGCGGTTGCCGCAACGGGCAGCCCGGCATTGCCGTCCTGATCGACCTGCGTCGCGCTCAGGACTTCGCCATTGACCTGCGCCGTGGTCAGCGTGGCGACGTAGGTGCCGTCTGCGCCGACCACCGCATTCCCGATCGCGATCCCGGCGGGATCGCGGATCGTCACCGTCGCGCCGATCTCACCGGCGCCGGTGACGGTCGTGCCGTCAGCGGACACGTCCGCCGTCAGGCCTACGGGCGCATCGAAATTGGGCGCCGTCGCGGTGACGGGCGGCGAAGGGTTACCGGTCGGATCGTTCTGGATCGCGCTCAGCACCTCGCCGTCGATCCGCGCCGGATCGAGGACCAGCGTATAGCTGCCGTCGGCCGCGACGATTGTCGTGCCGATCGTGCTGCCATCCGGGTTGCGCACGGTCACGGTGGCGCCGGGCTCGCCGGTACCGTTCGCGGCCGTGCCGTCGAGCGTGATCGCCAGCGTCGGCGCGGCCGGTGCGGTGATGTCCGGCGCGGTCACCAGCGTCGGCGGCGAGGCGTTGCCCGATGCGTCCACCTGGATGGCCTCGAGCTGTTCGCCATTAGCCTGCGCGGGCGAGAGCGCCGCCACGAAGGTTCCATCGGCCGCGACGGTGGCGGTGGCGATGGTCGCCCCGGTAGGACCGTCGATCGAAACCGTCGCCCCCGGTTCGCCGGTACCGCTCGCCTGCGTGCCGTCAGCCGAGACCGTCACCACCGGCGCTGCAGGGCCGGTGATGTCGGGTGCGGTGATGGCGACCGGACCGGACGCATTGCCAGCCGCATCGGCCTGGGTCACCGTCAGCGCTTCGCCATTGGCCTGCGCCGGGGTCAGCGTGACGGAATAGCTGCCGTCGGCGGCAACGAGCGCGGTACCGATCACGGCACCGTTCGCGTTCGCCACGGACACCGTCGCACCCGCTTCGCCGACGCCGGTCACGACGCTGCCATCGGCCGCGATCGCCACCGTCGGCACGTCAGGCGCGGTGATATCGGGCGCCAACGCATTGGCGGGCGCCGAGACGTTGCCCGCCGCGTCGGTCAGCGTCACCGTCAGGGTCCCGCCATTATCCTGCGCATCCGCGAGCGGCACCGTGAAGCTGCCGTCGGGCGCGACGATCGCCGTGCCGATCACCACGCCGGCCGGATCGCGCACGGTCGCCGTGGTTCCCGCCTCGCCGGTGCCGGTCACTGCCGTGCCATCCGCGTTGACGCTTGCCATCGGTGCGGTGGGGACGACCAGATCCGACGCGGTCAGTGCGATCGGTGGCGAGACGTTGCCGGCACCGTCCGCCTGCGTGACGCTGATTACCTCGCCGTTGATCTGTGCCGTGCTCAGCGTCGCGGCATAGAAGCCGCCCGCGTTGACGAGCGCCGTACCGAGCGGCGTGCCGTCGGCCGCGCGCACGGTGATCGTCGCGCCGGCTTCACCCGTCCCGGTGACCACGTTACCCGTCGCATCGAGCGCCGCCGTCGGAGCGATCGGGGCGGTCAGGTCGGGTGCCACCGCGGTTGCCGGCGGCGAGACGTCGCCATCGACTTCGGTCTGCGTGACGCGGATGGTCTCGCCGTCGATCCGTGCCGGCGTAAGCGCGACACTGTAGCTGCCGTCTGCATTGGCGACGCCGTTCGCGATCACGGCACCGTCGGCATCGTACACCGTGATCGCAGCGCCGCCGATCGCGGTGCCGGCCACGGTCGTACCGTCGGCGCCTACCGCGGCGGTCGGGGCGTCGGGATCGGTGTCCGCGACCAGATCGGGTGCGGTCGTCGTGGCCGGCGGCGAGACGTTGCCCGCACCATCGGCCTGCCGGACGGTCAGCACTTCGCCATCGACCTGCGCCGGCGACAGCGCGGCCGTATAAGTGCCGTCGGCCGCGACGATGGCGTTGCCGATCACGGCACCCAGCGGATCGCGGATGACGATCGTCGCGCCGACCTCGCCGGTTCCGGTGACGCTGAGGCCATCCGCACCGATCGTCGCGACCGGCGCGTCGGGCGCGGTGAGATCGGACGCGGTCAGCGGCGTGGGAACTGAGGTATTGCCGGCCGCATCCGTCTGCACGACGGACAGAGACTGGCTGTCGACCTGCGGCGTGGCGAGGACGACCGTGTAGGTGCCCTGCGCGGTGACGATCGCAGTGCCGATCTCCGTCCCGCCCGCATCGCGGACCGAGACGGTCGCGCCGACTTCGCCGGTACCGGTCACGATCGTCCCCGAAGGATCGAGCGCGGCATCGGGCGCAGGCGGCGCCGTGATGTCGGGCGCCGTCAGCGCGAGCGGCGCAGAGGCGTTACCGGCCGCATCGGTCTGCACGACGCTCAACGCCTCGCCATTGGCCTGTGCAGGCGTGAGGGTGACGTCGAAGCTGCCATCGGCGGCGACGATCGCGGTACCGACCGTAGTACCCGCGGCATCGACGACGGCGATCCGTGCGCCGACCTCGCCGGTACCCGATACGAGCGTGCCGTCGCCGTTGATCGCGGCCTCGACGGGCGCGGGCGCGGTGAAGTCGGGCGCGATCGTCGTGGCGATGCCCGACACGTTGCCGGCGGCATCCGCCTGCGTTGCGGTCAGCGTCTCGCCATTGACCTGCGCCGTGCTCAGTTGCGCGGTATAGGTACCGCCGGCATCGACCAGCGCGGTGCCGATCGCGACGCCCGCGGGGTCGGTGATGGTCACGGTCGCGCCAGGTTCGCCGGTTCCCGTCACGGCCGTGCCGTCGCCGTTGACGACCACCGTCGGTGCGGCGGGTGCGGTCACGTCGGCCGCGACGACGCTGACGGGCGCGGAGGTGTTGCCGGCGGCATCGGCCTGGGTCACGACCAGCGTCTCGCCATTGGTCTGCGGCGCGGCGAGCGTGACGACATAGCTGCCGTCGGCGCCGACCGTCGCGGACCCGATGACCGCGCCACCGGGTACGGTAACGGTGACGACGGCACCAGGCTCGCCGGTGCCCGCCACCAGCCCGCCATCGCCGGACAAAGTCGCGGTGGGCGTGCCGGGTGCGGTGATGTCGGGCGCGACCGCATCGACGGACGGCGAGACGTTACCGGCCGTGTCGGTCAGCGTGACGGACACGGTCTCGCCATTGGCTTGCGGCGTGGCGAGCGGCGCCGAATACGTCCCGTCGCCAGCGACGATCGCGCTGCCGATCACGACGCCCGCAGTGTCGCGGACGGTGACGGTGGCGCCAGCCTCACCGGTGCCGGTGACGGCGCTACCGTCGAGCGCGACCGTAGCGACCGGTGCGTCGGGCGCGACGAAGTCGGGAGCTGCAAGGTTTGCTGGCGGCGAGACGTTGCCCGCCGCATCGGCCTGCGTCACCGCAATCGTGCCGCCGGCATCCTGTACCGTAGTCAGCGTGACGGCATAGTCGCCGTTGGCATTCGCGGTGGTGGTGCCCAGCACGGTGCCGTCGGCGGCACGCACGGTGATCGCCGCCCCTGCCTCGCCGCTGCCGGTGACCACGGCGCCGGTCGGATCGAGCGTTGCGACGGGGGCGTCGGGCGCGGTCAGATCGGGCGCGATGGCGGTGGCCGGAGGCGAGACGTCGCCGTCCGCATCGGCCTGCGTGACGCCGATCGTCTCGCCGTCGATGCGCGCCGGTGTCAGGGCTACGGAATAGCTGCCGTCGGTACCCGCGACGCCGGTGCCGATGATCGTTCCGTCGGCATCGTACAGCGTGATCGCGGCGCCGGCGACGGCAACACCGGTCACGGCCGTGCCATCGGCAGCGACCGTCGCGGTCGGTGCGTCAGGCCCATCGTCCAGGACCAGATCGGGTGCTGTGGCCGCAGCGGTCGGCGACACATTGCCGGCGGCGTCGGCCTGGCGCACCGTCAGCACCTCCCCGTCGACCTGCGCAGGCGTGAGCACCGCGGCATAGGTGCCGTCCGCGCCGACGACCGCGGTGGCGATGACCGCGCCGACCGGGCTGCGGATCGTCACGGTCGCGCCGACTTCGCCCGAGCCGCTGATGCTGCCGCCGTCGCCGGCGACGATGCCGGTCGGTGCGAGCGGCGCGGTCAGGTCGGGTGCGACCAGCGTGGCCGCGGGCGACACGTTCCCGGCCGCATCCGCCTGCGTGACGGACAGCGTCTCGCTATTGCCCTGCACGGTGGCGAGCGTCACCGCATAGTTACCCTGCGCGCCGACAATCGCCGTCCCGACAACGGCGCCGTTCGCGTCGCGCACCGTAACGGTCGCGCCGGCCTCTCCCGAACCGGTGACGATCGTGCCATTGGCATCGAGCATCGCGACGGGCGCGAGCGGCGCCGTCGCGTCGGGTGCGGTCAGCGACAGCGGTGGTGCCGCATTGCCCGCCGCATCCACCTGCGTCGCGGTCAGCTGTTCGCCATTCGCCTGCGCCGGCGTCAGCGCGGTGCTGTAGCTGCCGTCCGCCGCTACCGTCGCCGAGCCGATCACGGTCCCGCTTGCGTCCGCGAAGACGATGCGGGCACCCGGTTCGCCGGTCCCGGCAACGGACGTGCCGTCGGCGCTGATCGTCGCGGTCGGCTGAGCGGGTGCTGTGAAGTCGGGCGCAATCGTGCTGGCGGTCCCGGACGCGTTGCCGGCGGCATCGGTCTGGCGTGCGACGATCACCTCGCCGTCGACCTGCGGCGTCGAGAGGATCGCGGTATAGCTGCCGTCCGCGGCAACCGTCACCGTCGCAAGCGTCGTGCCTGCCGGATCAATGATGACGACCTGCGCGCCGTGCTCGCCGGTGCCGCTGACCTGCGTGCCGGTGGCGTCGATCGCGATCGTCGGCGGCGCGGGCGCGGTAAGATCGGGCGTTCCGAGATCGACCGCGGGCGAGACGTTGCCGGACGGATCGGTCTGGACGACGGACAGCGTCGTGCCGTCGACCTGCGCCGGCACGAGCGGCGCCGAATAGTTGCCGTCGGCGCCTACGACGACGGTCGCGATGACCGCGCCGGTCGCATCGCGGATCGTGACGGTCGCGCCCGGCTCGCCTTGGCCGGTGACCTGCGATCCATCACCCGAGATCGCCGCCGTCGGAGCAGCCGGCGCGGTCAGGTCTGGCGTGGCGATCGTGACGGGAGCCGAGACGTTGCCGGCGGCGTCGGTCTGCACGATCGTGAGGTCGGTGCCGTCGACACGCGGGGTCGGCAGCGTCAGCGTATAGGTCCCGTCGGCAGCCACGACCGTCGTACCGACGACCGCGCCGGTCGAGTCGGTGACGGTCACGGTGGCGCCGGGCTCGCCGCGGCCGGTGACGATCGTTCCGGTCTCATCGACGGTCGCGCTCGGAGCAGCGGGTGCCGTCAGGTCGGGGGTCGCGGCGGTCGTTCCGGGGGAGACGTTGCCCGCCGGATCGGTCTGCGTGACGACGACCGGATCGCCCTTGATCTGGGGTGACGTCAGCGTGACCGAATAAGTGCCGTCGGCACCGACGACGCCGGTGCCGATCACCGTGCCGCTGGCGTCGCGAACCTGGATCGTCGCGCCGGCCTCGCCGGTGCCGGTCAGCACGGCCCCATCGCCGCGGACGGTTGCAGTCGGCGACGACGGAGCGGTCGTATCGGGCGTCACGCCGGTGCCGGGCCCGGGATTGGGCTGCGTGGGCTGATCGTCGTCGTCACCACCGCCACCACCGGCGGCGACCGCGGCCAGTCCCGCCACCCCGGCGACGCCTGCCAGGATCGCCGGCAGCGCAAGGGACGAACCGCCGCCAGACGCTACGACCGCGAGATCTTCGAGATCCTCGATTTGCGTGAACGTGACCGGCGTATTCGTCGTGCGGGCGTGCCACAGGGTTCCATCGGGTTCGCGCAGGACGAGATCGTTGGAAACGGCGGCGTCGGCGGAATAGAAATCGACGACCCGGACCTGCTCGCCGTTCGCCAACCTGATGACGAGATCCTCGCCCTGCCGTTCGATCCCGGCGAGGTCCGCCCGAGCGATGTCGAGCCGGACGATGCTGGGTGCGTCGAGATCGATCGTACCGGTCGAAACCTGGCTGACTGCGCCGTTAGCCTTCGAGATCACGTCCACGTTCATTGCCGCTTCCTCCTGGTATCACGCTTGTAAAATCGCCCCCCGATCACCCCCGGCGATCGAAAACGGCAAATTCCCGCGATGAGTGAACGGCGCACCGAGTTGCAGCGGTGCAACGATTCCGTTTTCGGAACCAATTCTGATTAGGGGTTGCGAGCGTCGGTCGATGACGCGTCGCCGGCGTCGTGCTGGACGCGGGTTCTTCGCGTGTGAACGCTCTTCTGCCGCACCCCGCGCACAGCGCTAAAGGGCTTGGGGGCTTACAAGGATTCCCCTCCCTGGAAGGGAGGGGTTAGGGGTGGGTCGGCCAATTGACTGACGCAGCATCAGCCTCAAGCCTACCCACCCCCAGCCCCTCCCTTCCAGGGAGGGGAGCAGGTCAGTTAGTCATACTCTTGATTTGTGCAGCGCAGCAAAGCGTCGCAGCATGGAACCGCAACGCTTGATGGGGAATCGATTGTTCCGATGGGGAAACAAGCGTTCAGCATGCGGCATGCGGCATGCGGCATGCGGCAAGCGGCAAGCGGCAAGCGGGCTTCAAGAGTTGGAACTAGTCACCCGGAACAACGTCACGCGACGCCGTTCCGGGCCGCCGTGTCGGTCTTCACCGACACGGCATCGCATCACCAGATGTGGACGCGCTGCGCCGGTGCCAGATACAGTGCATTATCGGGCTTCACGTCGAACGCGGTGTACCAGGCGTCGACGTTACGGACGATGCCGTTGACGCGGTAGAACGGTGGCGAGTGCGGATCGGTCAACAGTCGCGCCCGCGCCGCACCCTCGCGCAACTTGGCCTGCCACGCCTGCGCATAGGACAGGAAGAAGCGCTGGTCGCCGGTCAGCCCGTCGATCACCGGTGCCTTGCCGTGGACGGCCTGATACTTTTGATACGCGGCATAGGCCGTCTCGACACCGCCGAGATCGCCGATGTTCTCGCCGAGCGTCAGCGCACCCTTCACACGCACGCCGGGGATCGGCTCATACGCATCATATTGCTTCGACAGCGCGGCGGTACGCTGCGTGAAGGCGGTGCGAGCCTCCGGCGTCCACCAGTTCTCGAACTTGCCCGATGCGCTGAACTGGCTGCCCTGATCGTCGAAACCGTGGCCCATTTCGTGACCGATGATAGCGCCGATCGCCCCGTAATTCACCGCGGCATCCGCCTTCGGATCGAAATAGGGCGGCTGCAGGATCGCGGCCGGGAACGTGATCTGGTTGTTGAGCGGATCGTAATAGGCGTTCACCGTCTGCGGCGTCATGCCCCACAGCGTGCGGTCCACCGGCTTGCCGAGCCGCGACAGTTCGAGCTGATGCTGGAACTCGCCCGAACGGATCGCATTGCCAAGCGGATCGCCGCGCACGACCTTCAGCGACGCATAATCGATATACTTCACCGGATGACCGATCCGCGGATCGAACGCGGCGAGCTTTGCCAGCGCCTGCGTCTTGGTCGCCGGGTCCATCCAGCCGTTCGCGCCGATCCGCTCCTTGTACGCAGCACGCAGATTGGCGATCAGCTCACCCATCTTCGCTTCGCTCTCGGGCGGATAATGGCGCTTTACATAGACCTCGCCGACGGCCTCGCCCATCGTGCCGTTGACCATCGCGATGCCGCGCTTCCACCGTGCGCGCTGTTGCGGCTGATCGGCGAGCGTCTTGCCGTAGAAGTCGAAGCTCGCCTGATCGAACGCCTTGGGCAGCACGTTCGCGCTGGACGAGGCGAGGCGGAACTTCATCCAGTCCTGCCATGTCGAGACGGGCGTGGTCGCGTACAGCTTGCCGATTTCGGTCAGCGCAGTGGAATTGGTCATGTAGACGATCGGGAACTGGCTGTAGCCCGCGGTCGACAGCAGCAACGGCCAGTCGAAGTCCGGCGCGAGCGCCTTGCGACCGGCGGCATCCATCGGCTTCAGCATCGCCTTCAGATCGCGCGACTGGACGGGCGACCACTGAACCTTGGCCATCGCGGTTTCGAGCGCGACGATCCGGTCCGCCTTGGCCGACGCATCCGGTATGCCCGACAGAGTCAGGATCTTCTCGACATACGCGCGGTACGCGGTGCGGAAGGTGTCGTACTTCGGCCCCTGCTCCAGATAGTAATCGCGCCCTCCCATGCCGAGCGAGCCCTGCCCCGCGGCGACCGCATAGCGCTTCGGATCGGCGGGATCGGGCAACTGACCGACCTCGACCGGCGCGGCATAACCGACCGTCGAGAACAGGACTTGCAGCTTCTGCTTGTCGGTCGCGGCGTCGATCTTCGCGAAATAGGGCTTCAGCGGTGCGGCACCTGCGCGCTCGATCGCCGCCTCGTCCATGAAGCTCGCATACAGGTCACCGAACTGCTTGGCACCGGGGCCGACCGCCGCCGGATCGCGTGCCGCGTCGTCCAGGATCGTGCGGACCTGTTGCTCGGCCTGATCCGCGAGAATGACACTGCCGCCGGCGGACGTGCGATCCGCGGCGATCTCGGTACGCTTGTTCCAGCTGCCGTTCGCATAGGTCCAGAAATCGTCACCCGGCTTCACCGACTTGTCGGCGGCGGTGAGATCGATCCCGAAACTGCCATAGCGAGTCCCGGCGGGAGCGGCGGTCTGTGCGAAGGCCGACGTCGACAACGTGAGCGTCGCGGCGCTCAGCAACAGCCGCGAGATAGGATATGACGGCATCGTAACTCCATGATCGAAGGACGGTTCGAACCGGGATTGGAACAGGTCGGATCCGAAAAATCCAGACCGATCTTACGGTTCGAGGGCGGATGCCGAACAATATGCGTCCGTTTCCGACGCATCGGGTCGGGCAAGGCTGGCCGCGGCTTTCGATCGGCACGATCCAGCCTATTTCTGTGGTATGGACGAATTGACGCTCAGCGTGGTCGGCATCGACTTTCCCAACGCGGACAAGAGCAAGAGCAACCGGCGTATGGAACTGCTGCTGTGCGTTCCGGGCGAGTCGGTCGAACTGCGGCGCGAACCGAAGAACCCGCATGATGCCAACGCGGTCGCGGTATTCAGCCTGCGCGGCGTACAGATGGGCTATCTATCGGCCGAGCGCGCACCCTTTATCGGCCGGCGCATGCAGCAAGAGGACTACGCGGTCGTCTTCCAGGCGCTCGCCGGCAGCATGGGCTACGTCCGCATCCGCTTCGCCGGCGGTGCGCCGACCTTGCCGGAACCGGTCGAGTCCGCGCCGCGCTCACGCTCCGCACAATACGATCCCGACATTTTCTATCCCGATCCCGACGGCCCCGAATGGGGTGCCTGAGCCGCGTCAGATACCCTGAGCGGTAACGATCCGACCCGTCGCCTCAAGATCCCGCGTCAGGTCCGCCAGACACCGATCGACCAACGCCTCGTCCGAACTCCGCACCACGAAGTTCGCACCCGTCTTCCCATCGCGAAAGAACGGGTAGCTGCCGATCGCGACACCCTCATGCGTCTTCTCCGCATCGCGCAACAGGTCCGCGACCTCGCTCTCCGCGACCCAGCAGCCGATCGTTTTCGACACCACCGGCCGCCCGCCCTCGAGCGTCCCCGTCAGTGCGTCGAGCATCCCAGCCGTAATATGCGGCACGCCCGCCATGATGAAGATGTTGCCGATCTTGATCCCCGGCGCGCCCGACACCTTGTTGTCGATCAGGTCCGCCCCGACCGGCACCCGCGCCATCCTTGCGCGCGCATCGGTAAGTCCGCCGCGCGTCGCGTAATACGCCTCCAGCACCGCCATCGCGCGCGGATGATGCTCGACCGCGACGCCCAGCGCCTCGGCGATCGCATCGACGGTGATGTCGTCGTGAGTCGGCCCGATTCCGCCGGTCGTGAACAGGTAATCGTTGCGTGCGCGGAGGATGTTGACCGCCTCGACGATCGCCTCGGTCTTGTCTGCGACCACGCGCACTTCGGCGAGGCGGATGCCCTGCACGTTGAGCCAGGCCGCGATCTGCGCGACGTTCTTGTCCTGCGTGCGGCCCGACAGAATCTCGTCGCCGATGATCGTCAGCGCGGCCGTCCAGATGCGTTCCTCTACCATGCCCCTCGCATAGCCTCGCAAAACCGCGCCCGCCACGCTATATCGCGCGTCATGACCGAATATGTAACCGTCACATCGGACCAGCCCGACGCGCGCACCGGCGCCATCAAGCTCCACGGCCCCGCCGCGTTCGAAGGCATGATGAAGGCGGGCAGGCTCGCCGCCGAGACGCTCGACATGATCGTGCCGCACATGGTGCCCGGCGTGACCACCGCCGAGATCGACCGGCTGATCTACGACTTCATCATAGCCGGCGGCGGCGTCCCCGCGACGCTCG
Source organism: Sphingomonas arabinosi (assembly GCF_036663715.1). Taxonomy (NCBI): domain Bacteria; kingdom Pseudomonadati; phylum Pseudomonadota; class Alphaproteobacteria; order Sphingomonadales; family Sphingomonadaceae; genus Sphingomonas; species Sphingomonas arabinosi. Next base: position 39,457 of record NZ_JAXOJN010000007.1, read on the forward strand.
GCTATCGCGGTTACACGCACAGCGTCTGCATCTCGATCAACCACGTCGTCTGCCACGGCATCCCGAGCGAGAAGACGCTGAAATCGGGCGACATCGTCAATGTCGACGTGACGCCTTTGCTGGACGGCTGGCACGGCGATACGAGCCGGATGTACCTGATCGGCGACGTGCCCATCAAGGCGCGCCGCCTCGTCGAAGTCACCTATGAATGCCTGATGATCGGCATCGAGCAGGCGAAACCCGGCAACCGCATGGGCGACGTCGCCAACGCGATTCAGCGCCATGCCGAGAAGCATCGCTACGGCGTGGTCCGCGATTTCTGCGGCCACGGCGTCGGCCGGCTGTTCCACGACGCCCCCGAAGTCGTCCATGTCGGCAAGCCCGGCACCGGCCCCGAACTGCGCCCCGGCATGATCTTCACGATCGAGCCGATGATCAATATCGGCCGTCCCGACGTGAAGCTGCTCGACGACGGCTGGACGGCGGTCACGCGCGATCGCTCGCTCTCTGCGCAGTTCGAGCATTCGATCGGGATTACCGAGACCGGCTGCGACATCTTCACGCTCAGCCCCAAGGGCTACACGCAACCGCCATACGTCTGAGCGGTTTGACGCACCGCTTGGCATTTCGGCTATGGCTGCGGTGACAACACCGGAGCATTCGCGCCCTGCGGGGTACGGGCCTGCGGGGTACGGGATCGTACGAGAAAACGACCCAAGATTTTACGGTCGGCATCCGACAATTGAAATGCGTCGGCGATCATTCGATTCTGCTCGTTAAGTTCCACCCTGGCCCTCTCCGCCGCATAAGCTTTGGCGAGAGCTGCCAACTTCGTTTTGTCCGGTGTATCGAGCGCGAGCTGTTCGCCGATTTCGCGGTCGATCCGGTCGAACGCTGACAAATCCTGCTTTCCTCCGCGTGCGACGGATAGCCGGGCCCACGTCTCCGTCCCCGCCGGAGACATCCCTACGAGGCGGGTCATGCCTCGCGACGCCTCCAGTATCGTCTCGGGCGAGAGTTGCACGGCACATGCCGTCCCCGTGACGGCGACGATCCCGGCAATGGCGAAGGTGAGCGCTTTGATCCGCATCGTCGCAGGCTAGGTCGACGTCGGTGCGCGAGCAAGCTCATCGAATGAAAACGATGCGTCCTCCCTACGTGACGAACGCGTCACACCCCGCTAAAGCCCGCCCCATGACCGAGATCACACCGCAGATCGTCGCCGACCACGGCCTGTCCCCCGAAGAATATGAGCGCGTCCTGCGCGCCATCGGCCGCGAGCCGAACATGGTCGAGCTCGGCATCTTCTCGGTCATGTGGTCCGAGCATTGCAGCTACAAATCCAGCAAGATCCACCTGATGAAGCTCCCCACCAAGGGACCCCGCGTCATCTGTGGCCCGGGTGAGAACGCCGGCGTCGTCGATATCGGCGACAACCAGGCGGCGATCTTCAAGATGGAGAGCCACAACCACCCCTCGTACATCGAGCCGTACCAGGGCGCCGCGACTGGCGTCGGCGGCATCCTGCGCGACGTCTTCACGATGGGCGCGCGGCCGATCGCCAACCTCAACGCGCTACGCTTCGGCCGCCCCGATCACCCCAAGATGCGCCACCTGATCTCGGGTGTGGTCCACGGCATCGGCGGCTATGGCAATTGCGTCGGCGTGCCGACCGTCGGCGGCGAAGTGAACTTCCATTCGGCCTATGACGGCAACATCCTGGTCAATGCGATGACCGTCGGGATCGCCGACCAAGACAAGATCTTCTATTCGGCCGCCAGCGGCATCGGCAATCCGATCGTCTATGTCGGCAGCAAGACCGGCCGCGACGGCATTCACGGCGCGACGATGGCGAGCGCGGACTTCGGCGAGGATTCGGACGCCAAGCGCCCGACCGTCCAGGTCGGCGATCCGTTCACGGAGAAGTTGCTGATCGAGGCCTGCCTCGAACTCATGGCGACCGACGTCATCGTCGCGATCCAGGACATGGGCGCCGCCGGCCTCACCTCTTCGGCGGTGGAGATGGCGTCGAAGGGCGGCGTCGGCATCGAACTCGTGATGGACGACGTGCCGCAGCGCGAGACCGGCATGACGCCGTACGAGATGATGCTCTCGGAATCGCAGGAGCGCATGCTGATGGTCCTCAAGCCCGGCCGCGAAGCCGAGGCCGAGGCGATCTTCAAGAAGTGGGAGCTCGATTTCGCGGTCATCGGCCGCGTCACCGACACCGGCCGCATGGTGCTGACGTTCAAGGGCGAGACCGTCTGCGACATCCCGCTCGGGCCCTTGGCCGACGAAGCACCGCTCTACGATCGCCCGCACGTGCCAACGCCCAAGCCCGCGCCGCTCGAAAACGCGCCGCATAGCAACGACATCGCCGCCGATCTGCTCACGCTGATGGGCTCGCCCGATATCGCCTCGCGCCGCTGGATCTGGGAGCAATACGACCACATGGTCGGCGCCGACACCGTGCAGCGCCCCGGTGGCGACGCCGCGGTCGTCCGCGTCCACGGCACGCAGAAGGCGCTGGCGATGACCACCGACTGCACGCCGCGCTATTGCTTCGCCGACCCGGTCGAAGGCGGCAAGCAGGCAGTCGCCGAAGCGTGGCGCAACCTGACCGCGGTAGGCGCGCTGCCTTTGGCCGTGACCAACTGCCTCAACTTCGCCAACCCGCAGCGCCCAGAGATCATGGGCCAGATCGTCGGCTGCCTCGAAGGGATGAGCGATGCCTGCATCGCGCTCGACTTCCCGATCGTGTCGGGCAACGTCTCACTCTACAATGAATCGAAGGCCACGGGCGGTGGCTCGGCGATCCTGCCGACGCCCGCGATCGGCGCGATCGGTTTGCTGGCGGACTGGCAGAAGAATGCGACGATCGCGTTCAAGGGCTCGGGCGACATCATCCTCGCAGTCGGCACGCGCGGCGGCCATCTCGGCCAGTCCTTGTGGCTGCGCGAATGCCACGGTCGCGAACAGCTCGACGCCGGCCCGCCCCCGCCCGTCGATCTCGCCGCCGAGCGCCGCGTCGGCGACTTGATCCGCGAAGCGATCGCGTTGGGCCAGCTAACGGCAGTCCACGACGTCTCCGACGGCGGCATCGCGGTAACACTCGCCGAGATGGCGCTCGCGGGCGGCATCGGCGCGATGATCGACCGCAAACAGCCGTTCGACTGCGCCCGCGCGTTCTTCGCCGAGGACCAGGGCGTCTACATCGTGACGGTCGAGGATCATGCGCTACTCGACTTCCTCGGCGCAGCCCACGCCGCCGACGTCGAAGCCGAACCGCTCGGCCGCACCGGCGGCAAGCGCCTGATCTTCGAACGCCCCGACCGCGACGACGTGATCGCGCTGGACGCGCTGCGCACCGCGCACGAGGGGTTCTTCCCGAAGCTGATGGGGGTTGATGCGGCGTTGGCATGATAGGGGCGGCGGCGTACCGTCGTTAGAGTGCTTCAGCCGTCCCAACGCAAAGCAAAGCAAAGCAAAGCAACCACCCCGGCGAAGGCCGGGGCCCAACTGGGATAGCCACGGTAACGAAGCGCTGCCCTTCGCCATAACCGTCCCCCAATTGGGCCCCGGCCTACGCCGGGGTGGTTCCTATTTGGGAGCAAGCAAACAGTCCCAAACCGCACCATGTGTCCCCGCGAAGGCGGGGACCCAGTCTGGACTCCCGCCTTCGCGGGAGAACAAGGAGGCAGGAGACGCCGTCCGAATGATACCCCAGCTTCCGCCAGGGCGACGGGCCGAGCGCAGTAATCCCACCGCATACTCTATCACACCCGCCTCTAACACCGACCTGTCCTACACCACCACGATATGCCAGCGTCGGACCATGACCGAAGCATTCCCAGCCGACAGCACCACCAAGACAGGCCGACCGAGCCCAAGCGTACACTCAGTATCGCCCGCATCCGTCCGGCACACCCAAGGCCGTCACGCCCGCGTTGCAGCCAAGCAAAACCATGCCGCACTGCCCCCCCCACAACCCGACGAAATTGCTGCGCGAGCGTCTATACTTCCTATACTTCACTTTTCCCGCATGACCCCCGCCCCCACCGGAATCGCCAAATTCAGCCTCATCAGAGGCACTCCCATCATCGGCATTCCCCAGGTCAATATCCCCGCATTCCACCCCCTACGACGGTCCCACGAAATGCTGCGCGAGCGTCTATACTTTCTATACTTCACTCTGCCCGCATGACCCCCACCCCCGCCAGAATCGCCACGCTCGACCTCATCCGCGGCGTTGCCGTCATGGGCATCCTGGCCGCCAATATCGCCGCGTTCGGCTTCCCCGAATTCGCCTACATGACCCCCGCCTCGATGGGCTGGCCAAGCACGCCCGACCTGATCGCATGGACCACGACCTTCATCGTCATCGACGGCAAGATGCGCGGGTTGTTCTCGTTTCTGTTCGGCGCGTCGATGCTGCTGGTGATCGGCCGTGCGGAGCTGAGTGGCGAGGACCCGGCGACCGTCCACCTGCGCCGAATGGCATGGCTGTTCGTATTCGGCATCGCGCACCTGTACCTGCTGTGGTGGGGCGACATCCTCGCGCATTACGCGCTGGTCGGCGCGATCGCGTACATGTTCGCACGGTTGCCGGTTCGCTGGCTGGTCGTCGTCGGACTGGCCTGCATCGCGCTCCAGACGGTCGAACTCGCGACGCTCAGCGCGTACACGTTCGACCTGCAAGCCTCCGCGCACAGGCCCGATGCGACCGCGCGCGCGATAGCGAACTGGCAGTCGCTGGCGGATCAGTTCGGCCAACCCTCCCGTACCTCCATCGCGCGAGGACTTGCCATCGGAGGTGGCGGATGGCGGGAACTGGTCGCGTGGCGTTGGACGCACGCGGTCGGGCCGATCACGTCCCTGACCGCCACCGGCCCGGAGACGCTCGGGTTCATGCTGTTCGGCATGGCGGGCCTGCGATCGGGATTCCTCACCGGCGAATGGTCGAAGCGACATTATGCCGCGATCGCCGTCGCCGGAGTCGGAATTGGCTGGCTCGCCTATGCGGGCATAGCGACGTTCGACATCGCCCACGGGTTCGACGCGCGGTATGTCGCGCTGTCTTGGCTGGCCCTGGCCACGCCGTTCCGGCCCCTCACGATCATGGGCTACGCCGCGGCGATCATCCTGCTCGCTCGCCCCGGCGGCTGGTTGACGACCCGCGTCTCGGCAGCAGGCAGGATGGCGTTCTCCAACTATCTCGGGACGACCGTGATCTGCACGACGCTGTTCTACGGTTACGGGTTCGGACTGTACGGCGCATTGTCGCGCGCACAGCTCTATCTGGTGGTCGTGCCGATCTGGCTCCTGATGCTCCTCTGGTCGAAACCGTGGCTCGATCGATTCCGCTACGGTCCGCTCGAATGGCTCTGGCGCAGCCTGTCTCGGTTCGAATGCCAGCCGATGCGCGGTTCGGCGTTCGCGACCAGCCGATGATGCTATTTGCGAACAAGACGCAAAAGGGCTTGCGAGTGGTTCGCATTATCCGTATCCCCGGCTTACAGCTAGGGAGATCCCATGGTCGTCTGCGTTTGCAATGCCATACGAGAATCCGACGTTCGCAACTGCGCACGCGGCGGTTGCACCACACCCTGCCAAGCCTTTCGTTCGATGGGCCGGAAACCCAAATGCGGCCAGTGCGCGTCGATAGCGCGAGCGATTATCGACGAGGAACGCGCCGCTGCATAAGCGTCGCAACAGCTAAGAAACCGCAGAAATCCGCCGTTTTCGGGTTGCGGTTACAGTGACGCCAGCGCTACATGTTCGTCAGAGGTGACGGAGATATGGCCATGCGCGGCGACCCCCAAGTAATCGAATATCTGAACGAGGCGCTCAAGAACGAGCTGACCGCGGTCAATCAATATTGGCTCCATTACCGGATGCTCGAGCATTGGGGCGTCTACAAGCTCGCCCAGTACGAGCGGATGGAATCCATCGACGAGATGAAGCATGCCGACTGGCTGTCGGAGCGCATCCTGTTCCTCGATGGCCTGCCGAACTTTCAGCTGCTCGGCCGCCTCCGCATCGGCGAAACCGTCGAGGAAGTCCTGAAGTCGGATCTGGCGCTCGAAGTCGAGGCGACGGTCCAGCTAAAGGGCGCGATCTCGTACTGCGAAGAGGTCAAGGATTACATCAGCCGCGACCTGTTCGCCCGCATCCTCGCCAGCGAGGAAGAGCATGTCGACACGATCGAGCGCCAGTTCGAGATGATCGCGCGGATGGGTATCCACAACTACATCCAGCTCAACTCGATCTCGGAACATGATTCGCCCAAGGCCGGCGCCGCGCCCAATCTCAAGGGCTGATCCGCCCCCCGTCATCCTGACGAAAGTCAGGATCCAGAGCCATATAAGACGACGTCCTTGGCTCTGGATCCCAACGTTCGCCGGGATGACGGACGTATTTAAGGCGGAGAGACACTCGGCGGCGTATCAGTCCCCGCCGAACCCCGTCGGCACAGCACGACGACCGAAGCCGCCGCTGGCGGCCGGCTTGCGGACGACGACCGGATTGGCCTCGCGCTCCAGCAACGTCAGTGTCTCGACAAACAATGGCCGCAACCGGACGATATGCTCCAGCGCCTCGTCCGGCGTATCCTGCATCTCCAGGCAGTCGCGCGCGATGACTTCAATCGCTTCGGCCAGATCGGCCAGCGGTTCGGCCCCAAACTGCCGCGCCTCGACCTTCAGCGTGTGCGCAGGAATCACCATTGCCGCCGCGTTCAAGCCGCGCATCGCCGCTTCGATCCCAGCAACTGACTTGACGCCGTCCTCGCGAAAATACCCGAGGATGCGGCCAAATTCCGCACCCAACTCGGTGCGGGCCTGCACGAACGCCGGCCAATTTAGCAGGGTGCTTCCCTCAAACGACACCGTCGCCTTCTCCCCGTTAAGCAAATAGCGTCATGAAGATGTAGGCTGAACCATACCCTATCCGGGTAAACACAGTCTTGTCATACTAAACACAAGTTATGACAAAGGTTTGAGAAGACTCATCCGAAACGATCTCTATCGTCGCATTGGCCGAGGCCGCGACGGCCGCGAGTTCGGTTGGCGCCTGCGGGTCGTCGGCGATGATCGCGACCGAGCGCTCGCCGCTACGAAGAGCCTTGGCTAGCCGCACGGCGGGCCAAGGGCAGCGCATGCCCCTGGCATCGATACGAACCACGCCGGACACCGGCGCCTAGTTGCCGCCGCCACCCCTGCCATTATCGTCATACGGGTTCTTTGGCGCACGGAACATCAGGCGGACCGGTACCGCGCCGAAGCCCAAGTCCTTGCGCATCGAGTTGACCAGATACCGCTCATAGCTCGCCGGTAGCTGATCGACGCGAGTGCCGAAGATGACGAAGCTGGGCGGACGCGTCTTGACCTGCGTGACGTAGCGCATCTTGATACGCTTGCCGCCTGGGGCCGGCGGCGGCGTCGCCTCGATGGCGCGCTCGAACCAGCGGTTGAGCTCGCCGGTGCCGACCCGCTTCGACCACGCGTCGCGGGTGTCGAAACAGGCCTGCAGCAACTGGTCGATGCCCTTGCCGGTCGCGCCGGACACGGTCATCACCGTGACGCCCTTGACCTGGCTCAGGCCGTCTTCGAGCGCGCGCTTGACGCCGTTGAACAGCGACGAGGCGCTCTCGGCGATATCCCATTTGTTGAGCGCGATGACGAGTGCACGGCCCTCCTGCAGCACCTTGTCGGCAATGCGGAGATCCTGAGCCTCAAGGCCCAGCGTGGCGTCGAGCAGCAGCACGACGACCTCGGCGAAGTCGACTGCATGGAGCGCGTCCTCGACCGACATCTTCTCAAGCTTGTCCTGCACCTTGGCGCGCTTGCGCATGCCCGCGGTGTCGATCAGGCGAACCTTGCGCGCTTCGCCACCGGTCGGGTGCCAGTCATAGTCGACGCTGATCGAATCGCGCGTTATGCCGGCTTCGGGGCCGGTGATCATGCGGTCTTCGCCGAGGATACGGTTGACGAGCGTCGACTTGCCCGCGTTCGGACGGCCGACGATCGCGAGCTTCAGCGGGCCTTCATATTCGTTGTCGGGCTCTTCCTGGGGCAGCTCTTCCTTGCCTTCGAGCAGCGGGAGCAGGCCTTCGAACAGGTCACCCATGCCTTCGCCGTGCTCCGCCGAGAGCTGGACCGGGTCGCCGAAGCCGAGCGCGAGCGATTCGAGGATGCCGTCTTCGCCCGCGCGGCCCTCGGCCTTGTTGGCGACGAGGATGACGGGGACATCGGCGGTGCGGAGCCAGCGGGCGATCTCCTCGTCGAGCGGCACGATGCCGGCGCGCGCGTCGAACAGGAACAGCGCGACGTCGGCCTGCGCGACGGCCGCCTCGGTCTGCTGACGCATCCGGCCTGGGAGCGTCTGCGCGTCGTGATCTTCGTAGCCGGCGGTATCGATGATGCGGAATTCGAGGCCGATCAGCGACGCGTCGCCCTCGCGCCGATCACGCGTGACGCCGGGCCGGTCGTCGACCAGCGCGAGCTTCTTGCCGACGAGGCGGTTGAACAGGGTCGACTTGCCGACATTTGGGCGGCCGACGATCGCGACCACGGGGAGTTTGGACATGGCAGGCCCTTAGCGCGTGTCGCGGCAAAGGTCACCTATGTCCCTCGCCCCTCTGGGGAGAGGGAAGAAGGAGCCGCAGGCGACGGAAGTGTGAGGGGCGTTGTGGTGAGCTTTTCGAGCCTCACTCCCCTCACCCTTCCCCGCGCAAGTGCGCCGGGCCCCTTCCCTCTCCCCGGCGGGGAGAGGGAGTCGACGTCACCTGTAGGCGGTGACCTTGCCCTTCTGGTCGAGCGTGTAGAGCGTCGAGTTCGCGACGATCGGGGGCAGCGAGAACGGCGTCTTCGTCTCGATCGTCGAACTCACCGTGCCATCGGTCGGCGAGACGAAATTGATCTCGCCGCGCGAATTGGTGAGGACCAGACGGTTGCCTGCCAGGATCGGACCGAACCAGGTGATCGCATTGCTGCGCTTCTTCTCATTCTGGAAGCGCTTCAGCTGCGCGATCCAGCGCGCTTTGCCGTTCGAACGGGACAGGCAGACGAGGCGTGCGTCGTCGGTGACCACGAACAACCATTCGCCCGCGATCCACGGCGTCGAGATGCCGGCGAAGTTCTGCTCCCACAGGCGCTGACCGGTCGACAGCTCAAGCGCGACCATGCGGCCGCCCTGCCCGACCGCGTAGACGCGGCCGCCGTCGATCACAGGTGCCGCGTCGATGTCCGACAGGCTCGATACCGACGTGGTGACCGACGTCCGCGACAGTGCATCCTGCCAGAGGATGCGGCCGTTCTCGTAGCGATAGGCGCTGAGTTCGCCGCTAGAGAAGCCCGCAACGACGGTGCCCTGGCTTACCGCTGGCGCCGCGACGCCGAACACGCCCTGTGTCTCCAGCGTCCCCGACTGGACCCACTGGACCTTGCCGTCGGCCTGGTTGAGCGAGAAGACCTGGTTGTCCTGCGTCAGGACGTATACCGTGCCGTTAGCGACGGTCGGCGAACCACGCAGCGGCGCACCGGGCTTGGCACGCCACAGGATCGCGCCGTCGGCGGCGTTCATAGCAACGACATCACCCACGCCGTCGGTGGCGTAGAGCTTGCCGTCGTCATAGCTCACGCCGCCGCCGAAGCGTGCGGCCCTGTTGAGCTTGCCCTCGGTGATGCCCGCGCTCCACAGTACCGCGCCGGTATCGGCCATGAATGCGTGAACGGTTGCAGTGACATCGGTGACGAACAGCTTGCCGTCAGCCACGACCGGAGCTGCGCCCAGCCGCTCACGGTTCGAGCCACCATCGATCCCGGCCTGCCAAAGCCGCTTCGGCTGGTCGCCGAGCGCGAGCTGGCCCATCGACTTGGCGGGGTTGCCGCCGGGCTGAGCCCAGGCGTCATTGACCGCGGGAGCCGGCAACAGGACCTGAACGTCGGCAATCGTCTTGTCGGTCTCGACCTCGTTTTCGGAAACCAAGATCGAAACGCGGTCGCCGACGGTCGGCGTCTTCTTGTTGCCGCCGCCCTTGAAGATCCCACAACCGCTAAGCGCCATCAGCGCGGCGACGGCGACCGTCACCCGATATGTCTTCATCATTGCGCCTTGGTATCCTCGTTTGATGCAGCCGGAGTGATCACCCTGGCAGTAGCTCCAGTGCTGGCAACAGCGTCCACACCCAGTACACCGGCCATCTGAACCGCGCGTTGACGGATCGTCTCCGGCACGCCGGTATCGCGCGCGATCTGGCCGAACAAAGTCCCCGCCTGCTGACGCTGGTTCATGCGGAGATAGGAGATTGCGACCATTTCGCCCGCGCTGCCGAGCCACGGACCGCCGGGAACAGCGAGCGGACGAAGCCGCTCGACGATGACCTGTGGCTTCAGCGTGTCGAACTCGGCCGAGGTCTGGCGAACGAGTGCGAGATCGCGGAACGGCTTGGCCAGCGACGTGTCCGCGGCGATCGCACCGAGCTTGGCGGCCGCGCCCTTCAGGTCGTCCTTCTGAAGCAGGACGTCGGCCTGCGTGAACAGCGCGAGCGCCCGGTAGCCGTCGCGGTTCGACTTGGCCAGTTCGGCAAGCGGCTTGGCCGCAGCCGCAGCGTTGTTGGCGCCGAGCGAGTCGTAGGCGGCCTGAAGCTGCTCACCCTCGACGCCGGCAGCCTCGCCATTGTGATGCTGCCAGTAGAGGAAGCCAGCGAGTGCGGCGAGCGCCGCAACGACGGCGACCCCGACCCAGATGCCCCAGTTCGTCCAGAACCCGGCGAGCTTGTCACGTCGCAGTTCTTCGTCGACCTCACGCAGGAATGCTTGATCGGTTTTCGGCGGGAGGGCCAAGGAATGCTCCGGAAATAGTGAGGGGGTGGCGGCGCGGACCTTAGCCGCGCCGGAACCGAAACGGAAGCGGATCAATCCTTGGAGGCGTAGACCTGCTCCGCGCCCGGAAACGCGCGCGATCGGACGTCCTCTGCATAGGTGTGCGTCGCGGACGAGATTGTATCGGCTATGTCGGCGAACCGCTTCACGAACTTCGCGGTGCGGTCGAACATGCCGAGCATGTCTTCGGTCACCAGCACCTGGCCGTCGCATTGGGCCGACGCGCCGATGCCGATCGTCGGGCAGGCGATCGTGTTGGTGATGTCGATCGCGATCGGCTCGACCACGCCTTCGATCACGAGTGAAAAAGCGCCGGCCTCGGCGATGCTCTGCGCGTCGGCGACGATCTTGGCAGCCTCCTCCGGCGTGCGGCCGCGGGCGCCGTAGCCGCCGAGGACATTCACCGCTTGCGGGGTAAGACCAACATGGCCCATCACTGGGATACCGCGCTCGGTGAGGAACTTGACGGTCGGCGCCATCGCGGTGCCGCCCTCGAGCTTCACCGCAGCAGCGCCGGTCTGCTTGAGCAAGAACGCCGCGCTCTCGAACGCCTTTTCGGGCGATGCCTCGTAGCTGCCGAACGGCATGTCGATGACGACGACCGCGTGATAGCTGCCCCGCACCACCGCCGCGCCGTGGGCGGCCATCATATCCAGCGTAACGGGGACGGTCGACGGCAGGCCGTAGATCACCTGGCCAAGGCTGTCGCCGACCAGCAGCATGTCGCAGTGCGGATCGAGAAGCTGCGCTGTGCGGACCGTGTAGGCGGTGAGCATGACGAGCGGCGTCTTGCCCTTCTGGCGACGGATCGCGGGGATCGTCAGGCGTTTGAGCGGTGCCGGCGTCGGCGTGGCGCGACTCGTCGCCGTATCGAGGGTATAGGTCGTGGACATGGAAGCGTCAGTAGCGCCTGGCTTGGCACTCGCCCAGTGCCACGCGGGTCAAACCGCCCAGCCCTTCGACCGGGCATGGCCGACGAGCCAGAGCGTGAACGCCGCGACCATAACGACGAGTAAGGGTAGTCCAAGCGTTTCGCCGGCACCTTTGTGCCCGACGATGTCCGTCGAGGCGAACAGCCAACCGAACTGCGCGACCGTCGCGACTAGCGACGCGATCAGGAACGGTCGGGCATTCGCACGGCGCATGAACAGAAGGACCGCGCCGGCGAGGCCGGTCAGTACCGCGACGGCAAACAGCGGATCATACCAGCCCGGCAACGTGGCATGGAGCGCCCGGTCATAAGCGCTCGCCTGCCCCATCGCATCGGCACCAAGCCGAATCTGTTGCAGGCACATGAAACATCCGATCACCCCCCAGAGAACGAGGACGCCCGTCGTCATGCGAAACCACAAGGGTCCCTGTCGTACGAAGAACATGTCGCCGCCCCTGCCTGTTTTCTGGCAATAGACTGCGCTCAGCAGAGCGTGGAGGCAAGAGGCGCCGATCGCGGCGATATGTCGTGGATCCGGAACCGGAGGGACATCGGAAGCTTCCAACTGCGACGTCCCTCCGGGCCGTATCCAACGTCTATCGCACCCAACCTGAATGCGTCGTGACGATAAAGCCTGACGATCAGAACGACCGCGAGACGGTCAGGCCATAGGTGCGCGGATCACCGGGCTGGCCGACGATCAGGCCGGTGCTGCCCGACTGGAGCGCGAGCACTTCGTAATAGTTCTCGTCGAACGCGTTGCGGAGCCAGCCGAAGACGTTCCAGCTGTCCTTCGCCTTGAACCCGAGGCGGAAGTTGCTGAGCGCATAGCCGTTGATGTCGGTATAGGCCGAGCGTGAGGGGTTGGACGAGAAGGTCGACCGGTAGCTGCCGTCATAACCAAGATAGACTTGGCCATCGAGACCGGCGAGCGTTGCCGGCAGGTCGTATTCCGCCCCGTAGGAAAACGCCCATTTCGACACGCCGGGCAGGCGCTGACCGGAGATGTCGCAGTTCTGCGGGCTGATCCCGCCGGCGGTGCCGGGTCCGCTCGGCGTCTGGCCGGCGGTCGCGGTGGTGCCGCCGGACAGTTCGGGCGGGCATGGCGCATCGACGAACTTCACGTATTTCGCGTCGGTATAGGCGCCGTTCGCGTAGAAACTGAACCGGTCGGTGGGGCGGAACGCCGAGTCGAATTCGAGACCGCGGGTGCGGACCTTGCCGGCATTGGCGAGATAGCCGCGCAGCACGCCGAGCTGGCCGTTGGTAACGGTCGCCTGGTAATCGCTGATCTCGGTCCAGAAGCCGGCGAGGTTCAGCGTCAGCCGGCGGTCCAGGAACTGGGTTTTCAGGCCAAGCTCGAAATGGTTCACTTTTTCGGGCTTTACCGTCGCGGCCGAGAGGATCGGGTTGTTGCTGGCGTCGAGCGGCAGGCCGGACAGGTTGATCCCGCCGGACTTATAGCTGCGTGCGTAGGTCGCATAGGCGTGGATGTCTGACGTCACGGTGTAGGCAGCGGTGATATCCCCCGACAGGTTCCAGTTGTCGAAATCGGGCTGATAGCTCTGCGGCGCGAGCACGCCGCGCTGGTCCGCGGTCAGCGCCGTGCCGGTGCCGTTGGTTACGACCGAGACATAATCACCCTTCTTCTTGTCGTAGTTCAAACGCAGGCCCGGCGCGATCTGGAACCGATCGTTGACGTTCCAGGTCAGCTTGCCGAACAGCGCCGCGCTGGTGTTCTTGAAGCCGATCGTGTTGCGTGCGGTCAGGCCGTTCAACGTCGCCGGATTGCGCCCGCCCGCGCTGGTAGGGTTGAGCAGGAACGCACTGGCCGCCGGACCCTGCACCTGAAGCCCTTGGGTATCGATCGTCTGGTAGAAGTAGAACGCGCCGAACACGTAATCGAGCGTGTGCTTGCCGTTCGAGGCGATCCGGAGCTCCTGGCTATACTGGGTCTGCTGCGACGGGTTGGCCGACACGGTCGTGATCGGCAGGCCGATGAAATCGCGATCGTTCGACGGATCCCATTTCCAGAACCGCCATGCGCTGACCGAGGTGATCGTCGATGCGCCAAGATCGAGATTGCCGAGCAGCGACACGCCGCCCAGCTCCTGTTTCGCGCGCAATGGCGTATCGACGTCGGTCACACGGTCGAACGCGTTGGTGGACGGCACGACATAGCCCTGCGCAGCGGCGAGGGCTGCGTATTGCCGGTTGAGCGGCCGCTGGGTCGCGCCGGTGCGCGCGTAATATTGCACGCAGCAATTCGGGTTCTGCTGGCCATAATCGCCCGACAGAGCGAGATCGAGATTGTCGGTCGGCTTCCAGTAGAGCTGCCCGCGGACGCTCTTATTGTCCTGCGCATTCAGATCCTTGCCGGTCACGACGTTGTGGATCGTGCCGTTGCGCTCGGTCACCGACGCAGACAGCCGGATCGCAAGCTTGTCGGGGATCAGGGGGCCGGACACCGACGCCTTGGCCTGGACGAACTGGTAGTTGCCGGTGGTGAGTTCGATCCTTGCCTCGGGCGTGAAGCTGGGCTTGCGCGTCGTGATGTTGATCGCGCCGGCGGTGGTATTCTTGCCGTAGAGCGTGCCCTGGGGCCCGCGGAGAACTTCGATCCGCTCGGTATCGGTGAAGTCGAACGTCGCCGAGGCGATCCGGCTGTAATAGACTTGGTCGACATAGATGCCGACGCCCTGCTCGATCCCGTCGTTGGTCAGCCCGAACGGTGCGCCGAGGCCGCGGATATTGGCGGCGGAATTGCGTGGGTTGGTGGAGTAGAATTGCAGCGTCGGCTGGAGTTGCGTGAGGCGGCTGACATTGTACGCGCCGGTCTCCGCCAGCGCGGTGCCGCCGATGACGGACATCGCGATCGGGACGGTCTGGATGGTCTCGGCACGGCGGCGTGCGGTGACGACGATGTCGCCGCCGCCCTGTTGCTGGTTGCCGAGACGACCATTGGCCGGCTCGTTCGTCTGATCCGCGGCGGGCGCCTGGGGGGTGACCGGTGGCGGCGTGGCGGTAGCGGCCTGACCGGCGAACAACAGCGCGAGCGTAAGCGACATGAATTTTTCCCCTGAACCTCGGCGCGCAAAGTCTACCGATTTGGGGGATATTCAATGCAAACTTGTCTTTGGGGGTGGAAAGCGCGGCTTGTTACTCGCCCGCACCGCCATTTTGCATGAGACGAAGCTGGGCGATCCTCCCCGGACTTTTTCCGGGTTCCACCGGGGATTGCTACAAACGCCGGCCACGGTCCTCCCCCGCCAGGGGTAGGTGGCACCGAAGGTGCCGGAGGGGGGGACACGGAACGAAGGTGGCGCTTACCTCCCCCTCCGTCTGGCAAAGGCCAGACACCTCCCCCTGGCGGGGGAGGATCGAAGGTTAGACCAGGCGGCTCTGCTTGACCGCGGCTTCGATGAAGCTCGCGAACAGCGGGTGCGGGTCGAAGGGCTTGGACTTCAGTTCGGGGTGGAACTGTACGCCGACGAACCAGGGGTGGTCGGGGCGTTCGACGATCTCGGGGAGCGTGCCGTCGGGGGACATGCCGGAGAAGACCAGGCCGCCCTGCTCGAGCGCTTCCTTATACCCGGTGTTGACCTCGTAGCGGTGACGATGGCGCTCCGAAATGTCGGTGCCGCCGTAGATCGAGGCCACCACGCTGTTGCCGGTGAGCTTCGCGTCATACGCTCCGAGCCGCATCGTGCCGCCCATGTCGCCCTCGGCCGCGCGCGTTTCGAGGCCCTCGCGGCCCATCCACTCGGTGATCATGCCTACCACCGGCTCGTCGGTCGGGCCGAACTCGGTCGACGACGCATTGGGGATGCCGCCGAGATCGCGCGCACCCTCGACGCAGGCCATCTGCATGCCGAAGCAGATCCCAAAATACGGAATCTTCCGCTCGCGCGCGAACTTCACGGACGCGATCTTGCCCTCTGCGCCACGCTCGCCGAACGCGCCGGGAACCAGGATCGCGTCGCACGGCTCGAGCTGCCCGGCGATGTCGCTTTCGGCGTTCTCGAACAGCTCGGCGTCGATCCAGCGGACGTTGACCTTCACGCGATTCGCGATGCCGCCGTGGACCAGCGCCTCGTTGAGCGACTTGTACGCGTCCTGGAGGCCGACATATTTGCCAACCACGCCGATCGTGACTTCGCCCTGCGGGTTGGTCAGTCGGTCCATGATCTCGGTCCAGCGCGACAGGTCGGGCGCTTCGGCGGGTTCAATTCCGAACGCGCGGAGCACTTCGATGTCGAGGCCTTCGCCGTGATACTGGAGCGGCACCGCGTAGATGCTCTTCGCGTCGAGCGCGGGAATGACCGCACTGGCGGGGACGTTGCAGAACAGCGCGATCTTGGCGCGCTCCGACGGCGGGAGCGGGTGTTCGCAACGGCAGACCAGAACGTCCGGCTGGACGCCGAGCGCGGCGAGTTCGCGGACCGAATGCTGGGTCGGCTTGGTCTTCAGCTCGCCGGCGGCGGCGATGTAAGGGACCAGCGTGACGTGGATGCTGATCGCGTTGCCGCGACCTTCCTCGTTCTTGAGCTGGCGAATCGC
The DNA here is from genome assembly GCF_036663715.1 of Sphingomonas arabinosi. NCBI lineage: Bacteria > Pseudomonadati > Pseudomonadota > Alphaproteobacteria > Sphingomonadales > Sphingomonadaceae > Sphingomonas > Sphingomonas arabinosi. Next base: position 55,831 of record NZ_JAXOJN010000007.1, read on the forward strand.
CTCGATGAACGGCAGCGATTCGATATCGCCGACGGTCCCGCCGATCTCGCAGAGGATGAAATCGATGCCGTCGGTCTCGGCGCGGGCGAACGCCTTGATCGCGTCGGTGACGTGCGGGATGACCTGCACGGTGGCGCCGAGATAATCGCCGCGACGCTCGCGGGTGATGATCTGCTGGTAGATGCGCCCCGAGGTGACGTTGTCCGACTGGCGCGAGGGAACGCCGGTGAAGCGCTCGTAATGGCCGAGGTCGAGATCGGTCTCGGCACCGTCGTCGGTGACGTAGACCTCGCCGTGCTGATACGGCGACATCGTGCCCGGATCGACGTTCAGATACGGATCGAACTTCCGAATCCTGACGGTATATCCGCGTGCCTGGAGGAGAGCGGCAAGCGATGCCGCCATGAGACCTTTACCGAGCGACGAAACCACGCCCCCGGTGATGAAAATGTACCGAGCCATGGGAAGAGTCTCGTAGCGTGTGTTGGGGACGAACGACAAGCGCCCGCGGATCACGCGGGGCGCATTTATCGGCGAATGGAGTGTTTAGTTGGCTAGCGGGACCGCGCCGTTATCGGCCGGCGTGGTCGTGCCGGCGGGGACCCCGGCATTCTCGGCGCCACCGGCGAACGGTGCAGCGTCACCCTTGGGCTGGGCGGTCGGGACGGCCGTTGCCGCCGCCGGGGTGCGGGCGAGCGACGTGTCGATCGTGGTGGTGCGGTGATTCGCCGCGAGGACCGCGAGCAGGATCGAGAACAGCACGAACATCGTCGCCAGGACGCCGGTCGCGCGGGTCAGGAAATCGGCCGCGCCGCGTGCCGACATGAGACCCGACGGGCTACCACCCATGCCCAGACCGCCGCCTTCCGACCGCTGCATGAGGATCACCGTGACGAGGGCGGCCGCGATGATCGCGTGGATGACGAGCAGGAAGGCGAACATTGCGCGGAAAACCCCGGAACTTTTGCGAAGGCGCGCACATAGGCGACACCGCGGCTTCGATCAACCGGGCGATCAACCGGATCGGGGGCACGGCATATCGCATGCCGCGTGCGAAACTACGGAAACAAGCCGTGCGGGCGGGCGTTGTGAACCCGTAATGACGCTCATGACTGGGTATCGTGCATATAAATTCAGATGGCGGATCAACGCTGTGGCATCAATGGCAGCCAATACCTTATCGACCTGGATGACCGCTCTGGTGGATTATGTCCGCTCGGGCGAACCCGATCTGACCAATCGTCAGATGGCATTGCTCCTGCTCGTTTACCTTAAACCCGGGCCGCATACGGTGCGCGGCCTCGCCCGTGCGCTGAACGTATCGAAGCCGGTCGTAACGCGCGCCTTGAACAGATTGGGTGCCCTCGGCTATCTGCGCCGGCAACGCGACGACAGCGACAAGCGCAACATCTTCGTCGCGCGCACGACCGAAGGGGCAGATTTTCTTGAAGAGTTCGGGCAATTCATCGGCGACGGCCCCGCCCCCAACGATGCTGGCGCCGGCTCAAACGGCCGTACCCCCGCTCACGCTTGAGCCATTCGACGACAAGGCCCGTACGAGTTTCTCGCTGACGGGCCGTTCGGTGGATCTGGACCCGCGCACGCATGCGGTTCGGCGCGATATCGCCGACATTCGGTTGGCCGAATACGTATTCGCTCCACACTATGCCGTGCCGATGATACGGGCCGTCGCGCGCACAGCTTTGTTGCGCAGTGGACGAGACGAAGCGAGCGATACGATGGTCGACCTCAAGCCTGGCGACAGTTTCGAAGTGTTGGAGATTGCTGGCGTTTCCGCATGGGGCGTCGCGCGGCCAAGCGGTCTGGTCGGCTATGTCGAGGCGGCGGCACTCGATCTTTCGACGACGGACGCAGCATGACCACGGTCTTCATCGATGGTGCGGTCGGCACCACCGGCCTCGAGATCCGGGACCGGCTTGCCGGTCGGACCGACATCACGCTGGCGTTGCTGCCGGAGGATCGGCGCAAGGATCCGGCAGCGCGGCGCGAGGCGCTGAACGACGCCGATTTCGTGATCCTATGCCTGCCCGACGACGCGTCGCGCGAGGCGGTGACCCTGATCGACAATGTCCGCACGCGAGTCATCGATGCCTCGAGCGCGCACCGCGTCGCCGCTGGCTGGACCTACGGCTTCCCCGAATTGCCAGGTCAGGCGGAGAAGGTGGCGACCGCGATGCGCGTTTCGAACCCAGGCTGCTACCCGACCGGCTTCCTCGCGCTCGTCGCGCCCTTGGTCAGCGCCGGGCTCATCCCCGCCGACCTCCCGCTCAGCGTCAACGCGACCTCGGGCTACTCAGGTGGCGGCAAGGCGATGATCGCCGCGTTCGAGAATGGCGAGCCCGCGACGGCCTTCCGCGCCTACGCGCTCGGCCTCGCGCACAAGCATATCGCCGAGATGACGCAGCATGCGGGCCTCGCCCACGCACCGATCTTCGCGCCCGCGGTGGCCAACGCCTATCGCGGCATGGTCGTCGAGGTGCCTCTGCATCTCCACGCCCTGCCCGGCCGCCCGACCCTCGCGGCGATCGAGGACGTCTTGCGCGCGGCGTTCGATGGCTCGACGCTCGTGACGGTGGCACCGGGCGACATTGGCGCGGTCGATATCGAGGAGAATGCGGGGACCGACCGGCTGACGCTGCGAGTCTGCGGCAACGATGCGGTCGGCCATGCACGGCTGGTCGCGACGCTCGACAATCTGGGCAAGGGTGCCGGCGGCGCCGCGGTCCAGAACCTCAACATCATGGCCGGGGTCGACCCGGTCGCCGGCCTGGTTTTCTGAACCGGCCAGTTCCAGGAGCTTTCATGCACCGTAATCCCGTAGCCAAGCTGCTCCTGTTCGGCGCGACCGGCGATCTCGCACAGCGCATGCTGCTGCCGTCGCTCTATGGCCTGCACGCCGATGGGTTGCTGCCCGAGGACCTGACGATCACCGGTGCTGCGCGTCACGAGCACGACGACAAGGATTACCGCAAGTTCGCAAAGAAGGCGCTCGACGAGTTCCTCCCTGAGGATCGCAAGGACGAGAGCGCGATCGGATCGTTCCTCGACCGGCTGTTCTATCAGGCGACCGACCTGTCGGACCCGGCCGCGTTCCAGCCGCTGGCGGACAAGATCGGCGATATCTCCGGCGGGCTGGCGATCTACCTCTCGACCGCACCGTCGCTGTTCGAATCGGCGATCGAGGGGCTGCACAAGGTTGGCCTCGCCGGCGAGACGGTCCGCGTAGGGCTGGAAAAGCCGCTCGGCTACGACCTGGACACCAGCCGCGAGATCAACGACGCGGTGGCGAAGGCCTTCCCCGAGGACCGGACCTATCGGATCGATCATTATCTCGGCAAGGAAACCGTCCAGAACATCCTCGCGCTGCGCTTCGGCAACTCGTTCTTCGAGCCGGTCTGGAATGCGCAGGGGATCGACAACGTCCAGATCACGATTTCGGAGACCGTCGGCCTGGAGGAGCGCGCAGGCTATTACGAGAGCGCCGGCGCGCTGCGCGACATGGTCCAGAACCATATGCTGCAACTGCTCGCGCTGATCGCGATGGAGCCGCCCGCGCGCTTCGAGGGCACCGACGTCCGCGACGAAAAGTCGAAGGTGTTCCGCTCGCTGCGCCTGATCAAGCCCGAGGAAGTGCCCAACGTCACGGTCACCGGCCAGTACGGCGAAGGCGCGGTGAAGGGGAAGTTCGTCAAGAGCTACTCCGCCGAACTCGGCGAGGCCTCGAACACCGAAACGTTCGTCGCGATCAAGGCGCATGTCGACAATTGGCGCTGGCGCGGCGTGCCGTTCTATCTGCGCACCGGCAAGCGCATGGCCGCGCGCCGCAGCGAGATCGCGATCCAGTTCAAGTCGGTGCCGCATTCGATGTTCGCCGGGCGCGGCGGGTTGTTGCAGCCCAACATGCTGATCATCCGCCTCCAGCCGGAGGAATATGTCCAGCTGCTGGTGATGGCGAAGGAGCCGGGTCTCGACCGCGACGGCGTCCGCCTGCGCGAAGTGCCGTTGAACCTCAGCATGGACGCCGAGTTCGCCGGCACGCGTCGCCGGATCGCGTATGAACGCCTGCTGCTTGACCTGATCGAGGGCGACCAGACCTTGTTCGTGCGCCGCGACGAGGTCGAGGCGCAATGGACCTGGATCGACGCGATCCGCGAGGGCTGGAAGGCCAATGCGATGAAGCCCAAGAGTTATGCCTCGGGTAGCTGGGGTCCGTCCGCGGCGATCGCGTTGACCGAGCGCGACGGCGTGACCTGGCAGGACGACTGAGTTTGTTTTCGTCCGTTCGTCCCGAGTAGCCTTCGAGCGAAGTCGAGAAGGCGTATCGAGGGATCGGCCCGATTGTGGCATTGTACCTCGATACGGGATCTCGACTTCGCTCGATCCCTACTCGGCACGAACGGCATTTTTTGACAGCAATTTTCTGAGTGAGTTCAAGTTTATGACCGAAATCGAATGGTGGGATTACGAGGATTCCGACGAGCTCGCCAACGCAGTCGCGGGTGATATCCAGTTCGTCATCGAGAGTGCGCTCGACGCGCGCGGCTCGGCGGTGATCGCGCTCGCGGGCGGCAAGACGCCGTTCGCCGCGTATGAAAAGCTCGCGCAGGCCAAGCTCGACTGGAAGAAGGTCACGATCATTCCCGGCGACGAGCGGATCGTGAAGCTCGGCGATCCGCTGTCCAACGTGACCGCGCTGGCGAAGATCTTCCTCCCCAAGGGCGCGCGCGTTAAGCCGATCGTTCCCGAGGCGATGTCGGACTACAAGGCGGCGGGTCGCTCGGCGGATGCGCTGATGCAGGACCTGCACTGGCCGCTCGACTTCTGCCTGCTCGGCATGGGCGGCGACGGGCATACCGCGTCGATCTTCCCAGGCCCCGATTACGACGAGGCGCTGAGCGGTCCCAAGGAGCGCCGTGCGCTTGGCGTGATGCCCGATCCGCTGCCGCCCGAAGCGCCGCTGGCGCGCGTGACGCTGTCGGCTGCCGCCATCGCTTCGTCGAAGGCGCTGATGATCATGATTACCGGCGACGCTAAGAAGAAGGTGCTCGAACAGGCGATCGAACAGGGGCCGTCCTCGTCCTACCCGATCGGCCGTGTGCTCGCCGAAGTCGAGCTGCCGGTCGACGTGCACTGGGCGCCGTGACGATGCTCAACGCCGTCGTCTCCGCGGTCACCGACCGGATCATCGAGCGGTCTCGCGACAGCCGCGCCGCCTACCTCGCGCTGATCGAGCGCGAGGCGGCGGCGCAGGTCCGACGTCCGGGTCTGGGCTGTGCGAACCTCGCGCATGCCTATGCCGGGACCGAGGAAGATCGCGACGCGATGAAGGCCGATGCCGGCATGAACATCGGCATCGTCACCGCGTATAACGACATGCTGTCGGCACACGCGGTCTATTATCGCTACCCGGAACTGATGAAGGTCTGGGCGCGCGAAGCGGGGGCAACCGCGCAGGTCGCGGGCGGCGTGCCGGCGATGTGCGACGGCGTGACGCAGGGCTATCCGGGGATGGAGTTGTCGCTGTTCAGCCGCGACACGATCGCGTTGAGCACGGCGATTGCGCTGAGCCACGGCACGTTCGAGGGCGCGGCGCTGCTCGGCATCTGTGACAAGATCGTCCCCGGCCTGCTGATGGGCGCGTTGCGCTTCGGCCATTTGCCGATGGTGCTGATCCCCGGCGGCCCGATGCCGACCGGCTTGCCCAACAAGGCCAAGGCCGCCGTCCGCGAGAAATTCGCGGAAGGGCTGGTCGGACGCGAGGAACTGCTCGAGGCCGAGATCGGCGCGTATCATTCGAAGGGCACGTGCACCTTTTACGGCACTGCCAACACCAACCAGATGATGATGGAGGTGATGGGCCTCCACATGCCGGGCGCGGCGTTCGTCAATCCGGGCACGAAGCTGCGCCAGGAATTGACGCGGGCAGCGGTGCACCGGCTGGCGAAGATCGGCGCGCGCGGCGATTCGTACCGGCCGCTCGGGCATTGCGTCGACGAGAAGGCGATCGTGAACGCCGCGGTCGGCCTGCTCGCGACGGGCGGCTCGACCAACCATCTGCTCCACGTTCCGGCGATCGCTCGCGCGGCAGGGATCATCATCGACTGGGAGGATTTCGACCGCCTCTCCTGCGCGGTCCCGCTGATCGCACGCGTGTATCCCAACGGCTCGGCCGACGTGAACGCGTTCGAAGCTGCCGGCGGCATGCCCTATGTGATCCGCGAACTGCTCGGCGAAGGCCTGTTGCACGGCGATATCATGACGATCGGCGGCGAGGACCTGTCGGCCTATGCGAAGACCGCGGTCGTCGAAGGCGACACGCTCGCCTGGCGCGATACGCCGGATAGCGGCGACGAGACGATCCTGCGCCCGGCCACCGCGCCGTTCTCGCCGGATGGGGGGATGCGGATTCTCGCCGGGAATATCGGTCGCGCCTGCATCAAGGTATCGGCGGTCGAGCGCGAGCGGTGGATCGTTGAGGCGCCTGCAGTGGTGTTCAATGACCAGTTGGACGTGATCGAGGCGTTCAAGCGGGGCGAGCTGGAGAAGGACGTCGTCGTCGTCGTCCGGTTCCAGGGGCCGCGCGCGAACGGGATGCCGGAACTGCACAAGCTCACGCCGCCTCTGGGGGTGTTGCAGAACCGCGGGTTCAAGGTGGCGCTGGTCACCGACGGGCGCATGTCGGGCGCGAGCGGGAAAGTGCCGTGCGCGATCCATTGCTCGCCAGAAGCGCTGCTCGATGGCGCAATCGGGTTGATCCGCGATGGCGACATGATCCGGGTGGATGCGGTCAACGGAACGCTGGAGGCGCTGGTCGATGCGGATGTATGGGCCACGCGCCAGATGGAGGCGACGCCGCCACCGGTGAGCGGCATGGGCCGTGAGCTGTTCGGGATGTTCCGCGGGCTTGCCGACGAGGCCGAGAAGGGTGCGTCGGCGATGCTGGCGGGCGCTGGGCTTTAGAACGTCACACACGCCGCCGTCACTTCGGCCACACCCCCGTCATCCCGGCGAAAGCCGGGACCTCGCGCCACGGGGACGGACTATGCGGCCTGAGATCCCAGCTTTCGCTGGGATGACGGGGGACAATAATAATAGACGGAGGATGACATGGAAATCGTAGCGGCAGATATCGGCGGGACGCACGCGCGCTTCGCGATCGCCGAGGTCGAGAATGGCCGCGTCGTGTCGCTCGGCGAGCCGGCGACGCTGAAGACCGCGGACCACGCGTCGCTCCAGACCGCGTATCAGGCGTTCGAGGCGGGGCTCGGTCGCCCCCTCCCCCGCGCGCTGGCGATCGCGGTGGCGTCGCCGGTCGCGAACGACGTCATCCGGCTCACCAACAACCCGTGGATCATCCGCAAGTCGTTGATCACCGAACGGTTGAAGGCGGACCAGTGGGTGGTCGTCAACGATTTCGGTGCGGTCGGCCATGCCGTCGCGCAGGTGCCGAGCAGCGACTTTATCCACCTCTGCGGCCCCGATACGCCGCTGCCCTCAGAGGGCATCACGACGATCTGCGGCCCTGGTACGGGGCTTGGCGTCGCGCAGTTGCTGCGGCGCAAGGACGGCTATCAGGTCCTCGAAACCGAGGGCGGGCATATGGACTTCGCCCCACTCGACGGGATCGAGGACGCGTTGCTCAAGCGTCTGCGCAAGACGTTCACGCGCGTCTCGGCGGAGCGAGTCGTCGCCGGGCCCGGCATCGTCGCGATCTACGAGACGCTTGCCGCGCTGGAGGGCCGCGCGGTTCCCAGCCATGACGACAAGACGATCTGGACCGAGGCGATCGACGGCACCGATTCGATCGCGCTCGCCGCGCTCGACCGGTTCTGCCTCGCGCTCGGCGCGGTCGCGGGCGATCTTGCGCTGGCGCAGGGCGCGAAGGCGGTCGTGATCGCCGGTGGCCTGGGCTTCCGGATCAAGGATCGGCTCATCCGCTCGGGCTTCGACCAACGGTTCGTCGCCAAGGGTCGCTTCCAGACGATGATGGCAGCGATGCCCGTCAAGCTCATCACCCATCCCCAGCCCGGCCTGTTCGGCGCCGCGGCCGCCTTCGCACAGGAACACACCCAATGACCGCAACCATCACAGACATCATGCAGACCAGCGCCGTCATCCCGGTGCTGGTGATCGAGGACGCGGCGCTCGCCCGCCCGCTTGCCGAGGCGCTCGTCGCCGGTGGCCTGCGCGTGCTCGAGGTGACGTTGCGCACCGGTGCCGCGCTCGAAGCCATCGCCGAGATGAAGAAGGTGCCGGGCGCGATCGTCGGCGCGGGTACCGTCGTCAACACGCAGCAGTTCGCACAGGTTCGCGACGCGGGGGCGGAATTCATCGTTTCGCCGGGGCTGACCGAACGCCTCGCCATGCCGATCATCGAGAGCGGCATTCCGTTCCTGCCGGGGATCGCGAATGCGGCGGATATCATGACCGGGCTCGACCTGGGGCTGACGCACTTCAAGTTCTTCCCGGCCGAGGCAAATGGCGGGTTGAAGGCGCTCAAGGCCCTGGCCGCGCCGTTCTATCAGTGCAGCTTCTGCCCGACCGGCGGGATCACCGAGGCGAGCGCACCCGAGTGGCTGGCGTTCAAGCCGGTGCTCTGTGTTGGCGGGAGCTGGGTAACCGGCGGGACGATGGCCGAGATCGAGATCAAGGCGCGCGCGGCGAACGCTTTGCGGGGGTAATTCCTCCCCGTTCCGGGGAGGGGGACCGCGACGCGTAGCGGCGGGGTGGAGGGGGAGTGCCACGAGCGTCCCGCCTGCGGGATCCCGCCCCACTGACGGTACGCTCGCGGTGAGCCCCCTCCACCATCCTGCGGATGGTCCCCCTTCCCCGTTCCGGGGAGGATTACATCTCGCCGCGGGCTTTGCGGATGGCGTACCATTTCTTCACGTTGGCGTTGTGTTCTTCCAGCGTGTTCGCGAACACGTGGCCGCCGGTGCCGTCCGCTACGAAATAGAGCGCCTGGGTCTGCGCCGGATCGAGCACCGCGTCGATCGAGGCACGGCCGGGATTGGCGATCGGGCCGACCGGCAGGCCCGCCTCGGCATAGGTGTTGTAGCCGTTCTTCGCGTGCAGTTCGGAGCGCAGGATACGGCGGCCTAGCGGGCGGCCCTTGGTGATCGGGTAGATCACGGTCGGGTCCGCCTGGAGCGGCATGCCGTTACGCAGGCGGTTGCCATAGACCGCGGCGACGGTGCGGCGTTCGGAGGGCTTGCCGGTTTCCTTCTCGACGATCGAGGCGAGGATGATCGCCTGTTCTGGCGAGCTCACCGCGATACCGGGTTTGCGCGCCGCCCAGGCCTTGGCGAGGTAAGTCTTCATCGCCGACTGCATCCGCACGACGACCGCCGCGCGCGTGTCGCCGCGCTCGAACGCATAGCTGTCGGGCAAGATCGAACCTTCTGCGGGGATCGGTACGGTGCCGGTGAGGCCTTCCGCCTTCATCAGAGCGTCGTGGACCAAGACAGAGGGATAGCCCTCGGGCACCACTACCAGCCGCTGGACGACCTTGCCGCCCTGCATGAGTTTTAGGATGTCGGACGGGCTGGCGTGTGCGGGGATCTGGTATTCGCCCGCCTTGATCGGGTCGCCCGAGCCGAACACGCGCGCGTAGAGGCGGAACCGGGTGGCGGACCCGATCGCGCCGGCCTTTTGGAGTTCGACCGCTGCGGCTGCCAAACTCGAACCTTGGGGAACCTGGACCGACAATGCGCGCGGCGCTGGCCCCGCGCCGCCCCAGCCTTGGACGATTAGGAACAGGGCAACGACCGCCACCAAGCCTAAGACGAGTCCGAAACAGCCGACCTTGCGCACTATAGTTCCCCGGCGGAGGCCGGGGCCCAGTTGGGCAGGCCCTCCGATAAATCACACCAATCACCCAACTGGACCCCGGCCTTCGCCGGGGAACAGGATTACTGGACCTTCGTCATCACCAGCGACGCATTCGTGCCGCCGAAGCCGAACGAGTTGTTCAGCACCGCGCGGACTTCACGCTTCTTGGCCACGTGCGGAACGAGGTCGACCCCCACGCAGCTGTCACTCGGATTGTCGAGGTTCAGCGTCGGGGGCACGATCTGGTCGCGCAGCGCGAGGATGCAGAAGATGCTCTCGACCGCGCCGGCACCGCCGAGCAAATGGCCGATCGCGGACTTGGTCGACGACATCGACAGCCCCGAGATCGCATCGCCGAACAGGCGGCGGACCGCACCGAGTTCGAGCTCGTCACCCAAAGGCGTCGAGGTGCCGTGCGCGTTGATGTAATCGATGTCCTCGAGCGCGAGGCCTGACTTCTTGATCGCCATCTGCATCGAGCGGAACGCGCCGTCGCCTTCGGGATGCGGCGCGGTCACGTGGTACGCGTCGCCCGAAAGGCCATAGCCGATCACTTCGGCATACATCTTCGCGCCGCGCGCCTTGGCGTGCTCATATTCCTCGAGCACCAGCACACCAGCGCCCTCGCCCATCACGAAGCCGTCGCGGTCCTTGTCGTAAGGGCGCGAGGCCTTCTCGGGCGAATCGTTGAAGTTGGTCGACAGCGCGCGCGCCTGAGCGAACCCGGCGATGCCGAGCGGGCAGACTGTGCCCTCCGCGCCGCCCGCGAGCATCACGTCGGCGTCGTCCATCGCGATCATCCGCGCGGCATCGCCGATCGCGTGCGCGCCGGTCGAGCAGGCGGTTACGACCGCGTGATTCGGACCGCGCAGGCCGTATTTGATCGAGACCTGACCCGAGATCAGGTTGATCAGCCGACCATGGACGAAGTGCGGCGAGACGCGACGCGGGCCCTTGGTATGGAGTACGATCGATTCGCTCTCGATCCCCGGAAGCCCGCCGATGCCCGAGCCGATCGATACGCCGGCACGCCAGCTCTCCTCGAGCGTCATCTCGGTCAGCCCGGCGTCTTCGAGCGCCTGACCGGCCGCGTCGATGCCATAGATGATGAACGGATCGACCTGGCGCTGGACCTTGTGGTCGACGCGCTTGCCGGGATCGAAGCCGTACTCGTGGTCGGCGGGCTTCACCTCGCAGGCGATGCGGCACACCTGATCCGACGCGTCGAAGCGCGTGATCGGGCCCGCGCCCGACTTGCCGGCGAGGATATTCGCCCAGGCCGTTTCAACATCCGCCCCCAGGGGGGTGACCAGGCCTAGCCCGGTTACGACGACACGCCGCATGGCTTCAAACTCCGTCTTCTCTCAAAACGAAACGGCTCCCCGCCCTCTTTGCCCAAGGACGGGGAGCCGCTCAAATCACACCCTTCAGGGCAGGTCCAAAGGTTTGAACCCTAGACCCTGATCAGGCCTTGTGCTCGTCGATATAGGTGATCGCATCCTTGACGGTTGCGATCTTCTCGGCGGCATCATCGGGGATCTCGACGCCGAATTCTTCCTCGAACGCCATGACGAGTTCGACAATGTCGAGGCTGTCTGCGCCCAGGTCGTCGATGAAGCTCGCGTCCTCGGTCACCTTGTCGGCTTCGACGCCGAGATGCTCGACGACGATCTTCTTCACGCGGTCAGCGGTCTCGCTCATGGTAGTTCCCTCTTCAAATCTGGGGGTTTTCGGTATTTCCTGAACGCACCTAGAACGCGGCAGTTCAGCGCGCAAGTTCAGATCATCGCCATCCCGCCGTTCACGTGCACGGTTTGTCCCGTGACGTAGCCGGCTTCACGGCTTGCGAGATACACGATCGCCGCACCGATGTCTGCGCCTTCGCCGAGGCGACCGGCGGGAATCTTCGCGGTGAGCGCGGTCTTCTGCGCGTCGGGCAACGCGTCGGTCATCGGCGACGTGATGAAGCCGGGCGCGACGCAGTTGACGGTGATGCCGCGGCTGGCGAGCTCCTGCGCCATCGATTTCGACATGCCGATCAGGCCGGCCTTCGACGCGGCGTAGTTCGCCTGGCCGGGATTGCCGGTGACGCCGACGATCGAGGTAACCGAGATCATCCGGCCGAACCTTGCCTTCATCATCGGCTTGGCGGCGGCGCGCATGAGACGGAACGCGGCTTCGAGATTGACGCGGATGACGCTGTCCCACTCGTCGTCCTTCATCCGCATCGCAAGGTTGTCGCGGGTGACGCCGGCGTTGTTGACGAGGATGTCGAGCTTGCCACCGAGCGCTTCGACGGCCTGGGGGACGAGTGCGTCGACGGCGGCTGCGTCGGAGAGGTTGCAGGGGAGCGCGACGTGGTCGCCTTTCAGGGTGGCGCGGAAGGCTTCGAGCTTGTCGGCGTTGGAGCCGGATACGGCGAGGCGCGCGCCTTGGGCGGCTAGGGCCTTGGCGATCTCGGACCCGATCCCGCCGGATGCCCCGGTGACGAGGGCGGTCATGCCTGTGAGGTCGAACATTTTGGTCTCCAGATTTAAGAAATTTGTTCGCGCAGAGGCGCGGAGGACGCGGAGGGGCGGTAGTTGTTGACGAGGCGGCGGACGCCCTCTTTCAGGGTGGCGCCGCCGAAATTGATGAGCAGCCCGACGGGCTGTTTGGTCAACCTGAGATAGGTCAGCAGTTGCTTGGCGTGGACGGGGAGAAGTCGCTCGACCGACTTGATCTCGACGACCAATCGGTCGTCAACAAGCAGATCGATCCGGAACGCTGCCTCGAAGCGCAAGCCTTCGAACTCGATATCGATCGGTCGCTGCCGCGCCACAGTGTAGCCCATTGCAACCAATCGACCGGCAAGGACCGCTTCATAAACGCTTTCCAGCAGCCCCGGCCCAAGATCTCGATGCAGTCGCAGAGCGACATCCAGGACGTCACCGCTGACCACATCGATATCTTTCATGGGCTCTGCGTCCTCAGCGCCTCTGCGCGAAAATCTACAGTACCTTAATCAACGCCTCGATGTCGTCCATCGTGATGACGCTGGTGGTCTCCACGTCGGGGGTGATGCGCTTGACCATGGGACTGAGGACCTTGCCGCCGAATTCGACGAAATGCTCGACGCCCGCAGCGTGCATCGCCAACACCGATTCGCGCCAGCGGACCATGCCGGTGACCTGTTGCACCAGCAGATGACGGATCGCGCCGGGGTCGGCGACGGCGGTGGCGTCTACGTTGGCGAAGACCGGGACCAAAGGCGCGCGGAGGTCGGCGTCCATGAGGGCGGCTTCCATCGCTTCGGCGGCCGGTTGCATCAGGGGGCAGTGGAAGGGGGCGGAGACGGGCAACAATACCGCGCGCTTGGCGCCTAGGTCCTTGGCTAGCGCGATCGCTTTTTCGATGGCGAGGCGGTGGCCGGAGATGACGACTTGCGAGGGGTCGTTGTCGTTGGCGACGGTGCAGATCAGTTCGGGGCCGCCTTCCGCGAGGATCGCGTCGACCGCTGCGCCGGCGATGACCTGCGCCTTTTCGAGGTCGGTGCCGAGCAGCGCGGCCATGGCACCCTCCCCTACCGGTACCGCGGCCTGCATCGCGCGACCGCGGAGTTTCAGGAGGCGGGCGGTGGTCGACAGGTCTAGCGCACCGGCGGCGCACAAGGCGGTGTATTCACCGAGGCTGTGGCCGGCGACATAATCGGCCTTGTCGGCGAGGCGGAGGCCGCCTTCCTTCTCGGCGACGCGCAAGGTGGCGATCGCGTTCGCCATGATCGCGGGCTGCGCGTTCTCGGTGAGGAGCAGGTCGTCCGCCGGACCTTCGCTCATCAGGCGGAACAGGTGCTGGCCGAGCGCCTCGTCGACTTCGGCGAAGACCTCGCGGGCGGCGGCACTGGCGTCGGCGAGCGCCTTGCCCATGCCGACAGACTGGCTCCCCTGACCGGGGAAGATGAACGCGCGCATGACCTCTCCTCTGTGTTCGGTCTTCGTTTGAGCGCGGGGCCTATAAAGGTGCGGGCTGAGTTGCAACTCCGCGAACCTGAACGAACCTGCCAGCTTTGCGACAAATGGCGACCATTTCGCGACCGATGCGACAAGCGCCTGCGACAATCCGGTCCCAGATTAGGGATGACGCCGCACAACGGCGCCGTGTTTCAAACGGGAGATTACCCATGAAGAAGTTCATCCTCAGCGCACTTGCCGCTACCCTCGTCGCCAGCCCGCTGCTCGCCGCAGCCCCCGCCGAGGCACAGCAGCGTCGCGAAGTGACCACCGTGCGCCAGAACAACAATGGCCGCACCGTCGTCACCAAGAAGACCGTCGTCCGCCCGAACCAGTATCGCAACTGGCGCGCCGGCCAGCGCTTCGATCGCCGCTATGCGCAGAACTACCGGGTGATCACGACGTATCGCAACTATCGCCTCGCCGCCCCGCCGCGTGGCAGCCAGTGGGTCCGCTCGGGCAACGATGCGCTCCTGATCAACGGTCGCGGCAACGTGGTCCAGGTTCGTGGCGGCGCTTTCCGCCGGTAACACCCACACCAACCTTGCCTTTGCCGGGTAATCGGCTAAGGCGCTCTGCAACCGGGGTGAGAGATTCGCGTCTCTCGCCCCTGTTTGCATTCTAGACGCCGTTTTCTAAGACGACAGCCGGAGGGGTGCACGCATGGGGCGTGTATCAGCGATCGGCCAAGACGAAGGACAAGACATGGCTCTTTACGAGCACGTGTTCCTTGCGCGCCAGGATCTGGCACAAGCGCAGGTGGACGCACTGGCGGAAATCGCCACCAAGATCGTGAACGACAACGAAGGTCGGGTCGTAAAGACCGAGAACTGGGGCCTGCGTTCGCTGGCGTACAAGATCGCCAAGAACCGCAAGGCGCACTATGTCATGCTCGAGATCGATGCCCCGGGCAGCGTGATCGCAGAGCTGGAACGCCAGACCCAGATCAACGAAGACATCATCCGTTACATGACGGTCAAGGTCGACACCCTCGAAGAGGGCCCGACCGTGATGATGCGCAAGCAAGATCGTGACCGCGAGCGTCGTGGCGACCGTGAGGGTGGCCGTGGCGACCGTCCGGATCGTGGCGATCGGCCCGATCGTGGCCCGCGCCGCGACCGTGAAGAGGGAGCAGAATAACCATGGCACGTCCATTCTTCCGCCGCCGCAAGAGCTGCCCGTTCTCTGCTAAAGACGCTCCCCGGATAGACTATAAGGACGTCCGGTTGCTGCAGGGCTTTGTGTCCGAGCGTGGCAAGATCGTCCCTTCGCGTATCACTTCGGTGGCCGCGAAGAAGCAGCGCGAACTGGCCCAGGCCATCAAGCGTGCGCGTCATCTGGGCCTGCTGCCCTACATCGTTAAGTAAGGAGGGCTCCCCATGGACGTCATTCTGCTGGAACGCGTCGAGAAGCTCGGCGCCATCGGCGACGTGGTTAAGGTCAAGGACGGCTATGCCCGTAACTTCCTTCTCCCGAACAAGAAGGCACTTCGTTCGAACGACGCGAACCGCAAGGTATTCGAGTCAAACCGTGCGAAGATCGAATCGGACAACGCATCGCGTCGCAGCGATGCCGAGACCGAAGCGAAGACCTTCAACGACGCGACCGTGACCCTGATCCGTCAGGCGTCGAACACCGGTCAGCTCTACGGTTCGGTCGCGGTTCGCGATCTGGTCGATGCGCTGGTGGCCGACGGTCACAAGGTCGGCAAGTCGGCGATCGTCCTCGATCGTCCGATCAAGGCGATCGGCGTGTATACCGTGAAGGTTGCTTTGCATCCTGAAGTGTCGGTGTCCGTCAAGGTCAACGTCGCACGCTCGCCTGAAGAGGCCGAGATGCAGGCTTCGGGCGTCGACGTGATGTCGTCGATGTTCGAGCGCGACGAGGCCGGCTTCGTCGAGGATTACGATCCGAACGCAGAGCCCGGCGCGACCGCCGAAGCACCGCGCGACCAGGAGGAAGAGGCGCAGGGTTAATCCCTTCGCTTCCCTTCTAGCCGATACAGAAAGGCCCGCCCGGAGCGATCCGGGCGGGCCTTTTCTTTTGTGCTTTCGAGACGGGGATCAGGGGCAGGTGACGCAGGCGCCGATCATGGCGGCGAAGGGGATCAGGGCGCAGAGGACGGGGAGTAGGGATTTCATGGCCGGGTGACTCTTCGAGGGGGTGTTGCCGAGGTTAATGCGCGGGGTCGGGAAAGGTTTCCGGGAGGTGAACGAATTTTGTACCGATCGGTTTTCGATGCTAAATAACGCTACTTCCCTACCACCCCGGCGGAGGCCGGGGCCCAATTGGGAAAGCTGGAGTGACGGATCGCAGCGTCCATCATTCGCGTCCTCCAATTGGGCCCCGGCCTTCGCCGGGGTGGTGATACTGGGAGGTCAGCTTTCGACGTTTTCCGGCTTCTCGATCAGCGCTGGCCCCTCGCCTAGCGCTAGCGCGTCCACCGACGATACGTCCTCCAAGTCCCTCGCGCCGGTCTCGATGTTCAGGTCGCGGAACTTCCGGCCGGTCACCATCAGGCGGCCGTTGAACGAGTTGGTGAAGCCGTTGAAGTTCTTCACCGCGCTGTTGAGGCCGACTCCAACCTTGCGCAGGTCGTCGGCGACCTTCGCGAGGCGATCGTGCATTTCCTTGCCGAGTTCGCCGATCTTGCGTGCTTCGTTGGCGAGCTTTTCCTGGCGCCAGACCGCGGCGACCGTGCGGACGATCGCGATCAGATTGGTCGGGGTTGCCAGCAGCACGCGCTTTTCGAACGCGAAATCCCAGAGTGTCGGGTCGTGTTCGAGCGCGGCTGACAGGAAATGCTCGCCGGGGACGAACATGATGACATAGTCGGGAGTGTCAGCGAACTGGCTCCAATAGGCCTTGTTGCCGAGGCCGTTGACGTGCGCGCGCATCGACGCCGCGTGGGCGGCTAGGCCGATCAAGCGTTCGGAATCGTCGACTGCGCCGAACGCGTCCTGGTACGCGTTGAGCGAGACCTTTGCGTCGATGACGAGCGCCCGGCCGCCGGGCACGCGGATGATCGCGTCGGGGCGGAGGCGGGCGCCGTCGTCGCCTACCGCGACCGAGACCTCCGTCTGGAAGTCGGTGTGTTCGCTGAGGCCGCAGGTTTCGAGGACGTTCTTGAGCTGCTGCTCGCCCCAGCGGCCGCGCGACTTGGGGGCGTTGCGCAAGGAATTGACGAGCTTTGCGGCTTCGGTGGAGACCTTCTCCTGGCCAAGGCGCATCTGTTCGATTTGCCCCTTGAGGTCGCCGAACGCGTCGCGGCGCTCGGCTTCGACCTTGGCGACGCCTTCCTCGTAGCGTTGCAGGCGGTCGCTGACCGGCTGGAGCATCGACTTCAGGTTGAGGCCGGCGGATTCCTCCGACTGGCGGAAGCGGGCGTCGGCGCGTTCGAGGAAGGTCTTCTGCGCGTCGCTGAGCAGCTTGTTGGCGACGTCGCCGAACTGCGCGGCCATGACGTCTTTCGCCTCGCGAAGACGTACTTCGAACGCTTCGCCTTGAGCCTTGAGAGTAGCATTCTCGGTGCGCGCCGCGTCACGATCTTTGCGAATAGCTTCCAAATCTAAGCGGAGGCGATCGGTGTCGGTGGCGCGCTCGGCGTTCTGCGCGCGGAGCGTGGCGAGGTCCTGCATCGCGGCGTTGCGTTCGCGTTCGACGGCGTCGCGCGCGGTGCGGATGATTTCGGCGTCGGCGACCTTGGTCTGCGCGACGGCGAGCTCGCTGGCTAGGGTTGCGGCGCGGCGGGAGGCCAGGAGCCAGCCGAGGAGGATGCCAGCGGCTAGCGCGAGGACGGCGATGATGGCGAACTCAGCCATTTTGCGCGGCCGGAATGGGAGTGAAGTATAGGAAGTATAGACGCTGGCGAAGCATTTCCTGGGGGGGAGATGGGCGCGTTAGCGAGCGGGTTTGGGAGGGGGATGGAGACGTCATGCGTGGAACATACGTCGAACGGTTGATGTAGGACAGGGGGTAAATACGCCGCCCGTTCTCCCGCGAAGGCGGGAGTCCAAGTTACGCGAGATGCGCTTGTGGTCCTGGGCCCCCGCCTTCGCGGGGGAACTAGAGGGGGCGGGTCGACAACTCTGGAGAGTTTGCACCTGCTCAAATAATACCACCCCGGCGAAGGCCGGGGCCCAATTGGAAAGGTCGCAGTAACGAGGGACTGCGCTCAGTTGGCGACGTCCCCCAATTGGGCCCCGGCCTTCGCCGGGGTGGTGCCTAGCTAAGCGCGCGGGTGGCTACACAATCGCATTACCCACGTCCCCTCACCCCAGCTTGCGCTGCTTCGCCAGTTTCTTCAGCACCATGTCGCGCTTGAGGCGGCTGATGTGGTCGATGAACAGCACGCCATCGAGATGGTCGATCTCGTGCTGCATGCACGTCGACAGCAACCCGTCGAAATCCTCCTCGTGCGCCGCACCGGTCTCGTCGAGCCACTTCACGCGGCAACGCGCCGGCCGCGCGACTTCCGCATATTGCTCGGGGATCGAGAGGCAGCCCTCGTTGTAGGTGGAGACTTCGTCGCTGACCGACAGGATCTCGGCGTTGATATACGCCTTAGGGTTCTTGATCGGCTTGTCTTCCTCGTCCTTCTCCTCCTGGAGATCGATGACGAGGACACGCTTCTGCACGCCGACCTGGGTCGCGGCGAGGCCGATGCCGTTGAAGTCGTACATCGTCTCGATCATGTCGGCGACGAGCGTGCGGATGGAGTCGTCGACCGTCTCCACCGGCTCGGCGACGAGGCGCAGGCGGGGATCGGGGACTTCGAGAACGGTCATGACGGTCATAGCGCGTCCGCTAAGGTACGCGTGCCGGGTGCGTCAAGCCATTGGCCTTCTGGCCCTTAGTGCCTGCGCCAGCGTGCCCTCGTCGAGATAGTCGAGTTCGCCGCCGACCGGCAGGCCGTGCGCGAGCTGCGTGACGCGGACGGGGAAGCGTTCGATGCGCTCGGCGATGTAATGCGCGGTGGTCTGGCCTTCGAGCGTGGCGTTCATCGCGAGGACGACCTCGTCGATGCCGCCGGCTTCGATGCGACGGACGAGGCTGTCGATGCTGAGGTCCTCGGGGCGAATACCTTCGAGCGCGGAAAGGCGCCCGCCGAGGACGTGGAAGCGGCCGGGGAACAGCCGCGAGCGGTCGAGTGCCCAGAGATCGGCGACTTCCTCGACCACGCAGAGCGAGCGCTGATCGCGGCGCGGGTCGGCGCAGATCGCGCAGGGGTTGGTGGTGTCGACGTTGCCGCAGGTGGTGCAGTTCTCCAGCCGCTCGTCGACCGCGGTCAGCGCCTCGCGAAGCGGACCCAGCGCCGCGTCGCGCTTCTTGAGCAGATGCAGCACGGCGCGACGTGCGGACCGGGGGCCGAGGCCGGGGAGCCGGGCCAGCGCCTGCGTCAGCGCCTCGATCTCGGGGGATGCCATACCGGAACAGATAGGGGGTTGCGTCGCTCCCCGCCAGCGTGTTCGAGAGGGGCCATGCGGATCATCTTCATGGGAACGCCGGACTTCGCGGTACCGGTGCTGGAGGCCCTCGTGGCGGCGGGGCATGACGTGGTGGCGGCGTATTGCCAGCCTGCCCGGCCGGGCGGGCGGCGCGGGCGCGAACTGGTGCCGTCGCCGGTGCAGGTTCGGGCGGAAGCGCTCGGGATCGAGATGCGGACGCCGGTGTCGTTCAAGGCATCTTTGCCGGAGGGGCTGGAGGCTCGTGAGGCATTTGCGGCGTTGGACGCGGATGTGGCGGTGGTTGCGGCGTATGGTCTTATTCTGCCGCGCGCGGTGCTGGTAGCGCCCCGGTTCGGGTGCCTCAACGTGCATGGTTCGCTGTTGCCGCGGTGGCGCGGGGCGGCGCCGGTGCAGCGGGCGATCCTCGCGGGCGATGCCGAGACGGGGGTCGGGATCATGCAGATGGAGGCCGGGCTGGATACCGGGCCGGTGCGGCTCGAGGGGCGGACACCTATCGTCGGCAAGACTGCGGGGGACCTGACCGCCGAGCTGTCGGCGATGGGCGCGCGGCTGATGGTCGAGGTGCTGGGCGATCTCGACGCCTACCCTGCCCGGCCGCAGCCCGAGGAGGGCGTCACCTATGCGGCCAAGATCGAGAAGGCGGAGGCACGGATCGATTTCGAGCGGTCGGCGGTCGAGGTCGAGCGGCTGGTGCGGGCGATGAACCCGGCGCCTGGGGCGTGGTTCGAGCATGCGGGCGAGCGCGTGAAGGTGCTGGCGGCTGACGTGTTGCCGTTCTCGTTTCTTGGGTGCGAGGGGCTGACGGTCAATGCCGAGCTGACGATCGGGTGTGGCGACGGGGCGATCCGGCCGACCTTGGTGCAGCGGGCGGGACGCGGCGTGACGTCGGCGGAGGAATTGCTGCGCGGGTTTCCGATCCGCTCGGGGACGCAGCTTTGACGCGGTTCGCGTTGACGGTGGAATTCGACGGGCGGCCGTTCATGGGCTGGCAGCGGCAGAAGCACGGGCCGAGCGTGCAGGCGGCGCTGGAGGCGGCGGTGCTGAAGATGACCGGCGAGACCGCGTCGGTGCAGGCGGCGGGGCGGACCGATGCGGGGGTCCATGGGATCGCGATGCGCGCGCATGTCGATATCGAAAAGCCGGTCGCGGCGTTTCGGTTGATGGAGGGGCTGAACGCGCTGGTGAAGCCGGCGCCGGTGTCGGTGCTGGCGTGCGAAATGGTCGACGACGATTGGCATGCGCGGTTTTCGTGTATCGGGCGGTCGTACGAGTACCGGATCGTCAACCGGCGCGCGCCGCTGACGTTCGAGGCGGGGCTGGCGTGGCAGGTTCCTCAGCCGTTGGATGCGGGGGCGATGACGGAGGCTGCGCGGGTGCTGATCGGGCGGCATGATTTTACGACGTTTCGCTCGGCGCATTGCCAGGCGGACAGTCCGGTACGGACTTTGGATCGGCTTGAGGTGGTGCGTGAGGGGGAGCGTCTGTTTGTTTATGCGGCGGCGCGATCGTTCCTGCATCATCAGGTGCGGTCGATGGTTGGGTGTCTTGCGCTGGTGGGTATGGGGCGCTGGGCGGTTGGCGATGTGGCGGCTGCGTTGGCGGCGAAGGATCGGGCGATGCTGGGGCTGAATGCGCCGCCGGATGGGTTGTTCTTCGTGAGTGCGGTTTACCCTTCTTCGTCATCCCGGACTTGATCCGGGACCCAGAGTAACGGGGCGCAGCGTTCGGTACCCTGGATCCTGACTTTCGTCAGGATGACGGTTGGGGAGTGTCGCGGACGAACTTCGCGGCGAGCTCGACATGCGTCGACCACCGGAACTGGCCGACCGGCTGGACCCAGTCGATCCGCCAGCCGGCATCGCACAGCTCCTTCGCATCACGCGCGAAGCTGGCCGGGTTGCAGGATACGTAGACGATCACCGGCACCTTGCACTCGGCGAGCGCGGTCGCCTGTTCGCGTGCCCCCGAGCGAGGCGGATCGACTACCACCGCGTCGAAGCGGTCGAGTTCAGCCACCGTCAGCGGGCGACGATAGAGATCGCGGTGCTCCGGGTAGACCGGGCGCTGGGTGCGGTGCGCAGCGGCTTTCAGCGAGCCGAGCGCGTCGCGGGCGCCTTCGGCCGCGTAGACCTTTGCGGGGATCGCGAGCGTGAAAGTGCCGAGGCCGGCGAACAGGTCGGCGACCGTCGCGGGCTTGCCGATCGCTTCGAGAACTGCGGCGGTGAGTGCGGCTTCACCATCCGGAGTAGCCTGCAGGAACGAGGCGGGCGGGAGCGGCACGGGAACGCCGCCCAAGGTGATCGTGACCGAGTCGGGCTCCCAGCGCGTCTCGGGGCCGAGACCGTCGTCGAACGCGACCCGGGCGATCTTGTGGTCCTCGCAAAATTTCGTGAGCGCTTCGGCGGCGGGGAGGCCTTCGGGGGCGAATCCCGTGATCAGGATGTCCGCGCCCTGGTCCGCGAGCGTCAGGTGGATGTCGGCGCGACGGCGGAAATTGAGGCGCTTGAGCAGCTGGCGCAAGGGCTGGACGAGCGCGAACAGGCGCGGATCGAGAATCCAGCATTCCTTGATGTCGACGATCGTGTGCGCCTTTTCGGCGGTGAAGCCGAGCGTGATCTTGCCCCCCTTGCCTTCGGCGTGGAGCGTCGCGCGGCGGCGGCTGCGTTCGGGCGAGATGTGCGGGGTGCGGATCGACGCGGACAGGTCCTGGCCGTCGAGCGCGGAGGCGATGCGGTCGGTGACGAACTCGGCATAGGCCTGGTCGTCGAGATGCTGGAGCTGGCAGCCGCCGCAGGTCGGGAAATGCACGCAGGGGGGCGTCTGGTGGTGCGGGCCGGGGATCACGGTGCCGTCGGCGGTAAGCGTGTCGCCCGGTGCGGCGAAGGCGGCGTGGCGTCCGTCGGCGGTCATGCCGTCGCCGCGGGCTGCGACGCGGATGATGGTGTTAGGTGTGTCGGAGGTCATAGCGCCCCTCTGGCGGACCGAAGCGCTTCCGCCAAGTCGTCGGCGATGAACGCGGGCCCCAATCGGCGGGCAGCGTCACCGTGGAGCCACACTCCGGCGCAGGCTGCATCGAGCGGATCGAGCTTTGCGGCGAGCATCGCGCCGATCGCGCCGGCGAGGACGTCGCCGGTGCCGGCGGTGGAGAGCCAGTCGCTGGCGTCTTGTGCGATGCGGACGCGACCGTCGGGCGCAGCGATGACGGTGTCCGCGCCCTTGAAGACTACGATGGCGTTGGCGCGGGAGGCGGCTTTGCGGGCGCGGGTGATCTTGTCGGCATCCGACTTGCCGAAGAGCGCGTCGAACTCGCCAGCGTGGGGGGTGAGGATGACGGGGACCTTCAGCGCCTTGATCCGATCGGGGTCGAGGAGGCGCAGTGCGTCGCCGTCGATGATCAGCGGGTGGCCGGAATTCAGCGCAGCTTCGAGGCGGACTTTGGCGAGGTCGTCGCGGCCGAGGCCGGGGCCGATCACGAGTGCGCCTATCCGGTCGTTGGCGAGGGCTTGGTCGGAGAATGGCGTGCGGACGAGCGCGTGCGGCGGGCCTTGGCTGTCGCCGAGCAGGGTCACGTAGCCGGCGCCGGCGCGCATCGCGGCGAGCGCGGCAAGGTCGGACGCGCCGGACATGGTGCCGGCGATGATCGCGACCATGCCGCGGGTGTATTTATGCGAGTCCGGGCCGGGGTTTGGGAGGCTCGGGGTTTTGATGACTTCGGCTTGGCTGGTGGTGGGGACGCCGATGTCGAGGAGGCGGATCTGGCCGCAGTAGCGGGTTGCGGGTTGGAGGAGGTGGGCGGGTTTTACCGCGCCGAGGGCTAAGGTGAGGTTGAATACTGGGGGTTGGCTGAGGGCTTGGCCGGAGTCGGTGGCGAGGCCACTTGGAAGGTCGACGGCGATGCTGAGCTGCGCGGCGTTGGCGAGGAAATGGAGGCGCCCGACAACAGACTGTTCCCCCGCGGACGCGGAGGCACAGAGTAAGCCGTCCGGAGAGCCCTTGGAACTCAGCTGGGCCCCCGCGTCCGCGGGGGAACGGCCTGGAGCTGGGGCGGGCTCGGCATCGAGCGGGCGCGTCAGGCCGGTGCCGAACAGCGCGTCCACTAGGATTGGGGTGGGCTTTGCCTCCGCCAGCGTTTCGATGGGGCCGGACCACCCTGCCCTTGCCGACTTTGCCGCGTTCGTCTTCGGTTCCGACAGCGCCGCGACGCGGACCGCCGCGCCCATCTCCGTCAGCACCCGTGCTGCGACGTACCCGTCGCCGCCGTTGTTGCCGGGGCCGCAGAGGATCAGCACCTCGTTCACACCCGCCAACCGGCGGACCGCGTGCGCGATCGCGGTGCCGGCGCGGTCCATCAGCGTTTCGACCGAGACGCCGCCGGCGATCACTGCGTCTTCCGCTGCGCGCATTTCGGCGGCGGTGAGGATGGGCTGGGCTTCGATGTCGATCATGACGTCTTGATGGTCGCGGGAAGGCGGTAGCGGCCGCCGCCCAGCGCGACCTCGGCGCCGTCCGCTGCGATCACTCCGCGACAGTCCTGCGTCACCAGCAACCGACGGAACGCACCGTCGGGATGGCGGACCGTCGAGACCAGGCCGTCGCTCCCTTGCGCCTGCTCGACCGTGCACATGGAAGCGAACGCGGCGTCCCCGTGTGCGCAGGCGATCCGGATGTCGCTCGTGATTTCGCTGCGTTGCTGCGTCTCGACCTGCTCGCTGTTCGGCTGCCCTACCCCACATGCTACCAGCGGGAGCGAGAGAAGCACGGCAAGCGTCAGTATTCGCTTAGATATCCGCGTAGACATGGGTTTCGGCTGCGGCTCCGGGGTGCGTGACGGCACCCTTGTAGGCCGGGCCGACGGTCTTCGCATAGCGCCACAATGCGCCTGAGCCATAATCGTTGGCGCGCGGCACCCACGCAGCACGGCGCGCCGCCATCACGTCCTCGGGAACGTCGAGGTCGATCGTGCCGGCCTCGGCGTCGATGTGGATGATGTCGCCATTCTCGACCAAGGCGATCGGGCCGCCGTCTGCCGCTTCGGGGCCGACATGGCCGATGCAGAAGCCGCGCGTGCCGCCCGAAAAGCGGCCGTCGGTGATCAGCGCGACGCTCTCGCCCATCCCGAGGCCGTAGAGCGCGGCCGTGGTCGACAGCATCTCGCGCATGCCGGGGCCGCCCTTGGGGCCCTCGTAGCGGATGACGATGACTTCGCCTTCGTTGATCTCGCGGTTTTCGACGGCGGCGAAGGTGTCCTCCTCGCAGTCGAACACGCGCGCTGGCCCTGAGAACTGAAGGCGGTGCATGCCCGCGACCTTCACGATCGCGCCGTCGGGGGCGAGACTGCCGCGCAGCCCGACGACGCCGCCGGTGGGGGTCAGCGGGGTCTTAATGTCGTAGATGACCTTCTGGTCGGGGTTCCACGTCACCTGGTCGATGTTCTCGCCGAGCGACTTACCGGTCACGGTGAGGCAATCGCCGTTCAAGAAACCGCCCGCGAGCATGGTCTTCATCAGCATGTAGACGCCGCCGGCCTCGTACATGTCCTTGGCGACGTACTTACCACCGGGTTTGAGGTCCGCGATGTAAGGCGTTGTCTTGAATATCTCGGCAACGTCGAACAGGTCGAACTCGATGCCGGCTTCGGACGCCATCGCAGGGAGATGCAGAGCGGCGTTGGTCGAGCCGCCGGTCGCGGCGACGACGCGCGCGGCGTTGATGAACGCTTCTCGCGTGCAGATGTCGCGCGGGCGGATGTTGTCGGCGAGGCACTCCATGACTTGCGCGCCGGCCGCCACGGCTATCTGTTCGCGCGTGGTGTAAGGTGCGGGCACCATGTTGCTGTTCGGGATCGACAAACCGATCGCCTCGGCGACGCAGGCCATCGTGTTGGCGGTGTATTGCCCGCCGCACGCGCCGTGACCGGGACAAGCGACCTTCTCGATCGCGTGGACTTCGGAGAGCGGGCATGCGCCGGCGGCGTATTTGCCGACGATCTCGAACACGTCGACGACGGTGACGTCGCGGTCCTGATAGCGGCCGGGGAGGATCGAGCCGCCATAGACGAACACCGACGGGATATTGAGGCGGAGCATCGCCATCATCATACCCGGGAGCGACTTGTCGCAACCGGCGAATCCGACGAGCGCGTCGTAGCAATGGCCGCGGACCGAGAGTTCGACCGAGTCGGCGATGACTTCGCGGCTGACGAGGCTTGCCTTCATCCCCTGATGGCCCATCGCGATGCCGTCGGTGACGGTGATCGTGTTGAACCGGCGCGGCATGCCGCCGCCCTGGATGACGCCGGCCTGCGCGGCGTCGGCCTGTGCATCGAGCGTGGTGTTGCAGGGCGCGGAGTTGTTGCCGGCAGAGGCGAGCGCGACGAACGGCCGCGCGATCTGCTCCTCGTCGAGGCCCATCGCATAGTAATAGCTGCGGTGCGGGGCGCGTTCGGGGCCGACGGAGACGTGGCGGCTCGGCAGGCGCGATTTATCGAATGTGCGGGTCATGGCGAACGCCTATGTCGCGGGAGAGGGTATTTGCGCAAGAGAGTTGCGTTTAATTTTGGGAGTGGGAGCGTCGCAATGAAGCGCATCCACGCGAAGGCAGGTATCCAGAAGGGCGATGGGCGGCGGTCTTGTCAGTGAGATCCGCCGGTATGGATTGTCACCTCCGCGGGAATGACTGGAGATGCTCCCCTCCCTGGAAGGGAGGGGTTTGGGGGTGGGTCGGCCTATTGGCTGACGTCATCCCCCCCAAGCGGCCGACCCACCCCCGGCCCCTCCCTTTCAGGGAGGGGGGGAAGAAGTCAGAGGCCTTCGAGGGCCTTTGCTACGCCGTCCATGGTGAAGGGCTTTTGCAGGCGCGGGCGGTCGCGGAATTCTGGTGCTACGCCGTCGTCGCCGCCGCCGGTGGCGAAGACGAACGGGACGCCCCTGGCGGCGAGCGCTTCGGCGACGGCCGTGCTCTTTTCACCGCCGCGCAGGTTCACGTCGAGGATCGCGCCGTCTACGCCGCCCTCCTCGATCCGCTTCAACGCGTCGGCCACGGTGTCGACGGAGCCCGCGACTCCCTTGTCCAATACCTCAAGAAAATCCTCGAGCATCATGGCGATCAACGGTTCGTCCTCGACGATGAGGATCTGCTGGGTAGCGGTCATGCCTCACGCATAGTCGGGATTGTTACGACTTGCCAACATCTTGTTCGAGTCCCCCTGGCCTAGTCTCGGCGCGCTGCCAGCACGTCTCGTGCCGCTTCGGCAAGTTCCTGAACCGAGAAGGGTTTGGGCAGGAACGCGACGTTGTCGAGGTCGATCGACTTGCGCAGTTGCTCCTCGGCATAGCCCGACATGAACAGGATCGGCAGGTCGGGGAATTTATCGCGCGCATGCCGCACCATCGTCGGGCCGTCCATATGCGGCATCACGACGTCGCTGATGAGCAGATCGGGGCGGCCGTGCCTCTCCAGCACGTCCAATGCGTTCTCGCCGTTTTCGGCCGTTAGCACCGTGTAGCCCTGGCGCGTGAGCGCACGTTCGGCGACGGCGCGGACCATGTCCTCGTCCTCGACCAGCAGGATCGTGCCCGTACCCCAGAGGTCGACGGGCTTCGGCGTCGGCTTGACGGCCAAGGGACGGGTCGCGGCGGGGGCCGAATGGACCGGCAGGTACATCGAGAAGGTCGCGCCCTGCCCCGGCTTGCTGTCCGCAAAGATGTAGCCGCCGGACTGTTTGACGATGCCGTAGACGGTCGAGAGGCCGAGCCCGGTGCCCTTGCCGAATTCCTTCGTCGTGAAGAACGGCTCGAAGATCTTGGGCAGGACGTCGGGCGGGATGCCGGTGCCGGTGTCCTGAACGATCAGCGCGGTATAGTCCGCGACGGGCAGGATATCGGACGCCATCTCGCGCACTTCGGATGCGGGCACCGCGCGGGTGGTGATCGTGAGCACGCCGCCGCCGCGCGCGTTCGCCGAGACGATCGCGTCGCGCGCATTGACCGCGAGGTTGACGACGACCTGCTCGAGCTGGCCGGGATCGGCACGGACGGGGCCCAGGTTGCGACCGTGCGTCATGTCGAGACGGACGTTCTCGCCCATCAGGCGTTTGAGAAGGTTCGAGACTTCGGAGACGACGTCGGGGAGCTGCAGTATCTGCGGGCGGAGCGTTTGCTGGCGCGAGAAGGCCAGCAACTGGCGTGTCAGGCTGGCGGCGCGGTTCGAATTGGTGCGGACCTGCTGGATGTCGTCGTAATCGCTGTCGCCGGGCGAATGGCGCATCAGCATCAGGTCGCAGTGGCCAATGATCGCGGTCAGGATGTTGTTGAAATCATGCGCGACACCGCCGGCGAGCTGGCCGACCGCCTGCATCTTGGTGGCCTGCGCGACCTCACGCTTGAGGCGGCTTTCCTCGCTGTTGTTCTTGAGGCTGAGCAGGACGGCCGCGTCGCCGAGCCCGCGCGCGCCGGCAATGGTGAGCGCGACCGGTTCGTCGGGGTGATCCTTGAGGCGGACCGCCATGTCGGCCGAGTGCGTCGCGCCGTTCGCGAACTTGCGGATCGCGTCGGCGACCGCTGCCTTGTCCTCGCGGACGACGAGATCGCCCGGATAGAGCGGCGGCGCGACCGAATTGACCCCCGCCGCGCGCAGGAACGAATCGTTCATCTGGAGGAAGCGGCCGTCGCGGTCGACCAACGCCATCCCGAACGGCATCATGCTGACCAGGCTGCGGACGTGTGCCGAAGCACTGGCGCCGAGCGCGGGGGCGTTCTCCTCCTCGTCGAGCAGCGCGATCAGCACGGGCGCGTCGTCGCCGTCGAGGAACGGGATCTGGAGAACGCGCAGCGGCGTGCCTTCGAGTCCTTCGCGTTCGAAGCGGACCAGGCCGCGGCTGTCGGTGATCAGGAAGCGCGCGAAGTCGCGGCCTTCGATCGAGTCGTATTCGTCGCCGCACGCCCTGGCGCGCAGCACGCGGTTGGCGGTGTGGATGCGGCCGTCGGGCGACAGCAACGCGGCCATGATGCCGCTGCCGCCGAGCCGGTCTCCGGTCGGGCCGGTCAGCAGCGCGGCGAGCGTCTCGGCGAGGTCGTGCTCCTGCGCTGTGCCGAAGCGCCAGACGAGCATGTCGGCATCGTCGCCGGCGCGGGCGATCTGCGCGGAGAGGCAGAGGTTGCGGGCGTTGAGGCGATCGACCTGCGCGCCGCCGTCGCGCCAGGCCGCGCGGCCGGCGTCGGCGAGTGCTGCGTTGCCGGCCTCGTCGAGCGGCAGGCCGGGGGGCGTGGGAAAGCCTTCGAACAGCGCTTCGTAGGCATCGTTGGCGCAGACGAGCCGCCCGGCGCGGTCGGTGATCGCGAGTGCGTCGGTACCGGCTTCGGCGACGGTGCGGGTGAGGTCCCAGTCGACAGGGCGGAGCACGTCCTTGGCGACGGGATTGAGCAGGCGCCAGGCGATCAGCGCGCCAATGACGATGACGGCGGCGGCGAAGAAACCGGCGGCGGCGATCCAGCTGCCGACGAGCAACAGCACGATCGCGGCGGCGGCGATCCCCGAGGTGGCGGCGACGAGTGCCGCGTTGCGGGCGGGGGCGGGTAAAGCGAACGATGCCATCGCGGAGGGTCATCCGCTGTTGTGGGGTTAGGCGTCAAGCGGGATGCGGTGGTGTTGGGGAGTGCGTCTGTCATTGCACCACCCCGGCGAAGGCCGGGGCCCAATTGGAAAGGTAGTCGTAACGAAGCGCCGTCCGTCCTCAGCAACGTCCCCCAACTGGGCCCCGACCTTCGCCGGGGTGGCTGGCTTCGATACGTGCACCTCACCCCCCTCCTGTTCCCCCGCGGAGGCGGGGGTCCAGGGTTACGGGCGATAGCGTTCGTGATTCCTGCCCCCCGCTTTCGCGGGGGAACCTAGGCGTCGGCGCTAAGCGATCCACTGCAAATTCTTCTGCTCCCCTCCCTGGAAGGGAGGGGTTGGGGGTGGGTCGGCTTGTTGGCGGACGTCGTGCTTCCCAAGCGGCCTACCCACCCCCTGCCCCTCCCTTTCAGGGAGGGGAGACCGTTGGGGTTGGGCGGACTTGGGCGCATTCCTCCAGTTCGCGAATGGTTTACCAGATCCGAACGCGTTGCTCCAGGGTAAGGTACAGCTTCTGCCCAGCGGTCGGCTTGTACGCCGCGTACCAGGGGTCGAGGTTCCGCACGACCCACGCGCGCTGCTGCGACGGGGAGTGAGGATCGGTCAGCAAGCGGTTGCGAAGGTTGGCTTCGCGGTAGTTGCGGCGCCAGACCTGCGCCCAGCCGAGGTAGAAGCGCTGGTCGCCGGTGAAGCCGTCGATCACCGGTGCCGCCTTGCCGCCGAGCGCGGTGTGGTACGCATCGTACGCCACCGTCAGACCCGCGAGATCGGCGATGTTCTCGCCCATCGTGAGCTGGCCCTTCACGTGCATGCCGGGGAGCGGTTCGTAGGCATCATATTGCGCGCCGAGCTTGCCGGTGAGTGCGTTGAAGCCGGCGATGTCCTTCACCGTCCACCAGTCGGTGAGCTGACCCTTGGCGTCGTATTTCGAGCCCTGGTCGTCGAAATGATGGCTCAGCTCGTGGCCGATCACCGCGCCGATACCGCCGTAATTGACCGCGTCGTCGGCCTTCGGATCGAAGAACGGCGGCTGAAGGATCGCGGCGGGGAAGACGATCTCGACCATGCCGAAATTGGCGTAGGCGTTCACCGTCATCGGTGTCATGCCCCATTCCCAGCGCTGCAACGGCTTGCCGAGCTTGGAAATATTGTCCTGGTGCTGCCATTCGTTCGCGCGCCATTCGTTGCCGAACGCATCGCCGCTCGTGATTTCCAGGCCTGAGAAATCCCTCCACTGGCTGGGATAGCCGATCTTGGGCGTGAACGCGGCGAGCTTGGCGTGCGCCTTGACCTTCGTCTCGGGCGCCATCCATTCGAGCTTGTCGATCCGGCGACCCATCGCGGCGAGCACGTTCTTGACCAGCGTGTCCGCCGCAGCCTTGGTCTCGGGCGGGAAATACTGCGCGACGTAGAGCTTGCTGACCTCATCATCGAGCGCGCCGCTGGTGAACTGCACGCCCCGCTTCCAGCGCGCCTCCTGCTCGGGCGTGCCGCCAAGGACGGTGCCGTAGAACGCGAACTGCTCGGCATCGAACGCCTTGGGGAGGACGTCGGCATAGCCGTCGAGCGAGCGCAGGATCAGCTGGTCCTTGAGCACACCGATCGGCGCGGTCGAGACGAGCTTGGCGATGCCGGTGATCGCCGAGGGCTGGGCGACGATGACGGTCGGGACGGGCGTGCCGATCCCCTTGAAATAGGCGACGAAATCGAAGCCGGGCGCGCGCTTGGCGAGATCGGCGACGGTCATCTTGTTGTAGGTTTTGGTGGCGTCGCGGCTGTCGACGCGGGTCCAGCTGACCTTGGCGATCTCGGTCTCGAATGCGAGCAAGGCGGTGGCGCGGGCCTCGGCATTGGGTTCGCCGGCGAGCGTCAGCATCTTGACGATGTGCGCGCGGTAGGCGTTCCGCGCCTCGACCAGTTTCGCGTCCGCGCTGAGGTAATAATCGCGGTCGGGGAGGCCGAGGCCGGACTGGCCTAGCGAGAGCGCGTATTGCTCAGGGGACTTGTCGTCCTGGCCGACGCCGCCGCCGAACGGACCGCGGATGCCGGCGCGGTCGGCTTCGGCGAGCAGCGACGGGTATTGCGCGCGGTTGGTCATCGCGGCGATCTTCTTGAGCCAGGGACGGATCGGCGCGAGACCCTTGGCCTCGATCGTGCCGGTGTCGAGATAGGTCGCGTAGGCGCGGCCGATCTTCGAGTTCGGGTCCTTGGCGGCGGTGTCGAGGATGCCGCGGGTGCGGCTCTCGGACAGGTCGGAGAGGAGGTTGAACGAGCCGTAGTTCGACTTGTCGGCAGGGATCGGGGTGGTCTTGGACCAGTTGCCGTTGGCGTAAGTGTAGAAGTCGTTGCCGGGCTGGACGGACTTGTCCATGCCCTTCTCGTCGAAGCCGAAGGTGCCGAATTGGGCGCCGGTCGAGCTGGCGGGCGCTGGCGGGGTCGGCTCAGCCGTTTGCGAGATGGCGGCGGTGACGCCGGTGATGGCGGTTGCGGCGAGAAGGCCGGCGACGATGAACGACTTCATGGGGTTCTCCGGGAGAAGCTTAGTCAAACACTATACCGTTCGCCGATGCCGTTCCCCTGCGAAAGCAGGGCCCCAGGGTCACGCACGGCGTCTTTCGTGACCCTAGGCTCCCGCTTTCGCGGGAGAACGGTAGGGGCGTCCGTTACCAGATACGGACTCGGTTGGCGGGGGCTAGGTAGCTGGCCTCGCCGGGCTTGGCGCCGAACGCGGCGTACCACGGGTCGAGGTTGCGGACCGTGAGGACGCGCTGGTGGCCCGGCGAATGCGGGTCGGACAACAAAGTCTGCTGGAGCGCGGCGTCGCGGAACTTGGTGCGCCAGACGCCGGCCCAGCCGTAATAGAAGCGCTGGTCGCCGGTCGTGCCGTCGATGATCGGTGCGGGCTTGCCGCCGAGCGACTTGTGATACGCGTCGTACGCCACCGTGAGGCCGGCGAGATCGGCGATGTTCTCGCCGAGCGTCAGGCCGCCCTGGATGTGCTGACCGGGCAGCGGTTCGTACGCGTCGTACTGCTTCACGAGCGCATCGGTGAACACCTTGAAGCGGGCGACGTCCTGCGGCGTCCACCAGTCGGTGAGCTTGCCGTTGAGGTCGTATTTGCGGCCTTGATCGTCGAAGTGGTGGCTGATCTCGTGACCGATCACCGCGCCGATGCCGCCGTAATTGACCGCCGGGTCGGCCTTCGGATCGAAGAACGGCGGCTGGAGGATCGCGGCCGGGAAGACGACCTCGTTCATCGTCGGGTTGGCGTAGGCGTTGATCGTCATCGGCGTCATGAACCATTCGCCGCGATCGATCGGCTGGCCGAGCTTCTTGAGGTCGCGATCATATTCGAATGCGTTGGCGCGCGACACGTTACCGACGAGATCGCCACGCTGGATCTGAAGCGCGTAATAATCGCGCCACTTGTCCGGATAACCGATCTTCGGGGTGAAGGCGGCCAGCTTGGCGAGCGCCTTGGTCTTGGTTTCGGGCGCCATCCATTCGAGGTTTTTGAGGCGCTCGCCCATCGCCGCGATGACGTTCTTGACGAGGTCGTCGGCGGCGGCCTTCGACGCTGGCGGGAAATACTTCGCGACGTATTGCTGGCCGATCGCCTCGCCCATCGCGCCCGACACGGTCGACACGCCACGCTTCCAGCGGACCTGCTGCTCGGGCGTGCCGGAAAGTGTGGTGCCGTAGAAGGCGAAGTTGGTCTTGTCGAAATCGCTCGACAGATACGGCGCGTACGACCGCAGCACCTTGAGCATCGCATAGTCCTGCAGGACGTTGATCGGCGTATCGGCGAACACCTTCGCCTCGCCGGTCAGCGCGCTCGGCTGTGCGACGAGGTAAAACGGACGGCCGGTGACGCCCATCGCGGTCATGTACTGCGCCCAAGGGAAGCCCGGTGCCTTCGCGGCGAAATCGGCGGCGGTCCACTTGTTGTAGGTCTTGTCGGCGTCGCGGCTCTCGATCCGGGTCCAGTGCGCGGTGGCGAGGCCCTTCTCCATATTGAAGACGGCAGCGGCGCGGGTTGCTGCGTTGGGCTCGCCGGCCAGCGTCAGCATCCGCGTCAGATACGCCTGATACGCGGTGCGGATCGTCGCGAGCTTCGCGTCGTCCTTCAGGTAATAATCGCGATCGGGGAGGCCGATGCCGCTCTGGCCGAGACCAACGACATAGGTGGTCGGGTCCTTGTCGTCCTGCTGCACGCCGACGCCGACGAGGCCGCCGACGCCCTGGCGCTGGAGCTTGGCGATCTCGGTGACGAGCGCGGTCTTATCCTTGGTCGCCTTGATCGCGGCGAGCATCGGCTTGACCGGCGTGGCGCCCTTCGCGTTCACCGCCGCCTCGTCCATGAAGCTGGTGTAGAACTCGCCGACCTTGTCGCCCGGGGTCTTCGCGGCGCCGTCGAGGATCGTGCGGGTGCGCTCGAGCGACAGGTCCTGGAGGACGTGGAACATCCCGTAGGACGAGCGATCGGCGGGGATCGGCGTGTTCTTCACCCAGCCGCCGTTGGCGTAATCGAAGAAGTCGGTGCCCGGCGTCACGCTGGTATCGCGGCCTGCCATGTCGAAGCCGAAATCGCCGATCTGCGGCTTGTTGGCATCCTTGGGCGCGACGGGGCCTTTGGCGGCCTTGGCCAGCGCCGGCGACGGGGCAGCTTGGTTCGGGCCGGTCTGATTGGTCTGGGCGATGGCCGAAGCGGCGGACGCGAGCAGGATCACGGTAACAATCGACTTACGCATCTAAAAAACCTCGGGAAGGACTTCAGGATGCCGCGTGTTCTACGCCGATAGGACGGTCCGTCAATTCCAAGCGGTGTCAAATGTTACGAAATACTATGCCGTACGATTATCGTGCCGATGCCGCCACTTGCGCGCGATCCATAGGCGCCAGCCGAGCGCGCTGAGCGCATAGCCACCGACCGAGCAGACGACCGTGATGACCAGCAGACCGAGGGCGGTGGCGGGGCCAGCCTGCATCAGCCACGGGATCCATTCGGTGCGTGCAGCAGCATCGGCGACCGGCTGGCCGGGAACGTGATCGTCGAGCCGCAGCAGCGACGATCCGATCCAATAGGCCGCGATCCACAGCGGTGGGGTGGTCAGCGGATTGGTGATGAAGGTGGTCAGCGCCGCGGTCGGCACATTGGCACGAAACGGCAGCGCGAAGATCGCCGCAACCGGCGTCTGCGCGACCGGGATCAGGATCCCCGCGACCATCCCGAGCGCGACGCCGCGGGGAACCGATCGCCGCGTGAAGCGCCAGAGTTCGGGCGCGAGGACGCGGTGCGCGACCGGCCGCAGCAGCCGGTTCCGCTCCATCGATTCGCGGGTCGGCAGGTTGCGATGCGACCACGCCGCGAGGCGTCCGAAGATACTGCCCGGCGCCTTCGACACAGGCTATCCGCGATCCCGCATGATCCGGCCCTGCTCGCGCTTCCAGTCCTGTTCCTTCACCGAATCGCGCTTGTCGTGGTTCTGCTTGCCCTTGGCGAGCGCGAGTTCGATCTTCGCACGGCCCTTCGAGTTGAAGTAGATCATCAGCGGGACCAGCGTCATGCCCTGGCGCGCGACCGCACCGAACATCTTGTTGATCTCGCGCTCGTGCAGCAGCAGTTTGCGCGGCCGCTTGGGCTCGTGGTTGAAGCGGTTGCCGTGGCTGAATTCGGGGATGTTCGAATTGACCAGGACGACGTTCTTGCCCTTCACCTCGGCATAGGCCTCGGCGATCGAGCCCTCGCCGCCACGCAGCGCCTTCACCTCGGTGCCGGTGAGCGCGATGCCCGCCTCGAACACCTGCTCGATGTAGTAATCATACCGCGCGCGCCGGTTCTCGGCGACGATCTTGGTCTTCTCGAAGGTCGGGGGTTTGGGACGTGCCATGGGACGCGCGATGTAGGAGGTCGCGAGGCTTAGGGGAAGCGGTGGTGGTGATGGCGATGGCGTTATTCCTGCGTGCCGTTCTCCGCATCTTCTTCGCCCCTCCCTGACAGGGAGGGGTTGGGGGTGGGTCGGGTTCCGCATATCCGAACCGTGGTGACTCGAGCCGGCCTACCCACCCCCTGCCCCTCCCTTCCAGGGAGGGGGGACCGTAGTGGCCTGTTCGAAGACCTGCCCGTCCCTTCCAGGGGGCCGTGGTGGTCTGGTCAGACCAGGTGCGCGTGCTCGAGCGCTGCATCGACCGCCGCGCGAGAAACCTCACCGGCGGGGGTCATCGGCAGGCGGAGGGTTTCGGGAAAGCCACCGCGTACCTTAGTCATCGCGTATTTCACCGGGCCCGGCGAAGCGTCTGTGAACAGCGCTTCGTGGAGCGGGTAAAGCTGGTCCTGATACGCCAGCGCTTTGACGAAATCGCCCGACTGGCACGCCGCCTGGAACTCCGCACAGAGCTTCGGCGCAACGTTGGCGGTCACCGAGATGCATCCGGTGCCACCCATGACGTTGAACGCCAGCGCCATGTCGTCATTCCCCGACAGCTGGCAAAAGTCCGGCCCACACGACGCGCGGTGCTGCGAGACGCGGGCGAGGACGCCACTGGCATCCTTCACGCCGACGAAGACGTCGGGGAATGCCTTCACGATCCGCGCGAGAGTCGCGGGCTGGATGTCCGTCACGGTCCGCGCGGGGACGTTGTAGAGGATGATCGGCAGCGGGGTCGTCTGCGCGAGCGCTTCGAAATGGCGGAAGATGCCCTCCTGCCCCGGCCGGTTGTAATAGGGTGGCACCATCAGAGCGGCATCGGCTCCGGCGTCCTTTGCGGCGCGCAGGTTGGCCGAAGCGACACGCGTATCGTTCGAACCTGCGCCGGCGATCACCGGCACGCGGCCCTTCGCCTGATCGACGCAAACGCGAACGACGTGGAAGTGTTCGTCATACGACAGCGTCGCCGCTTCCCCGGTGGTGCCGCACGCGACCAGCCCCGACGAGCCCTCCGCTATCTGCCACTCGATGAAGTCGCGATAGGCCGTTTCGTCGAAGCTGCCGTCGGCGGCGAACGGCGTGACGAGCGCCGGAATAGATCCTGAAAACATGCGGTAGCCTGCATCCATTCTAGAAGAAAAGTCTGGCCTGTTGCGCCAAATACCGGGCGAAATCCGGATTTCGTTCAGGACAGATACGGGTTCGATCCCTATGCTGTCCACATGGTAGCATCGATGTTTAAAACGAGCCTTCTTCTCGCAGCTGTGGCGGGGACGGTCGCCGCGTCCGGAGGCGGTCAGCAGACGCTGGATCGCTACAGCACGCAACTTGCCAATATGGGGCCGCAGGCTCAACCGATGGCGACGGACGGCGCGATCGCCTCAACGATCGCGCAATGGCGCGCGTTGCAGCAGACCGATGCGTTGCCGTTCGACAGTTACGCGGGGTTCCTGATGGCACATCCGGGCTGGCCGAACGAGGCCGCGAACCGGCGTGCGGCCGAGCGTAAGGCGGCCACCGGGTCGCCGACCAGCGTGGTCGCGTTCTTCCGTCGGTATCCGCCGCAATCGGCTTCGGGCGGGGTCGCCTATGCGCGGGCTTTGCAGGCGACGGGGGCGCGGGACCAGGCCTATGCGGCGGTGCGGACGGCGTGGCGCAGCAGCGGGCTGACGCCGACCGACGAGGCGATGGTGACGTCGGGCTTTCCCGGTGCGCTGACGCCGGAAGATCAGGACGCGAGGATGGATGCGCTGTTGTGGGCGGGCCAGACCGGCGCGGCGCAGCGGCAGATCGTTTGGACCAGCGCCGCGCGACGGCCGATATTCCAGGCGCGGCTGGCGTTCCGGACGAATGCGCCGAACGCGTCGGATATCTCGGCCTCGACGCAGAGCTTGTATGCGAACGACGCGGGCTATGTCGCGGACCGTGCGCAGTGGTTGCGCAATTCGGGTGCGAGCCCTTCGGCGCGGGCGTGGCTGGCGCGGCCTCGGTCGCTGACGACGCGGCCGGGCAATGCCGCGGAATGGTACGAGGTGCTCGTCACCAACGCGAACGGCGCGGCGAACGACGGGCAGTATCAGGTCGCTTACGACATCGCGCGGCAGATCGACGACGCGTATCCGTTCGGTACCGACGTCTCGACGAAATCCTATGCCGAGCGTGACGAATATACCAATCTCGCCTGGCTCGGCGGACGAGTGGCGATGAAGCAGCTCGGGCGGCCGGCCGATGCGATGACGCTATTCGACCGGTACGCGCGCGGCTCGCGCTCGCCTCAGGTGCGGTCGAAGGGCTATTACTGGGCGGGCCGTGCGGCGGAGGCGGCCGGGTTGGCACCTCAGGCGGCGGCGTTCTACGGCCAGGCGGCGGGATACCGCGATCAATATTACGGGCAGCTGGCGAACGAGCGGACCGGGCGCCCGCTGGTCGCACCGCCATCGGTCGCTTCGGTCGCCGTCGATCCGGCAGCGCGGGCGGCGTTCGACCGGCGCGAGACGGTGCGCGCGGTGAAGTTCCTGGGGCAGATCAACGACTGGCAGGACCAGACCGCGTTCGTCCGCCAAATCGCGGCGGACGCGACGACCGACACCGACCACCTGCTCGCTGCTGAGCTGTCGAAGAGCATCAACCGGCCCGATCTCGGCGTGATGGTCGGGCGGAGTGCGTTGACGAACGGGCTCAGCGATTACTCCGCGGTGGGCTTCCCGATGGTGTCGGTGCCGGCGGGGTATGAAAGCAACTGGACAATGATCCACGCGATCTCGCGGCAGGAAAGCCAGTTCGATCGCGCCGCGGTGTCGCATGCAGGGGCTCGTGGACTGATGCAGCTGATGCCGGCAACCGCGCGCGAACAGTCGGGGAAGATCGGCCTCGCCTATAACCAGGCTGCGCTGACGACCGATCCGAACATGTCGATCATGCTGGGGTCGAGCTACTTCCAGCGCGTGTATGCCAATTACGGCAGCTATCCGTTGGCGGTGGCGGCGTATAACGCGGGCGGCGGCAACGTGAACAAATGGCTCCGCGCGAACGGCGACCCGCGGACCGGCTCGGTCGATATCATCGATTGGGTCGAGGCTATCCCGTACCAGGAGACGCGCAACTACGTGCAGCGCGTGCTGGAGAATGCGGTGGTCTACGATCTGATGAACCCCGCGCGGGCGAAGAGCCGGGGGGCGGCACGGTTGTCGTGGTATCTGGGGAAGAACCGGCCGGGTTGATCGCTGAAGAGTATTGGCAAGCGCATGGATCGCCCGAACTACATCACCCCTGCCGGCTACACCGTCTTGCGCGAGGAGTACGAACACCTGCTTGCCGGCGAGCGACCGAAGCTGGTCGAGGTCATCTCCTGGGCGGCGGGAAACGGCGACCGGTCCGAGAACGGCGACTATATCTACGGCCGCAAACGGTTGCGCGAGATCGACCGGCGGCTGGGGTGGCTTTCGAAGCGGATGAAGGCGGCGAAGGTCGTCGATCCCGCCGCGCAGGAAGACCGCTCGCGTGTTTGGTTCGGGGCCTGCGTGACGGTTGCCGACGAGGACGACGTGGAGCGCGTGCTGACCTTGGTAGGCGACGACGAGACCGACGCGAGCAACGGGCGGATCGGCTGGAACTCGCCGTTCGCGCGCGCCCTGCGCGGGGCGGCGATCGGCGACGTGCGGCGGGTCGATCTCCCTGCGGGCGAACGCGAGCACGAGGTCGTCGCGATTGCGTATCCCTGATAGGTGATCCCTCGCAAGGCCGAGGATAGCGAGTTCGATGTGAACGGTCCGTTTCGGTTTCAGTTGATTGACCCGACCCCGCCCCCGTATGACGTTTCGCCAACGCAACGACACTGAGGACTCCGCCATGCCGATACCCGCCACCTGGTCCGCCCGCCTGCTGAGCGTCATGCGCATCGTCGTCGCGCTGGTGTTCTTCAGCCACGGCATCTCGAAGTTCTCCGGCCTGCCGCCCTTCCCGATGCCGATGAACCCGCTGCTCTACGTTGCGGGCGCACTCGAAGTCGTCGGCGGCGGCATGCTGATCATCGGCCTGTTCACGCGACCGGTGGCGTTCGTGCTGTCGGGCATGTCCGCGGTCGCGTATTTCATGGCGCACATGCCGAAGGGCCCCTTCCCGATCGCCAATGGCGGCGAGGCCGCGGTGCTGTACTGTTTCGTGTTCCTGTACCTCGCCGCAGCGGGTGGCGGCGCGTGGAGCGTGGACGCGCGGCGCACCCGCGGCTAACCTCGCGCGCATGATCGATACCACAACGCGCAACGTCGCCCTCCTGATCGACGCGGACAATGCCTCCGCCGCGACCCTCGACCCGGTGCTGACCGTCCTTGCCGAACTCGGCACGGTAAACGTCCGGCGGGTGTACGGCAACTGGTCCAAGCCCGCGCTGAAGGCGTGGAGCGACATGTCGATCAAGCACGGCATCGAGCCGCAGCAGCAGTTCGACCTGACCAAGGGCAAGAACGCGACCGACATGAAGATGACGATCGACGCGATGGACCTCTTGTTCCGCGGGCGCATTGACGGCTTCGGGATCATGTCGTCGGACAGCGACTTCATGCCGCTCGCGACGCGCATCCGCCAGGACGGCATCCCGGTGTATGGGTTCGGCACGAGCCGTACGCCGGAGGGATTTCGGCAGGCTTGCACGCGATTCATCGACGTCGGCGCGCTAAACGAGACATCTCAGGCGATGCCCGCGCCGGCCCCTGCCCCCGTTGCTGGCGAGAAGGCAGCGGCGCCGGCGCCGGTCGCTCGACCGAAGACCGCGCAGCCGATCGACGAGCAGGTCATCAAGCTGCTGATCGACGCGTACAACGCCGTGAAGCGCGACGAGAAGGGCTATGCCAGCGTCGCCGAACTCGGCCAGCTGGCGGGCAACCGATCGAGCTTCGATGCGCGGAATTACGGGTTCAACCGGCTGTCGGACCTGATCGAGACGATCCCGAACTTCCAGCATGAGCGGCGTGAGGGTGGCCGTTCGTTCGTGAAGCGGTTGCGATAGACTTCCCCCCTCCCTGGAAGGGAGGGGTCGGGGGTGGGTCGGCGTCCGCAAATCCGAACCGTGGGGACACAAGCTGGCCTACCCACCCCCAGCCCCTCCCTTCCAGGGAGGGGAGCGCGTTTCGC
Source organism: Sphingomonas arabinosi (assembly GCF_036663715.1). Taxonomy (NCBI): domain Bacteria; kingdom Pseudomonadati; phylum Pseudomonadota; class Alphaproteobacteria; order Sphingomonadales; family Sphingomonadaceae; genus Sphingomonas; species Sphingomonas arabinosi. The sequence continues at coordinate 95,806 of NZ_JAXOJN010000007.1, forward strand.
CTCAACCCGTCGGCTGCAACCGCCCGCCTGGCTCGCTCATACCGTGCGCCTGTTCCTCGCTATCATCCGGCACGACCAGCGCGCCCTTCCGCCAATTGCCGTAGCGATAATACCACGCGGCAATCGCCAGCGTCGCCAGCGACCCGAGCGGGAAGCTCCACCACAGCGCATCCGCCCCGAGCCAAGGCTTCGCCAGCAACGCAAAGCCGATCCGCACCGGATACAGCGCGACGATCAGCGCGATCAGCGGCGCGATCACCGCGCCGTTCGCGCGGACCGTCGAGAACAGCACCATCGTCATGCCGAACAGGATGAAGTTCCAGCTCGCGATCAGCTGGATATGCCGCGCGATCGGCAGCGCGGGGCTGTCGTTGCCGATGAACAACGTCATTACCGGCCGGTCGAACAGGATGACGACTCCGACCATCGCGCCGGTCAGCGCAACGTTGAACAGCAGGCCGTATTTGGTGATGTCGCCGACCCGGTCCCAGCGGCCCGCGCCGATATTCTGCGCCGCCATCGAACTGACCGCGGCGCCGATCGCGAGCGCGGGCATCTGGATGTAGGTCCACAGCTGTTGCGACACGGCATAGGCCGCCGCGGTATCGACGCCGAGTCGGTTGACCAGCCCGACCATCGCGAGGCCCGCGGTCGACATGACCAGCATCTGCGCACCCATCGGCAGGCCCTTCCGGACGATCGTCCCGGTCAGCGCGCGCTCGGGGATGAGGTAGCGGAGTTCGTTGCCGCGAAGCCTCAGCGGCAGGTCGCGTTTGTAGATATAGACGATCAGCCCGAGCAACGAGACGTGGCTGGCGACCAGCGTCGCGGTCGCCGAGCCGGCGATGCCCATCTGCGGAAACGGTCCGATACCGGCGATCAGCAACGGGTTGAGCGCGCTGTCCAGGATCGCGCTGAGCAGCATGAACCAGAGCGGCGTCATCGAATCCCCGGTGCCGCGGAGCCCCATCATCAGCAGCACCATCATCATCGACGCTGGCAGCCCGAGGAAAATCACGCGGAGGTAGGCGAGCGCGAGCGGCATCGCGTCGCCGGGGGTGGCGAGCAGGTGCAGGATCTCGGGCGCGAATATCCAGCCGAGCGCCGCAATGACGATCGCCCCGGCGAGGACCAGGCCGACGGCGGATCCGAACGCGCGGCGTGCGCCTTCGAGATCGTGGCGGCCGAAGCTCTGGCCGACCAGGATCGTCGCGGCCATGCCGAACCCGAACACCGCGCCGAAGGTGAGGAACATGATGATGTTGGCGTTCGAGGTCGCGGCGAGTGCGCCTTCGCCGAGGTAGCGCCCGACCCAGATCGCGTTGATCGAGCCGTTGAGGGATTGGAGGATGTTCGAGCCGAGCGTCGGGAGGGCGAACGCGAGGAGCGTGCGGCCGATGTGACCGGTGGTGAGATCGCGCTGGCCGGGTTTGCTGCGGGAATGGGTTTCGGTCTTGCCGCTGGACGGATCCCGATCGTCGGCGCGTGTCTCGACGTTGGATGGCAGGTCGCTCACACAGTCTCTCCGTCAGGCCGGTTTCCGGTGTCCACCGGCGGACGGTCGAGCGCCCTCTCAAGCTTCGTCCTAGCGGCGGAGTGAACGCTGGAACAAGCGGGTAGGTCCGCTGCTCCGAACAACTATGCCGCCCCGGCGAAGGCCGGGGTCCAATTGGAAGGTCATAGTAACGGAGCGCCGCCGCAGTTTGCAACGTCACCCAATTGGGCCCCGGCCTTCGCCGGGGGGGATATTGTTAGAGCGCGGCGGTCTTCAACCACGCATTCCCCTCCCGCTTGCGGGAGGGGAGCAGGTCAGCCTAGGCGTCCGAGTGCCGCGTGCAGCCGCGCGGCTTCGGCGGCCTTGTCGGCGTGGTCGGCCTTGGCCTTTTCCACCGCCTCGGGCTTGGCGCGTTCGACGAAGCTGGCGTTGCCGAGACGACCCGACAAAGCATCGCGCTCCTTCTCCGCTGCCGCGATCGCTTTGGTCAGGCGGGCGCGTTCGGAGTCTAAGTCGATGACGCCTTCGAGGGGGAGAACGAACGTCGCTTCGTCGACCACGACCTGTGCCGCGCCGCCGGTGGCTTCGCCCTCGGCATGCGTGACGCGGGCGAGACGGGCGAGCGCGGGGGCTTGGCGCTGAAGCCGCGCCAGCGTCGCCGCATTCGCATCGCGGACGTGGAGCGGCAGTCGCGCGCCCGGCGGCACGTTCAGTTCGTTGCGCGCGGTGCGGATTTCCTGAACCAGGCGGATCAGCCAGTCGACTTCCTTGCTCGCTTCCGGATCGAGCGAGCGCGCGTCCGCCATCGGCCACTGTGCGACGATCAGGTCGTGCTCGCGCGGGTGGGTGGGGTCGGCCATCGCGTGCCACAGCTCTTCGGTGATGAACGGCATGAACGGGTGGAGAATGACCAGGATCTGGTCGAGCACCCAGCCGGCGACGGCCTTCGATTCGTCGTCGATCTGGCCGCGCTCTTCGCCGACCATCTGCGGCTTGATCAGTTCGAGATACCAGTCGCAGAACCGGCTCCACGCGAATTGGTAAATCGCGTTGGCGGCGCCGTCGAAGCGGTAATCGGCGAGCGCGAGGTCGACCGTCTGCACGGTCGCGATCGTCTCGGCGATGATCCACTTGTTGACCGCGAGTTCCGCCCGCGGAGCCTCCAGCGTCGTGCTGGCGACGATGCCGTTGGCCTGTGCGAAGCGCGCGGCGTTCCACAGCTTGGTCGCGAAGTTGCGATAGCCTTCAACGCGCTTCTCATCCATCTTGATGTCGCGACCCTGGCTCTCCATCGCCGCCATGAAGAAGCGCAGCGCGTCGGCGCCGTATTTGTCGATCAGGCCCAGCGGGTTGACGACGTTGCCCTTGGACTTGGACATCTTCGCGCCGTCCGCCGCGCGGACCAGGCCGTGGAGGTAGAGCGTGCGGAACGGCACGTCCTTCATGAAGTGCAGCCCCTGCATCATCATCCGCGCGTTCCAGAAGAACAGGATGTCGAAGCCGGAAATGAGAACGTCGTTCGGGTAGCGCCCGTTAAGACTTCCTCCCCGCCCGCTTGCGGGAGGGGATTGAGGGGTGGGCTCGCGCTCACCTGCATCGGTGCCGCTCGAGGAGAGCGCGAGCCCACCCCCGGCCCCTCCCGCTTGCGGGAGGGGGGAAGAAGAGCCGTCCCAGCCGAGCGTCGCGAAGGGCCAGAGCGCGCTGGAGAACCACGTGTCGAGCACATCGGGATCGCGCGTTAGCGTCACGCCCTCACCCGCCAGAGCCTGCGCTCCGACCTCGGTTTCCGCCACATACGGCGTACCGTCCGGACCGAACCATGCCGGGATCTGGTGCCCCCACCAAAGCTGGCGCGACACGCACCAGGGCTGGACGTTGTCCATCCAGTTGAAGAACGTCTTCTCCCAGGTCTTCGGCACGATATCGATCGCGCCGGTCCGCACCGCCTCGATCGCCGGCTGCGCGAGAGTCTTCGCATCGACATACCATTGGTCGGTCAGCCACGGCTCGATCACCACGCCCGAGCGGTCGCCATATGGGGTCTGGATCGTGCGCGGTTCGGCGTCGTGCTCGACACCCTCCTTGTCGACATGCGCGATCAGGAAGCCTTCCTCCTTGAGCCGCGCAACGATGGCCTTGCGCGCCTCCGCGGTCGTAAGTCCAAGAAGGTCGTCCGGGATCAGCCCGTCCGACACCTGCACGACGCGCGCCTTCGCATCGAGCATGTTGAGCATCGACCCGGCAGCCATCCCTGCCCGCTTGCCGACCTCGAAATCGTTGAAGTCGTGGCCCGGCGTGATCTTCACCGCGCCCGAGCCGAGCTCCGGATCGGCATGGTCGTCGGCAATGATTGGGATCAGGCGTCCGGTGATCGGCAGCTTCACCTGCTTGCCGATCAGCGCGGTGTAGCGCTCGTCCGCGCCATTCACAGCCACCGCCATGTCGGCGAGCATCGTCTCGGGCCGCGTGGTCGCGACCTCGATGAAGCCCGATCCGTCTTCGAGCGGATAGCGCAGGTGCCAGAAGCTGCCCTTGATCTCGCGCGTCTCGACCTCGAGGTCGCTGATCGCGGTGCCGAGGCCGGGGTCCCAGTTCACGAGGCGCTTGTCGCGGTAGAGGAGACCCTGCGCGTGGAGGTCGACGAACACCTTGATGACGGCCTTCGAAAAGCCCTCGTCCATCGTGAAGCGTTCGTTCGCCCAGTCCATCGAGCACCCGAGCCGGCGGAGCTGCTGCGTGATCTCGCCGCCGCTCTCTTCCTTCCACGCCCAGACCTTCGCAACGAACTCTTCGCGCGTCAGGTCGGTGCGCTTCTGCGGCGGGGTCAGCGCGCCCATCTGGCGCTCGACGACCATCTGCGTGGCGATGCCGGCGTGATCGGTGCCGACCACCCACAAGGCATCCTTGCCCTTCAACCGCGCGTGGCGTGTGAGGATGTCCTGCAACGTGTTGTCGAGCGCGTGGCCGATGTGCAGCGAGCCCGTGACGTTGGGCGGCGGGTTGACGATCGTCCAGGGCTCGGCGTTCGGACGGTCGGGCCGGAACTGGCCGCTTGCCTCCCAATGCGCGTACCAGCGCGATTCGATGGAGGCCGGGTCGAAGGTTTTGGGAAGCTCGCTCATGCCCGAGCCTTAGCGGGCGTGTCGGGGCTAGGCCAGCCTTAGGGGAGCGTGTGGTTTGTTGGAATGTGCGTCGCCGCTCCACAACCGGCCGACCCACCCCCGGCCCCTCCCTTTCAGGGAGGGGAGCAGTCCAACGTCAGGGCTGCTGGTTCATGATCTTGGCGATCTCGCGCGAGACCATGTCCTCGACCATGTTGGGGAGGTTCGCATCGATCCATTCGCGCAGCATCGGGCGGAGCATCTCGCGGACCAACCCTTCGAGTGTGCCGTCATTGCCTGACTCGGGTTTTACCATCATCCGCGTCAACGCTTCGAGCGGCGCGCGCGTTGCAGCAGCGGTGTGGCGCGATACGATTGGCTCGGCCGTGGCATCGGTCGCCAGCTGTGGCTTTGCGCTCGGCGCGGCCTTTGGCGGTGTCACTTGGGGGGCCATCTGCGGAGCGGCGTGGCGTGGTTCGGACGGGGTATCGACGGAGGCAGGCACCGGGGACTTGGGCGAGCGCGGCGTACGATCGGGCATGGGGTCGCTCAGCTCGAGAATCTCGTCGTCGTCGTGATCGCCGTCGAGAAACGCAGGCTCGAAATCGACCGGCGCAGTCGTCGTACGCGAAGGCCGACGCGAACGGCCCGGCGTGTCGCCCTCTTCCGCGATGATGCGTTTGATCGACGAGAGGATTTCCTCCATCGACGGCTCGCCGTTGACATCCCCCATCCGGACCATCCCAAACCCCGTTGCCCCGCGCGCCCCTATTGGCGGCTCGGTGCATCCTTACCTGTCGTCAAGGCGGGGTTCCTGTCAACCGGCGTATCGAGCAACGGGTCGGCTTGTGGCGCGACCGTGGCGTCCTGTGCGGGCGATTGCGCCGTGCGGGTCGCGACCGGCACTGGCTCGCCGTCTCCGCCGAAATCCCAGATCTTGCGGCGGACGCGATTATAGTTCGCGACCGGGTCGTACAGCACACCGCCGTCGAGCCCCAGGTCGCGTGCCTCGGCCTGTCCCATTGCGGCCAACAGCGCGAAGCCCGCGACATACGCGTCGCGGCGCGCGGTCACGAGCGTCACCTGGCTGTTGAGCAATTCCTGCTCGGCGTTGAGGATGTCGAGGATCGTCCGCGTGCCAACGCTGTTCTCGGCACGGACACCTTCGAGGCTGAGCTTGTTCGCATTGACCGCGGTTTCGGACGACTGGATCACCTGCTCGGACGAACGCCACACGGCATAGGCGGAGCGCGCTTGCGCGATCACGTTGCGCTCGGTCGCGGTGACGTTCTCGATCGCGCGCGACTGGAACGCCTCGGCCTGGCGAACCTGCGCGGCGGGACGCCCGCCCTGGAACAGCGGCAGCGTCAGCGAAAGTCCGGCCTGCACCGCCTTGTTGGCGTTCGGAATACCGCTGACGCCGGCGGGCACCGCTGCGATCGAGCCGAGGTAATTGGTGTAGCTCGCGCCACCGACCGCGCTGATCTGCGGCAGGCGGCTCGCGCGGGCGACGCCGACGTCGTAGCGGCTCGCGTCCCGCTCCTTGGCCGCTGCGATCAGCACCGGATTATTGTCGATCGCGACGGTCACGGCCGAGGCCGGGCTGTCGGGCAGATGCGGCAGAGTCGGTGGGGTATCGAGCGTGCCCGGCGGGGTCCCGACGAACCGGATATAGCTTTCACGGCTCGAGATCAGATTGGCCTGCGCGGACTGGAGCTGGGCGCGGGCGAGCGCGAGGCGCGCCTCGGACTGCGCTACGTCCGTGCGGGTCAGGTCGCCGACCTGGAAACGATCGCGGCTGGCCTGGAGATTGACGTCGAGGACGCGGACGTTCTGCGTGTTCAAGCCGACGATCGCCTCGTCGCGGATCACGTCCATGTACGCCGCGACGACGTTCGTAAACAGATCGGCTTCGGTACCGCGCAGCGTCGCGCGGCCACCCTCGACGCGGGTCTTTGCCGCCGCAACCGAATTGCGGACCTGCCCGCCGAGGTACAACGGGACCGACACGTTTGCCCGCGCCACCGCCTGGCGAGGCGGCGCGACGAAGTTGTTCTGGCCGGTGACGAGGAATTCGGTGAGATCGCCGGTCGCGTTGGCCGACGGCAGCCCCGAAGCGCGCGCGATCGGCACGTTCTCGTCCGTCGCGCGCAGGGTGGCACGCTGGGCGGTGATCGTCGGGTTGGTGTTGTACGCCTTGACCAACGCCTCTCGCAGCGTTTCCGCCTGGAGTGGTGCAGCGCTATACGTCAGCGCAACACCGAGAAGCAGGCTACGGATATGCGCGGCGCGGGCCATGGCTTAACTCAGAACCGGAAGGGTTTGGGAGCGTCGAAGCCGGGAAGGCCAACGCATTCGACATCGACGAACGCCGCAAGCGCGAACCCGCCATCGGTCTTGCGCCCCGATGCGAGCCGGGTCAGTCCGCGCTCGGCGATGCCAGCGGTGACGCGACCGCCCGACTTGACCTGTGCGATCAACGCGTCGGGTACGGTCTCGATCGCGCCGTCGACGATCAGCACGTCATAAGGCGCGCCGGCGGCGTGGCCGTCCTGCATCGGAGCTTCGACGAGTTCGACGTTGCCGGTCCCGGTCCCGGCGAGTGCGCCTCGAGCGATCGCGAGCAAGGCGGGGTCGCTCTCGACCGCCACGACCGAGCCGACGATCTCGGCCAGCACCGCGGCGGTGTAGCCCGTCGCAGCCCCGATCAGGAGGACACGGTCCGTCGCGGTCAGATAGGCCTCGGTCAGCAACCGACCGGTCGCCATCGGTAGGTTGGCGTAGCGCCCGCCGCCCAGCGGGATCGTCGCATCGCGATATGCGAGCGCGCGAACGTCGGCGGGCATGAACGCCTCGCGCGGTACGCGCCCCATCGCCGCGACGACGCGCTGGTCGTTCACCGCGTTGGTGCGCAACTGGCTTGCCACCATCGCATGACGCATCGTGTCGAAGGTCGCGGGGGCTAAGGACACGGTGGTCCCGCCGATGTCATGGGTATCGGCTGCGAGCGAGGGGGTATCGAGAGTCGTCGTCGTCATGGCGCATCCTGTCGCACAACTGTTTTAGCCACGCAATACACTTGTTTCGGACCAATCCGATATCGCGCGGCCGGATATGACGCGTCTGTTACCGTGTGGGCGCGGCAACGCCAAGCATCGGTTGATCGGATTTCGCCACGTTTGGCGGCCGGAAACGGTATGGAAGACGCCCCGCCCGCCCGTGTGACACCGAGATGCCGCGGACGGGGCGCCGAGGGTGCACGCGAAATCGCCGGCAACACCTCTGCTGCGGGCTTAGCACCTTAGCTCGGACTCGTCGTGCGAAATGACCCGTCGTTGCGCGTTTCCGGACGAGTCGCGGGGGTGCCCCTCGCGGGGTCGCCGCGACCTGGGGCCTTCTCGATGTCGTGCAGCACCTGGGTCGGCGACCCCAGCACTGCGTTACGTGCGCGCAGGCTCGCCTCGAGAAAGGGTTTGGTAAGCGCCATGAACCGCCGCGGCGTCATGCCCAGGAACGTCGTCGCATCGCGCAGGAAATGCGACGCATCGAAATAGGAACGGTCGATCGAGCCATAGTCCGCCTCGCCACCAGCCATCATCAACCGGACGAACGAGCGCAGAAAGCGTGCGCGCAACAACAGCATCTTGGGCGGAAATCCGAAATGGCGCACCGACAATCGACGCAGCGCGTGCGTCGGCATGTCGAGCCGGGCGGCGGCCGACGCGATGTCGGTCGGACCGTCGGTCGCCAATACCTCCATCAGCCGCCTGATCTGCGGCGCATCGGCGTGCGGCGGCCCCAGCCGCGCGAGCAGCATCGCATCCAGAATAGGCGCGACCGCCGCATCGCTCGACGCCCCCTGCAACGCAGATACGAGATCGCGTGTGAAGGCCTTGCCCAACACGTCCTCCAGCGGAACGACCCGGTTGCGGAAATCGACCGCCGATCGGCGGAACAGTCGCGCCCACCCCAGCGCGCTGACGCCGAAGCCGATCATCACGCCACCGTGAGTCACGGCCTTCAACGCCTGACTGGTCGGCCCGAACAAGCTCGCCACCGGGAGGGGATCGTAGGTCCGCCGACCGATCGACACCGCGATCGGCCCGGCATCGATCGCGATCCGGACGTTGGCGGTCGCGGGGAGGAACCAGTCCACCTGCCCCGTCCCCGGCCCCGTGCCCCGATCGGCGTTGGAGCGATAGACGTGATACCCGGTGATATAGTCCGCCAGCGCCGCCGCAGGGCGGTCATACCGGATCGCCATGCCGAACGGCATCGCAAACACATCCTCGTCCACGCCCGTCGTATTCGTTCCGCCCGCAATCATTTCCGTCTTCAAGCGCCTGCCCCCAAGCCATTGCCGCAATTGCACTTAACCTTAGGCAAAGTCGCATAGCGGCGCGAGTCACCATCGCCGCGCCCGGCGCGACGTAACACGGCAGGTTTTAGCAAGGGCGACCGTGGCATCACCACCAGCACAGGATTATTCCGTCGCGAGCGACAACGGCGGTTGACCGCAGCCAAAAAACGAAGCATTTGCGCCGCCTTCACGCAATCGGGGCCCGATGGCGGAGTGGTGACGTAGAGGACTGCAAATCCTCGCACCCGGGTTCGATTCCCGGTCGGGCCTCCAAATTGTCGAACGTTATCTTTCAGACACTTAGTGTTGCCTGATTAGGTCTCGTCTCGGATTTCGTCGACCGTTGGCCGGCTGAACCGTCTGAAATGAGGAAGGCGTACGGGCAGCTTTGCGCACCGTAGACCTCCCCCCTCATCAGTGTGCCGGAGTGGCGGTATTGAAGCACCGCGCAAAGGAAGGCTCCCACGTCAGGATCAGCACGATAACTTTCGGATCCACCTTATGGAGTGGGACGTACTAGACGCCCCCCTTCAACTACATATTGCCGCTATTAGACTTGATCTGCGCCCATTTAGCCGCGGTTTCAGCCTTGGCGTAAAGACGGCGCGCTTCCGATAGATTGCTCGACGTCCATTTGTCGGGGGCCAACGCAATGAACCTGAGTGTTCTGTCGATCTGCTCCTGCCGCTGGCGGCGCATGGTCGGCGTGATGCTGTTGTCGAAAAGACCCAGGCTGCCACCTATCGGATTTATAGGAGGAAGCACGGCGCCGCGCGGCGACCCGGTGGTATAGTTCGCATTCGGGCCTGTAACGATGAACTGAGCAGGGGAAATGGTGGCGCAAGAGGCAAGACCCAATGCAGCAAGTATCCTCATCATAGAACATCTCCTAACACTACAACCAAAACTGACTGAAGCGACGATAGGTTGCAAGTGCGTATCGCTGCAGGTTCCGCTACTTCCCCCCGTCGCCCCCATTTCCCGGGAAGGTACATCTGCAGACAGCATAAGCGAAGTTGCCGACCTGACCGCTCCCCTATTAGTGTTGTCACAATAGGTGCCTGCTCGGACACGTCAGGGCGAAACGCAATTTCTCGCAGCACCAGTTCACCGGTTTTTGCCCATTTTCGCGGTGGTTCGACCTGAGCTGCAATACGGAACGCTCACGCAGTGCGACATCGACGCGGCGGCGGGTCGCGATTCAGCCAGACGTTTTGCAATCAATCCATCGCTTGCCACTCCAAACGCTCCAATCCAGTCTTGAGTACCGGCGGCGTCGCGGACGTCGGGGCTTTCGTATCGCGCCATGGCGCCGACGTCGGTTGTAGCACTGGCGCATCCTTGCATTCGATGCGGATCTCGGCTGTGGCTCGGACATGAATATTCCCGCGGCGTATCATTCGGTTATTATCTGGATTGGAGACGGCACCGGCCTTCCGGATGCGATTCTTCATATCCATGCCGGGCTCATCATTCTCATGCTCGTACGGCTCGTCAGCGGCCGGTCATTGGGCACGTTCATCCCCTTGTCGTTCGTGGTCCTTGCGGAACTTGGGAACGAGACGCTCGACTACCTGAACTACGGCATGCGCTGGGCCGACACGCTTTCCGATATCGGCAACACCATATTCTGGCCCCTGGTAATCAGCCTGGGCGTGAGATTGCGTCCCATGGTGCGACGAGATCGGATCGCGGACTGACAAGGCGGTCGGCGTCATCCCGAACGACGCGACAGCGCGGTTCGACTGGGTAGGTATCGGGCGTGACCGCTCGCGATGTCCCGTTACCGACGGAAACGGCTCGCTCGAGAAAAGGGAATAACGCGTGCGAGCCGCAGTCCGGATGGCCGGATACGGTCTTGGGACGTAACCAGCCAAAGAATTATGCACCCGCAAACGCCCGGGATCAAGCGCTTTTTCGAACACAGAGTATGCCGACACGCCTTGGTGACGAGCCAAAGAGTAATGGCGTGCCGACATACCCGCGCATCAACTACCGGACGGGCATGTCGGACGCATTATCGGGGTATTTGAATGCTTTGCGGCAGGATCGTCTACCGAAAAGACAAAAAGGTCAGATCAGGGCGTCGAGCAGGCCGATAAGCGGGCGATCGGCGGGCGGCATCGGTAGGTCGTGCATTTCGTTCGGCTTCACCCAGCGTAGCGCGGTCGCTTCGAGCGCACGCGGCACGCCGGTCCATTTGCGCGTGATGTAAAGCAACAGCAGCAGGTGGCGGTCGCCGAGCGGTGCGCTGGCGAAGGCGGCGGGCGCGAGGCAGGCGTGCGGCACCGCGATCGCCAACTCCTCCTCGAGTTCGCGGATCAGCGCCGCCTCGGGCGTTTCGCCGGGCTCGACCTTGCCGCCGGGAAACTCCCAGAGGCCCGCAAGCGACTTGCCCTCCGGACGCTGCCGGAGAAGCACGCGGCCTTCGAGATCGACCAGCGCAGCCGCTACGACGGGCAGCAGCAACGGTGCCGCGGGCATAGGTCCCGAGACGGACGGATCATTGGTCATTTCTTAATTTCCCCGCGATTACATCGCATTCATGAGCCCTATATCCGTCGCGACGCATGCCGTCATCCGAACGATCGTCCGCGTGCGACGCGACAAACGGGGCGCTACCGCGATCGAATACGGGCTGATCATCGCCGTCGTCGTAATCGCGATGATCGCGGGCCTCACCGCACTCGCCGATAGCACGACGGGCATATGGAGCGATGTCAGCACGAAGGTCGAGGCGGCGGTTCATTGAGCCGAACGGGAAAGGCGATCCGTTTTAAACCTTTGTCAACCAACCACTTGTATCGCTCGAACCGCTAATCCGGTCCGTCCGGTGCAGCCGGGTGACACTGATGCAATCGAAACGATGGAGACCGGAATGACGACGATCCGCAAGTTTTTTAAGGATTCCAAGGGTGCGACCGCAATCGAGTACGGCCTGATCGCCGCGCTGATCGCCGTTGCCGCAATCGCCGCAATGACGAACCTCGGTACTAGCGTGGGCGGAACGTTCAATAACGTCAGCACGAAGCTCAACACGTCGATCAAATAGTAAACGAACGATCTCCGGATCGAATAGGGCGGCGGAACCTCGGTTCCGTCGCCCTTTCTACGTGGGTCAGAGACGACCCATCTTGAGGAACTTGGCCTGACGGTCCTTGCGCAGTTCGGTCGGCGTGAGCGAGGTGAGGTCCCTCAGCGCAGACGACAGCGCATCGGCCAGAGACTCGATCGCGGCTGCACGGTCGCGGTGCGCGCCACCCAGGGGCTCGGGTACGATGTCGTCGATAACGCCGAACGACTTCAAGTCCTGTGCAGTGATCCGCATCGCCTCCGCCGCCTCGGGTGCCTTGTCGGCGGTGCGCCACAGGATCGAGGCACAGCCTTCGGGGCTGATCACCGAATAGACCGCGTGTTCGAACATCAGCACGCGGTTGCCCGCGGCGAGCGCGACCGCGCCCCCAGAGCCGCCCTCGCCGACGATCGCCGAGACGATCGGCACGCCGGCGTTGAGGCAGGCTTCGGTCGAACGGGCGATCGCCTCGGCCTGGCCGCGCTCTTCGGCTTGGATGCCGGGGAACGCGCCGGAGGTGTCGACCAAGGTCACGATCGGCAGGCCGAACCGGTCGGCGAGTTCGACGAGGCGGATCGCCTTGCGATAGCCCTCGGGCTTGCCCATGCCGAAATTGTGACGGAGGCGGCTGGCGGTGTCGTCGCCCTTCTCATGGCCGAGTACCATGATCTTTCGGCCCCGGAAGGTCGCGAAGCCGCCGATGATCGCCTGATCGTCGCCGAATGCGCGGTCGCCCGCGAGCGGCACGAACTCGTCGAACAGCGCGGCGACGTAATCCTTGAAGTGCGGGCGCTCGGGATGGCGCGCGACCTGCGTCTTCTGCCACGGGGTCAGGCGCGCGAAGGTGTCCTTCAGCAGCTTGTCGGACTTCGACTGCAAGCGGGCGATGTCGGCGGCGAGGTCGACGCTGCCTTCGGCAGCGGTGTCGCGGAGTTCGTCGATCCGGCCCTGGAGTTCGGCGATCGGTTTCTCGAAGTCGAGGAAGCTTGGCATAGGCGGCGGTTACGGCGCGGGCGCGTCCGCGTCAACGAGGTGGCAGGTCTGCCAGCGGATGGCGGGTGTTGACGAGTTCGACGAGACGGCTCGAATCGACGTGCGTGTAGATCTCGGTTGTGGCGATATCCGCGTGGCCGAGCATCGATTGCAGCGCGCGCAGGTCGGCGCCGCCTGCCAGCAGATGCGTGGCGAAGGCGTGCCGCAGGACGTGCGGGCTGACGCGATCGGGGGGAATGCCGGCTTCGGCGGCGATTGCCTTGACGAGCTGGTACAGGCGGATGCGGGACAAATGGCCCTTGCCCGAGGGGAAAAGCCAAAGCCGGTCGGTCGCGACATAGGTGCGCCATACCGCGACGGCAGCGCGCGCGCGGTCGGAGATGGGGACGAGGCGCTCGCGGCCGCCCTTGCCGCGCAGGATCAGGAACGGGCGATCGGGGTGGACCGCGTTGCGCGGCAGGCTGACGAGCTCGGTCGCGCGCAGGCCGGAGCCGTAGAGGAGTTCGAACAGGGCGGAGAGGCGGAGGTCGTTGGGATCCAGCGGATCGCGCGCGGCGCGTTCGGCGATCGCGGCGAACAGGCGGTCCACATCCGCGTGACTGAGAATCTTCGGCAAGGTGCGCGCGGTGCCGGGCCGGGGCAGCGCCTTGCCGGGGTCGTCGGTGCGGTGGCCTTCGTCGGCGAGGAACGCAAAGAAACGGCGGAGCGAGGCGGACTTTCGTCCCACGGTCGAGCGGGACAAGGCCGACCATCCGCTCGCCACCTTGGCCAGCGCATCCGCATCCGCCTCGACCAAGCCGCCTTCGAGCGCCTGCGAGGCAAGCGTCAGGTCGCTGCGATAGGCGGCGACGGTGTTAGGCGCCGCCCCTGCCTCCGCCGCCATCATCTCCAGGAACCGATCGATCAGCGCACGGTCGGTCGCGTGCGTCACGCCCGCGCGATCGCCTCGGCCGCGATCATACGCGCCTCGCCGTCGAGACCGACGCCGCGGAGTGCGCCGACGATGCGGTACAAGGCTTCCGGGGGAATGTCCTTCCAGCTCGCCGCTTGCATACCGACCGCCGCGAGCAGGACGACCGTCCCGGCTTGGCCGTCGCGTGCAGCACGATCGAGCGCGCGGGTCCATGCATTGTCCGCGCCGATACGGACGCCGAGCGACTGCGCCGCGCGTTCGATATCGCCTTGGCTGAGACGGCCGAGGCCTGCGAGACCCGCGAACAACATGCGCTGCTTCAACGCCGAATCACCTGCGCCGCCAGTGTAGGAGGCGAGGTCGGAATAGCTGAGGCGGCGGTATGCGTCGGGGTCGCTGAGCGCGATCATCGCCCAGGCGTCACTGCCGACGGGTACCGAGCCCAGCCAGCGAGCCGCGGTACGATCGAGCCCGGCGGACAGCATCGATGCCACCAAACGATCGGCTTCGGCCTTCGCGAGATTGGGGTTGAGCCGGGAAGCCGCGCGTGCGGTCAGGACGAGTCGCGCATAGCTCGGCCGGGCATTCGCGCCGCCCCACAACTGACGCAGGGCGTTTAGCCGGGAGTCCGGATTGCGATCGGCGTAGGCGGTCTGGAGATCGTTGGCGGTCGCGGTCGCAATGCTCTGCGCATCGTCGTCGGTCGCAGCGGCAGCATAGAGATCGACGAGCGCGGCGCTGGATAGCACCCCCTGCCCCGCCGCAGCTTCGGCCGGGGCCAATCGGTCGCCGAGCGCGACGGACGGCGACAGCGCCTGCCAGTATTTAACCTGCGGCCCCGCCGTGCCGTACAGCTCGTCCGGCACCGTGACTCCGGTCGCCATCGCCAGCCCGAACCGCCATGCGGTCAGCCGGTCGACGCCGTCCCATTCGATCGTCACGGCCTGACGCCCCTGCGCGCCGGCGCCGACGACCTTCTGCGCGAGCAGCAGATCGACGCCGCTGGCGACGTTGCGGCGCTTTGCGGTCGCGACCAGCGGGCTCGCCTGTGCGGGATTGCCCGACAGCCCGGCGCACATCGCCTGTGCCATCGTCCAGCCGCGTGCCGGAGCGTACCGCATCGCGCCTGTCACCAGCGGGCACAGGCCAGCCGGATCGCCGGTCGCCAGCGCGGTGTTCATCGCGACCTGATAGAGTTTGGGCGTATAATTATCGGTGTCGACGCTCTGCGCGACAGCCCGCGCGGCGACTGATTCGCCCATCCTTAGCAACAGCCACGCGCGCTCGGCGGCGAAGTCGGCGCCGTTGGTGCGACTGGGCGTATCGACATGCGACGCCAGCGCGCGGCGCAACAGGATCGACATCCAGCGCGACGGCAGCGGCGCACTGAGGCGGCGCATCAGCGTCTCGACATATTGGCCGTCCGCCTCACCGAACGCATCGGTATCGAGCCCGCCCTGGCTGGCCGTGACCGGCCCCACGGTGGCAAGCGAGCGACGCGCGAACTCCGGCATCTCGTACCGTGCCAGCACGGCCGGATCGATCGGCGCGGGCGTCGCGACGGGTGGCGCCAACGGCGCGTCGGTCGGTGTCGTCGGCGGCAACGGCTGGATCATCGCACCCGGCTGTGCGGGTGCCGGCGACGGGGCACTCGGCTGGGTCGTACCAGTCGGACGCGCAGGCTGCGTACCCGTCGGAGGCGTGGGTCGCGGTGCTGGCGCAGGGGTCGGCTCGCCGAATCCCGGTGGCAGGATCGATTCGGGACGATCCTGGCCGATGGCGGGCGCCAGCGCGACTAGAGCTCCGACGGCAACCGCCGCCGCAAGGGATGCCTTAAGAGAGGTTCGCAAGCGTCACGGCCTTCTCGACGCGGCTCTGCGGACGCTCGGTCGCGCGCCCGGCCAGCAGGAACAGGCCGCCGACCACCACGACAAGAACGACGACGACCGAGACGATGAAACGGGACATACGACGTAACCTTGTAGTGGACAAAACAGGCGCCAAGAGCTTTTGCCCTCGCGCGGAGCCGCTGTATAGCGCGGGCTACGATGTTGCAAAGCCACAACCCTTCCGGCGGGCCTTCAGGCGGTCGCCGCCCTGCCCCGATCGATCGCCCGATCGTGCTCGTCGGGTTGATGGGCGTTGGCAAGACCACCGTCGGCCGCCGCCTCGCGCTGCGGATGAACCTGCCGTTCGTCGATGCCGACCATGAGATCGAGGCAGCGTCGGGCATGACGGTCGCCGAGATCTTCGCCAAATACGGCGAGGACTATTTCCGCGACGGCGAGCGCCGCGTGATCGCGCGGCTGATCGACGGCACGCCGAAGGTCATCGCAACCGGCGGCGGCGCGTTCATAAACGATGACACGCGCGAGCTGATCCTGCGCGATGCGGTGTCGGTGTGGCTGAGTGCGCATCCCGACATACTGGTCGAGCGCGTCGGACGGCGCGACACGCGACCGCTGCTGCGCAACCGCGATCCGGGCAAAGTGCTCGCCGAGCTGGCGCGCGTCCGCAACCCGATCTACGCGCAGGCGCACATCCATATTGTCAGCAACAAGACGCCGCACGAAGCGACCGTCGCCGCTATCCTGAAGGCGCTAGGCCGATGAAGACCGTTACCGTCGAACTGGGTGCGCGGACCTATCCGATCCATATCGAAGCGGGGATTCTCAAGCGGGCCGGCGAGTTCCTTGCGCCGCCCGCGAAGGGTCGCCGCGTGGCGATCGTAACCGACGAGAATCTAGCGGTCCACCTGGCGACGTTGCAGACGTCGCTGACCGCAGCGGGGATTGCGTCCGAGGCGATCGTCCTGGCGCCGGGCGAAGGCAGCAAGAGCTGGGCGACGCTGGAGATGCTGTGCGACCGGCTGCTCGAACTGGGCGTCGAGCGCGGCGATCACGTCGTCGCGCTGGGCGGCGGCGTGATGGGGGACCTCGTCGGGTTCGCGTGTTCGATCCTGAAGCGTGGCTGCAACTTCGTGCAGATCCCGACGAGCCTGCTGGCACAGGTCGACAGCTCGGTCGGCGGCAAGACCGCGATCAATACGAAGGCCGGCAAGAACCTGATCGGCGCGTTCCACCAGCCGGTGATGGTGCTGATCGACCCGCAGGTACTCGACACACTGCCGATCCGCGAGTTACGTGCGGGGTATGCCGAGGTCGTGAAATACGGACTGATCGACGACTTCGCGTTCTTCGAATGGTGTGAGGCGAACGGGGCTGCGTTGCTGCGCGGCGATCTGGCACTGCGCGAATACGCGATCGCGCACAGCGTTTCGGCCAAGGCACGGATCGTCGCGGCGGACGAGCATGAGACGAACGGGACGCGCGCATTGCTCAATCTCGGACATACGTTCGGACATGCACTGGAGGCGGAGACCGGGTTCTCGCAGGCGCTGATCCACGGCGAAGGTGTCGCGGCAGGCTGTTCGCTGGCCTTCGCGTTTTCCGCATCGCAGGGGATTTGTTCGGGCCAGGATGCGGAACGTGTCGCGGCGCATTGGCGTGATGCGGGTCTGCCGGACGGTCTCGCCGCGGCAGGTATCAGCGCGAGCGGTGCGCGGCTCGTCGATCACATGCGCCACGACAAGAAGATGGCGGCGGGGACGCTGCCCTTCCTGCTAGCGCGCGGGATCGGGCAGACGTATCTCGACAAGACCGTCGACCTTCGGGACGTCGAGACATTCCTCGACGCGCAGCCCCGCTGATGCCCAACGGTGTCGCCAAGCAGAACCTGCCGACCAAGGTGTGCCCGGCGTGCGAGCGGCCTTTCACGTGGCGGAAGAAATGGGCTCGAGATTGGGACAGCGTGATCTACTGCTCCGACGCTTGTCGGAAGAAGCGCTGACGTTGAACTAGTCAAGTTGAACAAGAAGGTCAGGGTCGCGCCGCACTCCAAGCCAGCCAAAGCCAGCCGCCGATCAGCAGCGCCCCGCCAATCGGCGTAATCGCCCCGAACCAACGCGGTGCGCCCAGCGCCATCGCATACAACGTCAGTGCAAAAATCGCCGCCCCAACCACGAACAGCCACGCCGGCCCCCGCGCGTCCATCCGGACCGCCAGCAGCGCCGCAACCACGTGCACAAGCTGATACTGCGCTCCGGTCTTCAGCCACTCCGCCGCCGATCCGCTCGCGCCATGCGCCCCGAACGCCCCCGCCGCGACCGCGACCGCGCCCGACAAGGCTGCGAGAACAACGATGATCATTGCGAATCATTCCCCCACGGAAAGCGCTTGGCGGTCTCGGCACGTGCCGCCCGCATGTCGCCCGAATCGATCTGGAGCTGCAACCGCTCCTTGTCGCGCGCGCGGTACATTTCCTCCGCACGATCGATATCGGCAGGCGCGATCTCCAGCCCGCGCATCACCAGGCGCGCCATCTTCACCGCCGATTCGAGCACCTCGCGCACCACCGCGGTCGCGGACGTGTTCTTGAGCTTCACCAGCGCGCGGCGATCGAACGCACGCACGTAGATCGCGGCGTTCGGAAACGCCTCGTGCACACCCTCGATCGTGTCCGGATCGAGCTGGTCGCCGTCCATGCAGAAGCAGATGATCTCCGCCTCGGCCGCACCCGCCTGCCGCAACAGGTCGAGCCGTGTGCCGTCGCCATAATAGACCTTCGCACCGAACTCGCCGGCTATGTCGATCATCTCGATATCGGTGTCGATCAGCGTTACCGGGATATCCTGTGCGAGCAGCATCTGGCCGACCGTCTGGCCGAACCGTCCATAGCCAACGATGATCGCATTCGCGCCGTCCACCTTGGGGCCGTCGCGCTCCTGCCCCTCGGCGATCGGCTCGGTCCGGAAGCGCTTGGTTATCCCCATCAGGAACGGCGTCGTCGCCATCGACAGCGTGATGATCGCGCCGAACAGGCTCGCCGCCTGCGGTTCGATCAGCAGCCCCGCCTGCGCCTGCGCGAACAGCACGAAGCCGAACTCGCCGCCTTGGCTCAGCAGCAGGCCTAGCGCGAAGGCCTGCCGCCACGTCATCTTGAACGCCATGCCGATCAGCATGATCACGCTCGTCTTGGTCAGGATCAGCGCCGCCGCCATCGCCATCACGAAGACAGGGCGTTCGGCGATCGCGTTCAGGTCGAGCACCATGCCGACCGCGAGGAAGAACAGGCCCAGCAGGATCGAGCGGAACGGCTCGACATCGGCCTCCAGTTCATGGCGATACGGACTGTCGGCCAGCATCACCCCGGCGATGAACGCGCCGAGCGCGGTCGACAGCCCGAGCCATTCCATGATCGCTGCGCTGGCGATGACGGTGAAGAGGCCGGCGAAGACGAACATCTCGCGCTCGCCAAGATTGCCGATCAGCCGGAAGAACGGGCGGAGCAGGAAGCGCCCCGCTACGACGAGACCGACGACCGCGAGCACGGTGTAGATCGCCAGCAGCCAGCCGGGAGGCGCGTTGGCGTCGGCGGGGTTGCGACTCATCGCCGCGACGATCGTGATCAACGGCACGATCGAGAGGTCCTGGAACAACAGGATCGAGAAGGCGCGCTCGCCGAACGGGGTCCGCATCCGGCCCGAGGACCGCAGCATCGGCAAGACCTGCGCGGTCGACGACAGCGCGAGCGGGAGTCCGAGCGCGAGCGCTGCGGGGAGCGAGAACTTCGCACCGATCCAGACGATCGCCGTGATCGCGAGTCCGCAGATCACGACCTGGAGCAGGCCGAGACCGAAGATCTCCTCCTTCATCTTCCACAGCCGTGACGGGTTCAGCTCGAGCCCGACGATGAACAGCAGGAGCGTAATGCCGAGTTCGGCGAACCCGAGCTTCGACTCCGCATCGCCGACCAGCCCCAGCACATGCGGCCCGACGACCGCGCCCGCGACCAGATACCCCAGCGTCGCGCCGAGCCCGAGCCGCCGGAACAACAGCACGAACATCAGTCCAAAACCGAGCAGTACGACGCCGTCGCGAAGCAGCGACGGTGCCGTGCCCTCAGCCATCAGACTTTCGCCTTTGCAGCGGTATCGGCAGCCTCGGCCGCGGCTTCGAACGCAAGCCGGATCGAGGGGTGACGCGCAGTGTAGTCAAGCGCGGGGGTGAAGATATCCATCCCCGGCCAATCGGGCGCATCGCCCTCGCGCGCAAGCCATGCGGTCAACGCATCGCGCGTCGCGACGAGTTCGGCGGGGGTGCGGCCCAGAATGTTGGACGCCAACAACGACGACGACGCCTGCCCGAGCGCACACGCGCGGACCAACAGGCCGACCTCGCTGACGCGGCCCGAATCGTCCACCGCGACGTCGATCGTCACCCGGCTACCGCAGATCGGCGAGCGCTTCTCGGCGGTCGCCATCGGCTCGGACAGGCGTTCGTGGTGCGGGATCGTTGCGGCGAGGCGCAGGATCTCGGCATTGTAGAGGGGCGCGCTCATGGTTTCGGCTCGCTTGCATTATCGGAAGAGGAAGGCGGTGTATTGGCGCCGAAGACGGGTTTGCCGCGACGGCGGCGGTCGACGAAATCGGCGATGCTCGCGCTGGTCGCGTTGAGCAGCGGGTAGGTGCGCGACGTCGTCATCCAGCCGGGCCGGCGCGAGGCTCCGCCGCCCATCGTGTCGATGACGAGCGTCGCGAGCAGGAAGACGAGGCTGGCGAGGATCAGGCCTTTCAGCGCGCCGAACCCGAAACCCAGCGCCCGGTCGACCGGGCCGAGGATCGACGTCCGCGTCCGCGCGCCGATCGCGTTGGCGACCAGCCGTCCGCCGATATAGGTGACGCCGGTGATGATCGCGAACGCGAGCACCGCGGCGCCGCCAACGGTGCCGACCATCGGCGACAGCGCGGCGGCGAGCGGGATGTGGAACAGCTTCAACATCGCGACCATCGCCACCCAGGCGAACATCGACAGCACTTCGGTCACGAACCCGCGCACGAGCCCCAACACCGCGGAGCCGGCGACGGCGATCAGGACGACGATGTCTAGGGCAGTGAGGTTCATCCGCTCTGGAATAGGGACGCGGGCGGCGAACCGCTAGTGCATGCCGAAACCAGGGCTTAGCCGTTCGCCCCGAAAACACCGTAGCGTTCGCGCCATGCGGCGACTTCGTCCTGCAAATGCGGGGGAGCAGCCTCTTCGGACAGAACGAAGCGAGCGACGTCGTTGTCGGGATGCATCAGCATTTTCTTCGACCCGTCGCTGAACCAGACCGGGACCAGCTGGTCACAAACGCTGTCGAGTACGGTCGCCGCCATGCCATTCGCAATCGCGTCGCTGCCGGCGAGCACGCGGACGTTGATCGATACGCCTTCCAGGCAATTTTGCGGTTGGCTAACGAAATTGAGCGAGACGAGCAGGCCGGACCGGTCGGGCCGCGCCTCGTCGGGCAGGCTCGCGACCCGTCGCCAGGCACAGAACCAGGTTCGGCAGATGCGCGGCCGGACGGCATGGATACCGCAGCCCTGTTCGCAGAGGTGAATACACGGCGTTCCCGCGGGTTTGGCGAACTCGGGCGTATCTACCGTCAGTTCGGTGCAGCACGCGGTGCAATCCCCGCACTCCCGATCAGGCAGGATCGGCCCCAGCAGCGTGGTTTCCAGATCGGTGTAGGACTGCATCTGCGCGCGCGTGTCCGTCGGGGTCGGGGTGTCACGCCGATCCACGGTTCAATTCCCTTCGGAATCCACCGTGAAGACCATCGGCTTGCCGCGCGACATCGGCTCCCACCCCGCAGCCAACGCCGCCCGCACGCCGCGCGCGATCGTCGCGTCGTCGATCTGGAGCCGCCCGCGCGGCAGGCCCTTCAACAGGCGTTTCGGCGCGGGGAACTCGAGCAGGGCTTCGCGTTTGGCATCGTCCTGCAACAGCGAGATCGTCATGCCCTTCCAGCCATCGGCATCCGTGTGTTGCGGCTCACGCTGGAGGTGCCAGTCGTATCGGGTGCCGTCGACCTCGACGGTACCGGTATTGCTTTTGGTGTTCGACATGCTGGCGCCATAGCATGGCTGGCGTGCGAGGCCATGCGTTCGGGTTGTCGCGATTTGCAGGCTGAGATGCCGTCACGCGCTTGATCGAGCGGTGCCTGACGAACGCAATCAGTACACCACCCCGGTACCGCACCACCCCGGCGGAGGCCGGGGCCCAGTTGGAAAGGTCGTGGCAATTAAGCGCAGCGGTCGCCAGCAACGTCCCCCAACTGGGCCCCGGCCTCCGCCGGGGAAGTTCGTTTCTTTTCGTATCCGTGCCAATCACGTCCGCGATGATGCGGTACGCTGGTTTGGAACGCATCTATTCGGATCGGAAATGTACCCGAAGCTCAACACAGTCACGACCGCCCCCCTGTTCTCCCGCGAAGGCGGGAGCCCAGTCTGGATCCCCGCCTTCGCGGGGAAACAAACTTTGCGCATAGAATAGGGTGTCCGCTCCAAGAATACCTGTGCCACGCCGCCGCTGACGCCCCCGCCTACCCACGCCCCATCATGTGATCGACGAACGACGCCAGCGTCTTGAACCCCGAGAGTTTCATCCCGCTCTTCTCCCCCGTCATCGACGCCGGCACCAGCGCGCGTTCGAAGCCGAGCTTGCTCGCCTCTTTCAACCGCAGCGGGCCATGTGCCACCGGACGGATCTCGCCCGACAGCGCGACCTCGCCGAACGCCACCGCGTCGACTGGCACCGGGCGCTCCGACATCGCCGAGATCAGCGCCGCCGCCACCGCGAGGTCCGCCGCAGGGTCCTGGACGCGGTAGCCGCCCGCGATGTTGAGATACACTTCGGCATTGGAGAAGCTAAGCCCGCACCGCGCTTCCAGCACCGCGAGAATCATCGCCAGCCGCCCGGAATCCCAACCGACCACCGCGCGCCTCGGCGTAGCGCCCGACGCGAGCCGTACGGTCAGCGCCTGGATCTCGACCAGCACCGGCCGCGTGCCCTCCAGTGCCGGGAACACCGTCGCACCGGTCATCGCGTCGTCGCGGTGCGTCAGGAACAACGACGACGGGTTGCCGACCTCCGCCAGTCCTTCGGTCTGCATCGAGAAGACGCCGATCTCGTCGGTCCCGCCGAAGCGGTTCTTGATCGCCCGGAGGATGCGGTATTGATGGCTACGCTCGCCCTCAAACGACAGCACCGTGTCTACCATATGCTCCAGCACGCGAGGGCCGGCAATCGAGCCGTCCTTCGTCACGTGGCCGACCAGCACCACCGCCGTGCCGCGCTCCTTGGCGAACCGGATCAGCTCCTGCGCTGACGCTCGCACCTGGCTGACCGTCCCCGGCGCACCCTCGATCAGGTCGGAGTGCATCGTCTGGATCGAATCGATCACCAGCATCGCCGGCGGCTTCGTCTGCAAGGTCGTCAGGATGTCGCGCGTCGAGGTCGCCGCCGCCAACTGCACCGGCGCGTTGCCCAGCCCAAGCCTTCGCGCACGCAAACGAACTTGATCCGCCGCTTCTTCACCCGAGACGTACGCGACCGACTGCCCCGCCAACGCCATCTTCGCCGCAGCCTGCAACAGCAGCGTCGACTTGCCGATCCCCGGATCGCCGCCGATCAGCGTTGCCGAGCCCTCGACGAAGCCGCCACCCAGCGCGCGGTCGAGTTCGGCGATGCCGGTCGCCATCCGGTCGGGCAGCTTGATCTCCGCATCGAGCCCGACGAGCTGGATCGCGCGGCCGCCGGTCTGGAGGTTGTGCTTCGAATGGAACGGCGTGGCGGCGGTGTTCGCCTCCTCGACCATCGTGTTCCACTCGTTGCAATCGGCGCACTGCCCCGCCCAGCGGTGCGACACCGATCCGCAGGACTGACACACGTAACGTTTCTGGGGTTTCGCCATGCGTCCGATGTACGAGAACGATACGGGAACATCAATGGCAGCCGGCCGGGCTATGTTACAGATTCAGTGGCGCTTGACGGCACACCGCGTTATCCGCGCGACGATGCACGCCACCGACCTGCGCATCGCCCTGTTCAGCGGCAACTATAATTACGTTCGCGATGGCGCAAACCAGGCGTTGAATCTGCTCGTCGGTCATCTGCTGTCGAAGGGCGTGACGGTGCGGGTCTATTCGCCGACCAACGCCAAGCCGGCCTTCCCGCCGACCGGCGATCTGGTCGCGGTGCCATCACTACCGCTGCCGGCGGGGCGTGGCGAATACAAGCTGGCGCGCGGGTTACCGGCGGCGATCCGGCGCGATCTCGATGCGTTCGCACCGAACATCGTCCATGTGTCGGCGCCTGATTTCCTCGGGCACCGCGCGATCAGCTATGGTCGACGCAACGGCATCGCCACGGTCGCGTCGTTGCACACGCGGTTCGAGACGTATTTCCGCTATTACAAGATGGCGTTCTTCGAGCCGATCATGGTGAAAATCCTCACGCGCTTCTACAACCGCGTCGACGAAGTGCTGGTGCCGGGGCGCGGCATGGCGGAGATCGTCCGCGACTGGGGCGTGACGACGCCGACTGCGATCTGGTCGCGCGGCGTGAACCACGATCGCTTCACGCCGACGCGTCGCGACCTGGCGTGGCGACGCGCGCGCGGGATTGCCGATGGCGAGGTTGCGGTCGGGTTTCTCGGCCGGCTGGTGAAAGAGAAGGGTCTCGACGTCTTCGCCGACGTGATCCGGACGCTGGAGCAGCGCGGCGTGCCGCACAAGGTGCTAGTGATCGGCGAAGGCCCCGCGCGCGACTGGTTCGCCGCCCGCGTGCCCGGCGCGGTGTTCGCAGGGTTCCAGTCGGGCGACGATCTAGGCCGCGCGGTCGCGTCGATGGACGTGTTCTTCAACCCGAGCGTGACCGAGACGTTCGGCAACGTGACACTGGAGGCGATGGCGGCAGGTGTTCCCGTCGTCGCGGCGCGCGCGTCTGGCGCGGTCGGGCTGGTCGACGACGGGGTGACCGGGTTTCTGGTGCCGCCGACCGATATCGCCGGATATGCGGATGCGATCGGGCGGATCGTTTCCGAGCCGGGGCTGCGTGAGACGATGGGTTGGGCCGGGCACGACAAGGCGGCCGGGTATTTGTGGGATACGATCAACCAGACGGTGCTGGACACGTATCTGGAGGTTATGGCGCGGCGGGGGGGCTAAGGGCGGCTTCGCCCCTCCCTGGAAGGGAGCGGTCGGGGGTGGGTCGGGTTCCGCGAGTTCGACGCTTGGTGGCTCAAACCGGCCTACCCACCCCCAGCCCCTCCCTTTCAGGGAGGGGAGCAGGTTGCGCGCTTAGACGGTCGCCCAATCGAACGTCAGCGGCGCCTCCGGAAATGCGAACCGGTCGAGGTGGCTCGACACCACGCCGCGCATCCGGTCGACGTCCTCGCTCTCCGGCACGGTCAGCGCGACGTCGAGCGTTTCGCTGTCGGCACGCATCTCCAGCACCGCGCCGTTCGGAAAGGCGATGCGGCCCTCTTCCTCCGAGAAGGTGACCTCCATCTTGTGGCTCCAGTGATTGGCGAGCTGCTGGAGATACTTGCTCGCCGAATGCGTCGGCACGCGTGCGACCGAGACGCTCACTTGAGGCGCTCGATCTTCTGCGCGGCTTCGTCGAGCAGCGCGGCGACGTCGTGCAGCGTGTCCTCGTTAACGTCCTCGCGCATCAGCCGGTGCTGGAGCACCTGGCGCAGATTGCCCATCGCCCGCCGGATCGGCGCGCCATCGGTCCGCTCGGACTCCGCCCCGACCGCCGCCAGCCGCGCGAACAGGCCGTCCACCACGGCCGCGTTCCCGGCCAGGTGCGCGCGGCCCTCGTCGCTCGCCGCAAAACGCTTTTTCGCGCCTTCCGACTGCTGCTCCTCGATCAGGCCCATTTCGTCGAGCATGCTGAGCGTCGGATAGACGACGCCCGGGCTCGGCGCATAGCCACCCCCGGTCAGCCCCTCGATCTCGCGGATCAGGTCGTAACCGTGGCGCGGCGCATCCGCGATCAGCTTCAACATGACGAGCTTCAATTCGCCGCCGTCGAACAGCCGACGCCGACCACCGGGGCCGCCGCGATGGCCGTGGCGACCATGACCTTCGTGGCTTCCCCTGCCGCGGCCTTCACCGTCGGCGCGCGGGCCGCCGGTCCAGGCTCCATATCCCATACCAAAACGCATTTGAGTGTTCTCCGATATATCTTGGCTTATAGTTGACGATATATCGCAGACTGTTTCGGGTTCAAGGGGGCGGGCGCGAAAACATCCGCCTGCTTGAGTCCGTCATCCCCGCGGAGGCGGGAACCCAGACCCCCGGACCGAGCAAACTGGCATTGCCGTCAGCCAGTATGGATACCCGCCTGGGCGGGGATAACGGCTGGTTCAGGGTGACGACACGATTACGAGGCGTGGGAGGATGACGAGCGCGCGTGGAGTGCGGACGGATGGGCAAACCGGCCCCCCGCCCCTATCTTCCACGCATGGCCGATCTCTTCGCGGGCTTCGAACCCGCTGCCCCCACCGAAACGCATCCCGAAAACGCGCCGCTCGCCGACCGCCTGCGCCCGCGCACGCTGGACGAGGTGGTCGGGCAGGATCACATCACCGGCCCCGAAGGCGCGATCGGCAGAATGGTGTCCGCGGGACGATTGTCCTCGATCATCCTCTGGGGCCCGCCCGGCACCGGCAAGACGACGATCGCGCGCCTGCTCGCCGACGCGGTCGACCTGCGGTTCGTTGCGATCTCGGCGGTGTTCTCCGGCGTCGCCGACCTCAAGAAGTCGTTCGCCGAAGCGCGCGAGCACGCCAAGATCGGCAAGCGCACCTTGTTGTTCGTGGACGAGATCCACCGCTTCAACCGCGCGCAGCAGGACGGCTTCTTGCCCTATGTCGAGGACGGCACCGTCACGCTGGTCGGCGCGACCACCGAGAACCCGTCGTTCGAACTCAACGCCGCACTGCTCAGCCGCGCGCAGGTCCTGATCCTCGAACGCCTCGGCCGCGGTGCGCTCGAACAGCTGCTCGACCGTGCCGAGACGGAGACGAAGCGCCCCCTTCCCCTCACTCCGCCTGCCAAGGACGCGCTGATCGCCAGCGCCGATGGCGACGGTCGGTTCCTGCTCAACCAGGCGGAGACGCTGTTCTCGGTCAACCTGCCCGAACCGCTCGATCCCGCAGGCCTGTCGAACTTCCTCCAACGTCGCGTCGCGGTGTACGATAAGGATCGCGAGGGGCATTACAACCTGATCTCCGCGCTCCACAAATCGATTCGCGGGAGCGATCCACAGGCTGCGCTCTATTATCTCGCGCGGATGCTGACGGCGGGCGAGGAACCGCTGTTCCTGCTCCGTCGGCTGACGCGTGCCGCGGTCGAGGATATCGGGCTCGCCGACCCGCAGGCGCTGGTCCAGTGCATCGCCGCCAAGGACACCTACGACTTTCTCGGCAGCCCCGAAGGCGAACTCGCGATCGCGCAGGCGTGCGTGTATCTCGCGACCGCACCCAAATCGAACGCGGTCTACAAGGCGCAGAAGGCGGCGTGGAAATCGGCGCGCGAGACCGGTTCTCTGATGCCGCCCGCGTCGATCCGCAACGCGCCGACCAAGCTCATGCGCGATATCGGCTACGGCAAGGGATACGCGTACGATCACGATACGGAGGATGCCTTCTCTGGCTCTGATTACTGGCCAGACGAGATGACCCCGCAAACATTCTACACCCCGACCGAACGCGGCTTCGAAAAGCGGCTATCCGAACGGCTCGCCTATTGGGACGGCCTGCGCGCCGAGAAGAATGGCTGAGCCACGATTTACGCAGTTTGCGGCGATCGATTGGTCCGGCGCGCAGGGGCATCGTCACAAGGGCATAGCGGTCGCGGTTTGTGCGACGGGCGACGCCGCGCCGACTTTGGTCGCGCGACCAGGCGCCAGCGCATGGTCGCGCGACGACGTCCTGGACTGGTTGCTCTGTCAGGATACGCCGACGCTGATCGGGCTCGACCTCTCCCCCGCCTTCCCGTTCGTAGACCAGGACGGGTACTTCCCCGGCGCGCCCGACAGTCCGCCCGACGCCCGTGCGCTATGGAAGATGGTCGACGATGCCTCGGCCGCCGATCCGCATCTCGCCGTCTCCAGCCTGCTGACCGACCCGGAAATCCGCCGCCATTTCCGCCAGCATCGCGATTGCGGCGACCTGTTCCCCGGCGGCGCAGGCAGAATGCGTGTTTGCGAGCACGGCCAGCGCGCAATGGGCCTGTCCCCGACGAGCTGCTTCAACCTCGTCGGCGCGGCGCAGGTCGGCAAGTCGAGCCTCACCGGCATGCGCGTACTGCACCGCCTCGCCGGCCGCGTGCCCGTCTGGCCATTCGATCCGCTGCCCCAACAAGGTCCGGTAATCGTCGAAATCTACACCACGATCGCCGCCCGCGCTGCCGGCATCCGCAAGGGCCTCAGCAAGATGCGCGACGCGGTGTCGCTCGATACGGCGCTCGCCAACCTCGCCAGCCAACCGCACCGGCCGCTCGCCCGCTACGACGATCATGCCACCGACGCGATCCTCACCGCCGCCTGGCTCCGTGCCAATGCCGATCGCGCCGAACTCTGGTGCCCGAAGGCGATGACACCGCATATTGCCCGAACCGAGGGCTGGACCTTCGGCGTTTCTTGAAGCATTGGGGCGCGACGCACCGGGCAGCGCCCGACGCAAGGGCCGGTTTAGCTCAGTTGGTAGAGCGCCAGTTTTGTAAACTGGATGTCGCGGGTTCGATTCCTGCAACCGGCACCATTTCCGATACATGACGCAGCACGACCGCTACCGCGCGTAGCCGAACGCCTTCGTGTCCAAGCCCTAACGCCAATACCGCCAGGCACGAAAAATCCCCCGCGCCCGGAGGCACGGAGGATCTTCATTCGACGCCCGTGGCCCGTGTCGATCGACACGGGCCGTGTCACGCAAGCATCAGAACCGAACGGTCGCACCGACCGCGAGGTTGCGGCCCAGCGAGTCGTAGCGCTGCGGGATCGTGTTCGTGCGCGCGAGGGCGACGTTGTACGAGTCCGGAACGATCGGCGCGCTCTTGTCGAGCAGGTTGTTGGCGATCAGGCGCAGCGAGAACTGCTTGTCGATCGCGAAGTTCAGCGCGAGGTCGAAGTAGCTCTTCGGCGAAACCCGGTAGTAGCTGGTCCGCTCCCGCTCAGGCGTGCCACCGATCGCCGGATTACCCGAATTGTCCGCGTTGGTCAGCGAGCCGACATAACGCCAGTTGAACGAGGCGCTGAAGCCGCGGTCGACCGTCGTGTAGGTCGCGCGCAGGCCGTGCGACCATTTCGGGAGCAACTGACCGCAACCGTTGCCATAGTATCCGGCGCAGTTGCGTTCCGGCTGGACCGGCGAGTCCTGGCCACCGGCGAAGGTCGCCAGCGACCCGTTGAAGTTCCAGTCGATCTTGCCGGCGCCGGCGAGGTCGAGCGTGTACTGCGCCTGGAAATCATAGCCGCGCGCGATCGACGTGTAGTAGTTCGTCGTGCCCTGGCGGATGAAGCCGGTGGTCGGGTTGCTTCCGGCGGTCGAATACAGCGTACCGGTGCCGGGATTGCGGACGATGCCCTGGCAGAAGAACGCATCGCCGTTCGAACGCTGGCAGCCATCGGTGTAATAGCTGAAGTCGTTATAACCGAGCGAGTCGTTGATCTTGATCTGGTAGCGATCGACCGAGAACACCAGCCCCCGCACGAACCGCGGCTTCACGATCAGGCCGTAAGTCTGCGTGTAGGCGGTCTCCGGATCGGCGGTGAAGCCACCCGAACGTACCGTGCACGCCGCCGAGCCGTTCGGGGTGGTGCCGTTGCTGCACAGCAGGGTCTGGCTGCCGTAGAGCGCATCGGACAGGCCGGTTGCACGACACACTTCACGCGACGCGATCGGCGCGCCGTAGGTTACGCCGTTCGCGCCATTGACGACGGTCGGTGCGCAGAAATCGTTGAACGTGCCTGCACCGCCGGATGCGAAGTCGACATTGGTCGCCTGCCGGATTTCGGTCACCGTCGGTGCGCGCTGCGCCTTGTTGAACGAGGCGCGGAACGTCAGGTCGCTGATGGGTGCGTAGATGCCCTCGACCTTCCACGTGTTGAACGTGCTCGAATTGCTGCTGTACTTCGACACGCGGTAGCCGCCGTTCACCTGCAACAGGTCGGCAAAGCGCTTGTGCTCGACGAGCGGCGCCTGAACCTCGATATTGGCTTCCCAGACGTCCTGCTTCAGATAGCTGTCGGTGCCGCCAAGGCCTGCGCGATACACGCTGTCGGCCGTCGATTTGAGCGTGTCCTTGCGATATTCCGTACCCAGCGCGATCGCGACGCCCTGCTCAGCGAACGGCGAGGTGATGCCGTATTTGCCGAGGTCCCCGGTGATGTTGGCCTGCACGTCGTACAGCGTGCCGGTGGTCGCCGACGTGCCCTGGTCATACAGATAGTCGATGAGCGCGGGGTTGGTGTTGCCTGCGCTGAACGCGTCGAAGGGAACGCAGGCCGCGTCCGTGGTCGTTGCGCAGGTCGGTGCGGCGCGCGTGCCACCGACGTTGATCGAGTTGCGCAGGTTGGCCGCGTTGACGAAGCTCGGCGTGTAATCCTGGTGGTTGCGCGCATAGACGCCGCCGACATCATAGGTCCACGCGCTGCCGACCTTGCCGCGGACGCCGCCGGTCAGACGAACGCCGGTGTTCAGATACGCGTCCGGCTGATCGTTCCCCTCACCCAGGCGATAGCGCAGGTCGATCGGTGCCGTCGCTGCCGTGCCAGCCGCAGCGCCGCAGATCGCGGTTGCCTGCGCACCCGACAGGAATGGGTTGTTGCAGTTTACCTGGACGGAGCCGCCGGCGACCGCCGGATAGTTGTTGTACGACTTGTCGCGGAACCAGATGCCCGAGGCATACAGCTCTGCGTCAGGTGCGATATCGAGGCTGACGAAACCGCCAGCGTTCACACGCTCCGATGGACGCTGGTATGCATAGTTGCTGAAATAGTTCGAGGCGTTGCCAGCACCCGGACCGAACGGAACGAATTCGCGCGTGCCGTTGGGGTTGTTGACATACTGCGCGTTGGCGTTCGCGCCGCTGAGCGGCGTGATGAGGCCGCTCGTCGAGCTGCTCGGGGTCAGGCCGCACGCCAGCGGCGCGTTCAGGCTGGTCTGCGTCAGGTAGCAGCCCGAGTTCGAGCGCTCCGACAACAGCACCGGATCGGTGTGCTTGTAGTTGACGAAGCCGTTGATCCGCAGCGCGCCGTCGAACAGCTTCTTGCCCGCGGTCACCGTGACGTCGGCACGACCACCGTCGTTGGTGAGGCCGCGCGGGCTGTTGAAGCCCGACGCGCGTGCCAGCGAGGACACCACCGTGTCCTTGTTGTTATGGTTGTAGAAATTGTAGTTGCCATCGATCTGAACGCCTTCGAAATCCTTCTTCAGGACGAAGTTGACGACGCCAGCGACCGCGTCCGACCCGTAGACCGACGATGCGCCGCCGGTCAGCACGTCGACACGCTCGAGCAGCGACGGCGGGATGATGCCGACGTCCTGGCCGTTCTGCGTGCCGAGGCGCTTGCCGTCGATCAGGACCAGCGTGCGCTCGAACCCGAGGCTGCGCAGCTTGATGCGCTGGCGGCCGTCGGAGTCGTTATAGGTCTGCTGGCTGTCCGGCGCGATCTGCGGCAGGCGGTTCAGCACGTCCTCGACATTGACCGCAGCCTGCGCGCGAATGTCCTGCGCGGTGACCGAGGTGATCGGCGCGGCCGACGTCATGTTCGGACGCTGGATGCGCGATCCGGTGACGACGATCGTGTCGTCCGTCGGCGTGTTGCGATCGACGGCGGTGGTTGCGGTGGTCACATCCGCCTCGACCTTGGCTTCCGCGGGCGTGCTCGCGGCAGCCTGGGCGGGCGTCACGGCCTGCGCGGGCACATCCTGTGCGAACGCCGTGGTAGCGGAAAACACGAGAGATCCGACGAGCGCGATCCGCGAAACAGAATGGCCGAAGTTCATACCTACCCCTAAAAAAGCTCGGTTGCGTGATAGCGCTATACCGGTTGCCCGTACTGGTTTGGTCAAAATGCGCCGTCAGTCAATGCCGAAGCAATACCGGTCTAGAACATTTGCGTCGGAATGTTGCAAATCGGCGTCACTACTGGCGGTCGCCATCTCCTTGCGATAGCGTGCGTACAAGAACGCAAGGGGGATCTGATGGAGAACACGCGACGGTCGTTGCTCGCCGGCTTGGGCGGCCTGGGCATGATACCATTCGTAACGACTCGGGCGCATGCCCGATCGGGCGCCGCCGCGGGCGCTTCGGCGACCGGTGCAGTGGTCCTGTCGACATGGGACTTCGGCGCCGCCGCCAACGCGGTGGCCTTCGCGCAACTCGCCAAGGGTGGATCGTTGATCGACGCGGTCGAGGCCGGCGCGATGGTACCCGAAGCCGACCCTACCAATCATAGCGTCGGCTATTCCGGCTATCCCGACCGCGACGGCCACGTCACGCTCGACGCGGTCATCATGGACGATGTCGGCGGTGTCGGCGCCGTTGCCGCGCTTGAGAACACGGTGCATGCGATCTCCGTCGCGCGCCGCGTGATGGAGCGGACGCCACACACTTTCCTCGTCGGCGAAGGCGCAACGCGGTTCGCGCGCGACCAGGGCTTCCCGCAACAATCGCTGCTGACCCCGGAATCGGAAAAGGCATGGCGCGAGTGGCTCAAGACCGCGAAATACCAACCCGAAGCCAATAGCGAGAACCGCATCACCCGTACGCCGGGCGGCGCGCTCGACCACGATACCATCGGCCTGCTCGCACGCACCGCCGACGGGCGGATGGCCGGCGCCTGCACGACATCGGGCATGGCGTTCAAGATGCGCGGGCGCGTCGGCGATTCGCCGCAGGTCGGATCGGGGCTGTACGTCGAGGCTGGTGTCGGCGGTGCTACCTCGACCGGGTTGGGCGAAGAAGTGACCCGTGTCGCCGGCTCGGCGCGCGTCGTCACGTCGATGCGCGGCGGGTCGACGCCGCAACAGGCCTGCGAAGAGGTCGTCCGGCATATCGCCAAGCTGCGCGGCGATGCGATCCGCGGCGTCCAGGTCGGCTTCCTCGCGCTGGATGCCAAGGGCAATGTCGGCGCGTTCTGCCTGCTGCCCGGCTTCACCTATGCGGTCACCGACGCGCGCGGCAAGACGACGGTGCTGAAGGCGCGGTCGCTGTTCCAGGCGTGAGCGGTCCGGAAGACATGGCGCGCGGCACACGACCGATTCTCGAAGTCTGCGTCGAGGACCTCCAAGGTGTCGACGCGGCGATCGCCGGCGGCGCGGATCGCATCGAATTGTGCGCAGCGCTCTCAGTCGGCGGACTCACGCCGCCCGCGTCCCTGATCCGGGCCGCGGCGTCGGCGTCGGACGCTTCGGCCGTACCCGTCCACCTTCTGGCGCGACCACGCGAAGGTGGCTTCGTCTATACACCACGCGAGCAGGCGCTGATCGCCGACGACATCCGCACCGCGGCCGACGCCGGATTGGCAGGGATCGTCATCGGTGCGCTCGATGCCGACCACCGGCTCGACCTGCCCGCACTCGCCGGCTGGGCGGCGCACGCCAAGTCGTTGGGCGATGCTCGCGGACGTCCGCTATCGCTGACGCTGCACCGCGCCTTCGACCTATGTCGCGACATGCCCGAAGCACTCGAGTCCGCCGTCACGCTCGGCTTCGACCGGATCCTGACCTCGGGCGGCACACCCAAGGCGATCGACGGGGTGGAGATGCTGGCGGCACTGCACCGACAAGCCGCCGATCGAATCATCGTGCTCGCAGGCAGCGGCGTCTCCCCGGAAACGTTGCCCACAATCCTCGCAACCGGTGTCCGCGAAGTCCACGCCTCTTGTCGCGCGCCCATCACGACCCCCGCCGATCCAGCCGAACTACGCTTCGGCTTCGCATCGGCGGGGCGGGCAGCGACGGATCGCGACGCGGTAGAGCGACTGGCGAACATGGTAGCCGGACATCCAACGCTTGAATAATACCAATCCATAACTTACTCAAACCGGTCTGGGTCGGGGTGCCTTTCGCTCCTCGCCGAACGCCAATCGAAGCGAGCCGCTATGCACGAAGCCTCCCCGCCTCCGATCACACCCCCGCCGATTGCGGAAGCGGCAACGTTGATGTTCCGCGAAGCTGCGGAATCGTCCGAAGCAGTCGCGCGGATGCTCGCTACCAACGCGGCGGCGTTCGCAGCGCTCGGTGCACGCCTCCGCGCCGCACCGCCTGCGGTCATCGTGACCTGCGCGCGCGGCTCGTCGGATCATTCGGCGGTCTACGGCAAATACCTGATCTGGACCAAGACCGGCATCCCGGTCGCCGCAGCAGCGCCATCGGTCGTGTCGATCTACGACGCACCGCTCGGCGCGCGGAACACGCTGTGCATCGCAGTGTCGCAGAGCGGGCGCAGTCCCGACCTGCTCGCCGCGGTCGCCGCGCAGAAGGCCGCCGGCGCGCATGTCGTCGCGTTCGTGAACGACGAGACCTCGCCGCTTGCCGAAACCGCCGACACGCTCATCCCGCTGTGCGCCGGACCGGAAAAGTCGGTCGCGGCGACCAAATCCTATATCTGCTCGCTCGCCGCCTTCGCCGCACTGACCGCCGAATGGGCCGACGACGATGCGCTGCGTAGCGCGGTCGCAGCGCTTCCCGCCGATCTCGCCCGCGCCTGGGCGCTCGACTGGTCGGACGCCGTCGCACCGCTGCGGACCGCGACCAATCTGTTCGTGATCGCGCGCGGCATGGGCTTCGGCATCGCCAACGAGGCAGCGCTGAAGATGAAGGAAACCTGCGCGCTGCATGCCGAATCGTTCAGTTCGGCCGAAGTCCGCCACGGCCCGATGCAGCTGGTCGAGGACGGCTTCCCGCTACTGGCGCTCGCGACCTCCGACGCGGCCGGCAACGGCGTGCGCGACGCGGCCCGCGAGTTCGCCGAGCGTGGCGCGGCGGTGTTGCTCGCCGATGCCGGGCTCGACGGCAGCAGCGACGACGGCGTCCTGCCTGCGCTGAAGGCCCATCCGGCGATCGAGCCGATCCTGATGATCCAGAGCTTCTATCGCATGGTCAACGCCCTCTCACTCGCGCGCGGGTTCAACCCCGACGCACCGTCGCATCTCAGCAAGGTGACGCGCACGCTATGACGATCTTCCGGTTTTCGAATGGCCATGTGGTCACTCCCACGGGCGTGCTGAACGACGCGACGATCGTCGTCGAGCACGGGCGCATCGCCCGGATCGGTGCGTCCGACAGCCAGGATTCGTCCGCCACGGCGATCGATCTCGACGGCGGCTGGCTGATGCCGGGCTTCGTCGATACGCAGGTCAACGGCGGCGGCGGCGTGCTGTTCAACGATACACCCACAGTCGAGGGCATCGCCGCAATCGGCGCGGCGCATCGTCCGTTCGGCACCACCGCTTTCCTGCCGACGCTGATCAGCGACACGCCCGACGTGATCGCGCTCGCGCTCGATGCGGTCGACGCGGCGATCCTCGCGGGCGTCCCCGGCGTGCTCGGCATCCATATCGAGGGCCCGGTGATCAGCCCCGCGCGCAAGGGCATCCACGACCCCACGCGCTTCCAGGATCTCGACGACGAGCTGCTCGCGCTGCTGACCCGCCCGCGTCTCGGCCGGGTCATGGTCACGCTCGCACCCGAACGCGTGACCGCGGCACAGATCGCGACGCTGACCGCGGCGGGCGTGCTCATCAGCATCGGCCATAGCGATGCTGACCACGCCACCGCGAGTGCCGGCATGGCCGCTGGCATCACCGGCGTGACGCATCTGTTCAACGCCATGTCACCGCTGGTCCACCGCGCCCCGGGCGTAGTCGGCGCGGTGCTCGACGATCAGGCGGTGTATTGCGGGATCATCGTCGACGGCTTCCATGTCGACGACGCCGTGCTGCGGATCGCGTTGCGCGCACGGCCGCACGACCGGTTCATGCTGGTATCCGACGCGATGCCGTGTGTCGGCGCGGCGGAGAAGTCGTTCGTGCTCCAGGGCCGCGAGATTTACGTCGAGGGTGGCCGCTGCGTCGGTGCCGACGGCACGCTGGCGGGCTCCGATCTCGACATGGCAGGCGCGGTCCGCAACACCGTCGACCGCCTGGGCGTCGCGCCCGAGATCGCGGCAGCGATGGCGGCGACCTATCCCGCGGCGTTCCTGCGGCTGTCGCAGGAGCGCGGCACGTTGCAGGTCGGCCGTACCGCCGACTGGGTCGTGCTCACGCGCGATCTGCATCCGGTCGGCACATGGATCGGCGGGGCGAGCGCGGCCTGACCGGTCGCGCCCAACCCATTCCCGCGCCCACTCCTTCCGGCATCGAGCCCATCCCTTCTGGTATCGAGCCCATCCCTTCTGGTATCGAGAACGCACCCATGGCCTCCATCCTCCTGACCTCGCCGATGCAGGGCTGGGCAACGCCGATCGACGAAGTGCCCGACGCGGTGTTTTCGGAGCGGATGCTGGGGGACGGCGTCGCGATCGATCCAACCGGCGACTGCCTCTACGCGCCCTGCGCCGCCACCGTGCTGACTTTGTTGCCGAGCGGCCACGCGATCACGCTCGCCACCCCAGAGGGGGCGGAGATCCTGATCCATATCGGCCTCGACACGGTCGCGCTCGGCGGACGCGGGTTCAGCCCGTGCGTCGCGGTCGGCGACACGGTCGAGCGCGGCGCGCCGCTGATCCGCCTCGATCTAGATTTGCTGGTGCAAGAGGCCCGTGCGGTCGTCACGCCGATCGTCGTCGTGAACCCCGACCGGTTCAGGATCGTCCATGCAGTCTCCAGCGAACTTGTCGCGATCGGCGATCCGCTGATGACGCTCGAACCCAGCGATGCGGTCGTACCCCGCGAGACGAGCCAGGACGGCACGACGCACGAACGCGCGGTCGTCGTTCCCCTGCCCCATGGCATCCACGCCCGCCCGGCCGCGCGCCTTGCCGCGACCGCCAAGCGCTTCGACGCCGACGTAACGCTCGCATGCGGCGACAAGACCGCCAACGTCCGCAGCCCGATCGCCCTGCTCGCACTCGCGATCCGCCGCGACGATACGATCGTCGTGACCGCAGTGGGCGCCGACGCCGCCACCGCACTCGCCGCCATCTGCGACCTGATCGAAAGCGGCATGGACGAGCCCGCCGAGGCTCCCGTCCGCGCGCCCACCGTCGCTCCCATGCCGCCCCGCCCAGCGGTCGACGGCGCGCTCACTGGCGTCACCGCGGCACCCGGCCTGGCAATCGGCCGAGCACGCTGGTTCCGTCCCGCCGATATCGTCGTCCCCGAACAGGGCGAAGGCATCGCCGTCGAGGAGGCACGCTTCGATGCGGCCGTCACCACGCTGTCGACCCGGTTCGCAGACCGCGCCCGCACGGCGACCGGTCCCGAGCGCGCGATCGTCGAGGCGCATGCGGCGATGCTCGAAGACCCCATGCTCCACGATACGACGCGCGGCGGCATCGCTCGCGGCGAGAGCGCAGGTCATGCCTGGCGCGCTGCGATCCGCCCACAGGCCGACGTGTTGCGCACCAGTACCGATCCGCGGCTTGCCGAGCGCGCCGACGACATGCTCGATCTCGAACGCCAGTTGCTCGCGCTGATCGCTGGCGTCGAGACCACGCCGCTGTCGTTCCCGCCCGACACGATCCTGCTCGCGGACGACCTGCTGCCGTCGCACGTCCTCTCGCTCGACCGCGCGAACATCGTCGGCTTCTGCGTCGAGCGCGGCGGCCCGACCTCGCACGTCGCGATCCTCGCCGCGACGATGGGCCTCCCCGCGTTGGTCGCGATCGGATCGCAATTGAACACCGTCGCCGACGACACGTCCGTAATCCTGGACGCCAGCGAAGGCCTGTTGCGGATCGATCCCGACGCCGACACGCTCGTCGCCACGCAGGTCCGGATCGTCCAGGCGCAGGTCCGCCGCACCGAAGCCCTCGCGCGGGCCGGCGAACCCTGCCGCATGGCCGACGGCACCCGGATCGAGGCGTTCGCGAATCTCGGCGCGCTTGGCGACGCGCACCTCGCGGTCGAGAACGGTGCGGAAGGCTCGGGCCTGTTGCGCACCGAATTCCTGTTCCTCGAACGCGATGCCGCGCCGACGGTCGCCGAACAGACCGCCGATTACCAGGCGATCGCCGACGCGCTCGACGGCCGCCCGCTGATCGTCCGCCTGCTCGACATCGGTGGAGACAAGCCCGCGCCGTATCTGCCGATGGCGCCGGAGGAAAACCCCGCACTAGGCTTGCGCGGCATTCGCGTCGGCCTCGCGCACCCGCAGATCCTGGAGGACCAGGTCCGTGCGATCCTGTCGGTAAAACCCGCCGGGCGGTGCCGGATCATGGTCCCGATGATCGCCAGCCTCGACGAACTGCGCGCCGTCCGCGCGGTGGTCGACCGCATCGCAGCCGAGATCGGCGTCGGCGACCGCGTCCCCGTCGGCGTGATGATCGAGACGCCCGCCGCCGCCGTCACCGCCGATTTGATTGCTGCGGAGGCCGATTTCCTGTCGGTCGGCACCAACGACCTCACGCAGTACACGCTGGCGATGGACCGCGGCAACGCAGCGGTCGCGAGCGGGATCGACGGGTTGCACCCCGCCGTCCTCCGGCTGATCGCGCAGACCTGCAAGGGCGGTGCGGTGCATGGCCGCTGGACCGGCGTGTGCGGCGGGCTGGCCTCCGACCCGCTCGCCGTTCCCATCCTGATCGGGCTCGGCGTCACCGAACTCTCGTCCGCACCCGCGCTCGTGCCCGAGATCAAGGCGCTGGTCGCCACGCTGACGATGGAGGCGTGCCGCGCGCATGCCGCCGCCGCGCTGCAGTGCGGGTCCGCCGCCGACGTCCGCTCGCTCGCTCGGGAGTTCACCGCATGAAATCGATCCTCGAAGCCCTCCAGCCGCTCGGCCGCGCGCTGATGCTGCCGATTGCGGTGCTGCCGATCGCCGGCCTGCTGCTCCGCCTCGGCCAGCCCGACCTGCTCGACATCGCCTTCGTCAGCGCGGCGGGCGACGCGATCTTCTCGCATCTCGGGCTGCTGTTCGCGATCGGCGTCGCCACCGGGTTCGCGCGCGACGGCAACGGTGCCGCGTGCCTTGCCGGCGTCGTATGCTTCCTGGTCGCGACGGAGGCGGGCAAAGTCCTGATCACCGTCGCGCCCGAAGTATCGGCAGGGCTGACCGGCGTCTCAGCCGACCTCGCGATCGCGGCGTGGAAGGCCAAGGCGATGGCGCGGCTCGACGTGCCGATCGGCATCCTGTCGGGGCTCGCGGGCGGGACGCTCTACAATCGCTATTCGACGATCAAGCTACCCGAATATCTCGCCTTCTTCGGCGGGCGCCGGTTCGTACCCATCGTCAGCGGCGTGGCGGGTCTCGTGCTCGCGGCCGTGTTCGGCTTCGGCTTCACGCTGCTGAGTCAGGGCGTCGACCTATTGAGCGTCGCGATCACCGGCAGCGGCGCGATCGGCGTGTTCGTATTCGGGCTGCTCAACCGCCTGCTGCTCGTCACCGGGCTGCATCATCTGCTCAACAACATCGTCTGGTTCGTCGCCGGCGATTACCAGGGCACCTCGGGCGACCTTCGCCGGTTCTTCGCAGGCGATCCCACGGCCGGAATCTTCATGGCCGGGTTCTTCCCGGTGATGATGTTCGGCCTGCCCGCCGCGTGCCTCGCCATGTACCACGCCGCGAAGCCCGAGCGGCGCAAAGCAGTAGGCGGCATGTTGCTCAGCCTCGCGCTCACCTCCGCGCTGACCGGCGTGACCGAGCCGATCGAGTTCAGCTTCATGTTCCTCGCGCCCGTGCTGTACGCGGTTCACGCGGTGCTGACCGGCCTGTCGATGGCGTTGATGGACCTGCTCGGCGTCAAGATGGGCTTCGGCTTCTCGGCGGGACTGCTCGACTATGTCCTGAACTTCGGCAAGGCGACGCGACCGCTCGTCCTGCTGCCGGTCGGCGCGGTGTATTTCGTGCTGTACTACGGGCTGTTCCGCTTCTTCATTCGCAAGTTCGACCTCGCGACGCCCGGACGTGAAGCCGAGACCGTCGCTGCGGTAGCGCCTCCCGCGGCAGGCGGCCGTGGTGCGGCGTTCGCGGAGGCGCTCGGCGGCCAGGCGAATCTGACGACGGTGAGCGCCTGCACGACGCGGTTGCGGCTGATCGTGGTCGACCAGTCCGCGGTCGACGACGCCGCGCTCAAGGCACTCGGCGCACGCGGCATCCTGCGCCCGTCGAACTCCGCGCTTCAGGTCGTGCTCGGGCCGATCGCAGACGTCGTCTCGATGGAAATTCGCGATGCTTTGGCGCTGGGTGGCGATGTGGCGATCAAGCCTGCCGCGGCTGTCGCGGAGGATACGATCAGTCTTTCCTCGGCAACCGAGAATGCGCTGGGAGGGGCGACGAATGTCCTGGCCGCTAGCCGCCATACCGGGCGACTGCGCGTCGAACTGGGCGATATCGCGCTGGCGGACGAGGCGGCGCTTGTGAAGCTCGGTATCCGCGCAATCGCCCGGCCCACGCCCGGCCAGCTTCATATGCTGGCGACCGACGCAGTCCTGACGACGCTGGCCCGATAATCCGCTGATCCTCCCCCGCCAGGGGGAGGATTGAGCGTTTAGCGATATTCAGCGCGCTAACGGCTCCATCGCAACCCCACCGAGAATCCCCGAAGCCCCGTCCGCGGCGGCTTCCACCACAAGCACGATCTGGCGCACCCCGCCGCCCGCCGGCAACGCCGCCTCGAGCGGCCCCGCCTCCACCCCAGTCTTCGACGCAAGCCGCCGGCCATCGACCCACAACTCGGCCTTCCCCGCGATCGAAGCGAAACGGATCGTGCCGCCCTCCGCACCGATCCGCCGCCACGGCGTCACGCTCGCGCGATACAGCCGCCAACGCCCCTCCGCCGCCGCCTGCACCGGCGTGCCGCTCCGCACGAACGCCCAGCTGTTATTGTCCCCATCGATCGGCGCCAGCGAAGGATCCGGCCGCGCTGCGAACGCCGGAGAGCGCCGCCACTCGCGGATCGCCTGCCCACCATAGGTCGCAGGCACCTGCGCACGCGGTACGA
Organism: Sphingomonas arabinosi; assembly: GCF_036663715.1. Lineage (NCBI taxonomy): Bacteria > Pseudomonadati > Pseudomonadota > Alphaproteobacteria > Sphingomonadales > Sphingomonadaceae > Sphingomonas > Sphingomonas arabinosi. Next base: position 136,742 of record NZ_JAXOJN010000007.1, read on the forward strand.
TCGCAGCCCGGTCGATCACCAGACGCGCAGGCTTGAGCCCCGGCGCGGTCGCGGTCATCACGATCCGCCCTCGCCCTGCCCCCGCCTGCACGATCACCTGCGCCAGCCCGTTGAACAACGACCGCGCATTGCCCTTCTCCGGCTCATGGCTATTCGGATCGCCATTGCCGACCCCGATGATCGCCGCGCCATCGACCGAGAACCGCGTCGGCAGATTGGCGGTCGGAACATGCCGCCCCGCAGCATCGATCGCATCGATCGTCACCGGCTGCGTATCCTCGTCGTCGCCCGCCATCACGGTCCGCGCCGGGGTCAGTCGCAGCGCGACCGGCTTGCCCACAGTCTCGTGCGACGCCGTCGCGACGACCTTGCCGCCGCGCATCGCGACAACCTTGATCCGCCCCGCTGCGTAAGGCACGCTGAACTCGTTCCCCATGATCCGGTCGACCGCCTGCTCGCCGACCTTCCGATCGTTCAACCGCAACTCGACCCGCTCGGCATTGCTCATCACCAGCACGACGACCGGCTGCCCCTCACGCCCCGGCCACGTCCAGTGCGGCGTCAGGCTCACGACCGGCACATCATCCACCCAGTGCGCACGGTGGATATCGAACGCAGTCTTCGGGAACCCACACAGGTCGAGGATGCCAAAGAAACTGGAGATCGTGGGCCATTCATGCGGCGTCGGTTCGCCGTGATAATCGAACCCGGTCCACACGAAACCACCCGCGACGAACGGGCGGTCGGCGATCTTCTTCCACGTCGCGCGGTGCGTATCGCCCCAGCTCGCCGCCTCGACGTCGTAGGACGACTGGACATGCGCCGCCGGATCGCTCGCGAACGCGCCGCGCGTTTCATACGCACTGGTATCCTCCGAGCTCGTCATCGGCTTGGTCGGATTGAGCTTGTGGAAGCGATCGTAGTCGCCCTGGTAATAATTGAACCCGACGACGTCGAAAATGCTCGACACGTTGATCGGATCGAAGAACGCGCCGTTCATCGCACCCGTCACCGGCCGGCTGTCGTCGAGCGCATGCGCCGCGTGCGCCATTCGCCGGAGCATCTCGACGCCCGCCTCGGTGCCCTGCATCGGCTCCTCGTTGAACACCGACCACAGGATGACGCTCGGGTGGTTGCGGTCGCGGCGCACCATCCATTCGAGCTGAGCCATGTAATCCGGCGCAGGATTGAACTGGCGGTTCTCGTCCATCACGACGAATCCCATCTCGTCGCACAGGTCGAGCAGTTCGGCGGCAGGCGCATTGTGCGAACAACGGATCGCGTTGCAGCCCATCGCCTTCAACCGCTCCAACCGCCAGCGCAGTAGTGCATCGGGGATCGCGGTGCCGACGCCGGCATGATCCTGATGCAGGCACACGCCCTTCAGCTTCACCGACTTGTCGTTGAGCAGGAAGCCCTTGTCGGCATCGAACCGGATCGTACGGAAGCCGACCGGGATGCGCCGCTCATCGACGATCGCCCCGTCGCGCAGGACGTGCGTCACGACGGTAAAGAGCGTCGGCGTCTCGATCGACCAAAGGCGCGGTGCAGGCACGGCGAGCGTCAGCGTCGCGGTCGCGCGCTCGAGCGACAGGACCGTCGCGGTTGCCTGCGCCCCCACCACGCGCTTGCCGTCGGGATCGAGCAGCGCGACGTCCACCGTCACGCCGACCGACGCACGATCGATGCTGCCGAGCGTCACCGCCACCGGCACGCTCCAAGCGCCGTCAGCACCCCGCCTCGGATCGCAGTGCACGCCGTCCGTCACGATCGCCACGGCCGCACGTCGGATCAGCCACGCATGGCGATAGATCCCCGCGCCTTCGTACCACCAGCCCTCCATCGCCTGCGCGTCGACACGCACCGCGATGACGTTCAGGTCGTCGCCGAACCGCGCGAACGGCGTCAGGTCGATCTCGAGGCTGTTATACGCCGACCAATTATGCGCGACGATGCTGCCGTTGACCCAGACCGTCGCGTTGGTCGCGATCCCGTCGAACTGCAGCCCGATCGTCTTGCCACGGTCCGCTGGGTCGAGCCTAAGCGTCCGCCGGTACCAGCCGATGCCCCTCGCGCGATAGCCTTGCGAAATGTTGGCGGTCTTCACGAACGGCTGCGCGGACGCCCAGTCGTGCGGCAGGCGAACCGACTGCCAGTCCGAATCGTCATACGCCATCGCCGCCGCACCCAGCGCATTGCCCGCCTTCACGCTCAGATACGTCGCGTTATGACCGTCGGGCGCGGGCGCGATCACATCCCCTTCGTGGAACAGCCACCCCCGCTCGATCAGCGTCCGCGACGGATCCTGCACCAGCGCGAGCGACGGCAAGGTCCGCGACGGCTGCGGCATCGGCAGCGCACCAGCCGATCCCTGCGCCTTGACGCTGGCCGCAAACCCGGTCTCGATCGGCCCCACGACCAAAGAAGCACCCGCACCCGCCGTGCCAACAAGAAGCTCACGTCGGTTCATCGAATGCTCTCGGTATTGAAGGTCAGATATCGGCGAGTTCGGCGACGAAGTCATACGCATCGCCGCGGTAATAGGAGCGCGTGAACTCCGCAGCCCGGCCATCGCGCAGGAACCCGCGACGCTCGATCAACAGACCGGCATGGCCCGCGTCGACGCCCAGCATGCGCGCATGTTCGCTTCCGAAAGGGACCGCCCTCAACCGTTGCAACGCGCGTACCGGACGACTGCCCGCAGTCTCGAGCGCGGTGTAGAGCGAGTCGTCGACCACTTCGATCGACGGCAGGCAATATCCCGCGATCGTCGAGAATTCGAGCGCCATCGCCTCTTCGTCGGCATAGCGGATGCGGTTGAAGCGGAACACCGCGGCGCCCGGCGACAACCCCAGCGCCATCGCTTCCTCCGGGTTCACCTGCCCCGCCGAGCGCGAGATCCAGCTGCTGCTCGACGTTCGCCCGCGCGCCGCCATGTCCTCGCTGAACGACGACAGTTTCGAGAAGCTCTTCTCGACGCGCCCGGCGACGAACGTCCCTGCGCCACGCCTGCGCGTGAGAAGCCCCTCCTCGACCAGCCCGCCGATCGCTTTGCGCACGGTGATCCGCGATACGTCGTACTCGATCGCCAGATCGCGCTCGGCCGGGATCGCATTGCCTTGTACCAACAGCTTCTCGCCGATCGCGTTGCGGATCAGTTCCTGCAACTGGAGGTATAGCGGCGATGGATTTCCCTTGCGAAAGCGTCCGATGTCATCGGAAAACGCCATGTATTCCCCCTCCGACCGGCAGCTCAAAGCGAGCCTTGCCGTGTCCCTTACGGCAGCCTAGCCAAGGACCACGCGCTGGGCAACCAGACTAAATCCATGGGCCATATTGGTACGTCTCAGGACTGCGTCGACTGCGATCTTCAGTCAGAGCAGGACAACCTAGCTGTCAAATGACGGGGTTGTGTCTGGACTTATATTGGTTACATTCCTCGACCAGCGGCCGTCAGGAGCCGATACAGGGAGCAGTCGACATGCGTGCAACCGCGAACCGAAATGCCGGGCGCTTGCTGGCGGCGACGGCGCTGCTTCCCGCCTTTCTCTGCGCGACCCCGGCCCAGGCGCAGGACCGCCTGCCACTGGTACCGCAACCATCGGCAATCACGCGCACCGCCGGCAGCTTCACGATCGCCAACGGCGCGACGATCGCGGCGGATGCGTCCGACAAGGGTGCCACCGCAGCCGCGCGCCTGCTCATCGCCCATGTGAAGACCGAGCGCGGGCTTGCTCTCCAGACGTCGCCGAACGGCACGATCCGTTTCGTCCGCGATGCCGCGATCAAGGGCGCCGAAGCGTACCGGCTGACCGTCGACGCGTCCGGCGCGAAGATCACGGCATCGGGCGACGCCGGGCTTCTCTACGGCGCGATGACGCTCGCCCAGCTCATCAGTCCCGATCGCGCGTTCGGCCAGCCGGTCCGCATCCCGGCGGTCACGATCGACGACGCCCCGCGCTTCGGCTGGCGCGGGCTGATGGTCGACACCGCGCGGCATTTCCAGTCGCTGCCCTCGATCTACGCGATCGTCGACCAGATGGCGTCGGTGAAGCTCAACACGCTGCACCTCCATCTGTCGGACGATCAGGGCTGGCGCTTCGAAGTGAAGGCCTATCCCAAGCTCACCGAGATCGGCAGCATCCGCACCAGCCCCTCGACCGGCGAAAAGCCCGGCACGCGCGTCGGCGGTTTCTATACGCAGGACGAACTGCGCAAGCTCGTCGCCTACGCCGCCGAACGCGGGATCGTGATCGTCCCCGAGATCGACCTCCCCGGTCATGCTCAGGCGCTCGTCGCGGCCTATCCAGACCTCGGCGTGATCGGCGACACGCCCGAGGTCAGCAACGCATGGGGCGTGAACCCCTACCTCTTCAATCCCGGCCCCAAGGGCATCGCCTTCGTCAAGACGGTGCTCGACGAACTCATGGCGGTGTTCCCGGGCACCTATATCCACCTCGGCGGCGACGAGGCGGTCAAGGACCAATGGGAACGCAGCCCCGAGGTGCAGGCGCAGATGGCGAAGCTCGGCATCAAGGACGAGAACGGCCTGCAAAGCTGGATGATCGACCAGTTCGGCACCTATCTGGCCAGCAAGAAGCGTCGCCTGATCGGCTGGGACGAGATCCTCGAGGGCGGCCTGCCCGCGTCTGCCTCGGTGATGTCGTGGCGCGGCGAGAAGGGCGCGGTGGAGGCCGCGAACCAGAACCACGACGTCGTGCTGTCGCCCGCACCGACGCTGTATTTCGACAGCCTGCAAAGCGACCGGCGCGACGAACCGCCCGGCCGCCTCTCGATCCAGTCGCTCGCAACGGTCTATAACTACGAGCCGATGCCGGCGGGGATCGGCCCGAACAAGGCGCAGCACGTGCTCGGTGCGCAGGCCAATCTGTGGAGCGAATACATCGTCACGCCGTACCAGATGCAGCACCTGATCTTCCCGCGCGCCGCTGCGCTCGCGGAGATCACCTGGTCGGGCAAGGACAAGCGCGATTTTGCCGGCTTCCTCGACCGGGTACAGCCGCAGATCCAGCGCTGGCGCGAGTCCGGGCTAGAGGTCGCGGACAGTGCGTTCGCGGTCGGCTACACGCTCGACGGCACGCGCGGCGATGCGCTCCGCACCAACCGCGCGAAAGTCGTCCTCGCCACGCAGGCCCCCTACGGCACGATCCGCTACACGCTCGACGGCAAGGTGCCGACCGCACGCTCGCCCGCCTACACCGCGCCGCTCTCGGTGAAGCCCGGCGTGTCGATCCGCGCCGCCGCGTTCGATGCGAGTGGCCAGCCGGTCGCCGAACCCCGCCTGTTCGAGACCGGGCGCCAGGCGCTGCTGACCCGCACCGCGTCCGACATGATCGCATGCCCCGAGGGATCTCTCGGCCTGCGCTTGCCGTTGACGTCCGAAGCGCAAGGCAATGCCCCGGTGTTCAACGCCGACATCTTCGACACCTGCACCGCCTACCCCGCCGCGCCGCTGGATGTCGCAAAGGGGTTCACGATCGATATCGCCCGCCTGCCGCGAAACTGGGGCCTAGCGCACGACTTCAAAAAGGTCCGCCAACATTACAACGTGACGCCGCACGGCGAGCTGCTCGTGCTGGTCGGCTGCACCGTAAAGGGCGCGAAACCGGTGATCGCGGGCACCTTCCCGCTGCCTGATCCGAAGACCGCGCCGACCCGCTTCACCGTGAAGGGCGCGCTTCCGGCGATCACCGGAGACCGTGACATCTGCCTCCAACTCACCTCCCCCACGTCCGACCCGTTCTACGCGGTCGAACGCATGACCCTGTCGGAGACACGCTGATGCGTCGCTGGTTCGTCCTTCCCCTGATCGCCCTCGCCGCGCCTGCGCTCGCATCGCCCAAGACCGTCGTCCCGCTCGACGGCGCGTGGCAGGTGCGGATCGATCCGACCGACACCGCCGCGACCGCCGCACACAAGCGCGAGGCCAAGTGGCTGACGGCGACCGTCCCCGGCTCGGTGCAGCAGGACCTGATCGCGGCGCACCGCGTGCCCGATCCGTTCAAGGGCACCAACGAGGCGGCGATCCAGTGGGCCGGGCTGACCAAGTGGCAGTTCCGCCGCGTGCTCGACGTCACCCCGGCGATGCTCGAGCGCAATCACCTCGACCTCGTGTTTGACGGGCTCGACACGTTCGCGACGGTTAGCGTCAACGGCAAGGCGCTGCTCATCACCGACAACGCGCACCGGCGCTGGCGCGTGGATGCGAAGTCCGCGCTGAAGGCCGGCCGCAACGAGGTGCTCGTGACGATCGCCTCGCCGATCCGCACGCTCCAGCCGATGGTGCTCGCGCAGAAGAACACGCTGCCCGGTGAATATGACAGTGCGTTCGGCGACGAGCCGAAGGGCAAGCAGACCTCGCCCTATATCCGCAAACCCAAATATCATTACGGCTGGGACTGGGGTCCCCGCATCGTCAACACGGGTATCTGGCGGCCGGTCCGCCTGGAGATCTGGGACGACGCGCGGATCGACACGCTGCGCGTCGACCAGGAAGCACTGACACCGACCGAGGCACGACTGACGGCCAAGCTCGACGTCGCCGTCGAGACGCCCGGTGTTGCGACGATCCGCGCCGCGGTCACCGGGCCGGACGGCAAGACGGTTTCGGTCGACCGGACGGTGACGCTCGCGGCTGGCAACAACGTGGTGACGATCCCGCTGACGATCGCCGATCCCAAGCGCTGGCAGCCGATCGGCTACGGCGCGCAGCCGCTCTATACCGTCACCGCATCGCTCGGCGGCGCGGCGCCGACGCCCGAGGACAGCGTGACGAAGCGGATCGGCCTGCGCACCGTAGAGCTGATCCGCAAGGACGGCAGCTTCGGGTTCAAGGTCAACGGCACGCCCATTTTCGCCAAGGGCGCGAACATCATTCCGTTCGACAGTTTCCCGTCGCGCGTGACGCCCGCCTATATGGAGATGATCCTGAAGGGCGCGCGCGACGCCAACATGAACATGGTCCGCATCTGGGGCGGCGGCTATTATCTCGACGACGCGTTCTACGACATCGCCGACCGGATGGGCCTGATGGTGTGGCAGGACTTCATGTTCGGCGGCTCCGTCACGCCGCCGGACGCCGCCTTCCGCGAGAACGTCCGGGTCGAGGCCGAGGAACAGGTCGCGCGGCTGCAGGCGCATCCGTCGATCGTGCTGTGGGCGGGCAACAACGAAGTGCAGGCCGGCTGGGACAACTGGTCCGATCGGAAAGCGTTCAAGAAGGCGGTCGGCCCCGACGAGCAGGAGCGGATCGGCACCGGCATGACCGTGTTGTTCGACCGCGTGCTGCGCGATGCGGTCCTGAAGAAGTCGCCGGGCACGCCCTATTGGCCAGGCTCGCCGTCGAGCGACTACGAGGGGCCGACCGACACCGACAAGGACGGCGACCGCCATTTCTGGGACGTCTGGTCGGGCTCCAAGCCGGTCGAGCGCTATCTCGACAGCTGCCCGCGCTTCATGTCCGAATACGGCTTCCAGTCGATGCCCGACCTGTCGACGATCCGCGAATTCGCCGGCAAGGGCGCACTCGCCGCCGACAGCCCGGTGATGAAGGCACACCAGAAGTTCCTCGCCGGCGAAGGCAACGAACGGCTGATGATGTACCTGCGCGATCGGTTGCGCCCCGCGCGCGACTTCGCCGATCTCGTCTACCTGACGCAGGTCAACCAGGCCGAGGCGATCCGCATCGCAGCCTCGCATCACCGCGCCTGTCGCCCGGTGACGATGGGCTCGCTCTACTGGCAGTTGAACGACGTCTGGCCCTCGATCAGCTGGGCCAGCATCGATCACGCCGGCCGCTGGAAGCTGCTCAACTATGCCGCCCGGCGGTTCTTCGCGCCGCAAGCGATCGTCGCCGAGCATAAGGACGGCGCGACCCGCATCTCGCTGATCTCCGACGCGACGACGCCGACCGACGCGCACTGGCGGGTGCGGACGATGGCGATGGACGGCACCGTGTCGAAGGACACCAATGCCGCCCTGTCGCTACCGCCGCTATCCTCGACCCTGGCCGCGACGCTGTCCGACGACGCCCTGTTCGGTGCCGCGCCGCCGGCCGCAAGCTATGCGGTCGCCGAACTGCTCGTCGGCGATACGGTCGCCAGCCGCGCGATCATCGAACGCGCGCTCCCGAAGGACATGGCCTATCCAGATCCGGGCCTGAGCGTCCGCTGGACCGGTAACGACGTGCAGATCACCGCAAAGAACTTTGCCCGCGCGGTCATGCTCGATTTCGGCGCGGTCGCAGCCCAGCCCTCCGACGACGGCTTCGACCTGCTGCCGGGCGAGAGCGTCACCATCCATGTCGTCTCCGACGCCTCCGCCGCCACCTTACGGAAGGCGCTTACCCTGAGGACCCTCGCCCGATGATCTGGCTCCTGCTCGCATCCGCCGATCCCGTCGCCACCGCCGTCGCGCAAATGTCGCTCGAACAAAAGGCGGCGCAGTTGCAGAGCACCGCGCCCGCCGATCCGAAGGCCGGCCTGCCCGCATACGACTGGTGGAACGAAGGGCTCCACGGCCTCGCGCGCAACGGCCACGCGACCGTCTTCCCGCAGGCGATCGGCATGGCCGCGACCTGGGACACCGCGCTCGTTGCGAAGATCGGCGACGTCGTCGCGACCGAAGCGCGCGCACGCTTCAACGCGCAGGACGTCGGCGCGAACCGGAAAATCTACGAGGGGCTGACGATCTGGTCGCCCAACATCAACATCTTCCGCGACCCACGCTGGGGCCGCGGGCAGGAGACCTATGGCGAGGACCCGTACCTCACCGGCCGGCTGGGCGTCGCGTTCATCGGCGGGTTGCAAGGCCCCGACCCGCTCCACCCCAAGGTCATCGCCACCCCCAAGCACTTCGCGGTGCACAGCGGCCCCGAAGCCGGGCGCGACAGCTTCGACGTCGATCCCAGCCCGTACGATCTGGAAGCGACCTACTTCCCCGCATTCCGGCTCGCCGTTACAGAGGGCAAGGCGCAGTCGCTGATGTGCGCGTACAACTCGATCCACGGCGTCCCCGCCTGCGCCTCCGCACCGCTGATGATCGACCGGCTCCGGCGCGATTGGGGGTTCAAGGGCTTCACCGTGTCGGATTGCGACGCGGTCGCCAACATCCACCTCTACCATCACTACCGCCTCGACGGCCCAGCCGCCGCCGCCGCCGCGATCAAGGGCGGAACCGACCTGAATTGCGGTAACGCCTATGCCGGCCTCCCCGCCGCGGTCCGCCAGGGCCTCGTCACCGAAGCCGAAGTCGACACCGCACTGATCCGCTCGCTCGAAGCGCGCCGCGCGCTCGGCACCGTGTTCGGCGCGGCCAATCCGTGGCGCAGCATCGGCACCGACCAGGTCGACACCCCCGCGCACCGTGCGCTGGCGCTGGACGCGGCACGGAAATCGATCGTCCTGCTCAAGAACGACGTTAACCGCCTGCCGTTGAAGCCCGGCAGCCGGATCGCGGTGATCGGTGCTGACGCCGACGATCTCGGCGTGCTGCAAGGCAATTACCACGGCACCGCAGTCGCGCCCGTTACCCCGCTGGAGGGCATCCGCAAGCAGTTCGGCGCCGCCAACGTCCGGTACGCGCAAGGCTCTTCGCTCGCCGACGGTGCGGCCGTACCCGTCCCCGAGACCGTCTTCGCCGGCGGTCTGAAGACCGAGTATTTCGCGGCACAAGCCGGCGTCGGCGCCCCGACGCTGACGCGCACCGACCGCCACATCGACATCGACCACAACCGCTCGAGCCCCGACCCCGGTCTCGCCAAGACGTTCGGCGTGCGCTGGACCGGCACCTTCACGCCCCCCGCCGCCGGCACCTATCCGCTGGTCGTCGATGTCCCCGCCTGCTGGAAGGATTGCTCGACGCACGACGCGGTCCGGCTCTGGATCGGCGACCGCCAGCTCTCCGCCGGCGAGGTCAAGAAGGGCCGCGTCGAGGTCACGCTGACCAGCGACGGCAAGCCCGTCCCGTTCCGCCTCGAACTCGATCACCGCAGCGACGACGAAGGCATCCGTCTGCTCTGGAGCCCACCCGCACAGCCGTTGCTCGACCAGGCCGTAGCGACCGCCCGCGACGCCGACGTGATCGTCGCCGTGATGGGCCTGTCGCCCGATCTCGAAGGCGAAGCGCTCTCGGTCAGCGTCCCCGGCTTCGTCGGCGGCGACCGCACCGACATCGGCCTGCCGCTCGCGCAAGTCCGCCTGCTCGAAGCGCTGAAGGCCACCGGCAAGCCCGTCGTCCTCGTCCTCACCAGCGGCAGCGCGGTCGCGGTCGACCCGGCATCGGCCGACGCAATCCTCGCCGCCTGGTATCCCGGCCAGTCCGGCGGCACTGCGATCGCCGAGACGCTGGCGGGGCTCAACAACCCGTCCGGCCGCCTCCCCGTCACCTTCTACAAAACCACCAGCGACCTGCCCGCGTTCACCGATTACACCATGAAGGAGCGCACCTATCGCTACTTCACCGGTACACCGCTCTGGGGCTTCGGCCACGGCCTGAGCTACACCAACTTCGCCTACACCGCGACGAAACCCAAGCTCAGCGTCGCCGCCGGACAACCGCTGACCGTCACCGCCAAGCTGTCGAACTCGCGCAACCGCGCCGGCGAGGAAGTGGTCCAGGCCTATCTCATAGCGCCCGCCGCGAAGCCCGGCGGATCGACCACCCCCGTCCTCCAGCGCCAGCTCGTCGGCTTCGGCCGCGTCGCGCTCAAGCCCGGCCAGTCGCGCACCCTGCCGATCACGATCGATCCCCGATCGATGAGCAGCGTCGCGCGCGACGGCACGCGGACGATCGTCCCCGGCGCCTACCGTCTCTACATCGGTGGCGGCCAGCCCGGCGACGGCGCCGGCCAGTGGAGCGACCTGACGATCACCGGCGCGACGGTGGAGCTGCCCAAGTGAGCGCCTCGAATATGGACCGCCGCACCGTCATGGCCGGCGGCGTCGCCGGGGGCCTAGCGCTCGTCGGCACGCCCGCCTTCGCCGCCCGCCCCTCACTCCCCAGCAAGCGCCCCGCGCTCGCCGACCGCAACTTCACCAGCCGCTCGGTCGAACGCGAGATCGCGCGCGTTTCCGCTCGTATCGGCGACCCGAAGCTCCGCTGGATGTTCGGCAACTGCTACCCGAACACGCTCGATACCACCGTCCGCATGTCGACGATCGGCGGCGCGCCCGATGCGTTCGTCATCACCGGTGACATCCCCTGCCTCTGGCTCCGCGACTCCTCCGCGCAAGTCCGCCCCTATTTGCATCTCGTCCGTGACGACCCCGCGCTGCGCACGCTGTTCCGCGGCCTGATCGCGCGCCAGTCGCGCTCGATCCTGATCGACCCCTACGCCAACGCGTTCATGGAAAGCCCGACGGCGAAGACCGATCTCAGCTGGGCCCTCAAGGACCAGACCGAGATGAAACCCGGCGTGGCAGAGCGCAAATGGGAGATCGACTCGCTCTGCTATCCGATGCGCCTCGCCTATGGCTATTGGCAGGCGACCCGCGATGCGACTCCGTTCGACGCCACCTGGGCCGAGGCGGCACGCGCGAGCATCCGCACCTACCGCGAGCAGCAGCGCAAGGACGATCGCGGCCCTTACAGCTTCCTCCGATGCTCGAATCGCAACACCGAGACGATGGCGCTCGAAGGCTGGGGCAATCCCGCCAAGCCCAACGGCCTGATCCAGTGCGGCTTCCGCCCCTCGGACGATTCCTGCGTCTACCCGTATCTGATCCCGTCCAACCTGTTCGCGGTCACCACCCTGCGCGAACTCGCGGTCGTCGCCAACGAAGCGCGCCACGACACAGCCCTCGCCGCAGACGCGACCGCGCTTGCGAACGAAGTCGAAGCGGCCTTAGTCGCACACGGCCGCATGCGCTTGCGTGACGGCAGCGAGGTCTGGGCGTACGAGGTCGACGGCTTCGGCAACGCGGTCTTCATGGACGATGCCAACGTGCCCTCGCTCTCCGCGCTCGCCTATATGGGCTGCGTCCCCGCCACCGATCCGCTTTGGCGCCGCACCGCGCAAGCCGCCTGGGGCGACGCGAACCCGTATTTCTTCAAGGGCGCCAAGGCCGAGGGGATCGGCGGACCGCATGTCGGGCTCGGCCAGATCTGGCCGATGTCGCTGATCGTCCGCGCGCTGGCGGGTGCCGACGACGCAACCGTCCGCGCGTGCCTGCGAATGCTGCGCGACACCGACGCCGACACCGGCTTCATCCACGAGGCGTTCGACAAGGACGATCCCGCCAAGTTCACGCGCTCCTGGTTCGCCTGGGCGAACGGGTTGTTCGGGGAACTGATCGTTCAACTTGCCAACACCCGCCCTGCACTACTGGCGAGCACTATATGAAGATCACGCGACGCGCCCTGCTCGGCTCCAGCGGTGCGCTGGCGATCGCCGGCGCGGTCCCTGCCGCCGCGCGTTCCGCAAAGGCCGAACCCAATCTGTGGATCGGCACCGGCGGCGACGGCCACACCTATCCCGGCGCGACGATGCCGTTCGGGATGGTCCAGGTCAGCCCCGATACCGATACCGAGAATTGGGCGAACTGCTCGGGCTATCATCACGGCGACCCGACCATGATGGGCTTCTCGCACACGCATCTGTCAGGCACCGGCATCGCCGACCTGATGGACGTGCTGGTCGTCCCCGGTCGCGGCGCGGTGAAGCTGTTGCCCGGCGCACCCGACAAGCCCGGCGAAGGCTATCGGCAAACCTACACGCAGGAAGTCACCGAGCCCGGCTATTACGCCGTCACGCTCGGCAACGGCGTCCGCTCCGAACTGACCGCGGAGACGCGCGTCGGCTGGCAGCGTCACCACTTCCCCGCCGGCCCCGGCCACCTCCTGGTCGATCTCGGCAACTACCGCGACAGCCGCCCGGGCGAAGGTCCGCTGATCGACGAGAGCCGGATCGAACTCGACACCGACGGCACGCTCACCGGCAGCCGCCGGACGTTCCGCTGGGCGAAGGGCCGCCGCATCCATTTCGCGATGCACGTGTCGCCCAAGCCCGACCGGATCACGCTCTACGCCGACACGCAAAGCGTCAACGGCGCGATCGTCACCGCCGACCGCGTCCGCGCGGTGCTGCATTACGACAATGCCGGCGCCGCGCCGATCGTCGTCCGCACCGCCGTCTCCGCGGTCGACATGGCCGGGGCGCGCACCAACCTCGCCGCGTCCTATTTCCGCGACTTCGACGTCTCGCGACGCCAGGCGATCCGCAACTGGGCCGACTCGCTAAAGGTCGTGAAGGTCGAGGGCGGCAGCGACGATGCCCGCGTCATCATGACCACCGCGCTCTATCACGCGATGATCGCGCCGACGCTCTTCTCCGACGTCGACGGCCGCTATATCGGGCTCGATCGCGAGGTCCACAGCGTCCCCGCCGGCGAACAGGCGTACAGCACCTATTCGACCTGGGACACGTATCGCACGCTCCACCCGCTGCTGACGCTGGTCGCGCCGGACCGCGCGAAGTCGCTGGTCCGCGACCTGATCCGCCAGACGCAGCAAAGCGCATACGGCCCGCCCTGCTGGCCGCTCCAGGGGGTTGAGACCGGCACGATGATCGGCTGGCACTCGGTCGCGATCATGGCAGATGCCGCCGCCAAAGGAATCGACGCGGACTATGCCGCGGCATGGCCCGCGATCCGAACCCGCGCATTCGATCCCGCCGCACCCGACCTCGTCAACAGCCGCGGGCGCGGCACGTATATCGAGCGCGGTTACCTCCCCGCGGACACGGTCGACGAGTCGGTCAGCCGAACCCAGGAATACGCCTATGACGATTGGGCGATGGCGACGCTCGCGCAGAAGGCGGGCGCGAAAGACGACGCCGACCGCCTGCGTCTCCGCAGCCGCAACTACCGCAACGTGCTCGATCCCACGATCGGCTTAGCGCGGCCCAAGCTCGCCGACGGCAGTTGGCTGACGCCCTACGACCCGATCCAGCTCAGCCACACCAAGCGCTACCGCGACTTCACCGAGGCGAATGGCTGGCAGACCACGTTCCTGAACCAGCACGACCTCTACGGCCAGATCGCGCATTTCGGCGGCGACGCGAAATTCGCTGCACGGCTCGACGCGCTGTTCGCCGCACCATCGACTCTGCCGAAGGACGCCCCGCCCGATATCTCCGGCCTACTCGGCCAGTACGCGCACGGCAACGAACCCGACCAGCACGTGCCGTATCTCTACGCCTATGTCGGCCAGCCGTGGAAGACGCAGGCGCTGGTCCGCAAGCTGCTCGACACGATGTACCGCAACGCGCCCGACGGAATCATCGGCAACGACGATTGCGGCCAGATGAGCGCGTGGTTCGTGATGTCGGCGCTCGGCTTCTACCCGGTCGATCCGGTCGCGGCGGTCTACGTGTTCGGCTCGCCGCTGTTCACCCGCGCCGAGGTCCGCGTCGGCAAGAGTCGCAAGCTGGTCGTCGAAGCACCCGGCAACCGCGCCGACACGCCCTATGTCGCGGCGGTCCAGTGGAACGGCAAGCCCTGGACGAAAAGCTGGATATCGCACGCCGATCTCGCAGCCGGCGGCACGCTGCGCTTCACGATGTCCGCCACGCCGAACCCAGCATTCGGCGCGAAGCTCGCCGACCGACCGCCCTCGTTCGGCCAGCCCGCTGCCTGATCCTCTCCCGGAGACGATGATGACCGAAGTTTCCCGCCGCCTGCTGCTCGCCTCGGGCCTTGCCGCCGCTGCCACGCCAGCGATCGGTGCCGGCCTCGAAACCGCGCCGAAGCCCTGGGGTGCGACACCCTCGAAACGCCAACTTGCCTGGCATGCGCGCGAGCAATACGCGTTCGTCCATTTCTCGATCAACACCTTCACCGATCGCGAATGGGGCTATGGCGACGAGGATCCGAAGCTCTTCGACCCCACCGACTTCTCGCCAGACCAGATCGTCGCCGCGGCAAAGGCGGGCGGCATGCGCGGCATCATCCTGACCGCCAAGCATCACGACGGCTTCTGCCTCTGGCCGACGATGCTGACCGAGCACTGCATCCGCAACAGCCCCTACAAGGACGGCAAGGGCGACGTCGTCGGCGAAATGGAACGCGCCGCCCGCCGCGCCGGCCTTGATTTCGGCCTGTATCTCTCGCCCTGGGATCGCAATCACGCCGACTATGGCCGCCCGGCCTATGTCGAGTATTTCCGCAAGCAGGTGGTCGAACTCTGCACCCGCTACGGCACGCTGTTCGAATTCTGGTTCGACGGCGCGAACGGCGGCGATGGCTATTACGGCGGCGCGCGCGACACGCGGAAGATCGACGCGCCGAAATATTACAACTGGCCGTCGATCGTCGCGCTGGTGCATCAGCATCAGCCGATGGCCTGCACCTTCGACCCGCTCGGCGCAGACCTGCGTTGGGTCGGCAACGAGGACGGCGTCGCCGGCGATCCGTGCTGGCCGACGATGCCGAACCACCCCTATGTCCAGTCCGAGGGCAATTCGGGCGTGCGCGGCGCGCCGCTCTGGTGGCCCGCGGAGACCGACGTCTCGATCCGGCCCGGTTGGTTCTATCACGCCGACGAGGATTCGAAGGTCAAGACGCCCGCGCGCCTCATCAAGCTCCACGACGAGTCGGTCGGTCGCGGCACCAACCTCAACCTCAACCTGCCGCCCGACCGTCGCGGTCGCCTCGCCGACATCGACGTCGAGACGCTGAAGTCGTTCGGCACCGCGCAGGCCGCGACCTTCGCCACCGATCTCGCAAAGGGTGCGGTCGCATCGGCAACTCACGTCCGCGGGAAGACCTATGCGGCGAGCACGGTACTAGACGGCAACCGTGAAACCTACTGGTCGACGCCCGACGCCGTCACCACGCCGACCCTGACCCTCGACCTCCCGCCGGGCCGATCGTTCGACCTTATCCGCCTCCGCGAGTATCTCCCGCTCGGCATCCGCGTCACCCGCTTCGCGATCGATGCGGAGATCAACGGGCGATGGGAAAAACTCGCCGAGCATTCAGGCATCGGCTCCCAGCGCATCGTCCGCCTGGACACGCCGATCGCCCCCCGCCGCCTCCGCCTCCGCATCCTCGAGGGCACAGCCTGCCCCGCGATCAGCGAAGTCGCGCTCTTCCGCCAGGTCGCACCCGCTCCCGTAGCGCCAGTCCGCAACACCGACACGACCACCGTCGTCACGAGTCGCTGGTCGATCGTCACCGCCACCGCACCGGGTGCCAAGGCGCTGCTCGACGACGACAGCGCGACGGCCTGGGCCATGCCCGCGCCTGCGCCCGGCACGCCCGCCGCGGTCACGATCGACCTCGGCGCCACCGAGACGCTCGCCGGGTTCGTCCTCATCCCGTCCCGCGCCGTGATGGCGAAGACCGCCCCGCCCAAGGGCTACCGGGTCGAGGCGAGCGCCGACGGCAAGACCTGGCAGGACATAGCCAAGGGCGAACTCCCCAACATCGCCTACGCGCTCGCGGCCCAGCGCATCGCCTTCCCCCGCCCCGCCGCCGCGCGTTTCCTGCGGTTCTCGTTCGCCGAGACCGCCATCCCCGCGCAACGCCTCGCGATCGCAGGCCTCGGCGCGTTCAGGCCGAAACCAGGCGCATTGTGACGGGCATAGGCTATATCCGCTGCCACCCTGCCGCCGCAGAAGGAGAATCCAGATGACCGCCTATGTCGTATTCGTGCGCAACGAGATCACCGATGCCGCCGAGATGAAGCAGTATCAGGCCAAGGCACCCCTGGCCCGCGAAGGCCGCACGCTGACCCCGCTGGCGTTCTACGGCGCGGTCGAAACGCTCGAAGGTTCGACCGTCGACGGCGCCGTGATCCTCGAATTCCCCGACGTGGCCGAGGCGCACGCCTGGTACGACAGCCCCGCCTATCAGGACGCATTGCAGCACCGTCTCAAGGGCGCCGATTACCGGGTGTTCGTGATCGAGGGCCTCCCCGGCTAATATAGGGCCAATCGATCCCCGGCTGGCGCACCCAACCTGTACGCCAGCCAACAACCCCGTTCAGGAACGATGTCTCTCGATAGCCGTACAACGGCGCATCCCGATCGTCGGGTTCGAGAGGACATCTCATGAAGTTTACACATCTCATCGCCGCCGGGTTGGCCTTCGCAACGCTCGGCCTCGGCGCCGCCGCTCCCGCAGAAGCGCAGCGCGGGTACAGCCAGCAATATCGCGACAACGACCACCGCGGCGATCATCGTGGCGACCGCCGCGACTATCGCCGGAGCGATCACCGCGGCGATCGCCACGACAACCGCCGCTATCGTGGCCGCGACAACGACCGTCGCAACTGGAACAACAACAATCGCCGCTGCCGCACCGAATGGCGCCACAACCGCCGCGTGCAGATCTGCCGCTGATAAGTCTTGAAATCGAGTGGGCGGTGGCGCGATGCTGCCGCCCACTCTCGTTGTGACTCCCCCAGAAGGATCCGGATCATGAAGCGTTTTCTCGGTACGGCCGCACTGATCGCCGCTACCTGCCTCTCCGCCGCCACTCCCGCGCTCGCCCAGTCGCAAGCCGACGACGCGCGTTTCGCCGCCGCCCAGTCGCGCCTCGACAGCGAATTGCAGATCTTCCGCCAGGAATTCGATCGCTACCAGTCGGTCCGCGGCAATCGCGGCGGCTATCCGCCACAGGGCGGCTACCGCACCGCGCCCGATCGCAGCGGCGGCTATCAAGAAGCCTATCCGGACGAGCGCGACGAAGGCAATTACGACCCCTCGCGTTATTACCGCGCAGGCCCGAACTACCAGGAACGCACGCTGGCAACCAACGACCGCGTCTACGCGGGCCAGGACGGCCAATATTACTGCAAGCGCAACGACGGCACGACCGGGCTGATCGTCGGTGCAGCGGGCGGCGGCATCCTCGGCAACGTCATCGACGGCGGCCGTTCGCGCATCGTCGGTTCGCTGCTCGGTGCAGCAGCGGGCGGCCTGGCGGGGCGGGCGGTGGAGCAGAGCAACAACCAGGTCCGCTGCCGCTGATGCGTACCCCGTCATCCTGACGAAAGTCAGGATCCAGAGCCAAAAAGCGTCACGCTTCGGGGCTCTGGATCCTGGATCGAGTCCAGGATGACGGGGTTATTCGGGCAGCCCCTACTTCGCCGGCCCGACCAGCTTCTGCGTAAAATACGTCATCTGCAAAGCCTGCAACCGAGCCCCCTGCTCGATATCCGCATCGCCCGAATGCCCGCCCGCCGTGTCCTCATAGTAAAGATACGGCAGCCCATATTCGTTCAACCGCGCCGCGAACTTCCGCGCATGCTGCGGCCCGACCCGGTCGTCCTTGGTCGTCGTCCAGATATACGGCTCCGGATACGCGACGCCCTTCTTGATGTTCTGATACGGCGAGATCCTTTCGAGGAACGCCTTCTCCTCCGGCACCGTCACCGAGCCATATTCGTCGACCCACGACGCGCCAGCCGCGATCCCCTCATACCGGATCATATCGAGCAACGGCACCTGGATCGTCACCGCCTTCCACAGGTCCGGATGCTGGTTGAACTCGACCCCCATCAACAGGCCGCCGTTCGACCCGCCATAAATGCCAAGCTTGGCCGGGCTCGTCAGCTTCCGCGCAAACAGGTCCTTCGCCACCGCGGCGAAGTCGTCATAGATCACCTGCCGCTTCGTCTTCCGCCCGGCATCATGCCACTTAGGCCCGAACTCGCCGCCGCCGCGGATGTTGGCGAGCACATAAGACCCGCCCCGCTCCAGCCACAGCTTGCCGGTGCTCCCCGAATAGCTCGGCGTCATCGACACCTGGAAGCCGCCATACGCCGTCATGATCGTCGGCGTGGTCCCGTCGAGCGTGATGCCCTTCTTGTGCACCACGAAATACGGCACCTTCGTCCCGTCGGTCGAGGTCGCCTCGAACTGCTCGACCACGTCGTTCGACGCATCGAATTTCGGCGGCAACGTCTTGATGGGCCTCGGCGCAGCACCCGTGGCCGCATCCAGCGAATAGAGCGACGTCGGCGTCAGGAACCCCGTCACCGTCAGATACGCATCGTCGCTTCGATCGGTCGTACTAGCGACATCGATCGAGGCATTGTCCGGCAACGCGATCGGCTTGGCAGTCCAGCCCCCTGCCCCATGCGTATAGACCGACGCACGACCGCGAACGTTGTCCGACACCACAAGCAACAGCTTCGATTTGGTCAACGCCATCCCGTCGACCGACTGGCGCGGCCCCGGCGCGAACACGATCGTCGGGTTGATCGTGCCCTTCTCCACCTCGGCGAGCGGCGCGGAGGCAACCGCCCCCTCGGGAATCTTGCCCCAGGGATCGCTGGTCGAGAAGATCACCTGCCCATCGATCATCCCGGCCGGAAACGTCCGATCCGGCAGCGCGAGTGGCCGCGTCCCCGCCGGCGTCCACACCAGCTTGTCCGCACCGAAGAACGTCTTCCGCCGCTGGATCACGACCAGCCGGTTGCCCTTCTCGTCGGTCAGCACGTCGGCGCCGGTCGGCCCCTGGTCGGTCGCCGCGCCGCGGTACACCTCGGTCGCGGCGGTCAGCGGCTGGCCGCGCTTCACCTGCTTCAGCACGAACGCATAGCCCGACTGCGTCGTCGTCCCCGCGCCCCAATCGCGCGCGACCAGCAGCGTGTCCTTGTCGACCCAGCTCGCATCCTGCTTCGACTTCGGCAGCATGAAGCCGTTGGCAACGAACGCGCCGGTCGACAGGTCGAACTCACGGTACGTCACCGCGTCCTCGCCACCCTCCGACAGCGCGACAAGGCACAGTCGCTCCTCGGGCTGGAGGCAGGTCGAGCCCTTCCAGACCCACTGCTTGCCCTCGGCCTTGCCCAGCGCATCGAGATCGAGCGCGGTCGTCCATTTCGGCGTCGCCGACGCGTAATCCGCTGCACTCGTCCAGCGCCAAAGCCCATGCGGATGCTCGGCATCGCGCCAGAAATTATAGATCCGTCCGAACATCTGGTTCGGCATCGGAATGCGATCCTTCGCCGACGCGATCGCCAGCGCCTCGGCATAGAAGGTCTTGTAGCGCGGATCGTTCTGCAGCCGCGGTAGAGTCTTCGCATTCTCCGCCTCGACCCAGGCGAGCGGCTTGGCGCCATCCTTGTCCTCGAGCCAGATATACGGGTCGGCGGCTGTATTGGTTTTGGTCATCGGCGCGACTTGGGCAAGCGCAGCGGCGCCTGCAAGGCCGGTCGTCCCGCTCAATATCGTCGCAGCAAGCATCGAAGCCAGAACCCGCATACCGTATCTCCCTGAATTGCTTGGCGAGCTTCATGCCGGGGTCTATCGCCGTCCGCAATGCAACCGGACCAGATATCGACGGCCGACGGCCTGCCCAAACCCCGCCGCTTCATCGCGATTGCCGCGATCTCGGCGGGTACCGCGCTCACCATAATCGACGGCGGCATCGCCACCGTCGCGCTGCCGACGATCGCGCGCGACCTCGACGTCGGCAGCAGCGCGGTGGTGACCGTCGTCACGGTCTACCAGCTGATCCTGGCGATGGCGCTGCTCCCGTTCTCCGGGCTCGGCGACCGCATCGGGCTGAAGCGGATGTACCAATACGGCCAGTTGCTGTTCACGGTCGCGACGTTGCTGTGCTTCTTCGCGAAGAGCCTCCCGTTCCTGCTGGTGGTGCGCGCCGCGCAGGCCTTGGGTGCCGCGGCCGCGCTCAGCGTCTCGTCGGCGCTGATCCGCTCGATCTACCCCGCCAAGCAGCTTGGCCGCGGGCTCGGCATCAACTCGGTGGTCGTGTCTAGCTCGGCGGCGCTGGCGCCGACAATCGGCGGACTGGTTCTCGCGATCGCCCCGTGGCCGTGGGTGTTCGCCAGCGCGGTGCCGTTCGCGATCGCCAGCCTCGTGCTCGGCCGCGCACTCCCCGAACCGCAACGCCGCGACGAGCCGTTCGACGTGCTCGGTGCGGTGATGTGCGCGGCGATGATCGGCCTCGTCATCGGCGGCGCCGAAAGCGCGGTGCACGGCGACAGCCCTATCGTCTCCGCCGCGATCGTGCTGACCGGCGCGGTGATCGGCTGGTTCTTCGTGAAGCGCGAACAGGGCGAGACCAAGCCGATCCTGCCGATCGACCTACTCGCCCGCCCCGTCCTCGCGCTGTCGGCGATCGGTGCCTACACCGCGTTCATCGCGCAGATGACGTTGCTGCTGTCGACGCCGTTCCGGCTGACGCATGCTTACGGGTTCAGCGCGGCGGAAGTCGGCGCGGCGATCGCACCATGGCCGCTGGCCAACATGTTCGTCGCGCCGCTCTCGGGCTGGTTATCGGATCGCTACCCAGCCGGGCTGCTCGGCGGCATCGGCATGGGCGTCTCGATCTGCGCGCTGCTGCTGATCGCGTACATGCCGGCGGACCCCAGCTATTTCGACATCGCGTGGCGAATGGCTATGTGCGGGTCGGGCTTCGGCATGTTCATGGCCCCGAACGCACGCCTCATCATCGGCAGCGCCCCCCGCGAACGCGCCGCGGCAGCGGGCGGCCTCGTCTCCACGGTCCGCCTGGTAGGCCAGACCACCGGCGCCACCTTGGTCGCCGCCCTGCTGGCCATGGGCGTAGGCGCCGGCATGACCCCGCCGCTGGTAGCCGCAGGCCTCGCCCTGGTAGCAGGCCTGTGCAGCCTAAGCCGCCTCAGCCCCTCGATCCGCAACCCGCCGACCGAGGAAACCCAAGACGTTCAACCCGCGCAACAAACGCGGTAACTCCTACTCCCTCTTCCCTCCGGGGAGAGGGTCGGGGAGAGGGGCAGCCCAGCAATGCTCCCCCCGGAACAACACCTCACCCCAGCCCTCTCCTCAAAGGGGAGAGGGAGCCGAAAGAAGAATGTTCACCCGCGAAGGCGGGTGCCCAGCCTGGGTCCCCGCCTTCGCGGGGACACAGCTTCTGGGGAAGCGCAACGACCACCCGAAAAGCACCACCACCCCGGCGAAGACCGGGGCCCAATTGGGGGACGGTAGTAACGAAGGGCAGCGCGTCGTCATTGCCACCTTTCCAATTGGGCCCCGGCCTTCGCCGGGGTGGTATAGGAGACGGGATGGTATTGAGGCTCGTAGTCGTGCCGGAGGGAACGCCGCCCCCTCCCCTCAAAACGCCGCGCTAGCCTCAACCTCCCCCATCATAGCCTTCCGCACCAACGGAATCGGCGGCCCCCCATAGCTCAGGAACTGGTCATGGAACGCCTTCCAAGCCTTCCGCCCACCCCGCGTCGCAGTCCAATCCGCCCGCAGTTTCCGGATCATCAGCTTGCCCATCGTATAGTTCAGATACGCCGGATCATACGTCCCCCGCGCCGCCTGCTGCTTCGCATTCCCCTCGTCTTGGTAACACTCGTCGACAAACATCCGGAAAGACTGCTCCTGCGTCATCCCCTTGGCGTGCATCCGGATCGCCGAAAGATACCGGCAATCCCGTAGCAGAGCGTTCGAGATCTGCCCGACATGCGTCTCGGGATCACCGCCGTTAAGCCCCGCCTCGAACATCATCTCCTCGGCATAATGCGCCCAGCCCTCGGCAAACGCATATCCCACGAACAGCCGCCCGAAGAGCGACGGCGAGCGGTTCGCATGCAGGAACTGGACGAAATGCCCCGGCATCACCTCGTGCACCGACGTGAACAGCAGGTCGTTCTTGCCCGGCACGAACGCGTCCTGCACCGCCTTGGTCCAGCTCGGGTCGGGCGGCGAGATGTAATAGACCGACGGCACGCCCTTCTCGAACGGTCCCGGCGGATCGATATATGCCGAGTTCTGCCGGTTGTACGGCGGCGATTCCTCGACCAGCGCCTGCTCGGTACCCGGGATCGTCAGCAGGTCGTGATCCACGACGAACTTCCGTAACGTCGGGATCTGCCGCCGAGCCTCCGCGACCGGTCCGCCAACCGGCTTGTTCGCATTCATCTTGTCCATGCAGGCCGTGATCGATAGCCCCTTGGCGAACACCCCGCACGCCTGCGCCAGCGCCGCCTGGTTGCGTTTCAGATCGGCGACACCCGCCGCCTCAAGCTGATCGAGCGGCGTATTGACGCCCTCGGTCATCGCCACCATCCGCGCGAACTTGTCCGCCCCCAGCGCGAAATCCTGCGTCGCGGTCGCCCGCTGGCCCTCGGTCCACGTTCCCAGATCGCGCATCGCCGCCGCCGCCGCCGTCGCCGCATCGGTCAGCTGCTTCTGCGCCGCCGCGTCCTTTACGCCCGCAAACGCCTTCACCGCATCGCCGCTGTAATAATCCGCAAAGCCGTTGAACGCCGCCGCCCCGAAATTGACGTAGCTCAGCGGCATCGGCGCCTTGAGGTTCGCCTTGATATTGCCCGCCGCCGCCGGGATCTTCTGGAAGAACGCGGTCAGCGCCTTCATCCGCGTCGGCGCATCGGCATAGTTGCGCGCGATATAGACGTTCGGATCGAGCCCCGCACCGACATACCAGGACGGGTTGTGATGCGGCTGGTCGGCGTCCTCCAGCCAGAACAGCTTCCCCTTGGCGACCTGCACCAGATAGTCTCGCTCGAACGCCTCGGCCGGCTCGAGGTCCTTGAACGCCCCCGCCTTGTCGATCGCGCCGTGGAGGAAGTCCGCCTGCCGCTTCAGCCCCGCAGCGCTCCAGTCGCCTAAGCCGCCATCATACTCGTGCTTGCCCTGATACACCGCGTTCGCCGGATCGATCTTGAACCACCCGTCGATGAAGCCATCTCGAAACCCCGCCCAGTCGCTCGTCGCGGCGGTCGTAGGCGCAGCGGGTGCCTGCGTATTGGAAGGCGCCTGCGCGGGGCCGCACGCGCTCAAGGCGAGGACCGCGCCTAGCGCCGTCGTCAAAAGTCCGATCCGCATCCTGTCTCCGATTCCGATTCGTCTGGTGCCATGCTGCCAGTCGAAGCCTCGGTACGCCAGCGTGCGGAACGGCGCGTACGATGAGCCGTTGAACCGTCACCTCCCTCGAGAGACTGGATAGCTTCATGCCCTACGTAAAAACCCGCGACGGTACAGACATTTACGTCAAGGAGTGGGGCACGGGTCGCCCGGTGATCCTGACGCACGGCTGGCCGCTCAACGCCGACAGCTGGGACGCGCAGGCGATGGCGCTCGCGAATGCGGGCTTCCGTGCGATCGCCTACGACCGCCGCGGGTTCGGCCGCTCGGGCCAGCCCTGGACCGGCTATAACTACGATACGCTGACCGACGATCTGGCCGACGTGATGGAAGCCACCGGCGCGCAGAACGACGCGACGATCGTCGGCTTCTCGATGGGCGGCGGCGAGATCGCACGCTACATGAGCCGCTACGACGGCAAGGGCGTAGTCGCCGCCGGACTGATCTCGTCGGTGGTACCGTACATGCTCAAGACCGACGACAACCCCGATGGCGTCGACGAGGAGACGCTCGCCAGCATCGGCGCGGGTATCGAGGAAGACCGCCCGGCGTTCTTCAAGAGGTTCCTCCAGCAGTTCTTCGGGGTCGGGTTCATCACCTCGCCGGTCAGCGACGAAGTCGTCGACTGGGCCTGGAGCCTTGCGATGCAAGCCGGCCTGCACCCGACTCTGGAATGCGCCAAGGCATTCGGCCACACCGATTTCCGCGCCGACCTAGCCGCCTTCCGCGTACCGACGTTGGTCGTCCACGGGACGAGCGACAAGACGGTCCCGATCGACGCCACCGGCCGCGCCGCCGCAAAGGGTATCGCTGGCTCGCAACTGGTAGAATATGACGGCGCCCCGCACGGCCTGACGATCACGGAGAGCGATCGCTTCACCAACGACCTGCTGACCTTCCTGGGTCGGTAAACACTTGATCGGAAGCCGACCACACTTCTTGCCCCTCCCTGGAAGGGAGGGGTCGGGGGTGGGTCGGCTTCCGCATATTCCAACGGTCGTGGCCAAAGCCGGCCAACCCACCCCCAACCCCTCCCTTTCAGGGCGGGGAGCAAAAGATCCCCTCAGTTGAAAAGGGGGTGCAGAAGCTCAATTCCCCAGCGGAACGATCACCTCGTCCGGGTGCGCCACGTTAAGCTCCCGCCGGACCATCTCGTCGACCATGTCCGGGTTCGCATGATCCGGGTTCAGCAACGCCACCCGGTTCTTCAACACCTCGCGCTTGCGATCGAGCACGGCATAGTCCCGCTCCCGCTTCGCAAGCTGGCGTTTGTAATCGCCATAGGCGAACATCCCGTTCGGCCCGAGCACGGCATACGCGCCGAAGAACGCCATCAGCGTCAGCCCCAGCGCCGGCCACGCGGCCTTGCGCATCGTCTTCCGCAATTTGCTGGTCTTCGTCGTCACGCGTGCCATGTCGTCCTCCGGTACCTCGGTCGCAATCCGTTCGTCATCACCGACTGATTAGGCGCTTATACCCGGCAAACACCCACCCGTCATTCCCGCGCCGGCAGGAACCCATACTGGCTGGCCTTGCAGCAGGAACACTGCCGTTCAAGACTATGGGTCCCCGCCTCCGCGGGGATGACGAGAGGGACTTACCGAAGCGGCTGGACCTAATCAGCCGCCGATCAGGATGTCGCGACCCGCGTACCGCGCCGCATCGCCCAGCTCTTCCTCGATCCGGATCAGCTGGTTGTACTTCGCCAACCGGTCCGACCGCGCGAGGCTGCCCGTTTTGATCTGACCGCAGTTGGTCGCGACCGCCAGATCGGCGATCGTCGAATCCTCGGTCTCGCCCGAGCGATGCGACATCACGGCCGTATACTTCGCGCGCTGCGCCATCGAAACGGCTTCGAGCGTCTCGGTCAGCGTGCCGATCTGGTTGACCTTCACCAGCAGCGAATTCGCATAGCCGCCGTCGATCCCGCGCTTCAGGCGCTTCGGGTTGGTCACGAACAGATCGTCGCCGACCAGCTGGACCTTGTCGCCGATCAGGTCGGTGAGCGTCTTCCAGCCCTCCCAATCGTCCTCGCCCATGCCGTCCTCGATCGAGAAGATCGGGTAGCGGCGCGTCAGGTCTGCCAGATACTCCGCCATCTCGCCGCTATCGAGGATCTTGCCCTCGCCCGAGATGTCGTACTTGCCGTTCTTGTAGAACTCGGTCGCCGCGCAATCGAGCGCGAGCATCACGTCCTCGCCGGGCTTGTACCCAGCCTTCTCGATGCTCGACATGATGAAGTCCAAGGCCTCGGTCGTGCTGCCGATGTTCGGTGCGAAACCGCCCTCGTCGCCGACGCTGGTTGACAGGCCCTTCTCGCTCAGGCCCTTTTTCAGCGTGTGGAAGATCTCCGAACCGCAACGCACGGCTTCGAGGATGTTCGACGCGCCGACCGGCACGATCATGAATTCCTGGAAATCGATCGGGTTGTCGGCATGCTCGCCGCCGTTGATGATGTTCATCATCGGCACCGGCAGCAGATGCGCCTGCACGCCGCCGATATAGCGATACAGCGGCAACCCACGCGCTTCGGCCGCAGCCTTGGCGACAGCGAGGCTGACGCCCAGGATCGCGTTCGCGCCCAGCCGGCCCTTGTTCTCGGTGCCATCGAGTTCGATCATCGCGCGATCGAGGTCCGACTGGTCCTCCGCGTCCATGCCCAGCACGGTGTCGGTGATCTCGTCGTTGACCGCGTCGATCGCGCCATCGACGCCCTTGCCGCCCCAGCGAGCCTTGTCGCCGTCGCGCTTCTCGACCGCCTCGTGCGCGCCGGTCGACGCGCCCGACGGGACTGCGGCACGGCCGAAGCTGCCGTCTTCGAGCAGCACGTCGACCTCGACGGTCGGATTGCCGCGGCTGTCGAGGATCTGACGTGCATGAAGGTCAATGATTGCGGTCACGTAACGATGCTCCTACCATTTCCGGGTACCGTTCCGGGGACTGGGCCTCGGAACGTTCGCGATGCCTCTATCGTCTCGCGTCATAACGGGCAATCGCACCAGTTATCGGGAACCGCGCTTCGGCGGCGGTGTTGAGAGCGTAACAATTTCGAAAGGGATGGCCATGGCCGACACGAACGCAACACCGATGAGCGATGCAGATGTTTCGAACGCTGCCGATCTGAACCCGTCGGAACCCCTGAAGGGCGCGACCATCGGCGGCACGACCGACACTGTCGGTGAGAAGGCCACGGACGCCAAGCAGTTGATCAAGGACAATGCCGGCAAATACACCGCGCAGGCAACCGACAAGGTCCGCACCTTCGCCGAAGACGGCAAGGCACGCGCAAGCGGTGCCCTGGAGCAGGTAGCCCAGTTGCTGACCGACGCTGCCGGCCAGGTCGATGAAAAGCTCGGCTCGCAATATGGCGGCTATGCCCGCAGCGCCGCCGACACCGTCTCGGGTTTCGCCGACCAGGTAAAGGCCAAGGACATCGACGAGCTGTTCGACGACGCGCGCGAACTCGTCCGCAAGTCGCCGGCTATTGCCGTCGGTGCCGCTGCCGCGGTCGGCTTCGTCGTTGCACGACTGGTTCAGTCGGGCGTTGACGCCAACTCGAAGGGCTGACGCGTTGTCCGAGCCACTGACGTTCGCGGCCGCGGACGATGAGAGCCTCGTCTCGATCGTCGGTCGTTTGGCGACCGAGACGAAGAGCCTCGCGACGGCGGAAGTCGCTGTCTACAAGGCGAAGTTCGGCGAGACGGCGACGGCGTACAAGTCGGCCGCGATGTTCTTCGCGGTCGCCGGCGTACTGGCTCTCGCCGCGCTGATCGCACTGCTGGTCGGTGCGATCTTGACGGTGGCGACGCTGGTGGGGCCAGGATGGGCGACCGCCATCGTCGTGGTGGCCGTCCTCGCAGTGGCGGCAATCCTGGCGATGATCGGCAAGTCGAAGCTTCAGACGAAGAGCGAGCCCGTATCATGACATCCGCCAAAGTCGCCGCCGCCGAGATCGAATCGGCCCTCGCTCGCCAGCGCGTCATGATGACGCTCGGGCAATTGCAAGACCGGCTCAACCCGCGGAAGCTCGCGCTGAACGCAAGCCGCGACGTCGCCGATGTCGGCACCGCCGCACTCAATGCCAGCGTAGAGACGGTGAAGCGCAATCCGGGGCCAACCGCAGGGTTTGCCGCGGTCGCCGGATTGTTTCTCGCGCGGCACCGGATCGTCGGACTGTTTCGCCGCGGCCGCTAATCCTTGAAACCTTGAAGTCCCGGCTCGCGTTGAACGACGAGCAGCTTGCCATCAGAAGGACCGTTCCATGACCGACGCAAAGACCACCGCAAACGAAACCGCGCACGAGACCGAGAGCCGTCTGCGCGAGGGCCTCGACACCGTCCGCGAGACCGCATCGAAGGTCTATCACGACGCCGGCGACAAGGCTTCCGAGGTTCTCGAAGTCTCGCGCGAGAAGACCAAGCGCGTCGTGAACAACCTCGAGTCCAACCCGCTCGGCATCCTCGTCGGCGGCCTCGCCGTCGGTGCGCTCGCCGGTGCGCTGATCCCGCGCTCGGCCCGCGAGAAGGAATTGCTGGCCCCCGTCGGCAAGCGTCTCAGCGAGACGCTCGTTGCAGCCACCGCAGCGGCTAAGGACGCAGGCCGCTCGGAACTGGGCGAACTGGGCCTGACCAAGGACAATGCGCGCGATCAGGCCAAGGGCTTGCTTGAGGGCATCGTCAAGGCCGCCACGACGGCTGGTACCGCAGGTGCGAAGGCCGCTTCGCAAAAGCCTGTAGTTTGAGAAGATAGGGCGTCTAAGGGTTCAAACCGCGGGTCGAACACGCTAGGGAGGCGGCAACCCCCTCCCTAGGAAAGCAAGCGCATGAGCAAGCTCCACCTCGTATTCGGCGGCCGCGTCAGCGACCCGCGCACCCTGGATTTCAACGATCTGAGCAAGATCGAATTCGTCGGCGTGTTCCCCGACTATGCCAGCGCCGAGAAGGCTTGGCGTGCTGCCGCGCAGCGCACGGTTGACGATGCCGAGATGAAGTTCGTCGTGGTGCACCTGCACCGCATGCTCGAGCCGAACCTGACGGGTTCGCCGGCTGCCTGACCCGACCACCACTAACGCCGTCATTCCCGCGGAGGCGGGAACCCATACAGGCTACCGTCGCGGTCTAATCGCAGCGACATAGACTATGGATCCCCGCCTTCACGGGGATGACGGTTTTGAGCGACAGCACATCTGCCTTCGTCGACATGAGCTTGTGCTCAAGAACGAGCCAAACCGGCATAGCGCAAACAACTTGCCCTCACCCTTCCCACGGCAAAGCAGCCACAGGCCCCTTCCCTCTCCCGTCGGGAGAGGGAGAGACGCCAAAGGCGGCGATGGGTGAGGGCACGCCAAGCAGTGCTGCGGTACCCACCGCGCCGGCTCGATGAATTGCCCACTGTAGCGCCCGACTTTTCCCCACCCGTTCGTGCTGAGTAGAGACCGAATAGGCTCGAAGAGCCGTGTCGAGGGCTCGTATCGAAGCACAGATCCCAAGCGCCAACCCATCCTTCGATACGCAGCTTCGACAAGCTCAGCAGCTACTCAGGATGAACGGTGTAGATATGGGTGTGGAGTAGCGTGGGACGGAACGAGCAAACCAGAAGATCAAGCCGCCCGGTAATGCCAAAGCAACAGTGGCCGAGCCAAAACCAACCCCGCCAAAAACCCGCCGATATGTGCACCAATAGCGATCGGCCCACTAGCCCCAACCGAAGCCCCGAACCCGGCCAGCCCCATCAGCAACTGGATCCCGATCCAAGCCGCCGCCAGCCAGACCACGTGGACGACCCCAGCCGGCACCGGCCCGATCGCCTGCGCCCGTCGCTCGCCATACAACAGCGCATAGGCCCCAACGACCGCCGAAATCGCACCCGAGGCGCCAATCATCGGCGCGGTGGAGTCAGGCCCGAACACCCAATGCCCCGCCGCCGCCGCATATGCGCCCAGCACGTACAGAACGACCAGCCCGACCGTCCCCAGCGCCTTCTCGACGAACTGCCCGCAATACACCAGCATCACGAGGTTCAGCGCGATATGCGCCCAGCCGCCGTGGATCAGAGTCGCGGTCAGCGGAGTCGCCCAGGACGGCACGACGAACATATGGTCGCTGGGAATACCGAGATCGGTCATCCGCAACGGAATGAACCCGGCGTTCACCGCCCAGTACCCGAGCGACCCGCTCAGCACCAGAAATCCCGAGACGATGACCGTCACGATCGTGATGATCGCCGTCGCCCGCGTCTCGAAAAACTTCATGGGATCAAATGAACTCGATCTTGGAAACGACGTAATACCGCTCGCCCGCCGGCACCGTGACCTCGACCTCTTCGTCGAGCTTGCGCCCGATCAGCCCGC
Source organism: Sphingomonas arabinosi (assembly GCF_036663715.1). Lineage (NCBI taxonomy): Bacteria > Pseudomonadati > Pseudomonadota > Alphaproteobacteria > Sphingomonadales > Sphingomonadaceae > Sphingomonas > Sphingomonas arabinosi. The sequence continues at coordinate 166,957 of NZ_JAXOJN010000007.1, forward strand.
GGCCCAGCGGCGAATTATACGAAATCCGCCCCGTCTTCGCGTTAGCCTCGGTCTGGCCGACGATCTGATACTTCACCGGCTTGTCGTTCTCGTCCAGCAACGTCACCGTCGCGCCGAACACGACCTTGTCGCCCGACAAATCCTTCGGGTCGATGATCTGCGCGCGCGACAGCTTGTCCTCGATGTCGGAGATCGATGCCTCAACCTGGCCCTGGCGCTCCTTCGCGGCATGATATTCCGCGTTCTCGCTCAGGTCGCCATGCGCGCGTGCTTCCTCGATCGCGTCGACGATCGTCGGACGTTCGGCCTTCAGGCGCTTGAGATCCGCGCTAAGCGTCTCATAGCCTTCCTGCAGCATCGGCATCTTTTCGACGGTCGCCATCATCTCGTCCCCAAATTCATTTCCCCGCGCGGGGCGCCATAACGGCCCCGCCCACACATCACGCTTATGTCGGGATCAGTTGTGCGACTGCGAATAATAGGATTGCAGGGGCCGTACTTCAAGGCTGTGCGTCGAAAGCTTGGCAATCGCCTTTGCCGCCTCGAGCGAAGCGGGTGCGGTCGTGAAGTACGGAATGCGTTGCCCCAGCGCCGACGCGCGGATCGGCTGCGAGTCCTTCAGGCTCTGCCACCCCTCGGTGGTGTTGAAGATCAGCGCGATATCGCCGTCCTTGATCCGGTCGACGATATGCGGCCGCCCCTGCGCCACCTTGTTGACCTTCTCCACCGGCAGCCCGGCGCGAGCCAAGTGATCCGCGGTGCCCCCCGTAGCGACGATCGAGAAGCCGGTGTCGACCAACGCCTTGACCGCCTCGACGATCATCGCCTTGTCGCCATCCTTGACGCTGACGAAGACATTGCCCTTGGTCGGCAGGATCGTCCCCGCGCCAAGCTGAGCCTTCGCAAACGCGATCGTGAAATCGGGATCGATTCCCATGACTTCGCCGGTCGACTTCATTTCCGGTGACAGGACCGGATCGACGCCCGGGAACTTGTTGAAGGGGAACACCGCCTCCTTCACCGCATAATAGTCGATATGCCGGTCGATCTTCGGCAGGTCGACCAGCTTCTCGCCCGCCATCACGCGCGCGGCGATCTTGGCGATCGGCGCACCGATCGCCTTGGCGACGAACGGCACGGTGCGCGACGCACGTGGGTTGACCTCGATGAGGTAGACCAGCCCGTCCTTCACCGCGAACTGGATGTTCATCAGGCCGACCACCGACAGGGCATGCGCGAGCGCCACCGTCTGCCGCTCGATCTCGGCGATGATCTCCGCCGACAGCGAATAAGGCGGGATCGAGCACGCCGAGTCGCCCGAATGGACGCCCGCCTCCTCGATATGCTGCAACACGCCCGCGACCACCACGTCGGTGCCGTCGCAGATCGCGTCGACATCGACCTCGATCGCATCGCGCAGATACTGGTCTATCAACACCGGCGAGTCGCCCGACACCTGCACCGCGGTCGCGATGTAATGCTCGAGCTGCCCCAGCGTATCGACGATCTCCATCGCCCGTCCACCGAGCACATAGGACGGCCGCATCAGCACCGGATAGCCGATCCGCTCCGCCGCCGCGACCGCCTCGTCCCGGCTCCGCGCCAGGCCATTGGCCGGCTGCAGCAGCCCGAGCTTGGTGATCAGCGCCGCGAACCGCTCGCGGTCCTCCGCCAGATCGATCGCGTCCGGCGTCGTTCCCAGGATCGGAATCCCCGCAGCCTCAAGCGAGCGCGCAAGGTTCAGCGGCGTCTGCCCACCAAACTGCACGATCACGCCCACCAGCTCACCCTTAGACGCCTCGACATGCAGGATCTCCAGCACGTCCTCGGCCGTCAGCGGCTCGAAATACAGCCGGTCCGACGTGTCGTAATCGGTCGACACCGTCTCCGGGTTGCAGTTGACCATGATCGTCTCATAGCCCGCATCCGCCAGCGCGAAGCACGCATGGCAGCAGCAATAATCGAACTCGATCCCCTGCCCGATCCGGTTCGGCCCGCCGCCCAGGATCACGATCTTCTTCCGATCCGTAGGCTCGGACTCGTTCTCGGGCTCACCGAAGCTCGGCGCCTCGTAGGTCGAATACATATACGGCGTCTTGGCATCGAATTCGGCCGCGCACGTATCGATCCGCTTGAACACCGGCCGCACGCCGAGCTTCAGGCGATGCTGGCGCACCTCCTCCTCGGTCACGCCGCCGGTCATCGCCTTGACGACCTCGTGAATCAGCCCCGACCCACGCGCGATCCCGCGGTTCATGCCGCGCAGATTGGCGGATTGCAGCGCCAGCCACGCCAGCCGCTTGTCGCTGAACCCCATGCTCTTCAGCCGCCGCATGCCGGGCGCGTCGATCGGCAGGCCGTCCTTCATCACCTCGGCCTCGGCCGCGATGATCTCGGCGATCCGCTCCAGGAACCACGGATCATACTTCGCGATCGCATGCACCTCGGCAACCGTGAAGCCCTCGCGCAGCGCCTGCGCCGCCACCAGCAACCGATCCGGCGTCGCAACGGCCAATGCCGCCTCGATCTCCGCACGCGGCGCGCCGACCAGATGATCGACTTGGTTGAAGCCCGACAAGCCCGTCTCGAGCCCGCGCAACGCCTTCTGCATCGACTCGTGGATGTTGCGGCCGATCGCCATCACCTCGCCGACCGACTTCATCGCGGTGCCGAGCGTGCTCGACGCACCCTTGAACTTCTCGAACGCGAAACGCGGGATCTTGGTCACGACGTAATCGATCGTCGGCTCGAACGACGCGGGCGTGGCACCCGTGATGTCGTTGGTGATCTCGTCGAGCGTATAGCCGACCGCCAGCTTGGCTGCGACCTTAGCGATCGGGAAGCCGGTAGCCTTCGATGCCAGCGCGGACGAGCGCGACACGCGTGGGTTCATCTCGATGACGACCAGCCGGCCGTCCTTCGGATTCACTGCGAACTGGACGTTAGAACCGCCTGTTTCGACACCGATCTCCCGCAACACCGCGATCGATGCGTTGCGCATGATCTGATATTCCTTGTCCGTCAGCGTCAGCGCCGGCGCGACGGTGATCGAGTCGCCGGTATGGACGCCCATCGGATCGACGTTCTCGATCGAGCAGATGATGATCGCGTTGTCGTTGCGATCGCGCACCACCTCCATCTCGTATTCTTTCCAGCCGAGCAGCGATTCCTCGATCAGCACCTCGGTGGTCGGCGACAGATCGAGCCCGTTGCGGACGATCGCGATGAATTCCTCGCGGTTATACGCGATGCCGCCGCCCGAGCCGCCCATCGTGAAGCTCGGCCGGATGATCGACGGAAGCCCCGTCTTCTCAAGCCCTTCGAGCGCTTCCTCGACAGTATGTGCGATCGCCGAGCGCGCGCTTTCCAGCCCGATCCGGTCCATCGCGTCGCGGAACTTCAGCCGGTCCTCCGCCATGTCGATCGCATCGGCATCCGCCCCGATCATCGTCACGCCGTACTTCTCCAGCGTACCGTCATGGAACAGCGCCAACGCCGTGTTCAGCGCGGTCTGCCCGCCCATCGTCGGCAGGATCGCGTCGGGGCGCTCCTTCTCGATGATCTTGGCGACGATCGCCGGCGTGATCGGCTCGACATATGTCGCGTCGGCCAGCTCCGGATCGGTCATGATCGTGGCGGGGTTCGAATTGACGAGGACGATACGATAGCCCTCCTCCTTCAACGCCTTGATCGCCTGCGTGCCCGAATAATCGAACTCGCACGCCTGGCCGATGACGATGGGTCCTGCGCCGATGACGAGGATCGAGGAGATGTCGGTGCGTTTTGGCATTATGCTTCAATTCCAATATGCTTCAGCAAGGCCGCGATAAGCGTAGAGGCCAGTCCACCGATCGCCTCTTTTTCGTATCTTTTCGCTAGCATTCTAAGCGTTTCAATTAGCGTCAATTCAAGGAAATACAGGCGAAAGCTTCCAGCTCGGAGCAACTCTCGACCTGCCTTGAGCTGGCCCAAAACAAGCTCTCTTAATCCGGGAACGCCATCGATCTGATTTTGAGCAGAAACAGCATCGATAACCGCAGTCGCCTTTTCGTCGAGCTCCGTAATTTGGTTATCGGAGAACGTGACCACTCGATCTGAGGCCGGTGCCGGCAAAGTTTCACCCCTGGCCTGCCCAATTACTGCATCTAACGAACCCAACTCTTCAACTTGCTTCCGCAAGCCATCGAGTGCTCGATTCAGCCAAACCGATCCCAGTTCGTCATAGTCCTCAAACAGCTCATGCTTTCGTAACGCCGACGCATTGGGATAATCAGAGGGTTTGGTGATTATCTCACGTTCACCGCCCTCTTCGATGGCCCGATTAATGTCAGCCTTTGCATTTTCAACAAATTGATCAAGACCAGTTACTTTAACTTTGATAAACGTGCCTGAAAAATGATCATCTGTTACTCGAATGAGTTGGCAGTCAGCTAAAGTCCTAATTACCTGCTGCAGAACATAATCAGAAATACCAAAGCCTAATATTTCTTCAGCCTTGACCTTAATCTGGTCGATGTCACCGCTAAAATCTGTTGGTCTGTCGGAAAAGTATCCACGCTCGGTGCGCAAATCCGCCACCAGAGCCAAGGCTACATAATCCGAAACGTCACGGCCCATCTACAGCGATCCAACAAACCGTTCGAACAGATACAGGCTGTCCTGCGGCCCCGGGCTCGCCTCCGGATGATACTGCACGGAGAACGCCGGCTTGTCGGTCAGTTCCAGCCCGGCATTCGACCCGTCGAACAGCGACACATGCGTCTCGCGGACGTTCGCCGGCAGGCTGTCACGCTCGACTGCGAAGCCGTGGTTCATGCTGGTGATCTCGACCGCACCGTCGGAAAGGCGCTTGACCGGGTGGTTGGCGCCGCGGTGGCCCTGGAACATCTTGGTCGTGGTCGCGCCGACCGCGAGGCCGAGCAACTGGTGGCCGAGGCAGATGCCGAACAGCGGCTTGCCCGTATCGAGCAGTTCGCGGATCACTGGCACCGCGTATTCGGCGGTCGCGGCGGGGTCGCCGGGGCCGTTCGACAGGAAGATGCCGTCGGGGGCGAGTGCCATCACGTCGTCGAAACTGGCGGTGGCGCTTACGACGGACACCTTGGCGCCGGCCGCGACGAGGTTGCGGAAGATGTTGCGCTTAGAGCCGTAATCGATCGCGACGACATGGGGGCGAGCTTCACTTGAGCCCCCTCCCGCAAGCGGGAGGGGGTTGGGGGTGGGCTCGCGCTCACCTGCCGGGGGGACGGTGGAAGAATGCTCGACCGCACCGCCGTCTGTCGAGGAAGGCGCGAGCCCACCCCCGGCCCCTCCCGCCTGCGGGAGGGGGGAAGAAGAATATCCGAAGCCCAGCTTCCAAACCCCGCCGGGCGCATCCTCACCCCAGCCATAGTGCATCTCGGTCGACACGTCCTTGGCGAGGTCCATCCCCTCCAGCCCCGGCCACGCCCGCGCCATCGCCAGCAACGCCGGCACGTCGAACTCGCCACTCGCCGAATGCGCGATCACGCCATTAGGCGCGCCCGCGACCCGGATCCGCCGCGTCAGCGCGCGCGTGTCGACGCCCGACAGGCCGATCCGCGCATGCCGCTTCATCCAGCCATCCAGCCCCTCGACGGCGCGGAAGCTCGACGGCTGCGTCACGTCCTCGCGGACAATGATACCGAGTGCATGCGGGTCGTCCGCCTCGACGTCGTCGGGGTTCGCGCCGACGTTGCCGATGTGCGGAAACGTGAAGCAGATCATCTGCCCGGCGAAGGACGGGTCGGTCAGCACCTCCTGATAGCCGGTCATGGCGGTGTGGAAGCACACTTCGCCGACCGCACTGCCCTCCGCGCCGAACCCGCGACCCCAGATCACGTCGCCATTGGCGAGGACGAGGACGCCGGTGGCGCCGGCTGGCTTTGCCACAGGCACGGGTGTTGGCAGGGCGTCGGCCATCAGGCTGGGCACTCTCTTTAGATTGTCGATGTCGCTAAGTGGTGTCCGCTAAGGCCGCCGCGCCGCAGCGTCAATCTGTTAAACATTCGGCGGACGCGCTATCCCGTCGGGCTATCCCGAACCGCCTGAAAGACCAGTACATGATTCGCGACGACATCAAGGCTGCGCAGCTGACCGCCATGAAGGCCGGCGACAAGCAGAGCCGCAACGCTATCTCGTTGATCCAGGCCGCAATCAAGAACCGCGACATCGAGGCGCGGACCGGAAAGGCGCCCGAGAGCGACGATGCGCTGGTGATCGAAGTGCTGCAGAAGATGGTCAAGCAGCGCCGCGAGTCGATCGAGATGTTCTCGAAGGGCGGCCGCCAGGAGCTCGCCGATGCGGAGACCGCGGAGGTCGCGGTGATCGAACGCTTCCTCCCGCAGCAGATGAGCGAGGCGGAAACATCGGCGGCGATCGAGGCGATCAAGGCGGAACTCGGCGCGTCGGGCATGAAGGACATGGGCCGCGTGATGGCCGAACTGAAGGCCCGCCATGCCAGCGAGCTGGACATGAGCAAGGCCAGCGGCCTGGTAAAGGCAGCGCTGTCGTAAATGGATAAGGGCGGCCCCCTTCTTCCTCCCCTCCCGCAAGCGGGAGGGGACCGAGGGGTGGGCCCGCGCCATCGACTGGACCGACCAACAGAGAGAGCACGCGACCTCCGCAACGACGCGACGAATGCCGAGCAGATGCTATGGCGGCAGCTGAAGGGCTCCAGGTTGCAGGACCTGAAGTTCAGCCGCCAGATGCCGATCGCCGGATATTTCGCCGACTTCGTATGCCGCTCGCACAAGCTGATCGTCGAGCTGGACGGTAGCCAGCACGTCGAAGCTTCCGCCTATGATGCGAGCCGGACGCAAGCACTCGCAGCCGCCGGCTACCGCGTCGTCCGCTTCTGGAACAATGATCTGACCTCGAACATGCCCGGCGTATTGGAGACAATTCTGACCGCAGCGATCGGAACCGAGCGCGCGCCCACCCCCCAGCCCCCTCCCGCAAGCGGGCGGGGGGGCTCTGTCGTGGGCGGGGCGAGTTAAGTGGCCCTAACCCCACAATTCCTCGACGAACTCCGCGGCCGCACCTCGCTCTCGGCGCTCGTCGGCAAGACCACCAAGCTCACCAAGGCCGGTCGCGAGCACAAGGGCTGCTGCCCATTCCACAACGAGAAGACGCCGTCGTTCTACGTCAACGACGACAAGGGCTTCTACCACTGCTTCGGCTGCTCGGCCCACGGCGACGCGATCAAGTGGATGACCGACCAGCGCGGCCTCCCCTTCATGGACGCGGTCAAGGAACTCGCGCAGGCCGCCGGGATGGACATGCCCGCGATGGACCGCCAATCCGCCGCCAAGGCCGAGCGCGCCAAGGGCCTGCACGAGGTAATGTCCGACGCCGCCGACTGGTTCACCGAGCAACTGAACGGCCTCCCCGGCACCGAAGCTCGCGCGCTTCTCGACCGCCGCGGGATCAAGCCCGAGACGGCGCGCGCGTTCGGCATGGGGTTCGCCCCCGACAGCCGCGGCAAGCTCAAGACCGCGCTCAAGGACTACGGCGACCCGATGCTGGTCGAATCCGGCATGCTGATATCGGTCGAAGGCAAGGACCCGTACGACCGGTTCCGTGGCCGCCTGATGATCCCGATCCGCGACCCCCGCGGCCGGACGATCGCGTTCGGCGGCCGCGTGCTCGACGGTGGCGAGCCGAAGTACCTCAACTCCCCCGACACGCCGCTCTTCGACAAGGGCCGCACGCTCTACAATCTCGACAAGGCCGCCCCCGCCTCGCGCAAATCGGGCCGCGTGCTGGTGGTCGAGGGATACATGGACGTCATCGCACTCGCCCAGGCCGGGTTCGGCGAAGCGGTCGCCCCGCTCGGCACGGCGCTCACCGAAGCGCAGCTCGAACGGCTGTGGCGGATGGTCGACGTCCCCCTGCTCTGCTTCGACGGCGACGGCGCCGGCCAGAAGGCGTCGCTCCGGGCCGCCCACCGCGCGCTCCCGCTGCTCGCCCCCGGCCGCAGCCTCGCCTTCGTCACGCTCCCGCAAGGCCAGGACCCCGACGATCTCGTCCGCTCGGGCGGCCCCGCCGCGTTCGAAGCGTTGCTCAAAACCCCCGAACAGCTCGTCGACCGGCTCTGGGCCTCCGAAGTCGCCGCCGAGGCGCTCGACACCCCCGAACAGCGTGCCGGCCTCAAGCGCCGCCTCCACGAACTCGCCGAAGGCATCGCCGACCCGTCGGTGAAGCAGCAATACCACGCCGAGTTCAAGAACCGCTTCTACGAGCATTTCAAACCCGTCCGCGCGCCCTTCGTACCTAGAGGCGAGCGCCCTAAAGGCGGCTGGAAGCCCCCCGCCGCGCCCGTCACCGAAGACGCGAAGGCCTTCCTCGCCACCGGCATCGACCGCGTATTGGCCAAGGCGGTGCTCGCCGGCCTGATCCGCCACCCGGTCGAGATCGCGCGCCACATGGAGGTGCTCGGCTCGCTGCAAATGATCGACGGCGCGCTCGGTCGTTTGTTCGAGGCCGTCGTAGATGTTGCACTTGAGGACCAGAAGCTTGATAGCGGGCGCTTGCTCACCATATTGGCGAGGTCCGGTTTCAATTCAGTCGCGAGTGACCTGTTGAGAGCCGATACGATGCCCTACTCGTTCACGCAGACCACGGCCGATCCAGCCCGCGTCCGTGCCGACCTCGACGAGGCGATCGCGATCATGGTCGCGCGGCCTGAGGTAGACGCGGCATTGAAGCAGGCGACCGCGGCGATGCAGACGCACTTCACCGAAGAGGCGTTCGAACGACAAGTGGCTATGGTAAGAGAGAAACAGGCGTTGGAAGTCCGACTTGCAAATCTTGTACAGTCGAACGAAGACGCCCGAGCGTTGGGTACCGAGGGCGATTGATGGCTAAGGCGAACATGGCGGAACCCGCCGAGACGAACGAAACCGGCGATGCGCCGCTGATCGACATGAACGATGCGTCGATCAAGAAGGTCATCGCGCGCGCCAAGAAGCGCGGCTACATCACCTATGAGCAGCTCAACGAGGCGCTGCCGCAGGGCGAGATGTCGTCCGACCAGATCGAGGACATCAGCGCTGCGCTGAGCGAGATGGGCATCAACATCGTCGAGAACGACGAAGCCGGCGAGGACGGCGAGACCGAGCCCGCCAAGGACGACGAGGACGAGCCGGAGGCCGCCGACGCGGATGCCGACACAGGCCCCGCGATTGAGAAGAAGAAAGAGACGATCGATCGCACCGACGATCCGGTCCGCATGTACCTGCGCGAGATGGGCGCGGTCGAGCTGCTCAGCCGCGAGGGCGAGATCGCGATCGCCAAGCGGATCGAGGCGGGTCGCGACACGATGATCCTGGGTCTCTGCGAATCGCCGATCACCTTCAACGCGATCATCGACTGGTCGACCGCGCTGAACGAGGGCACGATGCAGCTGCGTGAGATCATGGATCTCGATGCGATGCTGTCGAAGGACCCTGCGCCGGAAGCGATGGCCGAGGACGGCGAAGCCGACGACGGCGAGATCAGCGAGAAGAACGCCGGCCCTTCGTTCAAGGAAGAGGCCGAGCCCGAAGAGCCGTCCGCCGACGAGGACGAGGACGGCGAGCGCCGGACTCCGCGCGCATCGGACGACGAGGAGGAGGACAACACCCTCAGCCTCGCGCAGATGGAGGAACAGCTCAAGCCGATCGCGCTCGAGCGCTTCGCCAGCATCACCGCGCTCTACAAGAAGTTCAGCAAGATCCAGCAAGCCCGCGTCGACGCGATGGGCATCGGCGGCGATTTCTCCGCGGCCGACGAGCGCAAGTACCAGAAGCTGCGCGAGGAACTCACGGCGGAAGTCGAGAGCGTCCAGTTCCACAACGCCAAGATCGAATATCTGGTCGATCAGCTCTATGCCTATAACCGTCGCCTGACCGCGCTGGGCGGCCAGATGCTGCGCCTCGCCGAGCGCCACAAGGTGCCGCGCAAGGACTTCCTCGATCGCTATATCGGTCACGAGATCGACGAGAACTGGCTGACGACGGTCAACAAGGTCGACAAGAAGTGGACCGCGTTCGTCGCGAACGAGGGCGAGGCGGTCGAGCGCATCCGCGCCGAGATCGCCGACATCACGCAGCAGACCGGCATGGCGCTCACCGAGTTCCGCCGGATCGTCAACATGGTCCAGAAGGGCGAGCGCGAGGCGCGGATCGCCAAGAAGGAGATGGTCGAGGCGAACCTGCGGCTGGTGATCTCGATCGCCAAGAAATACACGAACCGCGGCCTGCAGTTCCTGGATCTCATCCAGGAGGGCAATATCGGCCTGATGAAGGCGGTCGACAAGTTCGAGTATCGCCGAGGCTACAAGTTCAGCACCTACGCGACCTGGTGGATCCGCCAGGCGATCACCCGCTCGATCGCGGACCAGGCGCGCACGATCCGCATCCCGGTCCACATGATCGAGACGATCAACAAGCTGGTCCGCACCAGCCGCCAGTTCCTCCACGAGCAGGGCCGCGAGCCGACCCCGGAGGAGATGGCCGAGCGCCTCTCCATGCCGCTCGAGAAGGTCCGCAAGGTGATGAAAATCGCCAAGGAGCCGATCAGCCTCGAAACGCCGATCGGCGACGAGGAGGATTCGCATCTCGGCGACTTCATCGAGGACAAGAACGCGATCATCCCGGTGGACGCCGCGATCCAGGCGAACTTGAAGGAGACGGTGACGCGGGTGCTGGCGTCGTTGACGCCGCGCGAAGAGCGCGTGCTGCGCATGCGCTTCGGCATCGGCATGAACACCGACCACACGCTCGAGGAAGTCGGCCAGCAGTTCAGCGTGACGCGCGAACGCATCCGCCAGATCGAGGCGAAGGCACTGCGGAAGCTGAAGCATCCGTCGCGTAGCCGCAAGATGCGGAGCTTCCTCGACCAGTAAGGGTTGGGGAATTGTTAATCGAACGAACGGGCCGCGGTGGAAACACCGCGGCTTTTTTAATTCTACGACGCCTCCAATATTTAACGGGCCACCGTTGATGGCGCTTCCTTCCAAATCACCGGCATCATGAAAGCCCATCAAGCAAGCGATGAAGGATCATTTGGCGATGAGGCCACGGGGCAGTATACGCCAAGCAACTAATAATCGCCTGCGGTTCGGGCAGTTCGACGTATTAAAATCGCCCCCTTGTCAGGCTGACGTTCTCGCGTAACATATGATGATTAAATCGTTAGGTCGTGTTCCGGAATATATAGAACTCTGCCACGACGTTTGTAAGGATATGCGCCTTTGACCACAGGTAACGCGTTAACTGCACCCATCCCTCGACAGGGAGTTCTCGATCTCGGTGTTGAGGTTGAACGGGTTGTGGCAGGTGTGGAAATGGGCGTGCTGGAAAACGGCGTCCCTTTTCTGACACAACGTGGTCTTGCCGAAATGTCTGGAGCAGCGCGCAAAACAATTCAGGAGTTGAGCCAAGAATGGGCGGAAGCCCAGATCACAGGGGTTTTTCCGAAGGGAAGACTGACTTTCTTTAGAGATTACCTATCCCGAAACGGCTATGATGAGCCAAGCCTTTATATCGAGACGAAGACAGGCGGCTCTCCACACTATGCCTATCCTGATGTAGTCTGCATGGCAGTGATCGAATATTTTGCTTTTGAGGCGCAGCGCACTAACGAAACGGCTATTAAAAATTACCGAAATCTTGCTAGGTTTGGGCTTCAGAGCTTTATTTATCAGGCTCTTGGATACGCGCCACCTGATAAGTGGAAGTATCACCATGACAGGGTTTCTCTTCTGCAAGGAGGCGCCCCAGACGGCCACTTTATAATTTTCAATGAGGTGAGTGGATTAGTAATCGATCTCATAAATGCCGACTTGGCCGTAAATGATAAAACCATACCTGACATTAGCGTGGGGCGCTGCTGGGGCGATCACTGGAATGCCAGCAGCTTCGAAACAATGTTCGGGCCTCGCGTTAAGTTTGAGCATAACTATCCGATCTACTATCCGCAGTCTGCTAGCAACCCGCAGTTCCCTTGGGCTTATCCCAATGAAGCTCTAGCTGAGTTCCGCCGATGGTTCCGACATGACTATCTCGTAACTCGTTTCCCTCGCTACATTCTGACCAAGGCTCATCTTTTGGGCGGGCAAGCGGCCGCGAAGCAACTCGGCAACCTATACCAACCCGCCGCTATCGCGGGACCGGGGCGGTGAGATTGTCCTCCCCCTCCGCCTGACCAGTACCAGCCACTCCGCCAATCCATCAGATCGTTCTTTAATCCTATCCTCCCCTGTAAGGGGAGGTGGCGCGAAGCGACGGAGGGGTGACGCCCTATCGTGAGCGGGTCACCCCTCCGTCAGCGCTGTGCGCTGCCACCTCCCCTTGCAGGGGAGGAATTACGGTCGAACCCGGTCGACAATCCCTCTAAAGCCCCCGCCATGCCCCGGGTAATCCTGTTCAACAAACCGTACGACGTCCTCAGCCAGTTCACCGACGTGAACAGTCCGACGCCCCGCGCGACGCTGTCGCAGTTCGTCGATGTGCCGGGAGTCTATCCGGCGGGGCGGCTCGACCGCGATAGCGAGGGGCTGTTGCTGCTGACCGACGACGGTCGCCTCCAGGCGCGGATCGCGGACCCGAAGTTCAAGCTGCCGAAAACCTATCTCGTGCAGGTCGAGGGCGATGCCGATCCCGCCGCGCTCGATCGGTTGCGACAGGGCGTCGTGCTGAAGGACGGCCCTGCCCGCGCCGACGTCGAGCGGATCGACGCGCCCGACCTCTGGCCGCGCGTGCCGCCGATCCGCGTCCGCGCGAGCATCCCCGATTGCTGGCTCAAGATAACGATCCGCGAAGGCCGCAACCGCCAGGTCCGCCGCATGACCGCCGCGATCGACCACCCGACGCTGCGGCTGGTCCGGTGGAGCATCGGCGAGTGGACCTTGACGGATTTGGCACCGGGGACATGGCGCGACGCCTGACGGGCGGTTGAGGTGGGCTGACGGCCGCCTGCGGGCCAGCGGAGGCGCGGCCGCCCCGCTAAGACCCGCCCTTCGGACGGCAGCGTTCGTGACTACAAGCGAAACGCCTCCCCGCCCCCACCGTCATCCTGACGAAAGTCAGGACCCAGGGTCACGAACGCCACGCTGCCTGGCTCTGGGTCCTGACTTTCGTCAGGATGACGGGTGGGGGGGTTACGTCCTGCCCGGCCAACGATCGTCATTCCCGCGGAGGCGGGAACCCATAATGGCTGGCCTCGCAATATGATCAAGAACTCCTGAGGATATGGATCCCCGCCTGCGCGGGGATGACGACGCACTGCGGGATGCGGAATGCGTCTGGGTGAAAGGCATAACTCCCTCCCCTTCAGGGGAGGGTCGGGGTGGGGCAGTGCCCCAAGCGGCGCTCAGCATGGCAAGGCCCCGCCCTCCAAAGAACGGCCACCCCAAAGCTTGTTCCCCCGCGAAGGCGGGGGCCCAGACTGGACTCCCGCCTTCGCGGGAGAACAAGGAAGCGGGAGCAGGCCTGCGCAGGAACGCGCGTCCCTGTCCGCCCAAAAAACCGCCTCCCACACCCCAAGGACAGAAGAGGCGCGCAGACACCACGGCCACCACACGCCAAATTGCTAATCAACTGTCCTACACGCCACGAGAAGCGCACCGTCGCCGGATGCCTACGAACGCCCCTTTAACCGCGACACCGCCCCCACACCCCTACGCCACAGCCGCGGCGAAAATGCTTCCCAGCGTCTATACTTCTTATACTTCCGCACTGCAGCATAGACGCGCGCCGCACAGAAACCGCAGCGCTTCCAACCACTTGCCGCCCCAACCAGCCCCTACCCCCCGCACAACGAAAAAGGGCGCGGGGACCATCGCCCCCGCGCCCTTCCTCAACTCTGGCAGGCTCCGATTACTCGGCGGCTGCGGTGCCCTTCGCAGGGCGCATGTCGCGACGCTCGGCGATACGCGCTGCCTTGCCGGTGCGGCCACGCAGGTAATACAGCTTGGCGCGACGCACGGCGCCCTTGCGGACGACTTCGATCGAATCGACGTTCGGCGAGTAGAGCGGGAAGACGCGCTCGACGCCCTCGCCGAAGCTCATCTTACGTACGGTGAAGTTCGAGCCCATGCCCTTGTTCGAGCGCGCGATGCACACGCCCTCGTAGTTCTGAATACGCGTGCGCTCGCCTTCGACGACCTTCACGCCGACCTTCAGCGTATCGCCAGGGCGGAAATCGGGGATCGTCTTGTTGGCCAGGAACTTCGCGATGTTCTCGGCTTCGATCGTCTGCAACAGGTTCATGTCTCGTCCTCGTGTCGCTGCGCGCCAGAGGGCGACTGGACCCGAGCACCCTCATGGCGCTCCCAAAGGTCCGGTCGCCGTGACCGTGTATCGATCTCCGCACGGCGTTTGCGCCATGCCGCGATCTTCGCATGATCCCCCGATCGCAGCACCTGCGGGATCGTGCGCCCTTCCCATATCTGAGGTCGGGTATAGTGCGGATATTCGAGCAGCCCCGTTTCGAAGCTCTCGTCATCCCCACTAGAAGCCGCGCCCATTACGCCGGGAAGCAGTCGAATGCAAGCATCGAGCAGCACCAGCGCCCCCATCTCGCCGCCCGACAGGATGTAGTCGCCGATCGAGACTTCCTCGATTGCGCGCGCCTCGAACAGCCGCTCGTCGAACCCCTCGAACCGACCGCACAAAATGGTGACGCCGGGGCCTTGCGCGAGTTCGCGAACCCGCTCCTGGGTAAGAGGCTTCCCCCGAGGGGTCATGGCCAGCACCGGCCGCCCATCGGCAACGCTGTCGATCGCAGAGGCCACAACGTCGGCCCGCAGCACCATCCCCGCACCACCACCAGCCGGGGTATGGTCGACGGACTTGTGCTTGTCGGTAGCAAAATCCCGGATCTGCACCGGCGAGCAGGACCACCGCCCCTCCCCCAGCGCCCGGCCCGCAAGCGACGTCCCCAACGGCCCGGGAAACATCTCCGGATACAGCGTCAATATCGTGGCAGCGAAAGTCACAGCGTCCAATTCTCTATGCGTTTGCGCCATCGTGCGGCGCCGAATGCGCCCAGCACCTATACGGATCGGCGCAGTGGAACAATTACGCTGGCGAAACGCTCGCGGCGAATGGACGATTGCATCATCATCGGCGCCGGCCCGGCCGGGCTGACCGCGGCCATCTATCTCGCCCGGTTCCACCTCTCGATCCGGCTGTTCGATTGCGGCAGCAGCCGCGCAGCGCTGATCCCCTGCACGCACAACCACGCCGGCTATCCCAAAGGTATCCGCGGCACCGATCTGCTCGCGTCGATGCTCGCGCAAGCGGAGAAATATGGTGCGGTGCGTGAGGGTGTCCGGGTCGATGCGATCGAGGTCGACGAGGACGGCTTCACCGTGCGGCTCGGCGATCGGCGGGCCCGCGCGCGGAGCGTCCTGCTCGCCACCGGGGTCGTCAACAACCGCCCGGACATCCCCGATGCCGTTCATGACGAGGCGTTGGAGGCGGGACTGTTCCGCTACTGCCCGATCTGCGACGGCTACGAAGTCACCGACAAGCGCGTCGGCGTCATCGGCACCGGCGACCACGGCATGCGCGAGGCCCTGTTCCTCCGCGGCTACACAAAGGACGTGACGCTCATCGCTCCCAAGGGTGGCCACGATCTCGATCCGAAATGCGAGGCTGCCCTAGACGAAGCCGGCATCGTCCGCGTCGGCGGCCCCTGCGGCAACTACGCGATCGAGGAGGGCAAGCTCGCGCTCGATACGGTCGAAGGGCGGATGGCGTTCGACAGCGTCTATCCCGCGCTAGGCTCGGTGATCCGCTCGGAACTCGCCGTCGCCGCCGGCGCGAGCGCGTCCGAGGACGGGTGCCTGGAGGTCGACTCGCACCAGCGCACCTCGATCCCCGGCCTGTTCGCGGCTGGCGACGTCGTGAAGGGGCTAGACCAGATCAGCCACGCAATGGGCGAAGCCGGCGTCGCCGCCACCACGATCCGCAACATGCTTGCCGAGCAACGGCCGCTGCGGCGATGACTATTCGGCGGCGAAGGAGGCCTCGACCACGAGCCGCTCGGCATCCCACTCGGGCACCGCCTCGACCCGCATCGGCACCATGAAACGCTTGGCGGTCGGCCGCTCGATCTCGATGACATCGCCGGCACCGAAATTGTCGATCGCCACGACACGCCCGATCGCCTCCCCGTCGGTCGAAACGACATCGAGTCCGATCAGGTCGGTATGATAATACTCGCCCTCTTCAAGCGGCGGCAGCGAAGCCCGCGGCACGGTCAGTTCGGTCCCACGCATTGCCTCAGCGGCATTGCGGTCGGCCACCTCGGCGAACCGTGCGATCATGCCGTTGTTGCCGCTGCGCGCAGACTTCAGCGACAGCGCGCCATCATTGAAGCTCTTATAGCTTCCAAAATTCTCGGCGAAGACCTTCAGCCGTACTTCGCCACCGATGCCATGCGCACCGATGACGACGGCAAGCGTCACCTCATCCTTGCGCGGAGCCGCCTTCTCAGCCTTCGGCAGAACCGGGGTCGCGGCCGGGGGTGTCGTCGGAGCCTTCGGCGGGGTCGTCGGCGGAGACGCCTTGGTTGGTGGCATCTTCGATGTCCTCGGGTGCGGGGGCTGTGCGGGGGTCGGATTCGGGGGCCATCATGCGCTCCTGTTCGGGGTTACCGATGAAGAACGCACGAACGGCCGATCGGGTGCGGAGCGCGTCCACTACCCAATCCGTCATCCTGGGCTCGACCCAGGATCCAGGGTCACGAACGCTGCCGTCCCTGGCTCTGGATCCCAGCTTTCACTGGGATGACGGGGTTGGAGAAATGACAAAACAAGGGCGGCCGAGGTTTCCCGACCGCCCCAAATCTTACGAAGCGCTCGTAGCGTCTTCGACTTCGGCAGCGACGACCTGCTCGGTCTCTTCGTTGCTACCCGTAGCAGGTGCAGCCTTTGCAGCTGCTTCGGCCTCTGCAGCTTCAGCCGCCTTGGTCGCACGCTCTTCAGCGCGCTCGGTGGCCTTCTCGCCGGGCTTGCCCTTGTTCGGGTTGTTGCGCGCCGAACGCTCGAGCACGCCAGCCTGATCGAGGAAGCGCGCAACGCGGTCGGTCGGCTGCGCGCCGACGCTCAGCCAATGCTTCGCGCGGTCGGCGTCGAGCTGCACGCGCTGCTCGTTGTCCTTGGCGAGGAGCGGGTTGTAGTTGCCGATCTTTTCGATGAAGCGGCCATCACGCGGGCTACGCGCATCGGCAACGACGATCTTGTAATAGGGACGCTTCTTGGAGCCACCGCGCGCGAGGCGAATGTTGATTGCCATGATATTTTCCTTCGTTTTCTAGATAGGTTCCCCAGCGCGAGCCGAGGTGTCGTGGTTGGATAAGAGATTATTTCTTCTTCAGAAAATCGTCGAAACCGGCAGGCATCTGCGGCATCTTGGGGCCACCAAGCCCCGGCAGACCGCCGCCACCGCCCGGCAGGCCACCAGCGCCAGCCTTGTTGAGCATGTCGCCCATCTGCGGCCCGCCAATCGCATTGCCGATGCCACCGAGACCGCCACCCATGCCGCCCTTGCCGAGCATCGCCATCATGCCCTTCATGCCGCCCATCTTCTTGATCTTCTTCATGGCGGTCGACATTTCGAGGTGCATCTTGAGCAGCTTGTTGACCTCCTGCACCGTGGTGCCGGAGCCCTTGGCGATACGGATCTTGCGCTTGGCGTTGATCAGTTCGGGCTTGTTGCGCTCCTTGATCGTCATCGATCCGATCATCGCGTCCATGTGCACCAGCACCTTTTCGCCACCGACCGACGCGACCGCCCCCTGCGCCTTCTTCATGCCGGGGATCATACCCGCCAGCGCGCCGAGTCCGCCCATCCGCTGCATCTGCGCCAACTGGGCACGCAGGTCGTTCATGTCGAACTGACCCTTGGCCATCTTGGCGGCCATCCGCTCGGCGTCTTCCTGCTGGATAGACTCCGCGGCGCGCTCGACCAGGCTGACGACGTCGCCCATGCCGAGGATGCGGCCGGCGACGCGCTCGGGATGGAACGCCTCGAGCGCGTCGAGCTTCTCGCCGGTCCCTGCAAACTTGATCGGCTTGCCGGTGACCGCGCGCATCGACAGCGCCGCGCCGCCACGAGCATCGCCGTCCATGCGGGTCAGCACGATGCCCGTCAGCGGCACCTGATCGCTGAAGTTCTGCGCGACGTTGACTGCGTCCTGACCGGTCAGCGAATCGACGACCAGCAGGATCTCGGCCGGGTTCGCGACGTCGGCAACCGCCTTCATCTCGTCCATCAACGCCTGGTCGACATGGAGTCGGCCGGCTGTGTCGAGCATCAGGACGTCATAGCCCTGGAGCTTGGCCGCCTGCATCGCGCGGCGCGCGATATCGACGGGCTGCTGGCCCTGCACGATCGGCAGCGTCGCGACGTCGATCTGCGTGCCGAGTGTCGCCAGCTGCTCCTGCGCGTTCGGGCGATTGACGTCGAGCGACGCCATCAGCACCTTCTTGCGCTCGCGAGCGCCCTGTCCGAAATTGGCCTGCCCGGCCGCCAGCCGCTTGGCGATCTTGGCGGTGGTGGTCGTCTTGCCCGAACCCTGGAGGCCGACCATCATGATCACGGCCGGCGGGGTGACGCCCAGCTCGAGCTCGGAAGCCTCGGAACCAAGCATCTCGACCAGCGCATCGCTGACGATCTTGACGACCTGCTGACCCGGCGTGACCGAGCGCAGGACGTTCTGGCCGATCGCCTTCTCGGTCGCCTTGTCGACGAACTCGCGCGCCACGGGCAGCGCGACGTCGGCTTCGAGCAACGCGACGCGCACCTCGCGCATCGCCGAACGCACGTCCGCTTCGGTCAGCGCACCCCGGCCGCGAAGGCGGTCGAAGACGCCGCCAAGTCGATCGCTCAGGCTTTCGAACATCGAAATACTCCCTATCACCGTCACCAAACGCAAAAGCGCCGGCGGGCGAAACCTCGCCGGCCAGCGTGCATCCTTGGATGCTCGTCATATGCGCTCCGTAACGGAACGTGATGGGCCACCTACTGGAACGCCGCGGCGGATGCAAGATGGGTCGAGGATCGGACGATCAGGCGGCACCCACTCATCGCTGCTTGGCCATATACCGTACCCGGTACTCTGCAACCAATCGCACCTGCGCCTCGCCCCGTCTCGCTTACACGGCTTCTTAAGATATCTTACACGGGTCGCGTGGCACACTGCAGGCCAATCAGAAGACCGAACAGGCCAACCCCATGACCGTGAAGTCGGTAGCGACGCGTTCGCTCCGCAACATCAGTCGGGAATTCATGACCGGTGCCGTCACGGGCGCCGCACTGCTTCTGTTCGTCGGCACCGCGGGCACCGCTATCGTCAAGGCGCTGGCACAGTGGCACGGTAGCGATGCGGTGATCGATCGCGCCTTGATCGCGGCGCTGCTATTGAACGCGGCACTGATCCTGTTCGGCTGGTTCCGATACCGGGCGTTATCGGAAGAGTTGAGCGACCTGACCGACGCCGGCCGCCATGCCCACGCGCTTGCGCAGCGTGATCCGCTCACCGGCTTCCTCAATCGCCGCAGCCTTTCCGAAGACGGGGCGACGCTGTTCTCCAGCGCCCGCCGTCGCGGCAAGGTGATGGCCATGCTGACGATCGACATCGATCACTTCAAGAGCGTCAACGATCTGCACGGCTATGCAGTCGGCGACCTGTTGCTCGCTCACGTCGCGGAGACGATCGCGGCGATCGCGCCCGGCACCAGCCTGCTCGCGCGCCTGGGAGCCGATGAATTCGCCTGCACCTTCGTCTTCGACTCTCCGCGCAAGAACGTCGCCGACCGGATCGCCGAGCGCATGGTCGCAGGCCTTGCATCGCCGTTCCGCACCAACGGCGTCGACATCCACACCAGCGTCTCGATTGGCATCGCCCTGTCCGATCGCGATTGCCCCTCGATCGACGCACTGCTGCGTAACGCCGACATCGCGCTCCACGCTGCCAAGACCGCCGGACGCAGCCGTCACGCGTGGTTCGACACGTCGATGGAGCAATCACTGCAACTGCGCGGCGAACTCGAAGCAGGTCTCCGCAGTGCCATCCCGGCGCAGGAGGTCGTTCCGTATTTCGAGCAGCAGGTCGACCTGACCACCGGCCTCATCACCGGCTTCGAGGTGCTGGCGCGCTGGGAACACCCGACGCGCGGCACGATCGCGCCCGACGTGTTCATCCCGATCGCGGAGGAAACCGGGCTGATCGGAGAGCTCTCGCTGTCGATCATGCGCCAGGCATTCGCCGCCGCGCGCGACTGGGACGCGGCACTCAGCCTGTCGGTCAATGTCTCGCCGCTGCAACTGCGCGACGCGTGGCTCGCACAGAAGATCATCAAGACGCTAGTCGAGACGGGCTTCCCCGCCAGCCGGCTTGAAATCGAGATTACCGAGAGTGCGCTGCTCGACAACCTCCCGCTCGCGCAGTCGATCGTCGGCAGCCTGAAGAACCAAGGCATACGCATCGCCCTTGACGACTTTGGCACCGGCTATTCGAGCTTGGCGCATCTGAGGGCACTGCCGTTTGACCGGATCAAGATCGACAAGAGCTTCGTCTCGTCGATCCTCGACAATCCGGAGAGCATGGCGATCGTGAATACGATCGTGCGGCTGGGGGACAGCCTCAACCTGCCCACGACCGCAGAGGGAATCGAGGACGCCGCAATCGAGGAGCGTCTGCGTGCGATCGGATGCACGAAGGGCCAGGGATATCTGTACGGGCGACCGCTCGGCACGGCACAGGTCCGGCGCTTGCTGGCGGAAAAGCGACTGCTGGCACAGCGCCCCGACCGCGACGCGCCGCCACCGCGAGGGATTGCGCCTCGATTGGCGAGCTAAGACCCACCAAACGCCACCCCGGCCGATGCCGGGGCCCAATTGGAAAGGTCGCAGTAACCGCGGACCGTCCTTCACCATCATCGTCTCCCAACTGGGCCCCGGCCTCCGCCGGGGTGGTGTTGGGTGAAGGACCGCTCCTCAATCTGTTCTCCCGCGAAGGCGGGAGCCCAGGACCAAGCAGCGCTCCGTTTGATCCCCTGGGCTCCTGCGTTCGCAGGAGAACGGCGGTGGACAGCCGGGCATTTCCCACAGACCATAAAACCGCAAAGCGTGGACTTCCCCCCCCGCCCCTCCTAAATCGCGCGCTATGCCATCTGCCCCGCAGCCAGAGGTCATCAGCCTCGGCTGCCGCCTCAACATTGCCGAAAGCGAGACCATCCGCGCGCTCGTCGCCGGGCGGGACATGGTCGTGGTCAACAGCTGCGCCGTCACCAACGCCGCCGTGAAAGCCACACGGGTTGCCATCCGCCGGGCCAGGCGCGACCGCCCCGAGGCCCAGATCGTCGTCACCGGATGCGCCGCGCAGATCGACCCCGCCAGCTTCGCCGCCATGCCCGAAGTCGACCGCGTCATCGGCAACGCGGACAAGCTGACCGCACAAGCGTGGCAGACCGAGGCCCCGGTTGTCGTCTCCGACATCATGCAAATCCGCGAGACCGCACCGCATCTCGCCGCCAGCTTCTCCGCCCACGCGCGGGCGTTCGTCGAGGTCCAGAACGGGTGCGACCATCGCTGCACCTTCTGCGCGATCCCGTTCGGCCGAGGCCCGAGCCGCTCGGTCCCCGCCGGCGCGGTCGTCGACCGGATCGCCGGCCTGGTCGATTCAGGCCACAGGGAGATCGTCCTCACCGGCGTCGACCTCACCAGTTACGGTCCCGACCTTCCCGGTACGCCAACGCTAGGCCAGCTCGTCGAGCGCATCCTGAATCATGTGCCAAAGCTGGAACGCCTGCGCCTGTCATCGCTCGATGGCATCGAGATCGACGACCGCCTCTTCGCGCTGCTCACGGGCGAAGCGCGCATCATGCCGCACGTCCACCTCTCGCTCCAGGCCGGCGACGACATGATCCTCAAGCGCATGAAGCGCCGCCACTCGCGCGCCGAAAGCGTCGCCCTCGTCGAACGCCTCAAAGCCGCCCGCCCCGACATCGCGATCGGCGCAGACCTGATCGCCGGCTTCCCGACCGAGGACGCGGCGATGTTCGCCAACACGCTTGCGCTGATCGACGACTGCCACATCGTCCACCCGCACATCTTCCCCTATTCGCCGCGCGCCGGCACCCCTGCCGCGCGGATGCCGCAAGTCGAACCCGAAGTCCGCCGCCAACGCGCCGCCCTGCTCCGCCAAGCCGGTGAAACGGCGCGAGTGAACTGGCTCCAAACGGTGGTCGGCACCTCGCAGGACGTACTCGTCGAACGCCCCGGCGACCGCGGCCATATCGGCAATTTCGCAGAAGTCGTACTGGACGAACCTGCGATACCCGGCGACATCGTCCGCATCACGATCACCGGCGCCACGTCCGACCGCCTTAGCGCAACACGAGAACCATTATGAGCACCACCCCAACCTGGCACGACAAGCTGATCGGCGGCTTCAAGCGCACCTCCGACCGGCTCGTCGGCAACCTCGCCGGCCTCGGCGGCGCGCGGCTCGACAACGCGACGCTCGACGACATCGAGGAAGCGCTGATCGCCTCCGATCTCGGCCCCGAGACCGCCGGCCGCATCCGCCACCGCCTCGCCGAGGGCAGCTTCGAGCGCAACATGGAGGAGCTCGGCATCCGCGTGATCGTCGCGGAAGAGGTCGAGAAGGTCCTCGCCACCGTCGCCAAGCCGATCGAGATCGACGCCTTCCCGCGCCCGCAGGTGATCCTCGTCATCGGCGTCAACGGCTCGGGCAAGACCACCACCATCGCCAAGCTCGCGCATCTGCTGATGGAGCAGGATTACGGCGTGATGCTGGCGGCGGGCGATACCTTCCGCGCGGCTGCGATCGGCCAGCTCCGCACCTGGGCCGAGCGCGTCGGCGTGCCGATCGTGACCGGCCCCGAGGGCGGCGACGCGGCAGGCGTGGTGTGGGACGCGGTCAAGAAGGCGACCGAGACCGGCATCGACGTGCTGATCGTCGACACCGCCGGGCGCTTGCAGAACAAGCGCGAACTGATGGACGAACTGGCGAAGATCCGCCGCGTCCTCGGTCGCATCAACCCGGAGAGCCCGCACGACATCGTCCTCGTGCTCGATGCGACCACCGGCCAGAACGCACTCCAGCAGATCGAGGTCTTCAAGGAAGTCGCGGGCGTCACCGGGCTCGTGATGACCAAGCTCGACGGTACCGCGCGCGGTGGCGTGCTCGTTGCGGCGGCGGAGAAATACGGCCTCCCGATCCACGCGATCGGGATCGGCGAGGGCATGACTGACCTGCGGCCGTTCGATGCTAACGAGGTCAGCCGGATCATCGCGGGCGTCGAGAGCGTTCGGAAGTAACGCTACTCCATTCGCCCCGACCCTCTTTTTCCGTTCGTCCTGAGCGTAGTCGAAGGACCGGCCCGTTTGTGGCATGTCCTTCGACTAATCTCAGGACGAACGGTATTCTGGATTGATCTCGTGACCCCCACCAAGCCCCCCTTATCCCCCGGCCTCCGCATGGCCATCGACTATGGCCCACTCGCGATCTTCTTCGCGGTGAATTTCCTCACGCCCGGCCTGCCGATCGTCCGCGTCGTCGCCGCCACCACCGCGTTCATCATCGCCACGGTCGCGGCGATGATCGTGTCGAAGGTTAAAACCGGCCATATCTCGCCGATGCTGTGGCTGTCGGGCGCGCTGATCGTCGTGTTCGGCGGGCTGACGATCTACTTCCACGACCAGCGCTTCATCCAGATGAAGCCGACGATCATCTACGCGATGTTCGCCGCAATCCTGACCTTCGGGCTCGTCACCGGGCGACCGCTCCTCCAGTCGCTGCTCGGCACCGCCTATCCCGGCCTGTCCGCCGATGGCTGGCGCAAGCTGACGCGCAATTGGGCGGTGTTCTTCGTCTTCATGGCGGTGCTGAACGAAGCGGTGTGGCGCAACACGACCTGGGATTTCTGGGTCGGCTTCAAGCTGTGGGGCTCGATCCCGCTGACGTTGCTGTTTGCATTCGCCAACATCCCGATGCTGCTGAAGCATGGATTGCAAACGGGCGACAAAGCCGTGACCGACCTGCCGCCCGAAGGGTAATCTCTGCTCTGCTCTGCTCCCCTCCCGCCTGCGGGAAGGGTTGGGGGAGGGCCTGACCAAACAGAGCGGACGCCAGTACGTACGTCGCGCCCTCCCCTAGCCCTTCCCGCGAGCGGGAGGGGAATGCGCCTCAGCCCGCGACCTTCGCGTAGCGCTCGCCTACGACGTCCCAGTTCACGATGTCCCACCAAGCCTTCAAATAGCCCGGACGATCATTCTTGTACGTCAGGTAATAGGCATGCTCCCACACGTCGTTACCGAGCAGAGGCGTACCCGGCTCCTTGGCGTCATCCATCAGCGGATTGTCCTGGTTCGGCGTGCTCGTCACCTTCAGCTTGCCGCTCGCATCCGCGATAAGCCATGCCCAGCCCGAGCCGAACTGCCCAGCACCCTTGGTGTTGAACTCTTCCTTCAGCTTGTCGAGGCTACCGAAGTCGCGATCGATCGCCTCGGCGAGCTTACCTGACGGTGCTTGGCCGCTCTTAGCCGCCATCGTCTTCCAGAAGAAGTCGTGGTTCCAGAAGCCACCACCATTGTTGCGGACCAGCGGCGGCTGCGACGAGATCATGCCGAGGATGTCCTCGATCGACTTGCCTTGCAGCGCCGAATCCTTCTCGACACCCTCGTTCAGCTTCGCCGTGTACGCCGCGTGATGCTTGTCGTGATGAAACTTCATCGTTTCCTGATCGATCACCGGCTCGAGCGCATCATAGGCGTAAGGCAGCGGTGGGAGTTCGAAAGCCATGGGGTTTCTCCTTTATGGGGTCGGACGTGAAACGCCCGCGCGCTCCAAATGGTCCCCAGAAACTCGTTACGCAAGCGTGCCCGTCGTCGTCGAGCCAGTCCGTCAGGCGGCGGTCTTGCCGTATTCCTGCCGTGTCACCGGGTGGCTCGACGAGAGCCCCCCATCGACCGCGATCGCCTGGCCGTTGACGTAGCTCGCGTCGTCGGAGGCGAGGAACAGTGCCACCTTCGCCAGTTCCTCGGGCTGTGCGCCGCGGTGGAGCGGGTTGAGGCGGCCGACGCGGTCCATCTTGTTCGCCTCGCGCGCGTAGTCGAAGACGGGCTTGGTCATCCCGGTTTCGGTCAGGCCGGGGCAGATCGCATTGACGCGGACATTGGAGCCGGTGAGTTGCTGCGCGGAGACGGCGGCGAGGTTGATGACGCCGGCCTTGGACGCGGAATAGGCGGGCGAGCCCGCGCCGGAGCGGATGCCGGCGACGCTAGCGGTAAGGACGATGGCCCCCTTGCCGCGTTCGGCGATGCGCGGGGCGGCGTGCTTCGTCGCGAGGAACGGGCCGATCAGGTTGACGCGGAGTACTTCGGTGATGAGCGCGACGTCGGTATCGAACAGGTTCGCCATGCCGCCCGAGATACCCGCATTGGCGAACATCACGTCGACCCCGCCGAAGCTGTCGCACGCGAGCACGACCGTACGGATCACGTCCTCTTCGAGGCCAGCGTCGATGCGGATCGCCTTGGCCGTGCCGCCGGCTTGCGCGATCAGGTGGGCGGTTTCGTCCGCGCCTTCGGTCTTGTCGGCGACGATGACCTTGCCTCCTTCGCTCGCGAACAGGAGCGCGGCGGCGCGGCCTATGCCGGAACCTGCGCCGGTGACGATGATCGACTTGTTCTCGAAACGCATGGGGTTCCCTTCCGGTTAGATCGTGACACCGCCGTCGATGACCATCGTCTGGCCGGTCATGAACGCGCTGGCCTGCGAGGCGAGGAAGACGACCGCGCCGGCGATCTCCTCAGGCTCGCCGATCCGGCGGAGCGGAACGCGCGTGTTCGCGGCCTCGATCCGGTCCGGGTCCTCCCAGAGCGCGCGTGCGAAGTCGGTCTTGATCAGGCCGGGCGCGATGCAGTTCACGCGGACGTTGGACGGCCCGAACTCGACCGCGAGGTTGCGCGCGAGCTGCATGTCGGCGGCCTTGCTGATGCAGTAGGCGCCGATGACGGGCGAGCCGCGCAGGCCGCCGATCGACGAGATGATGATTATGCTGCCGCTGCGGCGCTCCAGCATCTCGGGCGCGACCATCTGGATCAGCCAGTGATTGGAGACGATGTTGTTGTCGAGAATCTTGCGGAACTGGTCGTCGGCGATGCCGGCCTGCGGTCCGTAATAGGGGTTCGAAGCGGCGTTGCAGACGAGGACGTCGATCCGGCCGAACCGGGCGCGCGTCTCGTCGACGAGGTGTTGCAGCGCTGCCTTGTCGGAGATGCTCGCGGCGATGGCGATCGCGGTACCGTCGCCGTGCTTGGCGTTGAGCTCCGCGGCGACGGCATCGCAGGCGTCCTGCTTGCGGCTGGAGATCACAAGCTTAGCACCGTGCCCGGCGAGTTCGCGCGCGGATGCGAGGCCGATCCCGCGCGACGATCCGGTGACGATGGCGACGTGTCCCGTAAGATCGAACTGCGACATTCCTGCTTCTCCCCTCCCGCATGCGGGAGGGGCCGGGGGTGGGCACCCGGCCAGCCACAAACGGTATCGGTTATGGTGAGCGCGAGCCCACCCCTAGCCCCTCCCGCACGCGGGAGGGGGATGAACTAAGCCCCCGCCCTCACCGCGAACCCCCAGGCCGCATCCGCCAGCCCGTGGATCTTCGCCACCGTCTTCTCCGCTTGCGCGCTCGACGCGGTGCCGTCGACGATGCGCTTCTTGATGCCCTGGACGATGCCGGTCAGCCGGAAGAGATTGTAGGCGAAATACCAGTTTAGATCGGGCACCCCATCGCGGCCGGTCGCAGCGCAATAGCGCTCGACGACCTGCTCGATCGTCGGGATCCCCGTTTCCGGCCCGGTCATGCCGAGCACGCCCGAGCGCCCTTCGGGTTCGGTCACCCAGCTCATCAGCAGATACGAGAAGTCGGCGAGCGGATCGCCGAGAGTCGACAATTCCCAGTCGAGAACAGCGGTGACTTTCGGCTCAGACGGCGCGAAAATCATGTTGTCGATGCGGTAGTCGCCGTGGACGATCGAGGTACGCGTCTGCTCGGGGAGCGTTCTTGGCAACCATTCGATCAGCCGCTCGACCGACTCCATCCGCTCGGTCTCGGCGGCACGGTATTGCTTGGTCCATCGGCCGACCTGGCGCTCGAAATAATTGCCGGGCTTGCCGTAGTCGCCGAGCCCCGCCGCCGCATAATCGGTGTTGTGGAGCGCGGCGAGCGTGTCGACCATCGCCTCGTAATGTGCAGTCCGCTCGGGCGGGGTCGCGCCGGGCATCGCGCCGTCCCAGATCGTCCGGCCCTCGACCATCTCCATGACGTAGAAGGCCGAACCGATCACGGCCGCGTCTTCGCAGAGACCATAGGGCCGTGGGACCGGGAAGCCGGTCGGATGCAGCCCCGCGATCACGCGGTATTCGCGGTCGACGGCATGCGCGCTCGGCAGGATCGGGCCGAATGGTTTCCGGCGCAGGACGTAGGCGCGGGCCAGCGTATCGAGGCGGTAGGTCGGGTTCGACTGCCCGCCGGCGAACTTCGCGTACGTCAGCGGCCCCGTATAGCCCGGTACATTGGCGGTCATCCACGCGCCGAGCTTTTCGAGGTCGAGCTTGTCGCGCTCGCCGACTTCGATCGTGCCGACCATGCTTGTCGATGCGTCGCTCATGCGAACGTGATCACACTGCGGGTGGTGTCACCGCGACGAAGCTCGTCGAACGCGTCGTTGATCCGCTCCAGCGGCATCCGGTCGGCGATGATAGTGTCGAGATCGAGCAGCCCGCGCATGTAGAAATCGACCAGCCGCGGGATGTCGACCGGGAAGCGGTTCGAGCCCATGAAACCGCCCTGCAACCGCTTGCCCGACAGCAGGTCCATCGCCGAAAGCCCGACCTTCTCGCCGAGCGGCATCATCCCGAGGATCGTCGCTGTGCCGCCCCGTCGCAGCACCTTCACCGCAGTGGCGGCCGATTGCGCGCGCCCGACCGCCTCGATCGCGTGATGCACGCCGCCCTTGGTGATCGCGACAACCTCGTCGGCGGCGGTGTCGGACAGCGCATCGATACTGTGCGTCGCGCCGAGCTTCTCCGCCATCGCGCGCTTCTCGGGCACCGGATCGAGCGCGATGATCTTCCCTGCGCCGGCGATCTTGGCCGCGTTGACCGCCGCGAGGCCGATTCCGCCACAGCCGACCACGCAGACCGTCTCGCCCGGCGTCACGTCGGTGGTATTGAACACCGCCCCCGCCCCGGTCGTAATCGCGCAGCCGAGCAACGCCGCGCGGTCCATCGGCATGTCGCGGTCGATTGCCACACACGCGTGTTCGTGGACCAGCATCATCTCGGCATAGGCGCTGAGGTTCAGCATCTGCGCGATCGGCCGGTCGCCGAGCACGAGCCGCGGTGCGGCGCCCTTGGGACGGCGCACGCTGGCGTCGATGCACAGCGACATCCGCCCGGTGACGCAGAACTCGCACTGGCCGCAGAAGGCCGAGAGACAGGTCACGACATGGTCGCCGACCTTCACCCCGCGTACTTCGTCGCCGACTGCCTCGACTACGCCGCAAGCCTCGTGCCCCGGGATCGTCGGCATCGCATGCGGATAGGCGCCGTCGACGAAATGCAGATCGGAGCGGCACACGCCGACCGCCATCGTGCGGATCAGCACCTCGTGCGCCATCGGCTTCGAGACGGTCACATCCTCGATGCTGAGCGGGGTGTTGGCTTCGAAAAGGACTGCGGCTTTCATGTTTAGTCAGGCTCCGAAAATGGCGGACGCACAATCAAAATTCCGTTCGTCCTGAGCGCAGTCGAAGGACATTGCCCCAAGCCAGCCGGTCCTTCGACTTCGCTCAGGACGAACGGGGGATGGGGTTACCGGCTCACACCGACGTCCCCGCTGGACACGCCACCCTTGCGGAAGTCGCCATATTTCCCGAACTCGTTGCGCGCGATCGAGCGGTTGTGGACCTCGTCCGGACCATCCGCGAACCGGAGAGTCCGCATCGCCGCCCAGTCATGCGCGAGCCGGAAGTCGCCCGAAACACCGCCGCCGCCATGCGCCTGGATTGCGTCGTCGAGGATGCGCAGCGCCATATTGGGAGCAGCGACCTTGATCATCGAAATCTCGATCTGCGCGGACTTGTTGCCGGCCTTGTCCATCATGTCCGCCGCCTTGAGGCACAGCAATCGCGTCATCTCGATGTCGATGCGCGCCGTCGCAATGCGCTCCTCCCACACCGAGAAGTCGGCGATCCGCTTGCCGAACGCGACACGGTCGAGCAACCGCCGCGCCATCGCCTCGATCGCGGTCTCCGCCACGCCGATGGTCCGCATGCAGTGATGGATACGCCCCGGCCCCAGCCGCCCCTGCGCAATCTCGAACCCACGCCCCTCGCCGAGCAGCACGTTCTCGACCGGCACGCGGACATTCTCCAGCACGACCTCACCATGCCCGTGCGGCGCATGGTCATAGCCGTACACCGACAGCATCCGCTTGATCGTCACACCGGGCGTATCCATCGGCACGAGGATCTGGCTCTGCTGCTGGTGCCGCGAACCCTCGAAGCTCGTCTTGCCCATCACGATAGCGATCTTGCAGCGCGGATCGCCCACGCCCGACGACCACCATTTCGTACCATTGATGACGTAGTGATCGCCATGGCGCACCATCGACGTTTCGATGTTGGTCGCATCCGACGACGCCACCGCGGGTTCGGTCATCAGGAACGCCGAGCGGATCTCGCCACGCATCAGCGGGCCGAGCCACCGGTCCTTCTGGTCGCGCGTGCCATAGCGGTGAAACACCTCCATATTGCCAGTATCGGGCGCCGAACAGTTGAAACACTCGCTCGCCCAACCGACCTTGCCCATCTCCTCCGCGCATAACGCATATTCGAGATTGGTGAGCTGCGTGCCTTCGAACTCGAACGAATCGTCGACGTGCGTCTGGCCCGAATGCGGCGGCATGAAGAAATTCCAGAGGCCGGCGGCCTTGGCCTTCTCCTTCATCTCCTCGATTACCGGAATCACCTTCCAGCGCTCGCCCTCATGCGCCTGCTGGTCGTAATCGGCCTGTCGCGGGCGAATATTCTGGTCGATGAAATCGCGGACCCGATCCCGGAAATACGTCTCTCGTTCGCTCAGCGTAAAATCCATGCGGGCTCTCCGTTCGTCATCGCTTTTGTGGCGGGTTAGACCATACCGCGTATTCGGTAAAGCGTGTGGAGGGCCCCGGAAAGCATGTTTTCAAGTCCGCCCTGAAACCGCCTAAAAAGCACTGTATCTTCAAATCGAAGCTGTTAGGGTGTTTCGATGAAGGTTCCGGCAGAGGCCAGCGACGAGAGCGAACAGGGGACCAAGCGCTTCCGTGCGAAGCGTGACGCGATCCTCGCCGCGGCGGCAGAAGCGATCAACGAACAGAGTGCCAAGGGCATGACGTTCGCGGACGTGGCGCGGCGCGTCGGGCTCAATACGACCAGCGTTACCTATTATTTCAAGCGCAAGGAAGACCTTGCCGCCGCCGCGTTCGAGAACACGCTCGAATCCCTGATCGCGATGCTCGACGTAGCGGCGGAAGAAGCGACGCCAGAGGACCGCGTGCGGCGTTATCTCGCGCTCAACATGGACCGGCTCGGGCGGATTCAGCGCGGCGAGGAGAAGGCGTTCGCGGTCCTCTCCGATCTGCGTGCGACCGAGGAGCCGATGCGCGGCCGGCTGATGGCGGGCTGGCGCGAGGTGTTCCGCCGGACGCGCCTGTTGTGGGGGCCGACGTCCTCCCGCGCTCAGACCGATCTCAACGGCGCACGCGCGCATGTGCTGCTGGAGAACACGTTCTGGCTGCCGATCTGGCTCACCCGCTACGAGCCCGATCAATATGGTCGCGTCGAGGAACGCCTGATGGACGTGTTCGCGCACGGCATCGCGGGGAAGGACACCAGATGGTCGCCTACCCTGCTCGACTTGAGCCACGACGAGGCCGAGCCGGGGCGCGAGGCGTTCCTGCTGGCGGCGACGCGCCTGATCAACGAACTCGGCTATCGCGGCGCATCTGTGCAGAAGATCGCATCCGAACTGAACGTCACCAAGGGCAGCTTCTACCACCATCTCGATGCGAAGGACGATCTCGTCATAGCCTGCTACCGGCGCAGCTTCGACACGATCGCCGATGCGCAGAGCCGCGGCGAGGCCGAGGGCGGGAGCTACTGGCACAAGCTGTCGAGCACCGTCGCGACCTTGCTCGACGTGCAGTTCGCCGAGCGTGGGCCGTTGCTGCGTACCACGGCGCTGAGCGGCCTGCCGGTCGGCGTGCGCAATGCGATGGTCGATCGCTCGAACGGCATCGCGCGGCGCTATGCGGGCATGATGATGGACGGGATCGGCGAAGGCTCGATCCGCGCGGTCGATGCGCTGATCGCGGCGCAGGCGTTGATGGCGCTCCAGAATGCGGCGTTCGACATGCGGAAGTGGGCGTCGACGATGCCGCGCGAACGGGCGATCGCGATGTATGCTTCGACGCTGATGTACGGCCTGTTCGACGATCGGATGGCGAAGGCCTGACCGTTCTGCCAGGACTGGTCGACGTTCGCGGCCGGAACGGTTGGTTACGCCGCGTTAACCGCGGACGGCTGGTTCCCGGCATCCACGGAGGCCGCACGCAGACCATCCCGACCGATCTTGCGACGGGTATCATCGAGGTCGACGCGTCCGGCTTCTGGACGATGCGGTGTTCGACGATCGGGCGACGGCGCTGGCATAGATGATGGAAGATGGGCCTAACGGATAGCCTGGCTAAACCGCACCTCGTCAATCATCCCGCGGCCACGTGGTGATCGTCAACCCCTCCCCCACCCCGTCATCCTAACGAAAGTCAGGACCCAGGATTGCAAGGGGCGGCGTTCGTGACTTTGGGTCCTGACTTTCGTCAGGATGACGGAGGAAGGCGTACGTTACCTGACCAAATCTTCGTCCCGCTTCAGCAGAACCCCCGCGCGCCAATAATGGAACAGCGCCCACGGCGTCATCAGCACGATGATCACCAGCGCATAGCGCAACGAATCCTCGCCGAATCCCGGCTTCAACAGATCGCTCAGCCACCCCACCAGCGTCGGCCCGAGCCCGAGCCCGACCAGGTTGATCACCAGCAGCGTGATCGCCGCCCACATCGCGCGGATCTGCAGCGGCGCGAGATGCTGGATCAGCGCGAAGCTCGGCCCGAGATAAGAATTGGCGAAGATCAGCGAGACGAAATAGCTGCCGATCGCGATCCCCGGCGCGTCGATCAGGTAGAAGGCGAGCGCGAACGGCAGCGATAGCCCCTTCATCCCCAGCACGACCCAAGCCTGCACATGCAGGCCGTGGCGCTTCGCCAGCACGTCCGCGATCTTGCCGCCCGCAAGCGCCGAGACCGCGCCGAACAACGCCCCCGGCAACGCGACATAGCGCGAGATATCGAGCATCGACACGCCGAGCGAGCGCTGCATGTAGCTCGGTCCCCAGCCGGTCAGCGCATAGCCGATCATCGAGGTGAGCGTGACGCCGACGACCAGATGCCGCGCCGGCGCGCTCGCCCACATCGATGCGAAGCCTTGCGCGACGCTCGGCATCGGCTTCACCTCGGTCGCGCGGGCGGCATCGGACAGGCCGCGGCGAGGCTCAACCATGAACAGGCGGACGAGAACCGCCAACGCGATTCCCGGCAGCCCCACCGTCATCATCGCGATCCGCCAGCCGTACGAGTGCGCGACAACGCCGCCGATCAGCGTACCGAACCCAGCGCCGAGCACGACGCCGAGCGAATACACCGCCATCGCACTCGCACGCTTCTCGGGCGGATACAGGTCGGCAATGATCGAGTGGCTGGGCGGGCTCGACCCCGCCTCGCCGATGCCGACGCCTATCCGGAAGAGCATCAGCTGCGTGAAGTTCTGCGCGAGCCCGCACAGCGCGGTCATCGCACTCCAGATCGTCAGGCTGGCGGCGATGATGTTGCGGCGGCTGGTCCGATCCGCCAGCCGCGCGACCGGAATGCCGAGCGTCGCGTAGAAGATCGCAAACACGAGTCCGGAGAGCAGCCCGAGCTGCGTATCGGTCAACAGCAGATCAGCCTTGATCCGTTCGAGCAGGATCGCGAGGATCTGACGGTCCATGTAGCTGAAGAAATAGGTGAAGGTGAGCAGCGCGAGCGTCAGACCCCGTCGCTTCATCGCCAAGGCATCGGCGATCTCGGGATGGGACTGATACGCGACGGCCATCGGCAATACCTCGAAGTCGAAACAGACCATACGCTAAGGCAATCGAGGCGTACCAGACAAGCTAAAGCTGAGCTTCGCGCCGACTTGCGACAAACCGAGCGCCCAAGCGCGACAAGCTGAATTAGCGCTAAGAAGCAAAGTATTGGATTTTGCAGGTAGCCGCGGGTTTCACGAGAAGGACGGCGGAAGATGCGTCCTCATTCGGGTCGCTCTTCCGCCTTATCCCCTCTCCAACGTCGTGGCCGGGCTCGTCTCCACATCGTCGAGGGAGCGGAGCGTCCGGGCAATCTGAATACCGGGTATGCGGCTCCCCTCGCATAGATTCGCGCTGTTGCAAAGCGACTTTTCCTTACTGGTTTCCCTCAAGCAAGAATCCTTGGCTCTGCGCGTTGCTTGTGGTCGACGGCCCCCTGCCCCATTTGCGAAGCGACGCAATCGCTGGAGCATTCCGATGATCGACCTGTTTTACTGGCCCACGCCGAACGGCCACAAGATCACGCTGTTCCTGGAAGAAGCCGGGTTGGACTACACGATCAAGCCCATCAACATCGGTAAGGGCGAACAGTTCGCTCCCGAATTCCTGAAGATCGCGCCGAACAACCGGATGCCCGCGATCGTCGATCACGCACCCACCGATGGCGGCGAGCCGATCTCGGTCTTCGAATCGGGCGCGATCCTCCTGTATCTGGCGGAAAAGACCGGGAGGTTTGGTGGTCGCGATTTGCGCGGCCGGACGGACGTGACGCAGTGGCTGATGTGGCAGATGGGCGGGCTTGGCCCGATGCTCGGGCAGAACCACCATTTTAACCGCTATGCGCCCGAGAAGATTCCGTACGCGATCGACCGGTACGTGAAGGAAACCAACCGGTTGTACGGCGTGCTCGATCGCCGGCTCGAAGGGCGGGACTTCCTCGCGGGCGACTATTCGATCGCGGACATGGCAGCCTATCCCTGGATCGTGCCGTACGAGGCACAGGGCCAGCGGCTGGAGGATTTCCCGAATTTGAAGCGCTGGTTCGAAACGATCGCGGCGCGGCCGGCGACGATCGCTGCGTATAAGAAGGGCAAGGCGGTGCATGACACCAGCGTGCCGATGACCGACGAGGCTAAGAAGATGCTGTTCGGGCAGACCGCAGCTGCTCGATAAGGGCGCGGTAAATCGCCCCCTCCGTTCGGCGTGACGGCAACGTGAAGGCAAGTTTGCCCTCTTAAACACTACCCCGGCGAAGGCCGGGGCCCAGTTGGGGGCCGCTGCTCAACTTAAGGCAGCGCTTCGTCACGAGAGCCGTTCCATTTGGCCCCCGGCCTCCGCCGGGGTGGTGACTTAACTGTCCACTTCGATCGGTTCGACCCGTGGCTTCGGTTTGAAATCTCAAGGCTCGCGGCGCATCGGCATCGACCCGGATCTTGGGGCAAGGACACGCGCCAAGGTCTTAGTCATCATCACCAACGCGCCCTTCGAGTCGGCGGGGGCGACCGACAATCCCATGCCAAAAACGCCCGCGACACTCGCCACGCTGACGACCGCGCCCATCGGGCTCGCGCGCAACGCTGGGACCATCTGGAACGGGGCGATCGTGTTGAGCCCGTAGAGGTCGATGAAGTCCTCGACGTCGAGCGCATCGCGATCCTCGTGCCCGCCGATCCCTGGGCCGCCGCCCGCCACGACGGCGACGGCACCTCGCTAGGCATTGCTCATGCCTGCGCACTCGGGCGAGCCGATGCGCGAGCGTGCCACGCCTTTAGGTGCGTCAGATCGTCGGGCACCACGAGGCCGACGAACTTCGCGAAGTCGATCGTCGTCAGCAGGACGATGTCGGCGATCGTGTAGCGCTCGCCGTCGAGCCAGTCGCGGCCGTCGAGCGCATGATCGAACTCCGTCATCGCCGCCAGCACGCGCGGGCGCTGGCTATCGCCGAATTCGGTATATTGTGGCTGGACGATCCGCGCGGTCCAGGGATGCGTGTGCAGCCACACCATCGACAGCGGCGTCATCAGCCGCAGCTCGATCCGCCGGATCCACATGTCTATCTCGGCGATGTTGTGAGCGCCATTGCCGAACAGCGGGGGCTCGGGGTGCAACACCTCGAAATAGCGACAGATCGCCACGCTTTCGGTCAACACGCGACCGTCGTCGAACGCGAGCGCGGGAGTCTGGCCGAGCGCATTGACCGACAGGAACGAGGCCGACTTGTGTTCGGCCTTGGGGATCGAGATCTGCGCCATCGGCACGCGGACATGCTTTTCGGCGAGGAAGATACGGACGCGACGTGGGTTGGGCGCGGGTAGCGCGCTATCGTAGAACAGCAAATCCGCTTCTCCTCGATTTCGGTTTTCGAATATACCGTATGGCATCGCCGGACGCATTCGCCTAGCGATGCGCGGATGACGACTGCCGCAGACATGCTCACCACGGGCTTCGCCACGCTGCCCGATCTGATCCACGCGCATGCGCTCGAACGGGGGGATCGCACTGCGGTTGCGGATGCGCAGGGCAGCATCGACTATCGGACGCTCGATGGGATGATGAACCGGGTCGCTGCGGCGTTGCAGCGCGACGGGGTGACACCGGGGGCTGCGGTGGCCATCGTTGCGGCACCGACGACGGACTATGCAGCCGCTTTCCTTGGTGCGGTACGTGCGGGGTGTGTCGCGACGCCGATCGCGCCATCCGCTACGCCGGCGGCGATCGCGGCGATGATTGCGGATAGCGGCGCGCCGATCGTGTTCCTCGATGCGGAGAATGCTCGGGCGCTGGAGAGGCAAACGCTTTCAGCCCGTCCCATCTTGTTCCCCCGCGAAGGCGGGAGTCCAGACTGGGCCCCCGCCTTCGCGGGGGAACAAGCTTACTCGAAGTGGCTCGCCCCAGAAAACGCAAGCCCGGCGCGCGTCGCGATCGCTTCCGAAGACCCGTTCAACATCATCTACTCATCGGGCACGACCGGCACGCCCAAGGGCATCGTCCAGAGCCATGCGATGCGCTGGGCCCACATTTCGCGCAACACCGCAGCGGGGTTCGACACCGCAGTCACGATGATCGCCACCCCGCTCTATTCGAACACCACATTGGTCAGCTTCCTGCCGACGCTCGGCTGGGGTGGCACCGTCGTACTGATGGGGAAGTTCGAGGCGCGCGCGTATCTCGAACTCGCCGAGTGGTACCGCGCGACGCACACGATGCTGGTCCCGGTCCAGTATCAGCGGATCATGGCGCTGCCCGATTTCGATGACTTCGACCTGTCGGCATTCCGCTTCAAGACCAGTACCAGCGCGCCCTTCTCCGCAGCGCTGAAGGCCGATGTGGTCGCGCGCTGGCCGGGTGTGCTGGTCGAATTCTACGGCATGACCGAGGGCGGCGCGAGTTGCGCGTTGAACGCGACAGCCAACCCAACCAAGCTCCACACCGTCGGCCAGCCGATGCCGGGCCACGAAATCCGCCTGATCGACGATGACGGTGTCGAGGTCGCGCCAGGGGAAATGGGCGAAGTCGTCGGTCGCAGCCCGGCGATGATGAACGGCTATCACGGCCGCGCGGATGCGACGCGCGATGCCGAATGGCATGACGCGGACGGCAACCGCTACATCCGCCACGGCGACGTCGGGCGGTTCGACGAGGACGGTTTCCTCACGCTGATGGACCGGAAGAAGGACCTGATCATCTCGGGCGGGTTCAACATCTATCCGTCCGACCTGGAGGCGGTGTTGGCGCAGCATCCGGCGGTCGCGGACTGTGCGGTGATCGGCGTACCGTCGGAGGCCTGGGGCGAGACGCCGGTCGGCTTCTACGTCCCGCGCAATGGCGCGACCGAAGATGCGCCGTCGATCCTGGCGTGGGCGAACGCGCAACTCGGCAAGACGCAGCGACTGTCCGCGCTCCACATAGCCGAGGAACTGCCTCGAAGCGCGATCGGCAAGGTGCTCAAGCGCGAACTCCGCGATCGGCTTATTGCAACTCTTCCGTCATCCTGACGAAAGTCAGGATCCAGAGCCATAGGCGTCGGGCTGCTTGGCTCTGGATCCTGGGTCGAGCCCAGGATGAAAACATGGAAAGGACCCCAAATGACCAGCCTCAAACAGGCGATCGACGCGCTGGTGCGGACCGAAGATGGCTTACGCGGGACGGTGCCGGAGAACTGGCTGCAGGGCCGGACTGCATATGGCGGGTTCTCGGCAGCGCTTGCTCTGCATGCCGCGCAGCAGTCCGACATCGACCTGCCGCCGCTGCGGTCCGCGCAGGTGTCGTTCATCGGGCCGCTGTCGGGCGACATCACGATCCGTGCGAGCCGACTACGGCGCGGGCGCAACGCCGCGTTCGTCCAGGCGGATGTCGAGAGCGAGGCCGGGCTCGGCCTACGCGCGACCTTCGTATTCATGGGCTTGGTGGAGTCGCGCGTCGATCACCAGACCGGCGGCGCGCCGGACTTTCCGATGCCGCAGCCCGATACGCAGACGTTCCGCGGCCATAGCGCGGTCGCGTTCTCGCGCAATTTCGACCTGCTCGACCGCCGCGACGACAGCGTCGGGCCCGC
The DNA here is from genome assembly GCF_036663715.1 of Sphingomonas arabinosi. Taxonomy (NCBI): domain Bacteria; kingdom Pseudomonadati; phylum Pseudomonadota; class Alphaproteobacteria; order Sphingomonadales; family Sphingomonadaceae; genus Sphingomonas; species Sphingomonas arabinosi. The sequence goes on from NZ_JAXOJN010000007.1 coordinate 204,782, forward strand.
CGAGTGGCTCCGCTGGGCCCGGCTGGTCGACCGTGACGGGCTCGATCCTATGGTCGAACTCATGGCCGTCGCGGATTGCCTGCCGCCTGCCGCGCTGAAGCTGCTCGGCGGGCCTGCGCCGCTCAGTTCGATGACATGGCTGCTCAACATTCTCGGCCCGCAGCCGGTAACGCGCGACGGCTGGTGGCTGCTTCGTGCGACGACCGACTATACGAAGGACGGCAGTTCGAGCCAGCAGATGGCGATCTGGAACGCCGACGGCATGCCGGTCGCCGAACAGATGCAGAGCGTCGCGATCTTCGCCTGACCCCATATCCCGGCCCCTGACATATCTTGCGACACATTGCCGCCACGGCGGCAGAACCGTGCGACAACCGGGGTTTAGACGGCGGTTATTCGATGGGAATTCGTCCCACTCCGCCGGAGACCGACATGCGCAAGACCGTCCTCACCCTGATGATCGCCGCCAGCGCGATCACCTCCGCCGCCAGCAATGCGCAAACTGCCCCCGTGGCGCCTATGCGTCAGGATGCGAGCGGCGTCGCCACGCGCGCGGAAGCGATCGCGCAGGCCGACGCCCGGTTCGCGCAGATGGATACCGATCGCGACGGCCGGGTGACCGGCGGCGAGATGCAGGCCTATCGTGCCGCGCTGCACGATCGGATGGTCGCGAGCGGTCGCGATGGTCCCGTGCCGTCGCCGGGCAGGCGCAAGCATGATGGCATGGGTCGTGGGATGGCCTCCGACGGCGACGGCAGCGTGACGCGCGAGGCGTTCACAGCTCGCGCGCTCAAGCGGTTCGACCGGATGGACGCCAATCACGACGGCACGATCGACGCAACCGAGCGTGCCAATGCCGCCGAGATGCGCCACGTCGACCGGCGCGAACGCCGCGGCGGCGTGACCGCGCCCGTGACCGTGCCCGCACCTACGCCTGCTCGATAACTAGGAAACGGGGAAGCAGCGGGTGAACCCCGATGCTTCCCCTGGACAGCCGCCATGCTAGACACTGCCCCGATGGGAGATATGCCGCATTTGCTGCTCGTCGACGACGAGCGCTCGATCCGCGAGCCGTTGGCCGTGTACCTCACCAAGCAGGGGTTCCGCGTCACGCAGGCGGGCGATGCCGAGGCGGCGAGGACGCGGCTGACGGCGTATGCGATCGATCTCGTCATCCTCGACATCATGATGCCGGGCGAGGACGGGCTGTCGCTGTGCCGCCACATCGCCGCGACGAGCGACGTGCCGGTGATCCTGCTGACCGCGCGCGCGGAGGAGACGGACCGGATCGTCGGGCTGGAGATGGGCGCGGACGATTACGTCGTTAAGCCGTTCTCGCCGCGCGAACTGGCAACGCGGGTCAAGGTGGTGCTGCGGCGCGCGACCGCGGGTGGTTCACGGCAACATGCGCCGGAGAGCAGTTCGTACGGGTTCGCCGGTTGGGTGCTGAAATCTGGCGAGCGTGCGCTGGTCGACCGCGAGGGCGTGTCGGTCCCGCTGTCGACCGGCGAGTATAATTTGCTGCTCGCGCTCGTGACGCGGCCGCGCCAGGTGCTGACGCGCGACCAGTTGCTCGACCTGACGCAGGGGCGCGAGGCGGCGGCGTTCGACCGTGCGATCGACAACCAGATCAGCCGGCTGCGACGGAAGATCGAGGCGGATGCGAAGACACCCGAACTGATCAAGACGGTGTGGGGCGGCGGCTATACGCTGGCGGCGGAAGTCACGCGCTTGTGACGCGGTTCCGGCCGTGGCCGCGCAGTCTCGCTGGCCAGATGGCGCTGCTGATCGCACTCGCGCTGTTGGTGGCGCAGGTCATCAATTTAGGGCTCGTCCTGCGCGATCGTGTCGAGTTCCGCCTGTCCCAAGCGACCCGCCCCGTCGCGATCCGGATCGCCGACGCGCTCGACCGGGAAGCGCATGCCGGCCGACCGCTCACAGCGGATCGCGGGAGGGTCCGCCGTCTCGCGCAGAATCCCATTCCCCCGGGCGCGTATGAACGCCACCCCGAGGTCGCCGAGGAATTGCGACGGCAACTTGCCGATCAGGGCGTGACGGTGGGTGTGATCGATACCGGGCTCAGACCGTCCTCGGACCAGGATGCAGAAGCTGAACACGACGACCGCCGCCGCGCCGGTATCCACCGCCGCGACCCCGACGGTGCCACGCTGTTGATCGCCGTTCAACAACCCGGTCGTGGCTGGCTGACTGCGGCGGCACCCTGGCCGCAACCGGGATGGCGCCTGCTGATCGCGCTGCTCACCCAGACCGCGATCCTGTACATCATCGTGCTCTTACCCGTGCTGTGGATCGTCCGCCGGCTATCGCGACCGCTCCGCGATCTCCGCGTCGCAGCAGAGTCCTTTCGTCCAGGCGAGCCCGGTACGCCGATGCGCGCGGACGGGCCCGACGACGTCGCGGCGCTGATCACCGCGTTCAACGCGCTGCGGCTGCGCGTGACGGGCATGCTCGACGAGAAGGACCGGATGCTCGGCGCGATCGGCCATGATCTGCGCACGCCGCTGGCGGCCTTGCGCGTGCGGATCGAGTCGGTCGAGGACGATACCGACCGCGTGAAGATGATCGACACCGTGGCGGAGATGAACCGCACGCTCGACGACATCCTGTCGCTGGCGAGGCTCGGGCGACCGAGCGAGCCGCTGACCGATGTCGATTTGGCGGCGCTAGTCGATGCCGTGGTCGAGGATTTTCGCGATATCGGCAGCGATGTAAGCTTCGTCGAAACTGAGCGGCTGCGGATGCATCTGCGCCCGTCGCTGATCCGTCGCGCGGTCCGCAACCTGATCGAGAACGCAATCAAATACGGCGTGTCGGCGGAGGTACGCGTTGAGGCGGACCCGCGCTGCGTCGCGATCGTCGTAGCGGATCAGGGACCGGGGATCCCGGAGGACCGGATGGGCGACGTGTTCGACGCGTTCACCCGGCTGGAGAGTTCGCGTAATCGCGAGACCGGGGGCATCGGCCTTGGTCTCGCCCTCGCCCGCGCGATCGTGCGTGAAGCCGGCGGCGAAATCCGCCTGATCAACCGCGCGACCGGCGGCCTCGACGCGATCATCGAGCTGCCGCGGTAGTTCTTCCTGCTCCCTCTCCCCTCCGGGGAGAGGGTCGGGGTGAGGGGCAGCCAAGCAGCGGGACGCCTGGAGCAGCCCCTCACCCCAGCCCTCTCCCCGCAGGGGAGAGGAACAGCGCGCACCTAGTCTTCGAGGATCTGGCTGTGCGTCCGCGTGTCCTTCATGCGGAGGTACACGATCAGCGACACGCCGATCATCGCGGTCACATACCAGTAGAACCCACGCTCCATGCCCTCGTTCTTCAGCCACAGTGCGACATACTCCGCGGTCCCACCGAACATCGTGTTCGCCAGGGCATACGGCAAAGCGACACCCAGCGCGCGGACGTGCGCCGGGAACAGTTCCGCCTTCACCACCGCGTTGATCGCGGTGTAGCCGGTCACGATGAACAGCGACCCGACCACCAGACCGAACGCCAGATAGGGGTTCGTGGCAGTCTCAAGCACGGTGAAGATCGGCACCGTGCACAGCACGCCGGCGATCCCGAACCCGACCATCAGCGGTTTCCGCCCGATCCGATCCGACAATGCCCCGGCCGCCGGCTGGAACGCTGCGTATAACGCCAGCGCCGCGGTCATGATCAGCGTCGCGGATTCACGGCTGAACCCACTCGTATTGACCAGGAACTTCTGCATGTACGTGGTGTACGCATAGAAGGCGAGCGTACCGCCCGCGGTGAGCAGCAGCACGGTGAACGCCTCGCGCGGATATTTGCTGAACAACAGCCACCCGCTCGATTTCGGCGTGCCATCAGCCTTGGCGTTCTGATAGCTCTCGGTCTCGAGCAGCCCGCGACGGATGCGGAACACGACCAGCGCGAGCACGCCGCCGATCGCGAACGGAATCCGCCAGCCCCAGGCGTCGAGCTGTGCCGTGTCCAGCGTCGACTGCAGCAGCAGCAACACGCCGAGCGCCAGCAACTGCCCCGCGATCAGCGTAACGTACTGGAAACTGGAGAAGAAGCCGCGCCGCGACTTGCCCGCCATTTCCGACAGATACACCGCACTCGCGCCATATTCGCCGCCGACGCTGAGACCCTGCATCAGGCGTGCGAGGATCAGCAACGCCGGCGCGATCCAGCCGATCGTCGCGAAGCCCGGCGTGATCGCGATCAGGAACGAGCCCGCGCACATCAGCGTCACCGACAGCGTCAGGCCCGATTTGCGCCCGTGGCGATCGGCATAGATGCCCATCACCCACGCGCCGATCGGCCGCATCAGGAAGCCGACCGCGAACACCGCGGCGACGCTCATCAACTGCGCGGTCGAATTGCCCTTGGGGAAGAACACCGGCGCGAAATACAGCCCGAATGCCGAATAGACGTACCAGTCGAACCACTCGACGAGATTGCCTGCAGACCCACCAAGGATCGATTTAAGGCGGTGGTTCTTCTCCGGCGCGATTGTGCTGCTCGCCATCACTTGGTCCCCTGCGTTGCAAAGCCGCGCTTCTTGAGCAGCGCGTTCACATCCGGATCACGACCGCGGAACGCGCGATACGCCTCGGCGCGATCGGTCTCGTTACCCGTCGACAGCAGCACGCGCGCGAACTTGTCCGCCGTCGCCTTGTCCCAAGGACTGCCCGCTTCCTCGAACGCCGCGAAGGTGTCAGCGTCCATCGTCTCGGACCAGAGGTAGCTGTAATAGCCCGCCGAATAGCTGTCCGACGCGAACAGATGCTGGAACTGCGGCACGCGGTGACGCATCACCAGCTGCTTCGGCATGCCGATCTCGGCGAGCGTCGCGGCCTCGAACTTGTCGGGATCGATCACGCCGTCGGGCACGGTGTGGATCTTCATGTCGACGATCGCCGACGACAGATATTCGGTGGTCGCGAAGCCCTGGTTGAAGGTGCGCGATTTCTCGATCTTGTCGAGCAGGTCCTGCGGCATCGCCGCCTTGGTCTGGTAATGCCGCGCGTATTTGTCGAGCACGTCGCGGGTCAGCAGCCAATGCTCGTTCACCTGGCTCGGATATTCCACGAAGTCGCGCGGCGTGCCGGCGAGCCCCGGATAATAGACGTTCTGGAGCATCGCATGGATCGCATGGCCGAACTCGTGGAACAGCGTCTGCGCATCATCGAGACTGATCAGGATCGGCTCGCCGGGCGCACCCTTGGCGAAATTATTGTTGTTCGACGACAGCACCAGCTGCGCCGGGGCAAGGCCCCGCTGGCCACGATACGTGTTCGCCCACGCACCCGACCGCTTGCCGGTCCGCGCGAAATCGTCGCGATAGAACAGCCCGACGTCCTTGCCATTCTTGTCGGTGACGCTCCACACGCGCATGTTCGGCTCGAACACCGGCACCGTCCCGGTGATCTCCTTGAAGTTCAGCCCGTAAAGCCGGTTGGCGGCGTACAGCGACCCCTGGATGATGTTGCCGAGCTCGAAATACGGCTTCAGCTGCGCCTGATCGAGATCGTAGCGGGCTTTGCGCACCTTCTCCTGGTAGAAGCGATAATCCCACGGTTCGATCGTCAGCGAGGTGCCGGCGACCTTCTGCATGTCCGCGACCTCTTCGGCGACGCGCCCCTTGGCGGCGGGCCAGACGCGCATCATCAGGTCCATCGCCGCGGCAGGCGTCTTCGCCATCGTGTCCTGCATGCGCCAGTCGGCATGCGTCTTGAACCCGAGCAGGTGCGCACGGTCGGCGCGCAGCTTGACGATCTGCGCGATCGTCGCGTTCGTGTCGTTCGCATCGCCGTTATCGCCGCGGTTGACGAACGCGCGCCACACCTTCTCGCGCAGTGCACGGTCGGTGGCGTAGGTCAGGACCGGATCGACCGCCGACCGCGTGTTGACGATCGCAAAACCCGGCAGCTTCCGCTCGGCCGCCGCGGCCTTGGCTACCGCCTTCACGCTGTCGGGAAGCCCGGCGAGTTGCGCCTCGTCGGCGACCGAGATGGCCTTGCTCTCGTCCGCGAGCAGCTTCTCGCCGAACGTCGAGAACGCGGTCGCGAGCTGCTGATTATACTGCGAAAGCTGCGCCTTCTGCGCATCGTTCAGCTTGGCGCCCTGCCGCACATAGCTGTCGTAGATCCGCGTCACGAGCCGGATTTGCTGGGCATTCAACCCGCTCGAATTGCGCGTATCGTAGATCGCCTGAATCCGCGCGAACAGCGGCTTGTCGAAGGTGATCGCGTCCGACGCCGCGGAGAATTTCGGCGACCATTCGCGGTCGAGCTTCTGGTAGGCGGGCGTGTTCATGTTGCCGGTCATCACGCCGAACAGCGTCATCACCTGGCCGTAACGCTTGCCGGCTAGCTGCATCGGCACGATCGTGTTGGCGAAAGTCGGCTTGGCCGGATTGTCGGCGATCTTGCGATAGTCGGCGGTCCGCTCGGCCAGCGTCGTCTCGAACGCCTGCGGGAACAGCTCGGGGCGAACCTTGTCCCACGGTGGCACGCCGCCCATCGGGCCGGTCCAGTCGGCGAGCAAAGGGTTACTGGCAGGCGTCGTAGCCGGACTGGTCCGAGCGCCCGTCTGCGCGATGACGGAGGTAGACGCCATCAGCGCGACGGCACTGGCGGCGAGGTATAGAAATTGCACATGGATCTCCCGGTCGACGTTCCGGGTAGCATAGAGATAAAGTTACGTAGCGGAACCCGTATGGCTCATTTGGCCCCGGCCCTCCCCCGTGGAATTCCCGTCAGATTCCGTTTCCGGTCAATCCAAAGGCAATTCGTCGGTCGCTTGCGTAGCCGCCAGTGCCGCCGCCGCGATCAGCCGGCGACCCGTTTCCGCAGCCGCCTCGGGCGTCATCGCGATGGCCAGGCCGTCGGCCCCGTCCAGCGTTACGACGCCATTCTCCGCTGCTGCTACGCCCGGTATCGTTTCCGGCTTCAACATCATCGCACTCCAGACCCGGTCCGGTCGGCGACCCGCAGCAGTCAGTCGCCCCTGTAACCGTACAGATATTGTGGTTCGAACTCCGCAACGGCTGCCAGCGCTTTATGATCCAGAATATTTACCTCGCCGGCCTTGAACGTCAGGAGATTTTTCTCGCGGAGCGCCCTCAGCACGCGGTTGACGTGGACCCCGGTCAGCCCGCTCGCCTCGGCCAGGTCGGGTTGTGTCATCGGCAGCATGTAGCGCCCATCGGCCGCCATCCCGACCATTTCCAGCCGCGCATTCAGCTCGCAGAACAGATGCGCGATGCGGCCCTCCGCGCCTAGACGCCCCAGCCGGAATATCCACTCGCGGTGCATTGCCGCGTCGAGCAGCGTGCTGAACCACAGTTTCTGCGTCAGGTGCGGATAACGCTCGGTGATCGACTGCAGCGTGCGGTGTTCGAAGCAGGCGATCTTCACGGGCCCGAGCGTCGCGATATCGTGATCGAGCCGCTTCATCGGAAACGCGTGCAGGTCGACGAAATCGCCGGGCACGTGCACCGCGACCAGCTGACGCTGGCCCTCGCGGTCGTCCATGTAGCGGCACACGAAACCTTCGAGCAACAGAGTGCTCGTATCGATCAGGTCGCCCGCACGGACGATCTGCTTGCGCGCAGGCACCTGGCGAACGGATTCGATACCGTCCTCCAGAACCTGCTTTTCTTCGCTGCTGAGTTCATGGCGGCCTCGCCCCATGAGGAATTTTTCCGAGATCATCGACGCCCCTTCTTCGTCTGCTCCCGTACCGCCACGCCGGCAAAAAGAACAGATCGGGATTCGTACTGATACGTATCAAAGGTTGTACCATGAGCGAAACATTGCTGCGGTTCGCGGGTTCCTCCCCGACCATGTATCAGCCAGTTTTCCAAAATGATCATCCCTTGGCGCGCAAGTTCATCGAGAACGTGCAGGCACCACAGTTCCCCTGCGTCGGCGCGAAATCCGCGCTTGCCAAGGGGCAGATGGATATCCTCGTCGCGCGCGACGTGCGATCCGCTTGGGATGACATGCGAATTTCTCCGGCACTGGGCGAGACAGTCCGGAAATACCGCGAGGATCGTGCGATCTTTCGGACGCTTATCATTCTCTTCGAAGCGCCTGCTTTGCTGTCGGAGGAAGAGTTCGAAGCCCATCTTTGGGCGCGTGCTCAATCACTTAGCGACAAGGACGAGTGGCTCGGCTACCGTCCGGATCCGTCGGTGAGCAGCGATCCCGACGATCCGCATTTCTCGCTGAGCTTTGCGGGCGAGGCGTTCTTCGTGGTTGGCTTGCATCCGAACGCTAGCCGTCCCGCGCGTAAATTTGAATCGCCGGCGATGGTATTCAACCTGCACGACCAGTTCGAGGTGCTGCGTGATCAGCAACGCTACGACAAGCTTCGCTCGTCGATCCTTGCGCGCGATCTGGAATATGCAGGATCGATGAACCCGATGCTGTCGCGCCATGGAGAATCGAGCGAGGCACGACAATATAGCGGGCGCGTCGTCGACGAATCCTGGAAATGCCCTTTCAAGCGAGGCGAAGCACGTGGCTGACATCAAGACGATCCCGCCGCGTTCGGGTGCTGGGTTCACGCTCGACAAGGGGCAGACACTGACCGTGATCGATCCCGAGGGGCGGCAGGTTTCCGATCTCCTTGCCTACAACCGGGCGGACGTGCGGGAGGCGATCTCGTCGGGGCGGACGCTCGATTACGCAAGCCGGTTGTATCTCACGACCGGCGACCTGCTCTATTCGAACCGCAGCAACGTGATGCTGGAGATCGTGTCGGACGATGTCGGCCGGCACGACTTCCTGCTGACGCCGTGCTCGAAGGAAACCTTCGCGATCATCTATGGCGACACCGATCCGCATCGGGGCTGCTTCGGCAATCTCGCGGAGGCGCTCGAGCCTTGGGGCGTGGAGCCGGACCAGATTCCGGTCGCGTTCAACTGCTTCATGAACGTGCCGATCAACGGCGAGACCGGGACGTTCACGGTCGAGCCTCCGCTGAGCAAGGCTGGCGATACGATCGTGTTCCGCGCGGCGATGGACCTGGTGATCGGCATGACTGCATGCTCGGCGCTGCAATCGAACGGGGGCTCGTTCAAGCCGGTCCAGTACAGGATCGACTGAACCGCTCAGCGGCGCTGGTAGAAGATGTGTGACTCCACGGTCGCAACCTTGACGAGCGAGCCGCGCCAGTACGGCACCAGCCAATCGGTATGGTAATGGGTCGCGCGGCCGACTGGCCTGTAGACGTAGCCGTTCATCGCTCGGCGCGCGGCGCGTCTTGCTTGGTCCCATCCGTCGTGTTCGGGTCGGCGTGTCTGTGATCCGTCGCAAGTGAACGAGAATTGACATCCCGTCTTGCGGTTTGAACCTTGGTAGACGACTCCGCACACGGTCTTTGGAAAGCCGCGGGCACCGACCCGATTGAGCACCACTTGAATGACTGCGCGCTGCGCGTCACGGTCGCTGCCCGCTTCGTAGAGCGCGGCGGTCGCGAGGCAGTCGGTCGCCTGGAGGCGTGCTGCAGGTCCGCCGCGGAAGCGGAACGGTGCCGCCCTTTTGCGTTTGTCCGCTACGATCGGAACGAGCGCGTTGGAGACCCGAGCCTGAGCCATCGTCAACCGTGGCTTGCGATCAGTTGTAGTGGTTTCGGTCGGCCAAGGCAGATCGGTCAGCGATCCGAAGATCGCGGCAAACGCGACCACGGCGCCGAGCAGGAGAAGCCAATGCTCGGACGATGGCCTCCGCCCGGATCCGTTGCGTCGTCGCGATGAGACATATCGGGCCGGTCGCTTCGCCATCCCGCGTCCTTACCGGCGAAATTTTCGCAAGGAAACGATCCGCGTGCCCCTCCCCCGGAGGGTCGAAGCGTGATCGTCGTAAAGAGATGGTGCCCCTGGCCTCTGCCGGTTTTTGCCTATCATGATATTGTTTTTCCTGTGGTTTCATAATTCGTTGATTTGGAAAGTGCCCCCTTAAGTGCCCCTATCCTCAGAGCGTAGGGGGCACGCCCACTGTCTAGTCCCGAGGCAGTGCGCCAACTCATGATGGCACAGCTCGCCACAGCCGACTGATCCAGATTCGAATTTTGCATAATCCGCGCTGACTGGGCCGCCTCCTGGCTGTTGTTCCTGAACGGGGTTGTCCAAATCGGCTATGCCGATCCGCCCAGAACATCGCGGGTTCCACCCGATTGGCGTGAGTTGTCTGCGGCGATACGGTTCCGGCGCGGGAAAAGCCGGTGCGAACGCTGCGATCGGCCGCACGGCTGCAAGGTTAAGGTTCGGCGCAGGCAACTGCGCTAACGAAGTTGGAAAGGGCGAACAGACGCTAATGCAACAAGCCGGTTGAACCGCCGAATCGGGAAACCCGAACCGCCCGAGCGTCCGAACTCGGGCGGTTTCTGCAGCTTCTAGCTTGCCCGATAGGATGGACCAAGCCTTGACCGCCGGCTTAGGTTTCGCCGGAAGCCGCTCGAGCCTTTAGTCGCCGCATGACAAAATCACCTTGCGAAGCCAGCACCTCGAAGAAGCCACCTCTCAATGGTTGGCTCGGGATAGGCATCGTGCTTGTCACTATGACGATCTCGTTCTTCGTGGCTTACGCCTGCCTGCTACCGTAAATTCCTCTGGATCAGCCAGCCGCGAACGTCGGCAATCGGTCCTTGATGGCCCGGCCATGATGCGTCGCATCTGAAAGGGGCCTGATGGCAGAGATAGGACTGACGGAGCTCGGCACGATGCTGGTCGTGGCTTCTCTCGTGGCGATGCTGCCCCGGCGCATCGGTCTTCCCTACACGGCGGGTCTCGTCCTTGCGGGCATCGGACTCGCCTATATACCGATCGGCGCTGACCTCCCGCTATCGCGCGAGCTGATATTCAACGTCTTCCTGCCGCCATTGATCTTTTGAAGCGGCGATGCAGCTGCGTTGGTCACGGTTTCGGGCGAAGTTGCCGCTCACGATCGTACTCGCTTTTGCCGGTGTGGCGATCAGTGCGGCGGTGGTGACGGCGGGCATGCACTTCCTGCTAGGCTGGAGCGTGCTCGGCGCGGCGTTCTTCGGCGTGCTGATCGCTGCTACCGACCCGGTGTCGGTGATCGCCGCGTTCAAGGAGATGAAGGCGGAACCCCGGCTGAGCATGGTCGTCGAGTCCGAGAGCCTGCTCAACGACGGCGGCGCGGCAGTCGGCTTTGCGATCCTCGTCGGTATCGCCAATGGTGGGACACTGACCGCTGCAGAAACGTCGCTTGTGCTGCTGTGGCGGTCGTGGGCGGGGTCGCTATCGGCGCTGTGATCGGCATAGCCGTTCTGACCGTCGCGGGACGAACGACGGATCATCGGGTCGAGGTCACACTGACGACCGTCGTCGCCTGAGGATCATTTCTTCTGGCAGAACATGTACATGCATCAGGCGTCTTCGCCGCTCTGGCGGCAGGGCTGATCAACGGCAATGTCGGACCACGCGGATCGATATCGGTCGCCGGCCGCCAGCACGTGCTGGACTTCTCGGCCTATGCCGCCTTTCTCGACAACTCCTGCCTGTTCTTGTTGATCGGTAGCCACGAGGCGCACCAACCCATCGCACTGGTATCGCTGCCTCTGGTCAGCGTGATCGTCCTGACCCTGATTGGTCGCGCAGCGGCGGTCTATCCGCTTGCCCTGCCGTTCGCACGATCCGGGCTGCGGCTTCCGGCGACCTATCAGTGTTTTGGTTATGGGGTGGCCTGCGCGGTGCGGTCGGGCTGGCGCTTGCCCTGGCGGTGCCTGTCAGCGTCGTCGAACGGGGCGAGATCGTTGTGATCACCTTTGGCGTGGTGGCCCTCTCGATCTTTGCTCAGGGATTGACGATGCTGCGGCTGCTCCGCCGATGGAGCCTGACTGAATCAGCCGGAGTAAGGCATTGATACGGTCCTACCTGGAACCGGAGCAGCTCGCCAATGCTTGGACGCTCGAAGGGGAACGGCTTTGACGCGGTGGCAGTGGCTCATCCGCCTGCTGACACGCAGGATGTGGTTCCGAGCAGCATTAGTAAGCGCGTTCGGGGGCGCACTCGCCCTTGCAGGTGCACTGGTTGGACACACCATCTCCTACCAGTTCGCCGCGACCATCGGCGCAAAGTCGGTCGATGGCATCCTGACGATCCTGGCGTCGAGCATGTTGGCGGTGACCACCTTCTCGCTGACCGCGATGGTGTCTGCCTATTCGGGCGCGACCAGCACGATAACGCCCCGCGCGGTCCAGCTGCTGATCGACGACAGCACGGCGCAAAACACGCTCGCGACTTTTTTAGGCAGCTTCCTGTTCGCCATCGTTGGCATCATCGCACTGTCGACCGGGCTGTACAGCGAGACCGGGCGTGTCATCCTCCTGGCCGGCACGGTTGCAGTCATCATCTTCATCGTCGTCACCCTGTTGCGCTGGATCGAGCATATCACGCGGTTCGGACGGGTGTCCGACACGATCGATCGGGTAGAGCGGGCGGCAATAGCGGCAGTTGACACGATCCCCGTTCCGCTAGCGCTCGGCACCGAGCGGACGCAGCCAGACGCTCGCGGCATGACGCCAGTCATGCCGAAGACGATGGCGCGGGTCACCCACGTCGACGTTGCGGTGCTCGGAAAGCTGGCAGAGGCGATCGGTGCGGATATCCATGTCCTCGCGTTGCCCGGCAAGCTCGTCGAACCCGAGCGGCCGATAGCGCTTGTCGCGGGCGGGTGCGACGACACTGCGGTCGACAAGGTCAGACAGGCGTTTACCCTGTCCCACCACCGCACATTTGATCACGATCCACGGTTTGGGCTGGTCGTGCTATCCGAGATCGCGTCACGCGCATTGTCACCGGCGGTCAACGATCCCGGAACGGCAATCGCGGTGATCGAAGCGAGTGCCCGTGTGATGTTGCGCTTGGCTGATCATCGTATAAAGGAGGGTACGCAGCTGCCCGCCCGGGTTCATGTCCCGCCGATACACTTTACCGAGTTGCTCGACGACTGGTGTCGTCCGATCGCGCGCGATGGCGCGGCGATCGTTGAAGTCGGCATCAGGCTGCAAAAAGCCCTTGGTGCATTAGCCCGACATGCCGAGCTGTTCCGACCGCTCATCAAACAGGAAGCGCACGATGCGGCAGAGCGCTCGAAGGCGGCGATGACGAACGAACGAGACCACATGCTCCTAGAGCACACGCACTATAGTCACTTCGCCGAACCAGGCTGATAGTTCCGACTAGGCAAACCTGACCCATAAGTTGCCGTTCAGGCTCTCCGCCCCACTTCCCACAGTCGGTCGCTAGTTCATCTTCCGCTCGTAGCTCGGATCGAGCCGTTTGCGGTCTGGCGCTTTAAGACGGGAAAACCACAAGCTACGCTTCGTCAAGCTCGGCTACCCCCGCGTCCAAACGTTATTAGCCGGCCACTCTGGTCAACTCGGACTCTCGGCGCATGAGGACCTGAACGAAACGACCAGCGGGATAGCGACCAAGGTCGGTTTTTAGGCAACCCGCGCGGAATTGTTCCTGCGAATGGTTTGCGCTATAATGTCCGACAAATGCACGCCGTTCAAGGCGGCTGCAAGGGGGGGATGGCATGAGAAAGCTCTTCAGTATGGTCGCGGCAGCGATGGCTGCGTCTTCGGCATCCTCGTCTCCTCCCCAAGCAGCACGGATTACGGTTTCGATCGCGGCGGATGGCACCGGCCCCCGGATCGATCGCGACATCTTTGGCCAGTTTGCCGAAAATCTGGGCACTGGGATTTACGGGGGCGTATGGGTTGGCGACGGCTCGCCCATCCCGAACGTTCGCGGCCTGCGCACCGACGTTCTGACTGCACTGAAGGCGTTGAAGGTACCCAGCGTCCGCTGGCCCGGCGGATGTTTCGCCGACGAATATCATTGGCGCGATGGCATCGGTCCGCGGGCAAAGCGGGCCGTCACCGTCAACGGCAGCTGGGGCAACGCGCTCGAGAAGAACGATTTCGGCACGGACGAGTTTTTCGACTTCATCCAGCAGATCGGATCCGAGGCCTATATTTCGGTCAACATGGGATCGGGCAGCGTCAAGGAAGCTGCCGACTGGATGGCGTATATGACCGCCGATCCGGGCACGACTGCCGGTGCCGAACGCGCCGCCAACGGTCACCGCGAACCGTATCAGGTGAAGTTCCTCGGCATCGGCAACGAAAGCTGGAGCTGCGGCGGCGCGTATCGATCGGAATATTATGTCGACGAAATGAAGCGCTACGCCCGCTTCGCGCGCAACCTGAACCTCGAGCAGCAGGGGACCGACAATCCGGCGGGCGGATCGGTTGCCGGGTCGAATCCGATGCAGCGCATCGCGGTCGGGCCGGGATCGCCCGGGACCGACTATACCGAGGCGGTGATGCGCGCCTGGAAGGGACACGACTGGAGCTGGAGCATCGAAGGGCTGTCGCTGCACAATTATACCTGGGTCAGTTGGCCGCCGGCCTATGCCAGCACCGGGTTCGGTGAGCGTGAATATGCGACCCTGATCAAGGACACGCTGAAGATGGAGGACATGATCCGCATCCACTCGGCGGTCATGGACAAGTACGACCCGGTGAAGAAGGTCCCGCTGGTCATCGACGAATGGGGCGTCTGGCTGGCCAAGCTGCCCGGCAGCCGCGACGGCTTCCTGCATCAGCAGAACTCGATCCGCGACGCGATCATCGCTTCCATCAACCTGAACATGTTCACGCGCCATGCAGACCGCGTTCGGATGACCGCGATCGCTCAGATGGTGAACGTGCTTCAGGCGATGATCCTGACCGACGGACCGAAGATGGTGCTGACGCCCACCTACCATCTGTTCAAGATGTACGTGCCGTTCCAGGATGCGACGCGGTTGCCGATCACCTTTGACGCCGGCACCTATCGTTTCGACGATGTCAGCGTGCCGCGCATCGACGCGATCGCCGCGCGTGCCCAGAATGGAAAGCTGTGGATCGCGCTGACGAACGTCGACGCCAACGCGCCGGCGCAGATCGATGCGCAGTTCCAGGGCATACGGGCAAGGACTGCGTCCGGAACGGTGCTGACCGCCGACCGGGTCGATGCCGTCAACACCTACGACAAGCCGGACTCGGTCGTACCGCGGCAGATTGCTGCCCGGGTGAGCAACGGGCGGATCAGCCTGACACTACCGCCGAGATCGGTCACGGTGCTCTCGGTCACGCAGTAGCGCGCGCCGTTTAAAAATCATACAAATCGCTGCGGGACGCCGTTTGTGTTTGATGCGATGTCCACGACGGGCAAGCGGGTTACAGGGTAAGGCGAGAAAAAATGCTCCATTCAGTCAAGCACATATCCCTCGTGGCGCTTCTTGGCGTGGCGATGGGCGGCATCGCGTCAGCGGCAGACTTACCCCGCCTGGTCGAGAAGGATGGCCGTCACGCATTGATCGTCGACGGCGCGCCATTCCTTATGCTCGGGCTTCAGGCGAACAATTCGGCCAATTATCCGTCTCAACTGCCGACTGTGTGGCCGGCGGTGAAGGCTGCCCATGCCAATACACTGGAGATGCCGATCGCCTGGGAGCAGATCGAGCCGACCGAAGGAACGTTCGATTTCTCGTTCGTCGACGAACTGCTCAAGCAGGCACGGACGAACGACGTCAAGCTGGTTCTGCTCTGGTTCGGAACCTGGAAGAACAACAATCCCGACTATGCACCGGAATGGGTGAAACTGAACAACGCCCGCTTTCCACGCGTCGTGACCGCAAAAGGCGAGGTCAAGAACTCGCTGTCACCACACTTCCGGTCAACGCTCGACGCGGACAAGCGCGCATTCGTCGGGCTGATGCAGCATCTCAAGGCTGTCGATCAGGACCACAGCGTCATCATGGTTCAGGTCGAGAACGAGACGGGCACCTACAGCGCCGTTCGCGACTTCTCGCCCACGGCACAGCAGCTTTTCGACAAGCCCGTACCCGCAGAGCTGATCAAGGCGATGCGCGCCAAGCCCGGCACCTGGACACAGGCTTTCGGCAAGGATGCCGACGAGTATTTTCACGCCTGGCATATCGAAAAGTACGTGAACGAGATTGCCGCCGCGGGTAAGCGGGAGCTGCCGTTGCCGATGTACGTCAATGCCGCGCTACGCGACCCGTTCAAATATCAGGATCCGTTCACCTATTCCTCTGGCGGTCCGACGTGGAACGTCTTGAGCATATGGAAGGCTGCCGGGCCGGCGATCGATGCCATCGCGCCGGATATCTACGACCGCGACAGCTCCAGGGTGCGTAAGACGCTGGATCAATATGGCGGCCCGGCCAATGCCCTGTTCGTTCCGGAAATCGGGAGCGACAAGGGCTATGCGCGGCACTTCTACGATGTCCTAGGTCGGCAGGGCATCGGCTTTGCGCCCTTCGGCCTCGATTACTCGGGATTTTCGAACTACCCGCTTGGCGCCAGGGAAGTGAACGCACAGGCCGTCGAGAACTTTGCCGTTCACTACAAACGATTTGCCCCGATGGCGCGGGAATGGGCCAAGCTTTCATTCGAAAACAAGGTCTGGGGCGCGGGCGAGGCCGATGATCGAAAGCCCGAAACGTTGCGGCTTGGCGATCGCTGGACTGCAACGCTAACCTATGGCGAATGGCAGATGGGAACCGTCGGTGACAGTTGGTTGGGGAAGACCGAACCGGTACCGGATCGCGCTATACCCGACGGCGGAGCCGTGATCGCCCAATTGTCACCCAATGAGTTTCTGCTTGTGGGACACCGCGTCCGTGTCCGCTTCGACTCAGCGAAGAACGAACGGTTCATGCTCGCCAAGGTTGAGGAAGGCCATTTCGAGAATGGTGTATGGGTATTCGATCGTATCTGGAACGGTGACCAGACAGGGAGCGGCCTCAACCTGACGACGTTGCCACAAGTCTTGCGGATCAAGCTGGCAGCATATTAATCAGGCCGGTAACCCCGACGTCGACCGCGGACGACCTGTCCGGAATGCCTCAAGCGACTCGCAGCAGGACGATGATGATGACCTCGACTTCGATATCCCCCCATTACCCACGTTGACGTGGAACGAAAGCACGGCTTGAGTCCGCCTGCAGGCTGCTTCCATAGGGTAGAAATGAAACCAGTACCTGTCGCTCTAAGTCGCCTGGAACCTGGGCAGCAAGCCGTAATGCACGTCGGAGCTCTTGTCCCCTCGTTGATCGTGGGTGGCGCCATCGCGATGCTCGGTAGAGTCGTGAACGATCAGCTGGGATGGCCGAGCTGGCCGGGCTTCGCCATCGGGGCGTTAGTGGCGCTGTGGTTGGCCGTGATCACACCTCGGCGGCGCTGGCGCGCTTGGGGCTGGGCGCTAGCACCTGACGAACTTCACGTGGCCCACGGAACCTGGACGCAGGTCCATACCGTGGTTCCCCTCACGCGAGTTCAACATATCGACGTCTCGCAAGGCCCGGTCGAACGTGCCTTCGGCGTCGCCCGCCTGATCCTGCATACCGCGGGTACGTCGCATGCCGTCGTTGTCCTGCCCGGACTGTCTCGCGTCAAAGCTGAAGAACTGCGTGACTCGATCCGTGTGCGCATCCGCCCGGAGGCTTGGTGAGCAAGACTGATACTCCGTTACGTCTCGATGAAGCGCCGCGTCGGCTGCACCCAGCTTCGATGATCATCTCCGTCATCCGCAAGGCGCCGTCGACGCTGCTCGGTATCCCCGCCCTGCTCGCGGTGGTGGCACGTGCTGATTGGTGGATGGTGGTGACTGGCGGCATTACCGCCGCCCTTGCCGTGGCCTTGGTCCGCCTTTTGACATGGTACCGGTTTACGTACGCGCTAGCCGCCGACGCGATCGTCATCGAGAGCGGGATGTTCAGCCGCAATCGTCGCACCATACCCTATGAGCGCCTTGCCGACATCGGCATCGAGCGTGGTCCGCTGCAACGCATGTTCGCGCTCGCCAAGGTAACGTTGGAAACCGGCGGCTCCGGTATCGACGAGGGTTCGCTGGACAGCGTATCGTACGCGGAGGCCAAAAGGCTCCGCGCTGCTCTGCATCGCCGACGCACTGTTACGCTCGAGAATCCTAGTGTCGGCACCGAAGAGGCAGCAACTGTTCCTGCCGCCGAAACACCACTCTTTGCTATGAGCACAAGACGCGTGCTGCTCTGGGGATCTTTCAACTTCTCGCTGGTCTGGATCGCGATAGGACTCGGCGCTCTTCAGTATCTCGCCGGACTGATGAACGTGGATCGCAGCGTCCTCTGGAAAGCGGCTGCGGCGAGTACCGACACTGTTCGGTCGTTGCCTGTGCTTGCTTGGGCAGGCGCTCTTGCCGCTGGCACTATGGTCGTGCTGACGATCGGCCTTACGGCGGGAATCGTACGTACGATGCTGCGCGACCACGCCTTTAAGCTTATGAAAGAAGACGGACGCTTACGGCGCATGCGCGGACTATTCACGCGCATCGAGACGATCATCTCTCTTCCTCGCGTACAACTCGCCGTCATTGATGACGGGCTGTTACGCCGCCATTTCGGCTGGTCGCGCCTGCGAACGCAACTGCTCGGCGGCGAAGGCGCCGAAGGGCTCCAGGATTTGGCACCACTGGGTCATACAGCCGAAATCGACCACCTCCTCATCGAACTGCGACTGCCAAGAAGAAGGTCAGACGACTTATGTGTCGTTGCCCGCGGCCATGTGTGGCGTGCGTTCCTAAGACGTGCGGCGATACCCACCCTGCTCATCCTCGGCGCTTCGTGGTTCTATCCCCCCACTCTGCTTGCGTTGGCGCTCCTTGTACCGTTGTGCGGGCTGTCCTTGCTCGAACGCCGCCATCACCGCTACGGCTTCACACCTGAGCTATTGCAGGTACAACGTGGCGTTCTCACTCGTCACACCTGGGTTATTCCAGTCTCGCGTATCCAAGCGGTTACGCTGCGACAGACCTGGATTCAACGACGACTGGGGCTGGCCAGTGTCCTCATCGACACGGCGGGAGGCAACCGCTTCTATGGCCCGAACATTCATGATGTTTACGAGGCCGACGGATGGATGCTCGTCGATCATCTGTCTGAGATTTGACGGCAAAACAACGCCGCAAGCCGACGGAGATATATGCTGTCGGTAGCTTTTCAGGTCTGACCCAGAACCGGCCATTCTGGTGAAATTCGCGCGGCCCAACTTCGATCGTTCGTTCATGCGGAGCGAGGACGGATAGCAGCGGCCGCGAACGCTCGCAGCAATGTCGCGAAATGGGGCTTTCCAGCCGATCCTATTGTCCAGAGCGAGCGGCGATTTCGAGATCGCCTGCCGAAGCCACCCCTGCTAAACTCGGGTCACTGCATTTGCATGAAAAGCGCGACCGCGTTGCGGACGCTATCCGCAAAGCGGTCGTAGATCGCGCGTGCGACTTCGGCAATGACAGGCTGGCGATCGCGTCCACCTCGCGCGAATACAACGACCGCCACGCGTCGACCGTCGGGCATTGTAATGAACCCCACATCATTGGTGATACCGTCCAGCGTGCCGGTCTTGTCCTCTACCCGAGCACCTGCGGGGAGCAGGGCGCGGATGCGGCGGGTTCCGGTTGCGCATCGGCTCATCAGTCCAAGCAGAAAGGCACGGCTTTTCGCGGTCAGAACGGTACCGTTATCCAGCTTGTTCAACAGCTTGACCATGGCAATCGGCGTGGCAACGTCCTTGCTGTCGGCAAGGTGGCCGCGGTCGCGAAGCAACTGGGCTATGGTCCTGTCCATCCGGATCCCAGGTATATCCTGGGACGACAGCCACTGCTGGATCGCGACAGGGCCGCCAAGCGCGGCGAGCAACTGGTCGGTTGCCTGGTTGTCACTTCGGATAATCATCAACTCCATGACTTTCGCCGCGGATCGGCCAACAATCATGTCCCCGAGGCTCCGTCGCCCTTGATCGACCTCGGCGAGGTAGGTAGCCGCGATGGCGAGCTTGACCGTGCTCGCCATCGGGAACGGGGTGTCGCCGTTGATGGAAACGATCGCGCCATCGCGAAGGTCGAGCGCCGCAATCCCGTAGTCTCCCGAGCGTTGCGCGACGAGATTGCTCAGCGCGCTCTCAAGCCCGATGAGTTCAGGGGAGCTCGCGGCCGCCGGTGCCGGGACAAGGAGGTTTGCGGCAACACTGAAAAGAAGCAGACGGGAAAGCACGGGCGCGCGCATCGATCATCCTCGAGTGTTGGCTTTGAGCGACGTGGCCACCGTGAACCGAAAGCCTCAACATTTCATGTTACATGTCGTTGAGGTTCGGACAACAGCAGGTCGCCAAGCCAGTGAGTTGCACCTACGACCCGGAAGCTTTTGGGCGAGGCCCGCCGAGCCTCCATGTCTAAGATCGGGGCCCCGCCATCCGACCGATTTGAAGACGACAAGCGTCGACACCCGCCCTTCCCGAACTACCGTCGCCTCGATCCATAAGTCGCCGTTGGGCCGCCCTTCCGCGCCTCCCAACTTCCGAAGTTCATTCGTCGAGCTCCACGGCAGCGCTTGCCTTCGGTTTAAGCGGTCGGTCGAAATGACTGCCTAGGAATCGATGAATTCCGAAAGTCATCCCGACCGATGCGAGATTGGCTGCCTTGCCTAGTCCGCGCTGCTAAGTACGGGCCTAGCTCAGTACCAAACAGCTTGATACGCGACCGAACAGTGCGCCTGAATAATGCCGACTGTCATAAAAGGTCAGCAAAACTGACGCGGTTATGTCGTGTCGATATCATAGGCGAGGCGCTCAAGGCCATAGATTGGTCTCACAATGGGTAGGGCCAGCCTTTCCGTTTCTAGGAAGCCTCTCTGCTCGTCCCTTTCGGAGATGCTGGCCCAATGTTGTTCCTTTCGCCCGCCAGACGCGTCCGGTTGGTCGCGTCTGCAGCCTGTGCGCTTCCACTGCTGTTCGCAGCTAGTACTGCAAACGCCGAAGACCCGACCGGTGATCCCGATCAGACAAAGTCCGACATCATCGTCATGGCCGATCGCGCGACCCGCTCGGACAAGGAGCAATCGACGTCGGTACGTGATTCAATCGTATTCGACGATCTCGAGACGCTGTCAGCCGACGGTAGCGTCGCGGGTCAGCTGATCCTGCTGCCCGGGATCAGCGCGATCGAGGACGGCGATGCGCCGCGCTTCGTCAGCATCCGGGGCATCTCGCCCGATCTCAACCAGACCACGATCGACGGGATCACCCTCGCCACGATCGGCAACGACGGCGAAGGCTCGCGCAAGGTCAACCTCCAGCAGATCCCGTCCGAACTCGCCTTCCACAACGACGTCTACAAGACCTTCACCGCCGAGCAGGACGGCGCGGCGATCGGCGGCATCGTCGACGTCGTCACGCGCAGCGCCTTCGCGCTGAAGCGGCGCTACGTGATGATCGACGGCTACGGCATCTATTCGTCGTTCAAGGGCGATGGCGGCAGCAACGCCGGCAACGGCAGCACGCCGCATTTCGGCGGCGGCGGCAAGATGGTGTTCGCGGACAAGTTCGGTGCGGGCGACCAGTTCGGCGTGGTCCTTTCGGCGCGGTACGAAAACCGCATCCGCAACTCGCGCAAATGGTGGCAGGACACCAAATATTACTTCAGCGACGCCGGCAAGAAGCTGGCGGGGCCGGACGATCCGGCGTGGAACGGCATCGCCGTGCCCTACAACCACAGCTATGGCAGCTACACCAATCGGCTCCAGACCGCGGGCAGCTCGGCGAAGTTCGAATGGCGCCCACTCGGCACCGATATCTATGCGTCGCTACTCGGGTTCAATTATCGTCAGTGGGAATCCTCGACGATGAACAAGAACGATTTCTACACCAAGAATGCGGTCAGCGATCTTACCGCCGAGGGCGGCGGATCGGACATCAACAGCATCTATTCGCGCTATCGCTACGATACCTGGAACAAGGCGACGGTCGGCGCGATCGGCAATGTCGAATGGCATGACGACCGCTCGTCGCTGCGCGTTCGCGGCGGCTATACGCGCGCCAGGTACGACAATACGCAGCCCTATATCGGCGTTCGGACGTATCCGACCGGGCTTTCGCTGGACTGGGCCGCGGGAAACGACGGTAATGGTGGCCTGCCGTACGTCACCGGGATCAACAAGCCCGGCATGGTGATCGGGTCGCCCTACAAGCTCAGCACCGCACAGACGACCTACCGCATGGCCAACGAGGGGCTGGCGAATACGCGCGTCGATTATGGCTGGAACGCCGAGCCCGAGGATCGTGGCTTCGGCTTCGTCACAGGGATCGAATTCCGCAACCTGGAACTGTCGCGCAACGTCGATATGACCGAATACAAGCTCGGCCAGGCGATGAACGATTATCTCTACGATCCCGGCTATGTACCGGTCGGCGCGCCGCAATCCTTCCCCTGGGTCGATTACGCGCGGGTGAAGAGCGAGCTTTGGCCCAAGTTCGTCAAGGACGTGCCCAATTCAACCTATGACAGCATCACCGGCGACTATCGCTATACCGAACGGCTGGTGACGCCGTATCTGTCGCTCCACTACGCCACCGACGACACGACGCTGGTCGCCGGCGTTCGCTACGACCACACGCGCTTTTCCGCGTTCCAGCCGACGATCACCGGCGGCACGGCGTCGGCGGTGATGACGCGAAGCAAGGGCGGGTACCAGTATCTGCTGCCGTCGTTCACCGGCATCCAGGACTTCGCCGGCGGCAAGAAGCTGCGGTTCTCGTACAGCCGCACGCTCGGGCGTCCGACGCCCGGCAACATCGCCCAGCCGGAATCGCTCAATTGCGGCGACGAGGACAGCGGCGGGGCGGATTGCTCGATCAGCCGCGGCAACCCCGATCTGCGCCCACGCCGATCGGACAATCTCGATGTCCAGCTCGAGCAGTATTTCCACAAGGACGGAATCATCTCGCTTGGTGCCTTCGCCAAGTGGATCAAGGACGACATCTTTACGCTGACGACCACCCAGCTGATCGACGACGTCAACTACCGCGTCCGCCAGCCGCTCAATGCGAACAGCTCGCGACTGTACGGCGTGGAGTTCCAGGCGGCCGATCACGACGTGAACCTGTTCGGCCAGCGGATCGATCCGTTTTTCAACGCGACCTGGCTGAAGGGCCGGATGTCGATCACCAGCGATGCCGGGACGCGCTCGCTAGACCGGCTGATCTACCAGCCGAAATGGATCGTCAACGGCGGTGCCACGCTGCGCCTGCCCGCGATCGACGGGGCGTTCCGCGCCACCGTGACGCACCGCGGCAGCTATATGGAGGGCATCGGCGAGACCGCGCAGGACGACAACGGCCGCGCCGAGCTGACCACCGTCAACCTCGGGCTGTGGCACCGCGTGACGAAACACGTGACGTTCAAATACGAGATCACCAACCTGCTCAACGACCAGCCGAAGTTCCTGGTCGGTAACGGACTGCGCTATGTCAGCGAAGTCGACGACTATGGCCAGGGTGCCTTTTTCCACATCATGCTGCGCTGATCTGCCGAACGGAGTTACGACCATGTACGAAGTCGACCGCCGCTATCTCCTGTCCGCTTTGG
The DNA here is from genome assembly GCF_036663715.1 of Sphingomonas arabinosi. Lineage (NCBI taxonomy): Bacteria > Pseudomonadati > Pseudomonadota > Alphaproteobacteria > Sphingomonadales > Sphingomonadaceae > Sphingomonas > Sphingomonas arabinosi. Next base: position 228,270 of record NZ_JAXOJN010000007.1, read on the forward strand.
GAAGCCTGACCGCCGCCGGTCTGCTGCCGTGGCGCGCGGGTGCCGCCGAGGTGCGCCCGCGCAACCTGATCGAGGACCCGCGCTTTCCGACGCCGCCGTTCACGCTCGGCGTCGCGGCGGGCGATCCGGATGCCAATGGCTTCGTCATCTGGACCCGCCTCGCGCCGCTGCCTCTCCAGCCCGATGGCGGCATGGTGATGGCCCCCGTGCTGGTCGCGTGGGAAGTCGCCGCCGACCCCGAATTCGGCCAGGTGCTCCAGCGCGGCGAGACGATCGCGCACCCTGAGCTGGCGCATTCGGTGCATGTCGAGGTCGCCGGGCTCGACCCCGCGCGGCCCTATTGGTACCGCTTCACCTGCGGCGGCGAGCGCAGCGCCGCCGGGCGCGGCGCCACCCTGCCCCCGCCCGGCGCACCGCTCGACCGCGTGCGCTTCGCGGTCGCCGGGTGCCAGCATTACGAGGAAGGCTATTACACCGCGTGGCGGCACATCGCCGCCGAGCCGATCGACTTCGTGTTCCACTACGGCGATTACATCTACGAGGGGCCCGATCGCGGCGAGCAACCGCGCAATGCCAAAAAGCCGCTGGTCCGCCGCCATCTCGGCCACGAGATTTATTCGATCGGCGATTACCGCCAGCGCTACGCCCAATATAAGAGCGATCCCGATCTCCAGGCCGCGCACGCCGCCGCGCCGTGGTTCGTCAGCTTCGACGATCACGAGATCGACAATAACTGGGCCGGCGACATCGATCAGGACAACACCGCGCCGGAAGTGTTCCGCACACGCCGCGCGATGGCGATGCAGGCCTATTACGAGCACATGCCGCTGCGCCGCTCGTCGATGCCCGACGGATCGCATATGCAGATGTATCGCGGCGCGCGTTTCGGCGACCTGATGGACGCATTCTTCCTCGATACGCGGCAATATCGCTCGGATCAGGTCTACGGCGATCGTGACGCGCCGCAGGGGCCGGAGGCGTTCGCGACCGACCGGTCGATCACGGGCGCGCCGCAGGAAGCATGGCTGTTCAAGGGGCTCGATCGTTCGAAGGCACGCTGGAACCTGATCGCGCAACAGGTCTGCCTGATGAACCTTGGCTATCACAAGGCCGGGCACCCGGAGCAGCTCGTCTCGATGGATCAATGGTCGGGCTATATGAACAGCCGCCGCGGCCTGCTCGCGCATATCGACAGGCATTGCCCGGGCAACGTCATGACCGTCAGTGGAGACGCCCACCGCCATTATGCCGGCGACCTGATCCAAGATCACGGCAACGGCAAGATCATCAGCAGTGAATATCTCGCGACTTCGATCAGCTCAGGGGCGGACGGAGTAGGCGAGAACGACGACTACACCCGTTCGTCCCGCGCGGAAAATTCGCACCTCAAGGCTCTGATTGACCGGCGTGGCTATGTCTTATGCGACGTTGGTCGCGATCTATGGCGCGGCGACCTGAAAGTCCTGGACACGATCGCAACGCGGAACGGGACGCTCTCGACGCACGCCAGTTTCGTTACCGAGCGCGGCAAGCCGGGGTTGCAACGCGCCTGACCCGTGATCAAAAGCAACAAGCGAAGTCCACTCGTATGTCAGTGACCCACAAGTGAACGCTCAACGTCGTTTGGACGCTTCCCGGAATCCGTCGTTTGTTTATCTAGGTATAGGCTGGCCGAGAATCTCAGCCAGCCGCTCGGAACGTCTGGGATTCGGACATTGCCGCCGTTGGCGTGAGACATGTCATACGGCTCTGGTCAAGAAGCCGACATTCGATGTTCGTTCGACCTGCGTTGCACAGCCACTGAAGCTAAGTATCGCGGCGTCGATCGTCTCGACCGACAGCTGCTCAAAGATTGGCGGCGCGTGCGGATACGACATATCTTCCCTCTTCCGATGGGAGAGGGAAGATACGCTGAAGGTCAAGAAGGGCGAAGTTGACGGGTATGGTGGATCGCCGCTCAGTCGACGTCGCCGAAACCATGGCCGACAGTGATCTTCACGCCCGTATCCGTGCCGGCACCCGCGCCTTCCCACCAATAGGGCAACCGCTTGCGCGCGCCGGTGACGACCTCATTCAGCGTTGCCGCGTCGTATAGCCGCCCGCCAAGCATCACTTGCGACACCTTGTCGCTGTTGCGGATATCGACGTTTGGATCGGCATCGAGAACGACCAGATCGGCGAGCTTGCCCACTTCAAGAGAGCCGACATCCTTGTTGTACCCCAGCGAGCGCGCCGACTCGATCGTGCCGGCACGGAGCGCCTCGATTGGCGTGAAGCCGCCGCGCACAAAGCTCCATAGCTCCCAATGGGCGCCAAGCCCCGGCTGCTGCCCATGCGCGCCGATTGCCACTGGCACGCCCTTGTCGGCAAGCTTCTTCGCCTCGCGCGCGGTCGCGCCGTCAACATAATCCTCCTCCGGCGCAATCTCGCGCCGCGCGTTCTGCGCGGCGAGCAAAGCGGGTGGCGCGTGGCGGCTGAGCAAGGGATGCCGCCAGACGTCACTATGCGCCCGCCAGTAGGGATCGCCCGCCGGCCCGCCATAGGCGACGACCAAGGTGGGCGTGTAGCCGACGGTCGACTGCGACCATAAACTCACTACATCGGCATAGAAGTGCTCCAGCGGCACGTTGTGCTCAACGGTGGAATTGCCGTCCTGCACCAGGCTCATGTCCAACGTGAACAGCGATCCACCCTCGGGAACCACCTCCATATTCTCGGCCTGAGCGGCAGCGACGACCATCTGGCGCTGTTCGCGGCGCGGCTGGTTGTAGTTCTTCACACTGTGCGCGCCTTGCGCCTTGAGGCGACGGACGACGGCGAGCGCATCCTCGTACGTCTCGATCTGCGCGTACACGTCGGGTGCCTTGGCACCGTAGATGATCTCCCCGGTCGAGAAGGTACGCGGCGCGAGCAGCATGCCGGCCTGCTGCATTTCTGCCGCCGGGAAGACTTCGGCCGAGCGGGATGAGGGATCATGAATCGTCGTCGTGCCGAGTGCGAGATTGGCCATTGCCGACCAGTTCTGCTGCGGCACGAGCTCGTCTTCGCCCTGCGGTCCATGCGCGTGCGCATCGACGAGCCCCGGAATGATCGTCTTGCCGCCGAGTTCGACAGTCTTGGCGCCTGCGGGCACCGCGACCGAGCCGCGAGGGCCGATCGCGGCGATGCGGTCGCCCCGGATCAGGATCGTGGCGTCGTCGATTATCCCGCCATCCTTTGAGGCCATCGTGATGACGCGCGCACCGGTAAGGGCGACCGTGCCCGTGGCCTTGGAAGCAGTCACCGGCATCGACAGCGACACGCCGGTGCGGGGGGCGGCGAACTTCGGAGCATCCTCGCCGGCCGGCGCATCGCGGAACAGCGCGCTGGTCTGCGCGGTGTATAGCGTCGGACCGGCGCTCCAGTGCATCGCCTTGCCGTCGTTCGACCAATTGATGAAGTCGGCGCCGTCGCCGCTGACGCGGGTGATCGGCAACGCCCCGGACTTGGCCGATCCGTCGGCCGTCACTGCCTGCTTGCCTGGCATCAGCGGCATCACGAACGCTTCGTAATTCTGCCGGAAGGCAATGTAGTCGCCCGCGGGCGACACTTGATAGTCGTTGATCAGCTCGCCCTCGGCATGGACGCGGCGATCCTGCCCGTCGAGCCCGGTGCTGATCAGCTGTCGCTTGTCCTTTTCGTTGACGATCAAGAACACGCGGTCGCCGCTCGCGCCGAATTGCGGCGACGCGGCGTCCTTGGCGATGCGCACCGGCGCGCCGCCGGTCGTCGCGACGCGGTACGCCCCGACGCCGGGATTGCCGCGCGCGGACGTCAGCCGGCCGCCTTCGCCCTGTTCGAACACGATCGTCTGGCCGTTGGGCGAGAAACGCGGGATGCGGTAATGCCCGGCGGCCGTTGTGACGGTACGGGGCGTTCCGCCGCTGGCCGCGACGGTGCGGACCTGGCCGAGCCCCGCATCGCTCCAGCCGACGAACACGATCTGGCGCCCATCGCGCGACCAGCTCGGGAACAGCTCCATTTCCTCCTGCCCGCGCGTCAGCCGGGCCGGCGTGCCGCCCGCCGTCGGCTTGGTCCACAATTTACCGAGCGTTTCGAATACCACGGTGCGGCCGTCGGGCGAGACGCTAGCCCAGCGCGGCATTTTGGTCGCGAACGTATCGGGTGCGACCTCGATCTGCGGGTGCACCGCATCGACGATCACGCGCGTATCGTCGATGCGGAACGGAATCACCGCGCCGCTGCCGTCGTCCGGGTTCACGTGGCGCAATTTGCCGCCGGCCCAGAACACGATCTCCTTATCGCCGACCGTCCAGGCCATCTCGGGATAGACGCCGGTCACCGCCCAGGTTTCCTGCACGTCGCGATCGAGCGGGCCGTACACGATACGCTCGACGCCGCTGGCCAGATCCTTGACCCACAATTTGGTAACGTTGTTATCGCGCCGTACGAATGCGATCCTTTTGCCGTCGCGGCTTGGCGTGGGGCGTACCGATCCACCGACGCCGGAGATAACGCTGGTCACCTCGCCCGAATCTAGGTCGTAGCGTTCGATATCGAACAGATCGGTGCGCGAATTCTGCGCATATTCGAAGATCGGGCCGGGCGACACGTTGCGCGTGTAATAGATGCTCTTTCCGTCGCGGGAGTAGATCGGCTCCCCCAGCTCCTTTTGCAGCACTTCGCTCGCGCGCTTGACAAGCTGCACACCGCCGCCGCCCGACACGTGATACAACCAGATTTCGCCGGTGCCGAGCGACCGCCCGGTGGTGAAATGCTTCTTGGCGGCAATAAAGCGCCCGTCCGCACTCCAGCTTGGCTGATTAAGGAGACGAAAATCTTCCTTGGTCACCTGACGCTTGTCGCTGCCATCGGCGTTCATCACCCAGATATTGTCGCCGCCGCCGCGATCCGAGGTGAAGGCGATCCGCCTCCCGTCGGGCGAGAAGCGCGCCTGATGCTCGAACGCCAGGCCGTCGGCGATACGCTTCGGCGTGCCACCCGCGATCGGCATCGTATAGATGTCGCCCAGCAGATCGAAGGCGAGCATGCGGCCGTCGGGCGAGACGTCGACGTTCATCCAGCTGCCTTCGTCGACCCGGATCGGAACTTCACGCGTCTTCAGGCCACGTGGATTGCTGACGTCCCAGACAGGCGGCTTCTTCGGCGTGGCGACCGCGACGGGTGCGACGGACGGCGTCGCCGGCGGGGGCAACGTGCCGGTCTGCTCCGGGCCCGGCGCTGTCGCCTTGTCCTCCGGCCCCTGCGTCTGCTCGACCGGCTTGTTCACTGGCGGCGGCACGCTCTGGGCGGAAAGCTGCGCGGCCAACAGGCATAAGGCAAGAGTGGTATATGTGTGCTTCACGGTACGCGGATCTCCCTTTGCAAGCTAGCTTAGCCGATCCGCCGCAGCGGTCACCCGCAAAGATCGAGGCGGACGCTGCGGTCGCTAATGGCGGCGCTTGCCACGCGTTCGATGTTGAGCCCTGCCCGTCGTCCGGCCGTTTCAGCTAGGCGGTCGGGGGCTGCCCCGCTTAGTGAACGAACGAGCATGAACCCATTCGGCTGCTTCAAAGCGGCCGTTCCGCTTTGCACCAGAAGCGACCGGTTACCCCCCGCCCCACAGGATGAACGAACGTCCGCTTACGCCGATCGCTACCCGAAAGCGGCCAGTCCGCTTTCCACCAATTTCGTTGGTTCTAAGTTGCACACCCAAATACCGCGCAAGAACCCCCGCCTCACCCGCGAGCTTTTCAGTGGCTTTCGATGCAGTCGCTGGGATTGATGCAGTAACGCCGAAAACCTCGACTTCTACGGCCGTATTTCGCTGCTCCCGAAGATGCAAATTGATGCACCTGCCACGCAGATCGAACCGCTTCTCTTCTCGTCTCGCCAGTCCCTGCTCTCCACGCCCACTAGCTCGTTCATCACGGTCGAGAACGTCGATCGCCAACCGTGCGGGACGTGAAGCCCCGTGAACCCGGCTTCCCGATAGGCCTTGCTCAGCGTGCTGTCGCTGAGCGGCCTTCTGGGATGACGCACGCTGCGGAAGATCAGCGGTCCCTTCTCCGAGAAGTCCATCGCGGCGGTAATCGTATCGACCGCCTGTCTGGACAACGGCACGATGAATTCGAAGGCCGCATCCTCCTTCTGGTCGACGACCAGTTTCATCTTGGCGGCCGGGATATGTTAGATCGGCTCCGGCCCGCCCAGCCCCTCGAATTCCTTCGGTTCGGCCCTTCGCAGCACGCCAGAGCGTACGGCCGTGCGACAGGAAACGTGACGCCAGCTTCGTCAGCGGATGCGCCGGCTGTTCCTCGACCTTGCGCAAAACGATGCGCGCGGCTTCCACCGTCCGCACCGCGGGTTGCTTGCCGCGCTTGATCGGCGACAACGCGCGTTGCGCGACCGCGGCAGGATCGGCCGCAACGATGCTGCTGCCGATCGCGCGGGCAAAGACTTCCGAGATCCGCTGGCGGATGCGATGCGCCGTCTCGATCGCCCCGCGTTCCTCGACCGGACGCAAAACCTTCGGCACCAGCGGTGTGGTGATCGCGTCGACCGGCAGGTGCCCGAGCTTCAGATAGACATCCTGTACGAAGCTGTTCTTCACGTTCTGCGCATAGCGCTTCGACCAGATTGCATCCTGGCTGGCTAACCAATCCTCGGCAATCATCTTGAACGTCGCACCGACGCGCGCAACCTGCGCTGCGGCCTGCTGCACCTTGTGCACCGACGGGTCGACGCCGTCCCGCAATAGCTTGGCTGCATTCTCGCGCATCGCGCGCGCCTGGAGTAACGTCGTGTTCGGATACGACCCGAACACCAGACTCTTCTCATTACCCGCAAATCGAAACTTCATGCGCCAGCTGCGATACCCGCTTGGCATGACGTATTAATATAGCCCGCCCGAGTCGCCCACCTTGTAAGGCTTGTCCGTCGGCTTGGCCTTTTGACGGCCGTATCGGTCAGCATTCGGTGCCCCCACCCACAGAACTCGGTGCCCCCAACGTGCCCCCAAATGATCGTCGCTGCATGGGGTAACAATGGGATGCGGTGAGACACCCCACAACCCTATAACAACACCGAAAACCGCCCCTTTCGGGACGGTTTGGGATGCGTTGGAATTCATGGTTGGTGCCCCTGGCCGGAATCGAACCAGCATGCCTTGCGGCAACCGATTTTGAGTCGGTCGCGTCTACCAATTTCGCCACAGGGGCAGCGGCGGGTTGGCTAGACGAAGCTTTCGTCCGCCGCAAGCGGGTTTAGTTGCGCCTTTAGTTGCGGGGCGGCTGGCGGCGGTAGCTTAGCGCCTCGGCGATGTGAATGCGGGTGACGGTATCGCTGCCGGCGAGATCGGCGATGGTGCGGGCGACGCGGAGGATGCGGGTGTAGCCGCGCGCGGTCAGCCGCATCGCTTCGGCAGCTTGGGCGAGCAGTTTGCGGCCAGCTTCGTCAGGCGTGGCAACGGCGTCGAGCAACGCCCCATCCGCCTCCGCATTCGTTCGAACCGGGTGATCGCGGTATCGGTCGGCCTGGATCGCGCGGGCGATGGCGACGCGCGCGGAAACCTCTGCCGAGCCTTCGGTCGGCGGCGGGAGGATCAGGTCCGCGGCGCTGACCGCCTGGACGTCGATATGCAGGTCGATCCGGTCCAGCAAGGGGCCGGACACCTTGGCCTGATAATCCGCGGCGCATTTCGGGGCGCGCGCGCAGGCCAGGCTCGCATCACCGAGATGCCCGCACCGGCACGGGTTCATCGCTGCGATCAACTGTACGCGAGCAGGAAACGTGACGTGCGCGTTGGCTCGCGCGACGCTGACCGTGCCCGTCTCCAGCGGTTGGCGGAGCGAATCGAGGACGGCGCGCTGGAACTCCGGGAGTTCGTCGAGGAACAGCACGCCTAGATGCGCGAGACTCACCTCCCCCGGCTTGACCTTGAGGCCACCCCCGGTGAGCGCCGCCATCGATGCGGAGTGATGCGGCGCGCGGAACGGGCGCGTTCGGGTCAGACGACCGCCGGAAAGCGTACCGGCGACCGACTGGACCATCGATACTTCGAGCGCTTCGGCAGGGTCGAGCGGCGGCAGGATGCCGGGAAGGCACGACGCCATCAGCGACTTGCCCGAGCCGGGCGGGCCTACCATCAGCAGGTTGTGCGATCCGGCGGCGGCGATCTCCAGCGCACGCTTGGCCGTCTCCTGCCCTTTGACCTGCCGCAGGTCCGGACCGTGATCGGCCTGCTCGGCGATCCCCGGCTTTGGCGGGCTAAGCAGGCCGTGTCCCTTGAAGTGGTTCAGCAGTGACAGCAGGTCGGGCGCGGCGATGACCTCGATTTCGCCGGCCCACGCCGCTTCCGACCCTTGCGCGGCGGGGCAGACGAGCCCCTTGCCCACTTCCGACGCATGCAACGCCGCGAGCAGCACGCCCGGCGACGCGGTGATCCGCGCGTCGAGGCCGAGTTCGCCGACTATCACATAGTCCGCCAGTGCCTCGGCATCGACCACGCCCATCGCCGCCAGCAGCGCCAGCGCGATGGGTAGATCGAAATGCGATCCTTCTTTCGGGAGATCGGCGGGCGACAGGTTCACCGCGATGCGTTTCGGCGGCAGCGACAGCCCCATGCCCGCGATAGCACCGCGCACCCGCTCACGACTTTCGCCGACCGCCTTGTCCGCCAGCCCGACGACGTTGAACGCGGGAAGTCCTGGAATCAGTTGGACTTGCACCTCGACGGCACGCGCTTCCAGCCCGAGATACGCCACCGTCGCCACGATCGCCGCCATGCCCGCTCTCCCGCGACACGACGTCACGCCTTATTCATACCCGAATTGCCATGTCTGCAAGTGTGGGCGGCAACTTGCCGTCTTGCGAACCTAATACACCGGACCCACATGCCTTCCGTGAATCCAGTCCGCTCCCCGCTTCTCCGCTTCGGCCAGTTGGTGCTCGGGATGCTGTTGATTCTGAGTGCACCGCTGCTTGCCCCTCTGCCGGGGCCGGCAGGCATCTTCCTGTTCGCCGGCGGGATGGTGCTGGTGCTGCGCAATTCGCGGTGGGCGCGACTGAAATGGGCGCGGCTGAAGCGGCGGTGGCCGCGGACCGGGCATTTCGTCGATCGAATGATGCGGCGGCAGAGCGCGATGCGGCGGCACGAGCGGGCAAAGGCGTCGAAAAGCGCGGCTGCCGAGGCCGGTGCGAATTGACTTACCGCCGCCCTTTCCGTAAGCGCCCAGCCATCAAGGCCGTCCCCGTGGCGGCCGTTTTCTATTTGATGACCTAGGGAATGACCAATGAAGCGGACCTTTCAGCCGAGCAACCTGGTACGCGCACGCCGTCACGGCTTCCGCGCACGGATGGCGACGGTCGGCGGCCGGGCAGTGATCCACGCACGCCGCGCCCGCGGTCGCAAGAAGCTGTCGGCCTAACCGTATTAAGCAAACGCCGCGATTTTCTCGCGGCGAATGCTGGGAAGCGCGCACCGATGCCGGGATTCGTCCTGCTCATGCGCCCCCGCGACGACGGTGACGAGACGATGCGAATCGGCTTCACCGTCACCAAGAAGATCGGCAACGCCGTCGTCCGGAACCGCATGAAACGGCGGTTGCGGGCGTTGGCGCGCGAGCTGTTGGCGGAACGCGGTGTTGCCGGGGCCGATCATGTTTTGATCGGGCGTAATGGCGGGGTCGAGCGGGACTACGCCTTGTTGCGGACCGAGCTTGGCAAGGCGTTCCGAAAGGTTACGCCGCAGGCTGCTGCTAACACTTCAGCAGAAACCACCACAGCAGCACAGGCCACCACCCCGGCGAAGGCCGGGGCCCAAGTGGGAAAGCGGCCTTGATGAGTGGCTGCGCCTCGTTACTCATGCCTCCCAATTGGGCCCCGGCCTTCGCCGGGGTGGAGGTTGGGTTGCGTGGTAGCGAGTCGAACTCGACGCTTGCCGTCCCCCCCTCCTCCTTGTTCTCCCACGAAGGCGGGAGCCAAGTCTGGGTCCCCGCCTTCGCGGCGAAACACTCTGAGACGTCGGTTTTGACGTGCTAGCCCGCCTCCTCATCCTCCTCGCACGCGGCTGGCAACTCGGCCCCTCGCTCGTCCTGCCGTCGAGCTGCCGCTACGATCCTTCGTGTTCAGCCTATGCAATAGAGGCCGTTGGGCGCTATGGCGCGCTCAAGGGGGGCTGGTTGGCGGCGAAGCGCATCGCGCGTTGCCATCCGTGGGGCGGGTACGGACCTGACCCGGTCCCCGACCACGACCCAGACATCGACAAGAAACTGAAAGACGCCGCCCTGTGAAAGACGACAAGCAGAATTTCGTGCTGTTCGCGGTGATCGCGGCGCTGATCCTGTTCGGATGGCCGCTGATCCAGGGCAAGTTCTTCCCGACCGCGAATCCACCGGTCACGAAGATCGAAGGCGGCAAGACCAAGCCGGTCGCGAACCCCGCGGCCGATCCAGCCGCAGACGGTGCCGCAGCCATCGGTGATCGCAACGCGGTGATCGCGAGCACCCCCCGCATCCGCATCGAGACGCCCCGCGTGTCGGGGTCGATCAACCTCAAGGGCGCACGGATCGACGATCTCGTGCTCAAGGGCTATGACGAGACTGTCGCGAAGAACTCGCCGCCGATCCGCCTGCTCTCGCCCGCCGGTGCGCCCGATGCCTATTTCGCAAGCTTCGGCTGGCGTGCGCAGGGCCTAGCCCCGCCCGCAGCAGACGCCGTCTGGACCCCGTCGGGCTCGACCACGTTGACGCCGACCACCCCGGTCACGCTCGACGCAACCAACGCCACCGGCCAGCGCTTCCGCATTCAGATCGCGGTCGACCAGGATTACATGTTCACGGTTCGCCAGACCGTCCTGAACGCCGGCACCGCTCCCGTCCCCGTCGCCACCTATGGCCTCGTCAACCGCGTCGGCATCTCGAAGGATCCGTCGTCGATGACGATCCATGTCGGGCCGATGTCGGTTGACAATGGCGGCGCGCATTACCGCCCCGACTACAAGGACATCGACGAGGCCACGCAGAAGTTCACGACGACCGGCGGCTGGCTCGGCTTCACCGACAAATACTGGCTGACCGCGCTCGTCCCCGATCAGGGCCAGGCGTTCGACGGCCAGTTCCGCGCCGGCGCCAACAAGGCGTACCAGGCCGACTACGCGCTCCAGCCCAAGCAGGTCGCGCCCGGCCAGTCGATCACGCAGACGTCGCGCTTCTTCGCCGGCGCCAAGGAAGTCCGCCTGCTCGATCGCTACACCGATCAGGCCGGCGGCGTCGCCAAGCTCGATTACGCGATCGACTGGGGCTGGTTCCGCATCGTCGAGAAGCCGATCTTCTATTATCTCGACTGGCTGTTCCGCATGGTCGGCAACTTCGGCGTCGCGATCATCCTGCTGACGGTGACGATCCGCGGCCTGCTGTTCCCGATCGCGCAGCGCCAGTTCAAGTCGATGGCCGCAATGCGCGCCGTCCAGCCGAAGATGAAGCTGCTGCAAGAGAAGTATAAGGACGACAAGGTCCGCATGCAGCAGGAGGTGATGGCGCTGTACAAGGCGGAGAAGGTCAATCCGCTCGCGGGCTGTGCGCCGACGCTGCTCCAGATCCCGATCATGTACGCGCTGTACAAGGTGCTGATGCTGACGATCGAAATGCGTCATCAGCCGTTCGTCGCGTGGATCAAGGATCTGTCCGCGCCCGATCCGCTGACGCCGCTCAACCTGTTCGGCCTGCTGCCGTTCACGCCGCCGCACATGATCGCGATCGGTGTCGTGCCGATCATCCTGGGCATCAGCATGTACTTCCAGTTCAAGCTGAACCCGACGCCGATGGACGACACGCAGAAGCAGGTGTTCAAGCTGCTGCCATGGGTCCTGATGTTCGTGATGGCGCCGTTCGCGGTCGGCCTCCAGGTGTACTGGATCACGTCGAACGTCCTGACGATCATCCAGCAGAAGCTGCTCTACGCCCGCCATCCGGGCCTGAAAGTGCCGGTGACCAAGTGAACGACGTTCCCAACTTAGGTCCAGACCTGGAGCAGACCGACGCGCCGTTCACGCCCGAGATGCTGGAGCATGCGCGAAAGCTGTTCGCAGGGCATGTCGGCTTCCTGAAATCGGCGCCGACGCTCGAATTTCTGCCCGATGCATCGGTGCCGGAGGTGGCGTTTGCGGGCCGCTCGAACGTCGGCAAGTCGTCGCTGTTGAACGCGCTCACCGGGCGCAACTCGATGGCACGTACGTCGAACACGCCGGGCCGTACGCAGGAGCTAAACTTCTTCGACGTCGGCGCGCCGCTCGCGTTCCGCCTCGTCGACATGCCCGGCTACGGGTTCGCCAAGGCGCCCAAGGACGTGGTCAAGAAATGGCGCTTCCTGATCAACGATTTCCTGCGCGGTCGTGACGTGTTGAAGCGGGCGCTCGTGCTGATCGATTCGCGCCACGGCATCAAGGACGTCGACCGCGAGATCCTCGAGATGCTCGACAAGGCCGCGGTCAGCTACCGCATGGTGCTTACCAAGGCGGACAAGATCAAGGCGTCCGAACTGGTCGAAGTGACCGAACGCACCGCGATCGAGGCGCGCAAGCGTCCCGCCGCGCACCCCGACATCCTCGTCACGTCGAGCGAATACGGCATGGGTATCCCCGAACTCCGCGCAGCAGTCGTCGAAGCAGTCAGCTAGCCCAAACGGCGGTCGATTGGCGGGATAGCCGGAGATCTACCGGACCCGCCTCTGCCGTGGGCATGCGTTTGATATGACCGCGGAAATCGTAGCGCTCTACTAAATTTGTCGACATTCGATCGATCGGTGATTTGCCGCTGGCATAGTCCGGCGAATTTCGTAGCCTCCGGTAAACGGGGGAGATTACGCGATGCGGACACGGTTCGGGGCGATGCTGGCGATAGTTGCGATGGTGTCGGGCTGCGGCGGCGGCGATGGTGGCTCGAATTCGACGGGGGGCAGCACCGGGGCGACACCGACGCCCACCCCGACGCCGACCGCGACGGCGGGCTGTTCGTTGCGCGAGCGACAGGACTGGGCTGCCGCGCAGCTTCGCGAATGGTATCTGTTCCCCGATACGTTGCCCGCGACCCTCAATGCGGCGAGCTATACCAGTGTCGACGATTACATCGACGCGCTCACCGCGACCGCGCGGTCTCAGCGCAAGGATCGGTATTTCACGTATCTGACGTCGATCAAGGAAGAGAACGCGTATTACACGTCGGGATCGAGTGCCGGCTTCGGCATCCGGTTCGCGCTCGACCAGACCGGCCAGCGGCTGTTCGCGGCCGAATCGTTCGAAAACGCTCCTGCCCTCGCCGCAGGTATCGATCGCGGTACGGAGATCGTCGCGATCGGCACGACGTCGGGCAACCTGCGCACGGTGAGCGCGATCATCAGTGCCGAGGGCGCGGCCGGGTTGACCACCGCATTCGGACCCGACACGGCGGGCACGTCTCGCGTGTTCCGGATCTCGGACGCCGCCGGTACGCGTGACGTGACGGTCGCCAAGGCGGACTTCAACCTGCTGCCGGTCTCGACACGATACGGCGCGAAGATCATCGACGATAGCGGCCAGCGCGTCGGCTATATCAACCTGCGGACGTTCATTTCTACGGCCGAACCCGCGTTGAAGGCTGCCTTCGCCGATTTCCGCGCGAACGGCGTGACCAAGGTCGTCATCGATCTGCGCTACAATGGCGGCGGACTTGTCGCGACGGCGGAGTATCTCGGCGACCTGCTCGGCGGAGCGCGATCCACGTCGGAGGTGTTCGACTACACGACCTTCCGCACGGAGAAGGCATCCAACAACGAAACCCGGTTCTTCGCCCCGCAACCCGAATCGATCGCGCCGACCCGGATCGCGTTCATCGGCAGCGGCGGCACGGCATCGGCGAGCGAACTCGTGATCAACGCGTTCACGCCGTATCTGCATAGCAACTCCGCGCTGATCGGGACCAACACCTACGGCAAGCCCGTCGGCCAGATCGCGCTCGACAAGCCGGCCTGCGACGACCGCCTCCGCGTGGTCGCCTTCACGACGCAGAACGCGGCGCGCAACGGCAATTACTTCGACGGCTTGGCATCGACCGTCGAAGCAACATGTCGCGCGACCGATGACATCAGCTTCCCGCTCGGCGACCCGCGCGAAGCCTCTACTCGCCGCGCGCTCGATTTCCTCGCGGGTCGTAGTTGCTCCCCGATCACCGGCGATGTCGGTGCGTCGTCTGCACGGACCACCGCGAGCACGCGTCAGGACCTGCTGATCCCCGCGGAACCGAGCGCCGCGCAACGGATGGTGCCCGGTTCGTTCTGATTGCGGGGGCGCGTCGCGGCGATCGTGACGCTCCCCCCGGATCATGCTGAGACGCATTACCGGCGTTGCGGCGGCGCACCTGCCCCGCTAGTCCACGCAGCATGAAACTGATCATCGGCAACAAGGCCTATTCCTCCTGGTCGCTGCGCGGCTGGCTCGCGTGCAAGCAGTCGGGGCTGCCGTTCGAGGAGGTTGTCGTGCCGATGTACGACGCCGATTGGGAAAAGCGCCGCTCGGGCGACGAGTTCGCTCCGTCGTCGGGCAAGGTGCCGATCCTGTGGGACGGCGACGCGGTCGTGTGGGACAGCCTGGCGATCGTCGACTATCTCGCGGACAAGGTCGGACGCGAGCGGTTCTGGCCCGAGGACAATGCCGCGCGCGCGATGGCCAGGTCGATGGCGGCAGAGATGCATTCGAGTTTCGCCGCGTTGCGCCGCAAGCACAGCATGAACGTCCGCCAGGTATTTCCGGCGCAGACGCCCGACGACGACGTGCTGGCCGAGTTGCAGCGGGTCATGGAGATCTGGGCGCAGGCAAGGGCGCGCTTCGGCGGCGGCGGGGACTTCCTGTTCGGCCAGTTCGGCGCGGCGGACATCATGTTCGCGCCACTCGTCACGCGAATCGTGACGTACCAGCTGCCGATCGCACGCTTTGCCGCCGGCTATATGCAGGCGATGTTCGAACATCCCTTCATGCAGGACTGGATCGCCGCGGCGCAGGAAGAGGAATGGGTTCTCGAACAATTCGAGCAGCCGGTGCCGACGCCTGCATGAACGTACCGATCGATCCGGTCGCACTGACGCAGGCGTTGATCGCTGCCGATAGCGTCACGCCGGCACGCGGCACCGTCTTCGATGTGCTGGAAGCCGCGCTGCTGCCGATCGGGTTCGCGGTCGACCGGTTCGTCGTCGGCGAAGCGCCAGACGGGCCGGTCGAAAATTTGCTCGCCGTGCGCGGCGATGGCCCGCGTCATCTCGCGTTCGCAGGGCATGTCGACGTCGTTCCTGCGGGTGAAGGCTGGAGCGGTTCGCCTTGGTCCGGCGAGGTCCGCGGCGGACTGCTGTACGGACGCGGCGCGGTCGACATGAAGGGTGCGGTTGCTGCGTTCGTTGCCGCGGCGAGCAGGAGCAATGCCCAGCGAGACGGGGGCACGCTGTCGCTGATCATCACCGGCGATGAGGAAGGCCCCGCGACCTACGGCACCGTCGCATTGATGGATCGGATGGCCGCGCGGGGTATCGTGCCGGACCTGTGCCTGGTTGGTGAACCGACGTCGACCACGCGGCTCGGCGACATGGTCAAGATCGGGCGGCGTGGTTCGGTGAACATCTGGATCGAGGTGCCGGGGCGTCAGGGACATGTCGCCTACCCCCATCTGGCCGACAACCCGATTCCGCGGCTCGTCGCGATCCTCGCGGAGATCGAGGCCGTCGTTCTCGATAAGGGCACCGACTGGTTCCAGCCTTCGAACATCGAGGTTACCGACATCGCCGTCGGCAATCCGGCGCACAACGTCATCCCCGCCAAGGCCTCAGCGCGGTTGAGCATCCGGTTCAACGATCGCCACCGCGGCGCGGACCTGATCGAGCGTATCCGCGCGATCGCGGCGAAGCACGACCCCCGCGCGATCGTGACGGGCAAGGTTTCGGGCGAAGCGTTTCTCACCGAGCCCGGTGCGTTCTCGACGCTGTTGTCGGACGCCATTGCAAGTGCGACCGGAGTCACCCCGGAGTTGTCGACCACCGGCGGCACCTCCGATGCGCGCTTCCTGTCGAAGCTTTGCCCGGTGGTCGAGTTCGGCCTGATCAACGCGACGATGCACAAGGTCGACGAAGCAGTCGCGGTCGAGGATCTGCGGATGCTGACGGATATCTATGAAGACGTGATCGCGCGCGCACTCAACTAGCGCCCCTCCCTGGAAGGGAGGGGTTGGGGGTGGGTAGGCCCGCTCGAGCCGCATCGTACGCATTCGCGAAAGCCGACCCACCCCCTACTCCTCACTTCAGGGAAGGGGGAAGTAAATGTGCTAGGAAGTGCTCAAACCCACGGGCTGGCGATGAACATACGATTCCCAAACTGACGAAACGATCGTGAGTGCCGGACTCGCATATCTAATCCCGCCCGCGCCTCAGCACGATGTACAGCGCACCCTGCCCGCCATGTCGCGGATGTGCGCCACGTACCGCCGCGATCGAGTCCGCATGCCGCGAGCCCGCCAGCCAGTCGGTGACCGCAGACCGGATGGCGCCCCTCGCGTGCGGGCGTTCGCTCTCGGGGCGGGGCGGCTTGCCCGTCACCAGCAGGAGCACGCGGTCGCCACGCGCGATCGCCCGCCCCAGACCGACATCGAGCAGCGCATGTGCGGACGCCAGCGTGTGGCCATGCAGGTCGATCGAGCTGTCGGGACTCACTACACCTCGCGTGAGCCTCTTGTCCCAGCCGCCATCGAGCGTGTTGGCCGTGATCGGTTTGACGACCGGCCGCGCTGTCACCGGCTTGGCCGCCGGCCGCGCGGCGTACGGCGTCACGACGGTACGAACGAGCGGCTTCACCCGCTCCATCGGCGCAGGCGGCGCCGGGACAATCTTGCCGTTGGGACCGATGATCGGCTTGGGCGGCGGCAGCAGAGGGGGCGCGCGCTCGGGGATACGCACGGCGACCGCACGCATCGGACGCACGCTCGCCATCACCCGCGCCCAGAGTTGCGCCTCATCAGGGTTGAGCGGACGGCCCGCCATATCGCGCCCCATTCGCCTGATTGAGCCGCGCGACGGTACCGATCGGCAGCAACAGATACGCGGTGCCCCGTCCGGCCATGCCGCCAGCCGTAGCCTCCGCCGCGGCGCCAGCACCCCAGAACGTGTCGAACCGATTACTGCCCTTGATCGCGCCGCCGGTATCCTGCGCGACCCAGAGCCCGCTGGCGTCCTGGCGATCGAGCGACAGGAACACCGGCGCGCCGAGCGGCACGAACTTGACGTCGGCCGCAGCACTGACCTGTCCCGTGACCGGCAGTCCGAGCGCCCCCAGCGGCGCCCCCTCCAGTTCGCGGAAGAACACGAAGCTCTTGTTCTCACGCATGATCGCCTGCCCCTCGGCGGGATGCGCGTGGAGCCATGCGACGATACCCTGCATCGAGGTCTGGCCCGGCTGCAACAGCCCGCGCGACTTCATCAGCGCGCCGATCCCGGTATAGTCGCGCCCGTTCTGCGTCGCATAGCCGATCCGCAGGATCTCACCGTCTGGCAGGCGAAGCCGCCCCGAGCCCTGGATCTGGAGAAAGAACAGTTCGACCGGATCACGTGCCCAGGCAAGGATCGGTGCCTTGCCCGACAGCGCCCCCTGTTCGATCGCGGTGCGGTCGTAATAGGGCACCAGGTTGCTGCGATCGACGCGACCGCGGATCTTCTTGCCCTTGAGGCTGGTCGAGAACGCGCCAAGGTCGACGTCGATCAGGTCGGTCGGTCGGCCGTAGATCGGCGCATAGCCGTCGCGCCGCTCCAGCGATCCGGCGATCTCCGGCTCGTAATAGCCGGTCGCGAACGCCTTGCCGTCGCCGATCTGCGCCGTCTCGAACCATTGTGCGAAGAATGTGCGGGCATCGCGGCGATTGGTGGGGACCGCTGCCGTACACGCTGGCTGCCAATCCGTGCCACGCGTCAGACCCGATGTGTCGGTCCGGCGCACCAGCGACGGGCAACTCGTGACAAACGCCGCAAGCGCGGCTTGCGCTTGCGCATCGTCGATCGGAAGGCTTGCAAACGACGGCCCAGGCAGCACGCCGGCCGCAGCAGCGTTCACCGGTGCGACCGCAGGCACCGTCGGCGCAGGTAGCAAAGGTACCGCGCCGACGATCCGGGCCGGCGACTGAATACCACGAATGTTGGGCGACGCGCCGGTATCGCGCGAGGGATGTACGCGAACCGGTTCGGTTGGACGGGTATCCCGATCGATCGGCGCCGGCACTGGTGAAACGCGTGGCGTCTCGACGCTGCCGACGCACGCGCTCAACAGCAGCGATAGTCCAACGCCACCAAGCCCTACCCCCCTGAACGTCCGCATCAGGCTTCGTCGGTATCCGCAAGCTTCCAGTTTGGATCGCTGCTCTTCAGGGTGCGGGCAAAAGTCCACACGTCGTGCGTCTCGACCGCGTCGGTGAGCGAACCGGCGAGCACGTTGCCTTCCGCATCCCGCGTGACCGCGGCGATATCGGCATCGAAGCGAACGGTGATCCGCGCATCCCGGCCCGAAACGCTCGCGTCCGAAATGATCGCGCGCTCGATCGAGACGAGGCGGTTGTCGAGCACTTCGCCAGCCTCACGCCGAGCGACGATCGCCTCGACGAACGCGGCACGGACGTCGTCGATCGCAAGATCGGCCAGTGGATCCTCGTCGCCTTTCCAAAAGGCTTCGAGGATCATGCGATATGCAGCCTGCGACCCTTCGAGGAAGCGGCCGACGTCGAAACCAGGCTCGCCCGCGACGATGGCGCGAAGCCCGGCTTCGGCCTCAGGTTCGATATTGCGGCTGGCAACCTCGCGCGGTTCGGCAACGGCATCGACCGTGCGCGGCACCGAGATCGGCACCGGGCGTTCCTCGGCCGTGCGCGGCAACGGCTGTTCATGCCCGGTTCGCTTACCGAGCACGCTGTACAGGCGCATGGCGAGAAAGCCTGCCACCATCGCGAGAAGAACTACGTAAAACAACCGTGCCTCCGATCTTCGGGCTAACATAGGCCAAAGCTGCGCTTATTCAAACCCGCGCCCGTTGAAACGCCCCGTCGGCACTGCTAATCGCACCGCCTCGACCAACCAGAACGCGCGAGCGCTCCGCTTCGGTCCCATCTTTGCGCTAATCTTCCCCCTACGTATATCTTCCCCCCTTACGTATATCTTCAAGGACATGACGAATGGCTGACCAGGACAATGGCGTGACGGCGCCGGATCAGATGGGTGATCAAACTCTCGTGAACGGCGAGGACATGATCCCGGCAGCCGGCCTGATCTCGCAGCACGTCAAGGACCTGTCGTTCGAGAACCCGAACGCCCCCGCCGTCTACCAGAACCAGACTCCGCCGGCGATCGACGTGCAGTTCAACATCGGCGCGGCGCAGGTCGGCGACGAAGTGCACGAGGTCGTGCTCAAGATCGACGTCCGCGCCGAGACCGAGGGCCAGGTCGCGTTCATCGTCGACCTCTCGTACGCCGGCCTGTTCGGCCTGCGCAACATCCCGGCCGAGCACGTCCAGCCGTTCCTGCTGGGCGAGGCGCCGCGCCTGCTGTTCCCGTTCGCCCGCCGCGTGCTGTCGGATGCGGTGCGTGACGGTGGCTTCCCGCCGCTGCTGCTCGAGCCGATCGACTTCTCGCAGCTCTATCTCCAGCAGTCGGAGCAGCAGGGCATCCAGCCGAACGTCGGCGATTTCGGCCAGGCTTGATCGAAGGAATCGGGGCGGAATAGATGAACCTTGCCAAGGCGCTGGGATCGGTCGGCGGGCTGACGCTCGCCAGCCGCATCCTGGGGTTGGTGCGCGACTCGCTGTTCGCGCGGTTCGTCGGCGCCGGGTTCGCGTCGGACGCGTTCCTGATCGCATTCCGCCTCCCCAACATGTTCCGCGCGCTCTTCGCGGAGGGCGCGTTCTCCGCCGCTTTCATCCCGATGTTCAATCGGAAGGTCGGTGACAAGAACGGGCGCGGCCTGCCGGACGGGATCGCGTTCGCCGAGGATGCGCTGTCGGTGTTGTTGCCGACGCTGATCCTGATGACCGTGATCTTCGAGATCGCGGCGTGGCCGATGACGTGGCTGCTGACCTTCGGGTTCAACGGCGCGAGCGCGGAGCGGTTCGACTACGTCGTCCATCTGTCGCGGATCATGCTGCCCTATCTGCCGCTGATCAGCCTCGTGTCGCTGCTCGGCGGCATCCTCAATTCGTTGCACAAGTTCTGGATCAATGCCGCCGCGCCGATCCTCCTGAACGCCACGCTGATAGCCGCGCTGCTGCTGTTCCACGAGCACCAGCCATTGCTGACCGCACGCAACCAGGCCATCGCGGTGACGATATCGGGTGCGTTGCAGCTCGGGTGGCTGATCTGGGCGTGTCGCGCGTCCGGCGTGAAGCTTCGCCTCAAGCGTCCGCAGCTCAATCCCGACGTGAAGAAGCTCATGTCGCTGATCTGGCCCGCCGCTGCCGGGGCCGGCGCGGTGCAGATCAACCTCGTCGTCTCGACCGCGCTCGCCGCCGCGTTGCTGCCGGCTGGCTCCGTCTCGTACATCTACTTCGCCGACCGGCTGAACCAGCTGCCGCTCGGCCTGATCGGCATCGGTCTCGGCACCGTCCTGCTTCCCACGATCTCGCGCCAGCTCGGCCGCGGCGAGGATGCGGAGGCGATGACGACGCAGAACCGCGGCATGGAGCTCGCGCTGTTCCTGACCCTGCCCGCGACGGTCGCATTGATCGTGTGCGGGGTGCCGATCGTCGGCGCGCTGTTCCAGCACGGCAAGTTCGCGTTGGAGGACAGCGTACTGACGGCGCAGGCGCTCGCCGCCTTCTCGATCGGGCTGCCGTCGTACATCCTCGTGAAGGTTCTGACGCCCGGCTATTATGCGCGCTCCGACACGCGCACGCCGGTGCGCTACGCGACGATGTCGATGGTCGTGAACCTCGTCCTCAATCTCGCCTTCATCAAGCCGCTCGGCCATATGGGGCCGCCACTCGCCACCGCGATCGCGAGCACGGTCAACGTCGCGATGCTGTACCGGACGCTGGTCCGGCGCGGGCACTTCACCCCGGACGCGCGGTTGCGCCGGCGGACGTGGCGGCTGCTGGTCGCTGCGCTGATCATGGGGGTCGTCATGTTTTTCCTCAACGACCTGTTCCAGCCGTTCGTGACCGGCACCAGCATCCAGCGCTGGGGGGCGATGCTGGTGCTGGTTACCACCGGCGGCGTGGTCTATGCGATCGCCACATTGCTCACCGGCGCGTTCCGGCTGGGTGACATCTCCACGCTTCTGCGTCGTTCCAAGTAAGGTTTTTCCATGCGCGTCGTGTCCGGCATCAAGCCTACCGGTAATCTCCATCTCGGCAATTACCTGGGGGCGGTGAAGCAATGGGTGACGCTGCAGGACGACGTCGCCGCGCAGGGCGGCGAGTCGATGTTCTTCATCGCCGATCTCCACGCGCCGACCGAATGGATCGCGCCGGCGGAACTGTCGTCGCACACGATCGAGGTCGCCGCAACGATGATCGCCGCCGGGATCGATCCGGCGAAGTCGATCCTGTTCAACCAGGCGCGCGTGCCGGCGCACAGCGAGATGGCGTGGCTGCTCAACACCGTCGCGCGCGTCGGCTGGCTGAACCGCATGACGCAGTTCAAGGACAAGGCGGGCAAGAACCGCGAAGGCGCGAGCGTCGGGCTGTACGACTACCCCGTGCTGATGGCCGCCGACGTGCTGCTCTACAACGCGACGCACGTGCCGGTCGGCGAGGACCAGAAGCAGCATCTCGAACTCGCGCGCGACATCGCCACCAAGTTCAACGGCGACTACGGCGTCGACCTGTTCACGCTGCCCGCGCCGCTGATCAGCAAGGCCGCGCCGCGGATCATGAGCTTGCGCGATGCTAGCGCGAAGATGTCGAAGTCGAACCCGTCTGAACAGTCGGTGGTCAAGCTGATCGACAGCGACGACACCATCGCCGACAAGTTCCGCAAGGCGAAGACCGATCCGGACGTGCTGCCGGCGACAGTCGAGGAACTCGGCGACCGCGCCGAAGCGCGCAACCTGCTGACGATCTACGCCGCGCTGGCGGATAGCGATGTTGCGACCGTGCTCGGCGAGTTCGGCGGCAAGGGCTTCGGCGCGTTCAAGCCCGCGCTGGCGGACCTGGCGGTGGCGAAGCTCGGCCCGATCCGCGACGAGATGGTACGGTTGCTCGACGATCGCAGCGCGGTAACGGCGGTGTTGCAGGCAGGGGCGGAGAAAGCGCGCGCGCTGGCAGCACCGGTGTTGAAGCAGACGCAGGACGCCATGGGGTTGCAGGTCTAATGCGGTTCAGGTGACCTCGCTGCTCACCTCGTCCCTTATTTGATGCCTACCCTAAGATGTCGTCGAAATTCGTTGAGTCGAACGATGCACTCTTCGTAAGCTTGCGGCACGAAAAGCCCAAATCCTGCCACGTTATGGCAAAAGTTTCGGAAACCTCATACCAACGCCCGCCTGGATGATCCATTCCGTGATGTTCACCTCCGCATTGGCATTCACACGTCACCCCTTTGGCTTCCCAGCATTTACGAGCGCACCTCTGCTCGCTCGAATAAGGTTGGATCAGGTACAGGCTTCCATCCCTATCCAATATGCGTTGTATGGCTTTGCCTAGCCAAGCATAGGGCAGTTCCCAATGACGCTTTGGGCTTACCCAGTGAATGTGGCTCAAAGGTCCACACGCGAGCAGGGTAAGGTTTTCGTGATTACCGGGCATCCTGACTTTTATCGGCGGATGCTTATCTTTGCGAAAAACGACTGGAATAAGTCGATTATTCCAGATGATACGCAGCTCTTCATAAGCAGCGTGTCTCACGGTTTAGCCTTCCAGCTCGCGCATCAGCACGCGCACCGCCGCATCGATGTCCCGGTCCGAATCCCGCAGTTCCTCGATCTTCCGCACCGCATGGATCACCGTCGAGTGATCGCGCCCACCGAACTTACGCCCGATCTCCGGCAGCGACCGGGTGGTCAGCCGCTTTGCCAGATACATCGCGATCTGCCGCGGCCGTGCCACAGCTCGCGCCCGCCGCGCCGAAATCAGATCGAGCGGCTTCAATTCGAAATGCGCGGACACGAGCTTCTGGATCTCGTCGATCGTCACGCGCTTCTGCGCCCCGCGGAGCACTTCGCCCAACGTCGCGACCGCGAAGTCGAGGTCGATCGTGTCGCCGGTCAGCTGCGCATACGCCACCACCCGGTTGAGCGCGCCTTCGAGCTCGCGGATGTTCGCATGAATGCGGCTGGCGAGCAGGTCGAGCACGTCGGTCGGCACGCGCATGTCCGGCAGGTCGACCAGCTTCCGATCGAGGATCGTTCGGCGCAGCGTCAGGTCGGGCGCCTTGATGTCCGCGACGAGGCCGACCGCCATTCGGCTGATGATCCGCGCCTCGACGCCGTCCAGCGCCTGCGGACAGCGATCGGCGGAGATCACCAGCCGCTTGCCCGCCGCCATGATCTCGTTGACCGTGTGGAAGAACTCCTCCTGCGTCGCGTCCTTGCCCGCGATGAACTGGAGGTCGTCGATCAACAGCAGGTCGGCACCGCGCAGCCGCTGCTTGAACGCATGCGTGTCACGCGCGCGCATCGACGCGACGAAATCGTACATGAACCGCTCGGCGGACATGCACAGCACGATCGCGTGCGGGTTATGCTCGAGGAACGCGTGGCCGATCGCGTGCATGAGGTGAGTCTTGCCCTGCCCCGTGCCGCTGTGGAGGAACAACGGACTGAACCGCACCGGACCGGGCTCGGCCAACACCTTGGCCGCGTTGAACGCGACCTTGTTGGACGGATCAACAACGAATCGCGCGAACGTATAGCGCGGATCGAGCGGCGGCCGCTCCGCCGGCATGCCGACCGGCGTCAAGGCTATGACGGGTGCCGGCGCAGGCTTCAGCGACGGATCGACGCCGAACTTCATCGCCGCCTGTACCGACTCGGCGCCCCGTTCGGGGGCAGGCTCGACCTGGACCGGCACAGGATCTGCAATGGGCCGAAGCGCAACGGCGTCCGCTACCGGCTCGATCGCCAACACCACGGGTGCGCGACCCGGCGCCCGGGTCTCGATCTGGACGGTACGGACGTTCGGCAGGATCTGCTTGAACTCGAGCACGAGTCGGTCGGCGTAATGATTGCGGACCCAGTTCGTCATGAACGCCGATGGCAGCGCGAGGCGGATCGTGTCGCGGTCTTCGCCGGGAACCAGCTCGATAGGCTTAAGCCACTGCTCGAACAGCCGCGCGCCTGCCGACTCGCGCAAGGACGCACGCACGCGGGCCCAGGCCTTTTCAGCCTCGGTCGCGTGGGTCATCGGTCCTTGCCACTTCGTCACGCGCACACTTCTCCGACCCCGCGAGACTGCTCGCGCGGGTGATATAGTTCCGACAGAAAATGGTCCCCCTGACGACCCCAAGGGTCATCCGGCATCTTCGCCCTGTTTGTTGATGCAGCGGTGGAAACCACCGTCGCTGTGAGCCCCGTTATGAAGCGATCGGCGATCCGAGCAAGGCCCCGACGCGTCACATTTTCGAAATAAAGCGGGTTGACTTGATCAAGCCGCGGAAATGCGTCGATATTTTTATAAGTGACTGTGTTTACGCATTTTTTGCAATTTCCGCGATTGCATGACGTGATTCTCTCGCACACGAATCGTGGCGAATCCTAGGGTTATGCGGACTCCCCGCCGGTTCCCTTCGCAGACGCAAAAAACCCGCCGGGAAGGTCCCGACGGGTGATCCGCTTCGCCAATGATCCGGCAGTGATCGGTCGCTTAGGCGAGCCCGGTCACGGCCTTGGTCAGACGCGCGAACTTGCGGCTCGCGGTGTTCTTGTGCAGCACGCCCTTGGCGACGCCGCGCTGCAGCTCAGGCTGTGCCGCGGCCAGTGCGGTGGTCGCTGCGCCCTTGTCGCCCGAAGCCAGTGCGGCCTCGACCTTCTTGATGAAGGTACGGATACGGCCGACTCGGTTGCCGTTCACTTCCGCGCGACGGTCGTTGCGACGGATACGCTTTTTCGCCTGCGGCGTGTTCGCCATGAAGCCCTCTGGATGTTCGAATGAATAAAAAGGGGCGCCGGATTGCTCCTACGCCCTCTCGAAGCCGCGGCCCTACTCACTTTGCTCCTGCGCGTCAACCGAAACGCTCAGCCGCGCTGGCACTTCGGACACCAGAAGGTCGAGCGCCCGCCCTCGGTACGCCGCCTGACGGTCGTGCCGCATTCGCACGCCTCGCCCTCGCGACCATAGACACGCCATTGCTTCGAAAAATAGCCGAGTTCGCCGTCGGGCCGCACGTAATCGCGCAGTGACGAGCCACCAGCGAGAATCGCCGCCGTCAGCACGGTCCGAATCGCCTCGACCAGCCGCTCGAGTCGAAACAGCGAGATCCGCCCCGCCGCCCGGCTCGGCGCGATCTTCGCCATATGCAGCGCCTCGCACACATAGATGTTGCCGAGTCCCGCGACGATCCGCTGGTCGAGCAGCATCGCCTTGATCGACGCCCCCCGCCCTTCGAGCGCCTCCAGCAGATACGCGGCCGTCAGGTCGGGCCCGAGCGGCTCCGGTCCCATGCTGAGGAACGGGGGATAATTGGCGATGTCCTCGGTCGCCCAGAGATCGAGAAAGCCGAATCGCCGCGGGTCGTTGAGCGCAACGGTCCGCCCCGCCTCGGTACCGATCAGCAGGTGATCGTGCGCGAGCAGTTCGCTCGGATCGACTCGCCAGCGTCCCGACATGCCGAGATGAAACACCAAGGTGTCGCCGCGGTCGGTATCGATCAGCCCGTATTTGGCACGCCGCCCTAGCGTCGTCACGGTCGCCCCGGTCATCCGCTGGCGCAGGTCGACAGGGATCGCTTTGCGCAGGTCGGCGCGGCGCGGCTCGACCGAGGTCAGGCGCTGGCCCTTCAGCACGGGTTCGAGCCCGCGCACGGTGGTTTCGACTTCTGGTAATTCTGGCACGGTTTGCAGCTAGGTTGCGTTTGCTCGCGCCACAAGGCGCGGCTAGAGCGCAGGATATGAACGACTTGATCGCGCCCGCGCCTGCTTCGACGCCCGACACCGTCTCCTTCGGCTACGAGGATATCCCTGCGACCGAGAAGACCGCCCGCGTCGGCGGCGTCTTCACCAACGTCGCGTCGAAATACGACCTGATGAACGATGCGATGTCGGGCGGCATGCACCGCCTGTGGAAGGACCGCTTCGTCCGCCGCGTGAAGCCGCGCGAGGGCGAGCAGATCCTCGACATGGCCGGCGGCACCGGCGACATTGCCTTCCGCATGGAGCCGTCGGGCGCGTCGATCACGGTCGCCGACATCAACCCGCAGATGCTCGAAGTCGGCATGCAGCGCGCCCAGAAGCGCGGGATCGACGGCCTGGTCTGGACCGAAGCCAACGCGGAAACGCTGACCTTCCCCGACAAGTTCTTCGACGCGTACACGATCGCGTTCGGCATCCGTAATGTGACCGACATCCCCAAGGCCTTGCGCGAAGCCCACCGCGTCCTGCGCCGCGGCGGACGGTTCTACTGCCTCGAATTCTCGACCACCGTGTGGCCCGGGTTCGCCGAGGTGTACGACGCCTATTCGCACAGGATGGTCCCGAAGCTCGGCCAGCTCCTCGCGCAGGACGCCGACAGCTACCGCTACCTGATCGAATCGATCCGCCGCTTCCCCGACATGCCCAAGTTCAAGGGCATGATCGCCGACGCCGGCTTCGTGCAGACGAAGGTCGAGCCTTTGCTGGGCGGACTCGTCGCGATTCACAGCGGCTGGAAGATCTAGTGATCACGCGAAGGCGCGCGAAGATTTGTTCGCGCAGAGGCGCAGAGGCGCGGAGAGTAAGCAGAAGCGAGGGCGCAACGGCCTTCTGCGCGCAGCCGCGCTTCATTTCTCCCTCGCCAATGATGAAAAGCCGCATCCGCGGCGGGGCGCCACACCTCAGCGCCTCTGCGCCTCTGCGCGAACCAATTCTGTCTTCTCTTCGCGCCTTCGCGCCTTCGCGTGAATACACCCCTCCTTACGGTGCCCGCGAGCAGTGACCGCCTCCACCACCCACATATGGCGACTCCTCAAATGGGGCCGCATCCTCGCTCGCCACGGCGCGCTACGTGGCATCGAGCGCGACCCGAACACGCCAGCCCCCGTCCGCCGCCTCGCACGCATCGCGCGGTTCGGCGCGCGCGTGCCCGCAGTGCCGCGCTATGCCGACGCGTTCCAGGCGATCGGACCCGCGGCGATCAAGCTCGGCCAGACGCTCGCCACCCGCCCCGATCTCGTCGGTGAGGACGCCGCGCACGATCTGCTGAGGCTCCAGGACCAGCTCTCCCCCGTCCCCTACGAGACGATCGAGGCGGCGATGCTGGCGAGCTTCGGCAAGCCGCTCGAGACGTTGTTCTCGCGCATCGAGCAGGTCCCGGTCGGCGCCGCGTCGATCGCCCAGGTCCACCGCGCCGTCACGACCGACGGCCGCCAGGTCGCCGTCAAAGTCCTCCGCCCCGGCGTCGAGGACGATTTCGCCCGCGCGATCGACACGTATAGCTGGGCAGCCGCACAACTGGAGGCGCTCAGTCCCGAGGCGATGCGCCTGCGCCCGCGCCTCACGATCGAGACGTTCAAGCGCTGGACCCTGCGCGAACTGAACTTCCGCCGCGAAGCCGCCTCGGCGTCCGAACTCGCCGAAGGCATGACCGCAGAGGCCGATTTCGTCATCCCCGCAATCGACTGGGCACGCTCGACCAACAAGGTCATGACGATCGAGTGGATCGACGGCATCAAGCTGTCCGACCGCCCGGCGCTCGTCGCAGCCGGCTACGACCTTCCCGCACTTGCCAACACGCTCGTCCGTGCGTTCCTTCGTCAGGCGATCGCCGACGGGTTCTTCCACGCCGACATGCACCAGGGAAACCTGTTCGCACTCCCCGGCAACCGGATCGCCGCGATCGATTTCGGCATCATGGGCCGGATCGATCGCCGCGCGCGCGTCTGGCTCGCCGAGATCCTCTACGGGCTGATCACCGGCAATTATAAGCGCGTCGCCGAGATCCATTTCGAAGCCGGATACGTCCCCGCGCATCACGACGTCGCCGAATTTGCCACCGCGCTCCGTGCGGTCGGCGAGCCGATGCGCGGGTTGCCGGTCAAGGACATGTCGATCGGCATGATGCTCGACAGCCTGTTCTCGATCACGCGCGATTTCGACATGGTGACGCAGCCGCACCTGCTGCTGCTCCAGAAGACGATGGTGATGGTCGAGGGCGTAGCGACCAGCCTCAACCCCGACATCAACCTTTGGGAAGCGGCCGAACCGTTCGTCCGCGACTGGATTCGCGGCGAACTCGGCCCCGAGGCGATGATCGCCGACCGCCTGATCGAGGATTTCCGCACGCTCACCCGGCTACCCGAGTTGGTTCGCCGGATCGAAGCGCATTACCCTGCCCCCGGTGGCGCACCGCCGACGATGCCGCTGCGCGAGATCGAAGTGATCCGGATCGGTGGTGGCTGGCGGTACGGTCTGGTCGCGGTGCTCGCGGCCGCCGCGGGTGTCGTGACGACGCTGCTTCTTGGTTGAGGGCATGAAGACGCGCCGCGGCGCTCCGTTATGGGTGACCGGCGCAACCCGGTTCGCAGGCATGCCGTCGGCGCAGGCGCGGATCGGCCTTGTGCTATTCGCGGTATTCCTGATCGCCTGCCTCAGCGCGATCGCTTCGCCGGGCCCGCGACCGAGCGTTGATGGAGAGGTCGCATCGACCTCGGTCGCGGCCGATGGCCCGCCCCCGGGACAGACCGACCTGCTATTGTACGAGACGATCGTCGCGGGGATCCGTGGCGGCTCGCCCTATTACGCCGTCGCCGCCGAGACGCAGCGCATGGGCCATTACCCGCTGAAGCCGTTCTTTGCGGTCCGCTTGCCGACCTTGGCCGTCATTCAAGCGGCATTGCCCGCGATACTGGTGAACCTGCTGCTGTTGGCGCTGTGCATCGGGACGATCCTCGCCTGGGTCGCGCGGCTTCGTCCTGAAACGACGGGCATCGTTCCGCTCGGCGCGGCGGGGCTGCTGGTGGTCGCCGGCCTCTACGTGAACCTGGACCAAAGTTTCGTGGTGTTCCACGAGGTCTGGGCGGGTCCTTTGATCGCGCTGTCGCTGGCGTTGCGCCGTCCGGGCCATTGGCTGCCTGCAGTCGCGTTCGGGCTGTCGGCGATGCTGATCCGCGAGACCGCGCTGCTGTACGTCGCGATCATGGCGGTGTTCGCATGGGTCGAGGGCGAGCGCCGCGAGACGCTCGGCTGGCTCGCGGCAATCGGGGTCTTCGCCGT
Organism: Sphingomonas arabinosi; assembly: GCF_036663715.1. NCBI lineage: Bacteria > Pseudomonadati > Pseudomonadota > Alphaproteobacteria > Sphingomonadales > Sphingomonadaceae > Sphingomonas > Sphingomonas arabinosi. The sequence continues at coordinate 257,650 of NZ_JAXOJN010000007.1, forward strand.
GGTGCTTGCCGCCCATGCACACGCGGTATCGCTTATCAGCGGGCCGCTCGACCGCGTATCGCAAGGATGGACCGGGCTCGAAGGATTCGGGTTCTACGTCAGGCTCGCGACGATCTCGTCGGGGCTCGACATCCTGCCGCAATGGCTCGCCTCGCTGGTCCTCGGCACAGCGCTGTTCGGCTGGCTAGCCTGGCGCGATGCGGTCGCGACGCGCGCGCTGGTCGTATTCGCCGCCTATGCCGCGCTGATCTCCCTGTTCGCGCGGAGTGACAATTTCTACTGGGCGCTGATGACCACGCCGGTGCTGCTGGTCGGGCTGGTGTTCGCGGTCGACGGCCTGCGCGACATGATCGCCGCTGCGCGCGATACGCGGCGCATTACGGTGACGCGCGTTATCCGCTAGAGCTGGCGGCATGAAACGCATCCTCCTGATCGTCGGTGGCGGGATCGCCGCCTACAAGGCCGCCGAGCTGATCCGCCTGCTCAAGACGCGCGGATACGCGGTGCGGTGCGTGATGACCGAGGCCGCGCATCATTTCGTCACCCCGATGACGCTCGCCGCGCTTAGCGAGGACAAGGTCTACACCACGCTCTGGGACCTCAAGGACGAGGCGGAGATGGGCCATATCCAGCTCAGCCGCGAGGCCGACCTGATCGTCGTCGCGCCCGCTACCGCGGACCTGATGGCGCGGATGACGGCGGGCCTCGCGAACGACCTCGCAACCACGCTGCTCCTCGCGACCGACAAACCGGTGCTCGTCGCCCCGGCGATGAACGTCCGCATGTGGACCCACGCCGCGACCGTCCGCAACGTGGCGCAGCTTCGCGCCGATGGCGTGACGGTGATGACGCCGGACGAGGGGATCATGGCATGCGGCGAATATGGTCCCGGCCGCCTTCCAGAGCCGCCCGCGATCGTCGCCGCGGTCAAGGCGATGCTCGCCCCTGCCCCACCGAAGCGGCTGGCAGGGCGTCACATCCTCGTTACAGCCGGCCCGACGCACGAGCCGATCGACCCGGTCCGCTACATCGCCAACCGCTCGTCGGGCAAACAGGGCTTCGCGATAGCCGCAGCGCTGGCACGGCTCGGCGCACGCGTAACGCTCGTCGCCGGCCCCGTGACGCTGCCAACTCCGCATGGCGTCGACCGGATAGATGTCGAAACGGCGCGCGAGATGGCGGATGCGGTCAACCGTGCGCTGCCCGCCGACGCCGCCATCATGGTGGCCGCGGTGGCGGACTGGCACGTCGAGTCCGTCCCGCAGAAGATCAAGAAGGGCGACGCCACGCCCACGCTCATCCTCGCGGAAAACCCTGACATCCTCGCGACTTTGGCGCGCAGCCCGGACCGCCCTCGCCTGCTGGTCGGCTTCGCGGCCGAGACCGAGCGCGTGATCGAGCACGCCGTCGCCAAGCGTATTCGCAAGACCGCGGACTGGATCGTCGCCAACGACGTATCGGGCGACGTGATGGGCGGCGCGGACAATAGCGTTCACCTCGTCACCGAAGCGGGTGTCGAAAGCTGGGAGCGCCTGCCCAAAGACGCCGTCGCCGCACGACTGGCGGACCGCATCGCCGATGCGCTAGAAGCCGCATCATGATCCGTATCGAACTGAAGCGCCTGCCGCGCGGCGAGGGCCTGCCGTTGCCCGCCTATGCGACCGAGGGTGCCGCCGGGATGGACGTCGTTTCCGCCGAAGCGCTGACGCTCGCCCCCGGCGCACGCGCTGCGGTCGCGACCGGCTTTGCTATCGCCATTCCCGCAGGTCACGAGGTCCAGGTCCGCCCCCGCTCCGGCCTTGCGTTCAAATACGGCGTCACCTGCCTCAACACGCCGGGCACGATCGACTGCGACTATCGCGGCGAAGTGAAGGTGATCCTTGCCAACCTCGGCCAGGAACCGTTCGAGATCGCGCGCGGCGATCGGATCGCGCAACTCGTCCCCGCAGTCGTCCTGCGCGCCACGCTCGACGAGGTCGCGACACTCGACGACACCGTGCGTGGGCTCGGCGGTTTCGGATCGACCGGCCGATGATCGGCGCGCTTCTCCTTCTGCTTCAGGCCGTTGTTCCACCGGTCCTGGTTCCCACCGTGCCGACGACGCAGGTGGCCAGCACGCTGCCGCCACAGGACTGGAGCACGCTTCCGATCCTGCGCATCCGCGGTCAGGCGACGGCACGCGCGAACACGTCCGCCTACGTTCACGGCGAAGTCGCTGCCGGCCGCTGCGCCCGTGCGGTCCGCACCTCTCTGGGCTGGACGCTGACCGTCGACCTTGCCGTGCTGATCACGCCCGACGGCCGCCTCCGCCGGGTGACGCCGCGTGCGATCGACTGCCCGACGGTCGAACAATATGCCGCCGGGGTCATTCTGGGCTCCCGCGATTCGATCGATGTTGTCGTTAAAGACACCGACACCTGGTACCGCACCACCATCACCTTCGTTTGGGGCGCATGATCCTATCCGACGACGAACTCGCCCGGTATGCGCGCCATATCGTCCTCAAGGAATTCGGCGGCACCGGCCAGGCGCGGCTGAAGGCGGCGACCGTCGCGATCGTCGGCGCAGGCGGCATCGGCTCGCCCGCGATCCAGTATCTAGGCGCGGCGGGAGTCGGTCGCTTGATCCTGATCGACGACGACACCGTCGAACCCTCCAATCTTCAGCGCCAAACGATCTTCAGGACCGCGGATACCGGTATCGCCAAGGTCGACGCCGCAGCGGCGGCCGTAAAGCGGATTAACCCGAACGTTTCGGTCGATACGCACCGCGTTCGGATCGATGCCGACAACGTCGCGGCTCTCCTGGCCGGCGCGGACGTAGTACTCGACGGCTGCGACAATTTCGCGACGCGTTTCTGCGTCGCCGATGCAGCGCATGCTGCGAAAATCCCGCTAGTCTCGGCCGCCGTAGGCCAGTTCGAAGGGCAGCTAGCGACCTATCGCGGCTGGGAGGCAGACAAGCCGTGCTACCGGTGTTTCGTCGGTGAAGATCCGGAGCGCGCGGAGACCAGTTGCGCGGAGGACGGCGTGCTCGGCCCCGTCACCGGCGTAATCGGCAGCCTGGCTGCACTGGAGGTATTGCGGGCGATTGCGCCGTTCGGTGACGATCCGGCCGGCAAATTGCTGCTGATCGACCTGCTTGCGCTACGTTTCCGTACGATTCGCCTTCCCAAGGATCCTGGGTGCACGACCTGCAACAAAATCGCGGCTTCACTGTAAGTTAGCGACAGGTTTCTTTCTCGGCGCAGACGAAATTGGAAAAATAACAACTAAAGTCTCGTGCGGGACGAACAGTAGTTCTTTTGCATTGCGGCATTTTACGGTATCCCTTTGCGCAGGGGGGACTGCGCGTGCGTCCGACAAGTTCATGAATGTGGAGACCGGCGTTTTGAGCCGCGCTATGTCACCGTCACGTGGCAAGAAGCCTGCGCGGACTTGGCGCCCGAGCGCGTCCTCACTTCGCGTCCGCCTGATCCTCGGCATGCTGGCGGTCGATACCGGCTGCATTATTGTCAGTTATATGGCGGCGGCGGGTTTGCGGGGGGTATTCGCGAACGACACCGCGTGGATCGTAATTCTTGCGATGGTAATCCCAATCTTCGTTATTACGACGCTCAATAACGACAGCTATGCAGCCACGAATCTGCGCGATCCTTTCCGATCTGTGGCGCGTGGATTGCAGGCCTATGCGCTGGCGATCTCCGCAGTCATCTTCATTGCCTTCTGCCTAAAGGCCAGCGATACATTTCCGCGTCTTGTCGTCGCGACGGGCTCGGCATTCGCCATTGTTTCTCTCGCGTTAGGGCGGTTCCTATTCGTCCGGCACATGCCTGCGCTCATCGGCGGAAATCCGTTCAGCATCGTCCTGCTGTACGATTCCGGTCAGCCGATCCCGCGCGGCGACTTCTCGGTCGTCATCGCAGCAGACTCCTATTTCGACCCCGATCACCATGATCCCGTCATGTACGACCGCCTCGCGCAATCGCTGTCGGGTGCCGACCGTGTCATCGTCGCATGCAGCCCCGAGCGTCGGCTCGCCTGGGCGCAGGCATTGAAGGGCGCGAACATTCAGAGCGAGATCTTCATGCCGGAGCTGAACGTGCTCGCCCCGCTCGGCATCAGCGCGCACGGTGACACCCCGACGGTCATCATCGCCAACGGCCCGCTCGTCCTGTTCGACCGCTTCGTGAAGCGCAGCTTCGACGTAATACTGGCGAGTTGTGCGCTGGTGACACTGATGCCGATCTGGATCCTGATCGCGCTGTCGGTGAAGATCGATTCGCCCGGTCCGATCTTCTTCAGCCAGATCCGGATCGGTCGCAGCAACCAGATGTTCCGCCTGATGAAGTTCCGCAGCATGCGCGTCGACCTCAGCGACGGCGCGGGCGCGCGTTCGACATCACGCAATGACGACCGGATCACGCGCGTCGGCAAGTTCATCCGCAGCACCAGTATCGACGAACTGCCGCAGCTGCTGAACGTCCTGAAGGGCGACATGAGTATCGTCGGCCCGCGTCCGCACGCCCTCGGCTCGCGCGCCGCCGATAAATTATTCTGGGAAGTCGACCAGCGATACTGGCATCGCCATGCCGCCAAGCCCGGTCTGACGGGCTTGGCGCAGGTTCGCGGCTATCGCGGTGCAACGCTGTACGAGGACGACCTACGCAACCGGCTTCAGGCGGATCTGGAGTATCTCGAGCACTGGTCGATCTGGCGCGACATCAAGATCATCCTCCTGACCTTCCGTGTCCTGCTGCACCGGAACGCCTTCTAACGTTCCGGTGCGCGTGCCGGTGAGCAAACTGCCAGCAGCTCGCCAGCAGGTTCGTAGCGAAATCCCGGATACCGGGCCCGATGTCGCTGCGGGCCATCAAGATCGCCAGATCGGCCTGGACGTACCCAGCCTTGTCGCCGCAATCATAGCGCTAGCCATCGAACGTGAAGCCGTGGAACGGCTGGTTGCCGATCAACTGCGACATCGCGTTCTGGCTGCGAATAAGTCTGAGGCCTAGCACGGTCTCACTCCGCCTATCCGCTCAGCTGCCACCGCACGCGCGGGAATAGGCCTGAACTATGTCGGATCGCTAGCTCCGCAATGGACGAATATGTCCGCGATTTGACAAAAAGAGCCTCACCTCGGTTCGTTAATCGAATCCTTACAATCTGGCATTTCTGCTCAGAGGCAGTCCCTCATGCCCAAATTTTATCAGGGAGCGCGTCAATTTCGGCGTCCAAACGAGTGCGTTACGAGTTCCAGCAAGTGTCGGCCCAAACCACTGCCCCGGCCTGAGCATTAAACGTCTATGATCGCATCCTTGAGCGTCATAGTCATAGACGAAGCACCATTTCACATTCTCGGCAACCATATTAGCGGGCGACGGGTGACGAAAACGCGGGCGATCGCGGCACTGCGTCGAGACGCTCGGAGTCATCTTTGCCAATGACGTGAAGAGTACACTGCATCAGCCACATACCATATTCTTAATGTCGGCGACGTGCGCAACCCGCCGCAGCGAAGTGGGGAGCCACCTTGAGTGATTTTGCGCCGACGTCACTCGGGCGGGGATAAGCGCAGCGACATCAAGACTGACAGCGACCGCGGCAGACGCCGCCTCGGAATTCCCGAACGCCATCCAACTGCTCGTCGTCGAGTTTCTCAGAGCGTGCGCCGAAGCAGTGCCGGCGCCGCGCAGCGACGGTGTAGTGCAGCCCGGCCAATTGCGCCTCGGGATAGTCGTTCCGCGCCGAGCCTTGAGGATTTCGCGTATGCGCCGAGCTTGGCAATCTCAGTCCGGGCATCCGCATCGACTACATGAGGAAACCATTTTTGCCGTCTTCCCCTCATTGCCGGCACACAGTGAGGCGAGTTCCTCATCGTGCGACGCAACCGCGCCATCGGCGCGACGAGCATGGCGTGTAAGGTGTGTAAGGCGTGCAGATTAGATGGAGGATCAGCCTTGAGCAGCATGCAGAGTAGTGATCAGGCCGCTCGCGCGGCATAAACCGGGCAGGTGCGCCGCCACGGGCCTACGACCGCCAATCGAGTAATCGCGAGGAACATTGGACGTGGCCGGTAGCCATCGCGCCGACGGTTCTCGCCCTACGTAGCTCTTCACCAAAAAATCAGGCCGGCTGCCTTGCCAATTGCGACGCAATCGGTAGGCCAGCCCCTTCCACATTACCGTTATCCCGTACGCCGATACGAGATGCTAAATATCACATTTAGCGATGTAAATTTTTCGCTGTACCGGCCACTGAGCTCAAGATACGTTTTTTAGCACGTGCGGACGAATGTTGAACCAAATTTGTCAGGCGATGCATCCATCGGGATAGAGGTTAAAATGAATATTCGGGTTGGTATTCAAGATTCTTGCGTGTGCTATATCGCAAATGAAGGTTATCTTTTTCAGACGCTGACCAGCGCGCTTCAGGCCAAATCACTTTCCGGAAATGCTGCTGATATTATATTAGTAAATCTCACCGCTAAGCCAACCGCGGAGACTGAAACTGTATCCGAGGTTTGCGAGAAGATTGGTATAGTTTTTATCACGAAAAGTCCGGATTTCTTGGAAGGTCTTCCCTTCGTTTACTCTCGTATGTTTTTCGACGAATTTCTTCCGAGTCAGTACACTAATATAGTATATATAGATGGCGATACCCAAATAGTATCGGATATTACACCACTTATTATTATGCCTCTTCGGGCTGGGTTTATATGCGCGGCTCGTGACCCTATGGTATTTTTAAATAAAGCCGGTGCCCTTACCGATAAAAATCGGGAGGAAGTTAGCAGGATTGGTGATGGCTATGTCAATGCGGGAATATTACGATTTAACCGCTCGACGTGGTCATCATTATCGAAAGACGCTTTGGCTTTAAAGCGTGCGTCAGTAACGAAGCCTGTATTTGAAGATCAAACTGTTATCAATATTGTTGCACAGAATAAAATTGAATTTGCCTCTATAAGTTGGAATTTTCCAGGTTTTATTATGGGCTACGGATTTGAAAGCCAATTTCCGCCTAAGATTGTGCATTTCATGTCCGACCCCCGGCCGTGGCAAGGCATTTACGCCCCATGGGGTAAAAAATGGGCAGAACCTTATAATGACGTGACCAAACTATACCCATCATTGGAAACTCTTCGATCGCGACATGATGTTTTTCAAAGATCGGCTTATTCGGCTAAGCAGATTTTAAAGACGGCGAAGGAGCATCGTACTTGGCGTCACAAGGCGCTGGTCGATTCCGTTGCGATACTTAATAAATCAGTTGTTATATAGATCGCAGCTTAATGCCAATTACGTGGAAACCAAGACGAGAATTCTTTGGTATTATACTGCCATGGGGTACTTGCAGTGGATTCAGTTCGTCATCATTATTCGGTGTTGATGATGACCGGGGGGGCATCAAACAGCCGCTCGCCGCGTAATGCAAACTCGTAATTTTTCACATTAACCAATCGCTAGTCCTGATCGGCGCGCCGATAGCTGCATCTGCAACTAAAATCAGGGTCCTCCGTTCAGCATGTACGGGTCGAATTCCAGAGATTGCCAGCGTCAACCGTGCAAATCGGCGCCCAAAACGCGACCCTATCCGTTCTCGATACAACTAATTCAAAACGCCTAACAAAATGACTTTTTAAGATGTCATTACCGATCGAGACCACCTCGGATCGTAAACTCTCTAGCTGTTTCAGCTATTTCTGAGGCCCTGGCGGGTCGCAGTTCGACGCCTACCTACAATGACGAAGGTTCGCGTTCAACTCGTTAGCATCTCCACAGCCTCATATTTTGCAGCCTGAAGGTATGTGCGCTCGATGCCTCTTTTTCACAAAAGTTTTCTTTCCACAAAATCTACTTTTTGACGACGCCCAAAATGAAACTATGCAATTAAATGACGAGTTCTATTTATAACAATTGTACGACCATAAAATAGTTTGGTGTTATTCAATCTAACAGAAATTAGTATCGTACTATTTAATACAGAAAATCTTTCGACCGTATTTGGGTAAATGACCCCACCAAGAATGAATCTGCATCGTTATTTATTTGTTTTTACATATACAAGATTATGAGCTTGTAGTTTAATATCCATTATCAGTTTGTTACGGGATGCAGATTGCCATAGCCCCTTCGTTGACGCTTTCTTGAATGTGTAGCTGGCGAGTAAAGGGAGTGGATTATGCGTAAGGACGTGCCGTCCCATCAAACAGATGGGGCAATCCAAACATTGCAAGACTCCAGTTCGTACGGGGTCGACCAACTTGCCCTGGAACGGATCGTAGCTGACGCCGGGTATGCCACAGGGTGTAGCGCGGCCATCGTGTGCCGCGAATGCGACGGCGAGTTCATCATCGTTGTCGGCAACGCCGATGGTCCACTACAAGGTTTCGCACCCGCTGTTTTGTACGGAGAAAATCTGGTCCATTCCCGCAATATCGCGACACAATTCGTCGACGACGCACCATCCTCGCCAATCGGTTTTCATTCCGAGCATGGTCCGGAAGTGCGATTTTCTGCGGCTGCGAGAATAGCGGACGACGAGAATAGCTTCCTTGTAGTCTTACACGGCGAGGATCACCCTCCGCTCAGCCGGGCACAAATATACGTTTTACGTGCTCACGCAGCACACTTGGCAACGGTCTTTGAGCTCGCAAAAATGCGAGAGACCGTCGATCTCGTTAATGGCGCTGCAAATGCAAAGATAGAGCGGCTGCGTTTGCTGGAATCGGTTGCGGTCCATGCCCGCGATTCCATCCTCACCACTGAGGCCGAACCGATAGATCTGCCGGGGCCGCGCATCCTCTATTGTAACGCAGCCTTTACTAAAACGACCGGCTACTCAGCCGCAGAGGTACTAGGACTGACCCCTCGCATCCTCCAGGGGCCAAATACCGACCCTGCCGCCCGCGCCCGACTGCGCAAGGCGTTCCTGGCTTGGGAATCCGTTGAGATCGAGCTCATCAACTACCGCAAAGACGGCACGGAGTTCTGGGTCGAGCTCAGCATCGTCCCCGTAGCAGACGATCGAGGCTGGTTTACACACTGGGTTTCGGTGCAGCGCGATATCACCGAACGCAAGGAAGCCGAACAACTCGCCAACCGTGTCCGCATTGCCGAATTCGAAAACAAGGTGTTGGCCACAGAGATCCAGGAACGCAAGCGCGTCGAGGGTGAACTGCTGTACACGGCATTCCACGATAACCTGACGCGGCTGCGCAATCGAGCGTTCTTCATGGAGCGCTTGGCAACAGCCCTCGACCGCGCACGAGGCGAGACGCTTGCAGCATGCTCGGTACTGTTCCTGGATCTTGATCAGTTCAAGATCGTCAACGACAGCCTGGGGCATCTCGCCGGCGACACGCTATTGAAGGAAATCGCGCTGCGCCTGAAAGATTGTGTCCGGCCGCAGGACACCCTTGCTCGCCTTGGCGGAGACGAATTCGCCATTCTCATCGAGGATGGGGTCGGACTTGCCACGCCGGTTCGGGTTGCCGAGCGCATTATCGCCGCGCTACGTGCCCCTGTACAACTCGGCCGCCAAAGCGTTTTCCCCTCCTGCAGCATCGGCATCGCTCAAACAGATGACCGTGAAGCGCTGCCTGACGATCTGATCCGTGATGCTGACATCGCGATGTATGTCGCAAAGCGCGCAGGCTACGGCGATTATGCGATCTTCGACGCGTCGATGCACAACAGTGCGGTAGCACGACTTAGCCTGCAAACAGATTTGAGACAGGCGATCGAACGGGGCGAATTTAACCTGGCCTATCAACCTATCGTCGATCCCGCGACCGGTGCCCTGTTCGGCTTCGAAGCCCTTGTGCGCTGGGACCATCCCGCGCGCGGGCTCATTTCGCCTATCGATTTCATCTCCGTCGCCGAAGAGATCGGGGTTATCCGTCAGATTGATCACTGGGTGATGCGCGAAGCCTGCTCACAGCTCAGCAAATGGCAGCGGCAGTTCTCAAATCCTTCACTGCGCATGAACCTGAATACGTCTGCGGCGGTATTCGTCGACCCCGAATTCCTGAAGGATCTCACCAAAACGATGGCTGAGTTCAGCTTGCTGCCGCAGTGCATCGAGATCGAAATCACCGAAGGCATCTTCCTTCACCCCTCTCCCGAGATAGCAGCGACGATCGCTGCAATCCGGCAACTTGGCGTGCGGATCGCGCTGGACGACTTCGGCACGGGCTATTCATCGCTCAGCTACATCAACCGTTTTTCGATCGACACCATCAAGATCGATAAGTCCTTTATCGATGACGTCTGCGCTGATGATCGCACTCGAGCAATCATCGATCTAATCATTAAGTTAGGCCGCACCCTCGACGTTGCCGTGGTCGCCGAAGGCGTGGAAACGAAAGATCAAGCCGAGGCATTGACAGCGATCGGCTGCCGCGCTGTTCAAGGATTTTACTTCGCACGTCCGCTGTCAATCAACGACGCGACAGAACTACTTCGGAGATCAATGGAATGACATTTCACGTGTAGAACGAGCCTATGGCACATAGTCGCGGTCTCAAAATCTTTAGCAACTCATCTCATTACGTGGCTATTCTGAAAACTACCTTGCCTTTCCGTTTTTTGATATTCTATGATAACGCCATCCCTTCTCGCCCCCATTCATAACCACTAATGGCTGTAAGCGCCTATTTGCGTATGATTGGGCGAAGAAGAATATGAAAGTGGTGTTCAACTTTCGAAAACGTTCAGGGTGCGGGGCAAGCCCCCGTTCGGTTAATCGACGCCCGGGGGCTATCCGGCAAATCCGTGCGGTCTTACCCGATCGGAACGATTCCGCCGGTGCCGGGTATCAGGCGTCTGGTCCGTTCGATGCGTGCCCAAGCAGGGAAGTCGTTTACCGCGATAGCTAGGGGCGGGAGGTGTTTTTTTCGACGACGGTAACCGGCCGGTGCGACAGACCGCGCCGGCGTTGGGCGCCATGGACGACCTGCACCGGAATTTCGATGCATGCCACTGCGCGAACGACACCTTCTGCGCCGTCAACAATATCGACGGGCGGTTCTATGCGAGCCGGATCGGCGGTGACACATTCCTGATAGATATGACGGCGGGCGCTGCTTTGCGCGGAGATAGCCCGGGCCACGCGGCCGGATGGCGCGATTGTCGATCGGTCCGCTGGCTTTCTATCCCGATCCTCTTTGAAAGATCAGTTCGTCGGCTTTATTCGTACGCCTCCGGTAGCGGCCGCCTTGCCGGTCAGGCGAAGGACCGGTCTTAAGCGCGCTCTGAAGAGTACGCTTAGGAGTAGGTGTTGTGGGTCAGATCACGGTTTTTGGCGGGCCT
>NZ_JAXOJN010000008.1:0-146016 GCF_036663715.1 Sphingomonas arabinosi
TGTCCCTTCATCTTAACCTACAATGTCAAAGAGCCGACAAAAATACCGACACTCGCATAACCCCTCCCTAGGAAGAAGCTTGCAGCATCCAGTTTTTTGCGACCGCGGTAGAGGCCAGTGAGGCACTCCGCTGCGGTTCGACGTATCTAGGGGAGCGCTCTCGAGACGTCAATGGCTGAATTTGTCTAATTAGTGAAATTTCAAAGCGGCCGATGCCTCTGGCACGTTCAAGCGTCCAATACCTCTCTCCCCTTCCGTCTTACGGGTGCTTGTAACCATCCACCTCCGCTTCGGGACGACGTTCGATCTCCAGGTCCAACGACCGTGGTGATCGAACCTCGCGCCTGAACTACAGTTCACGCTGAATCGGATAGACGGCATACACCGCCTCACGACCGGGCAGGCGATCGGCGAGCCAGTCCAGCCGCGCGTCGCCGTCAGCCGCAAAGCTGGGCTCGGCTGCCACCTTAGCCTGGAATTGCGCATTCACCTTTGCGTCAGTTGCCAGCAGAGCGTCCGCCAAAGGTGCCATGACGAAATCCTCGGCCCCGGGCGGTGCAGACAGCATTTCCGGAAAGAAACCCCAGGCGAGGAACGAGTCCGGCGACTCGGGCTCGAACAATGCTGCCGCGAGAAGGCCCAAGGGCTGGTCCGAAGGCACACGGATCGTTCCGGCAGGTAGCGTCTGGGAGACCGCCTCATGCAGGAAGGACGCCTTGAGCGGCAACCGGCCGTCCTGGGCGCGCTGAACGGTCGCTTCGCGCAACCGGATCCGGTCTAGCACCAGCGTACGCGGCGTTTCGATCGTCTCGAACCGGATGCCGTGCAGCCGTAGCCGATCGAGTATCTCGACCTGTTCCTTCGGTACCCACCACGCCTTGGGCAGCGTCACCGTCTCGACCGGCTCCTGCCCGATGATCGGCATGCGCACCGTCACCCGCTGGCCCGTCCATCTCTGTTCCATTCGGCCGGTCGCCGGCGAACGATAGGTGTCGAACGCGACGCCCCTGAACTGCTCGATCCAGCCGATCGGTCGAGCCGCCGGTTTCCAGCGCGCCAGCATCATGGTGGGGCGGCTGGCGCGGTCGGTCGCCTTGGCCTCGGCGATCCGGTCCCGCTCCTGCGCCGCCAACCCCAGCGCCGCCTCCAGCAGGACATAAGTGCCGAGCACCCGTTGGCGATAGGGTTTCAGCATATGGTTCTCAACCAACACCGTTGGTACGCCGATGAAGTCGCCATAGCCGGTGGAATAGCGCGGCCCTTCCGGTGCTTGCCGGATACCCTTGGCAGGATCGCGCGTGTCGATCGGACTGGGATAGAGCGTTGGGATGTGCCCTGCCCGGGTCAGCGCACGGGTCACGTGCGGGCCGAAACGGTTCGTCAGCCAGTCGGCGGTTGCGCGGTGATAGGCGTAGCGTCCCCAGCCCGCATAGGTGAAGGTGACGTCATACTGCATGTCGAAACCGTCGCTGACATGACAGTCGACATAGAGGACCGGGTCGAGCCGGCGCAGCAGCGCGATCATCGCCCGCGTTTCGGGAGCGTCGGCCTTTGCATAGTCGCGGTTCAGATTGATGCCCCGCGCGTTGGCGACATAGCCCTTCTCCAACGGTCCGCGCAGCGCCGGGAAGTTCCAGCGGCTCATCCGCTCATGTCCGTCGATGTTGTAGATCGGTACGAACATGAGATCGATATGGTCGAGCAGCGTATCCTTGCCCCGCAACGCGATGTCGCGGAGTAGCATCAGGCCAGCATCCTTGCCGTCGATCTCACCGGCATGGATACCCGCCTGGATTAAGACCACGGGCTTTTTCGTGCCGCCCTTGCTGGCGCGAACCAGCAACAGGTCGCGGCCTTGCGCGGTCTGCCCGAACGTCTCGATCGTGATCAGCGGGGAAGCGGCATCCAGACGCTCGAGCCAGGCGCGTGTCTCGTCATAGCGCGGCGTGGTCACGAAATCGGCGCGTTCCGCGGGTGTGATCCACGAATCGTCCTTCGCCGCGATCAGCCGTTCGCTCGCCCCGGTCCAAGGCAATGCGGGCGGCAATACCGACTGAGGCAGTCCCGACTGGGCCGCTGCCAGGGACGAGGCGAGCACCATACCCAGGAATGGCATAATAAGGGTGATACGCATGACGGGCCTCGATTAGAAATGGGCGCGGAGGCCGACCGTGGCGGTGCGCGGCGTACCGGGCTGTACCCAGACCGGCGAATAGCTGTTCGCATACCAGTGTTTGTCGAACAGGTTGGTAACGGACCCGAACAGTTCGACGTCCTTCATGACGTCGATCTGGCCGAACGCGCGGACCAGCGTATGCGACGGCAGCGTGAAACCGGTGCCCGTCTCGCCGTTCCGTTTCCCCAGATACTGAACGCCCGCACCCAGCAGCGCCTTGAGTGCGCCGAGCGTGAAATGCTTCGTCGCCTGAATATTGAAATTATGGTCGGGAATGTTGATCAGCGGATCGCCCGGTTCGATCTGGAAAGAGAAATTTGGGTCCAATACGCGTGAGCGCGCCTCGGCATCGGTGTATGCGTAGCTCAGCAGCAGGTCGATTCCACCCGGCAGACTACCGTTAACGTCGAGTTCGACGCCGCGGCTGCGTGCCTTGCCGATCGCGATCGAGAAACCGGGGTTCAGCGTATCGGTAGCGAGTACGTTGGACTTTTGGAGCTGATACACGGCCAGCGTACCGGTCAGCCGACCGCCCAGCGCCGTCATCTTGACCCCGGCCTCGACCGACTTGCTGGTCTCGGGTTCGAACACGTTGCCGTTTGCATCGGCACCGATGTTGGCACGAAAGCCTTCGCCGTACGCAGCGTAGAGCGAAAGCGGCTTGCTCAGTTCATAGACTATGCCGGCCTGCGGGCTGAAGCGGCTGCGCTTGCGCCGTCCCAATACGCCCGTCAGGCGGTTGTCCACGCGCAGCAGGAAATCGTCGTAACGTCCGCCGACGCGGACCTGGAGCCGGTCGGTCAGGCTGATCTGGTCCTGCACATAGGCGCCAACGGTCCGCTGCACGTCGAGCCGGTCGGTGAGTGGCGCCGTGGCTGGAACCGGATACCGACCATAAACCGGGTTCCGGATATCCAGCACATAGCCCGCTTGTTCGGTCGTGGTGGGCGTCACCACCGGACCGCGATATCGCGTAAACATCTGGTCGGTATCGAAATGGTCGAAGTCCGCACCGCCCAGGACGCGGTGGCGCAGCGCACCCGTCGCGAACTCGCCTGAAATCTCGGCGCGAAGAACGCTGTGTTCCGAGGTGTAGCGCCGCGTTCTGCGCTGGCGCGACAACGATCGTCCATCGACGTAGAGCTTCTGGCGCGAGCGCACTGTTTCCGCATCGGACGAGGCGCCGGTCAGCAACGTGTCACGGTGACTGGCGCCGACGAGCAGGCTCCACCGATCGCTGAAATCATGCTGGAGCCGCAATTGATGTCCCGTGGCTCGGGCGACCGTATCGCCGTCGCTGGGCTCGCCGAGGAAGCGCGAACGCGGGACCGTGTCGAAGTTGCCGTCGAGCACGACGATTCCGCGGTCGAACGGCACCTCCACCCGGGTCCATTCGAAATCATAGGTCAGCCGCGTGGCATCCCCCAGCCCTACCCCGATCGACGGCAGGAAGCCCCATCGTTTCTGCTCTACCGTGTCGCGGAACGTGTCGCCGGACTCGGCATAGCCGATTAACCGCGCCGTCACGGTACCGGTCAGCGCCAGGTTCGCGTCGCCTTCCGCACGAACGGTATCGAAGCTGCGATACTGCAATGACGCCGTGCCGAAGCTACGGCCGAGTTCCGCCTGTTTGGTGACGAGATTGATCGACCCGCCCGGCTCGCCCCGCCCCAGCACCGCGGCGGCCGGCCCCTTGAGCACCTCGACCCGCTCGATCCCCGCCACGTCGCGCTGGCCGCTAAAGCCGCGCCCGGCGTTGAAGCCGTTGACCAGATAACCGCTCGGCAGATTCTCGTCTCCCGTGAACCCGCGCACGGCGAAGCTGTCCCACAGGCCGCCCAGCGTATTCTGCCGAACGACGGAGGCGTTGAGATCCAGCGCGTCGGTGAGCCGCAGGATGGCGTTCTCTTCGATGACCGCTTTGTCGATCGTCGCGATCGATTGAGGAATCTCCCCCAAGGTGAAGTTGCCGCGATAGGGTTGGCGGACTCCCGTGACGGTAATCTCTTCGCGTTCGACCCGCGTTTCGGGAAGCGATTGGGCGGTGGCGGGGCTGGACGGAAGTAGAATGGCAAGCGGGAGGGCGCCGGCCGTCGCGGCGGCGCGGATGGATGGACGCAATGGATATCCCCTTGGCAGTATGACGGCCCCGCTTCGGCGGGTCTCGATCGACGGCCTCTATGCTGTGATGATGTATCATCGTCAATGATATCTTGTTACATTTGTTGCGATGCGGCATGTGGCCCGCATGGCCATAGTCGAGGTACCGATGACAAAGACCGATCCGATCCTGATCGACGCGCTGACGCTCGCTTACGGCGAACACGTCGTACTGAACCGCCTGTCCCTGGCCGTCCCCGCAGGCAGCATCACCGCATTGCTGGGCGGGAACGGCGCGGGCAAGTCGACGACGCTATCCGCACTGCTCGGCTTCACCCGCGCCCAGTCGGGAACCATCAGGGTCTGCGGAATCGATCCCGCCACGAACCCGGACGAGACGCGTCGCCGGGTCGCGTACCTGCCCGAGAACGTCGCGCTCTACGAGCATCTCTCCGCCGTCGAGAACGCCGACTATCTGCTAGCGCTGTCCGGCCAGCGACAGACACCGGACGCGATCACCGAGGCCTTGTCCGCGGCCGGGTTGCAGGAACGCGCCTGGAACCAGCGGCTCGGCGGCTTTTCGAAAGGGATGCGACAGAAGGTGGCGATCGCGGTCGCGCTGCTGCGGGAAGTCCCGGTGCTGCTGCTCGACGAACCGACGTCCGGTCTCGATCCCCGTGCCACCGCGGACTTCAACGCGCTGCTGGTCGCGGTGCGCGCGCGCGGGACCGCGGTCCTGATGGTGACGCACGACCTGCTGTCCGCCGCCGACATCGCCGATCGCATCGCCTTCCTGGAGGCAGGCCGCGTCGCGCATGAAGTTATCGCGAGCGGACCCGAGCGGTTCGACGTGCGAGCACTTCACGCACGGTTCCAGACCGGCGGGGAACAGGTGGCGGCATGACGATCGCAAGCCTGATCGCGCGCGACGAATTGCGGATGATGGTCCGCAACCGCGTCGCGATGATCGCCCTCGTGCTGCTCGCGCTGCTGACGATCGTGGCGGTGGCGAGTTCATGGGCGCACCAGAGCCGCACCGCCGAACTGCGCGACCGACATGCCCATGCGGCCGAGCACGCCTTCGATGCCCAGCCCGACCGCCATCCCCACAGGATGGTGCATTACGGCACCTTCATCTTCCGGCCGCTGGGTCCGCTCGCGGCGTTCGATCCGGGTGTCGACGCGTTCACCGGAAGCAGCATGTTCCTGGAGGGACATCGTCAGAACACCGCCAATTTCGGCGACGTCCGGCAAGGTTCGCTGCTGGTCCGCTTCGGCCAACTGACGCCGGCCTTCGTCTTGCAGGCGGTGGCGCCGCTGCTGCTGATCTTCCTCGGGTACGGCGCGCTCGCCCGCGAAACCGAAAGCGGCACGTTGCGCCTGCTGGTGCTCCAGGGCGCGAGCCGCCGGCAGGTGGTGCGGGGCAAGGTGCTCGCATTGGGCGCGGTAGCGTTGATCGCGGGCGCACCGGCGATGATCGGCCTCCTGTTGATTGCGGGGCAACCGGGTGCACTGGCATGGCCGATGCTGGTAATCGCGCTCGGCTATGCCGCGTATCTCGCCTTATGGGCCGTTCTGATCGTGCTCGTGTCCGCATTGGTCCACCGCCGCCGCGACGCATTGCTGGCGTTGGTGGCGCTGTGGGCGGTCGCGCTGATCGTGTTGCCGCGGGTCGCCCCCGATCTGGCGAGCGCCGCCGTGCCGCTCGAAAACCGGCTGCAGACCGATGTCGCGATCGCGCGCGACCTGCGGAAGATGGGCGACAGCCATAATCCGGACGACCCCCACTTCGCGGCGTTCAAGCAATCGGTGCTCGATCGCTACGGCGTCGCGAAGGTCGAGGACCTGCCGGTGAACTACAAGGGCGTCGTCGCGGTCGAAGGCGAACGCATGACCGCATCGCTGTTCAATCGCTATGCCACCGACAGTTTCGTCGCGCAGGCGAGGCAGAACGGGATCGTAGAGACGATCGGCCTGCTCAGTCCGGCGATCGCACTGCGCTCGCTGTCGATGGCAGCGGCCGGGACCGATCTCGACGGCCACCGCCGGTTCCTCGAACAGGCGGAGGCGTATCGCTATGCGCTGGTGCAGCGACTGAACCGGATGCAGGCAGAGGCCGTCAGCTATGCCGACGATTCCGCCGTCGATGCCGGCGCCGATCGCCGCAAGCGGGTGTCGGGCAGCAACTGGCAGGCCATGCCCGACTTCCGGTTCACGGCCCCCAGCGGCGCAACGCTGGCACTGGCCGCCCTGCCCGGCCTGGCGATCCTGGCCGGCTGGTTGGTGGCCGCCCTCGTCCTGCTTGGGTTTGCCACCCGCCGATTGGGAGCACGCCGATGACCCTCTTCCTGCACGAACTTCGGCTGTTGACCCGCCAGCGCCTGACCGTGATCGCGCTGATACTCCTTGCGCTGCTGACCAGTACGGCACTCGTCGCGGGCATCGTCGAGGTGACGCGTCAGCGTGCCGCCATCGCCGCGATCCCGGCCGCGCAGGCCGAGGACATCGGCGCGATCGCCGACTATGTCGATCATACCAAGGACGCCGGAAGCGCCGCCTATTACAGCTTCCATCCGACATGGGACTCCCCCGCGCCGCTCGCCTTCGCCGCGCTCGGGATGCGCGACGTGTCGCCCTTCATCCTGCGGGTTCGTGCGCTGGGACTGGAGGCGCAGATCTATGACGGCGACACCTTCAATCCCGAGCTCGCGCTGCCCGGGCGGTTCGACTTCGCGTTCGTGCTGGTGTTCCTGGCGCCGCTGTTCGTGATCGCGCTGTTCCACGATCTCGTTTCGGGGGAGCGCGAAGCGGGCCGGCACCGGATGCTGGACGCGCTGCCGAGCGGCGGAAAGGCCTTGTGGCGTCGGCGGACATTGCTTCGCCTGCTGGTGCTGTGGGCGGTACTGGGCGTTCCGTTCACGATCGCAGCGACGATCGAAGGCGTGGCGATCGGTGCGATCGCGGTCGTGGTGGTCCTGACGCTCGGCTATCTGCTGTTCTGGGTCGGGCTCGCCACGCTGATCGGCCGGCTGCGGTGGAGTTCGGTAACGAACGCCGCGACGCTGGTGGCGACGTGGCTGGTGCTCGTGCTGATCGCGCCGACGCTGGCGAACGTCGCGATCAACGCCGCGATCCCCGTCGATCAGGGTGCGGAGATCGCACTGGCGCAGCGGGAGGCGGTGAACCATGCATGGGACATTCCCCGCGAGGATACGATGCGGCGCTTCTATGCGCGTCATCCCGAATGGGCGGATTCGGCTCCGCTGGGTCCTGCGTTCCATTACAAATGGTATCTCGCCTTCCATCAGAACGGCGACGAAAGCGTCCGTGATCGCGTGCACGCCTACCGGTCCGGGCTGGAATCGAGAGACGCGGCGGGCCGTGCGCTGGGCTGGGTCCTGCCCTCGGTCGGGGTGCAGGCGTTGCTGACCCGGCTTGCCCGGACCGACCTCACCGCGCAGTTCGTCTATCAGGACCGTATTCGCGCATTCCATCAGCGGCTGCGCACCTTCTATTACGGCTATCTCTTTCACGATCGTCCGTTCGGGAGGGCCGATTTCGACGCCGCACCCCGCTTTCAACAGGCCCCACGCGGCTGACGACGATCTACCGGCAGTTGTCGGGCAACTGCCGGTCGATAGTGGGCGCGAGTCAGAACGAAACCTGGACGCGCCCTATGATCCTGTCGCCGGCGTTGCGCCGATCGGCAAACCTGTCGACGGTGGCGGTACCGGTACGGGAAATGTCGGTCCCGACATAATCGACGCCGATCGTCAGGCGGTCGCGGCGATGTTCGAGGCCGAGCCGCCAGTTGGTGTAACTGCCGCCCGGACGAAGACGCTCCGCCCGGACGGGGTCGCTGACGCTGCCGGACGAATGGCCGAGTTCGGTGAGTATTGTGAACGGCGTACCGGGAATACCGGCATTGGCGTTCGCATAGACATGCACGTTGCTGCCGCCGATCGCGCGCTGCGACGGGGCACCGATCACGCCGACCGTGGCGTAAAGCGGACCATAGGCGTAACTTGCCGATACGCCGGCCTCGACATAGTTCATGCGTCCTTGCGCGCCCGCGAATGCGTGGCCGGTGGCGTCGGTGCGTATCCGCACCGCACCCAGATCCCAGCCGGTTCCCACCGACAGGTCGACGACCGCATCGGCGCCCCCATGTCGCACGCTGTTCCGAAGCGTCACCGCGCGCGCCGATGCATCGAGCCGGCCGTGCGATACCCGCAGATCGCCTCCCAGCGCGGCACGTCCCTCACTCCAGCTCAGCCCGCGGCGTTCCTCCTCGCGCATCACCTCCAAGGTTACCGACCCGGCATCCTGCGCAAACGCGGGCGTGATCAGGCCGCAGCTCACGGCGCCGAGCACGCCCGCCAATTGAACGCGGCGGATCATCCAGCGCGCTGCGGACTGTGGATCCGGTCGAGCTCGACGCGCAGCATCTGCTCGTCTTCCTGCGCCAGCATCAGCAGATGCTGCTGCATGTCCGCGGCCTTTGCGGCGACTTCCTTCTTGATGGCGCCATGGCTGGCGACGCACCAGCCAGGCCGGGTGCCCGAGACCACGGGTTCGCTGTCGATGCTGCGCACCAGCCTGGTACCCGACGCCGCGACCGCGTGGCGTGCGACCGACATGCTCGCCGCCCAGTCGCAGCGCAGCGACGACGCTCTTCCGCCGGGGGCGACCGCGCCCACCTGTTTGTGCGTGATGACGACGTCGCCGCGATATTTGACGGCGACCGGACCGCTGCGATGATCCACCTCGTTCTGGTGATCCACGGTCATGCCGAGGGCAGCACCGGTGGCGGCAAGCACCAGACCGGCGGTTAGAAAATAGGCCATATTCGTTCTCCTGTTGCCATTCCGATCCATTCTGATCGGTAAAGCTGATCCTTGCGGACGATGATTCTACAACGACGCTGCGGCGCGCCGGTTCAGTTCAATTGCAGCCGTAAGGCGCGGGCGCGCAGTCGATGCTTCACGTCAAGGCGCAGACGATTCAGCCGATACAGGCGCAAGCTATTGGGGATGCGCCGCTTTATCTCGGCGCGAATCTGCTCGTCCAGCCGCGCGTGCAACTGGGTCAGTTTGTAGGAAAATATAAGCAAAGCCGCTCTCCAACCAACGATTGAACGATCGGATCGGTCGCGATGACAGCAGGCAAACAGGCCAGGCCTAAGCATCGAGATAACCCGATGCGGTCCGACATCACGGTCGTCCTGAGACGACCGCCAGAGGGGCCCGGCCCGCTCCCCCAAACTAGGGTTTCGCCGGTCGACGTCAATATGGTTGCGATCAAATTTCGCGTGCGTTGACATTAGGTCGCGGGAGCCCGATGTTATTCGCATGTACGCTCCTGCGACACATAAGCGTTTTCGCGACCACGCCGGCCAACTCGCCGCACGGGATTAGCCCGAGCTCGCGGCCACGGCCGTTCGAGTTCGGGCATTATTCGATCTGACCTTTGGGACGCGTTCTGCGCGCCCATGATCTCGAGTAAGCGGAAACCGCATCGTGGCAAACCATAGCTTAAAATCCGACGCCCCGTCTTCGGACGACTCCGAACAGCAAGGCAAAACCCTACCGCCCCCTCCTTTCCTCAGGGCAAAGCCGAAGCATTTCTTCTCGAACGATTTCGAGCTGGATATAGTCGAGGACTATTCGAAGGCCGATGCCGAGATGGAGAGCAAGACCAGCCCGAAGTGGTTGAGTGTGTTGATGGAACTCAATCTTCTGTTGCTGATATTGGTAGTCGGGGTTCCGGTGCTCTTATATTGCATATGGAGCTCGGGCACCTAACCGGAAGGGCGGCAGTCTCGCCGACGTGATACCGATGGCGAGCTCTGGGGGTGGTTGCGCCCAGCCTGCCTGACGGTCATGGCCTACCGGGACCGCCGTCTTTTTTGCTAACTATTCTCATTAGCCTTGATCTGCCTGTCGCGAGCCGATAGGCGGTTGGGCGTGAACTCGTCCCAAACTTCCGTGTCGCCTGAGACCAACACCAAGCGCAAACGCAAGTGGCGGGGGTGGTGGCTGAAGCAATTGCACAGCTGGCACTGGATTAGTGCGGCGCTGTCGCTGACTGCGATGCTGTTGTTCGCGATCACTGGGATCACGCTCAACCATGCCGCGTCGATCGGTGCGAAACCGGTCGTCGTGGAGAAGAGCGGGACATTGCCGCAGCCGCTGCTCCACATGCTGAGCGCACCGCATAGTGCCGACGCGCCGCTTCCCGTTCCCGTCGCCAAGGCGGTCATGGCCGCGGTCGGGCTCGATCCCGCGGGCAAGCCGGTCGAATGGTCTGATAGCGACGCCTATGTCGCGCTGCCCCGGCCGGGCGGCGACGGTTGGGTGAGCATCGCGCGCGCGACCGGGGCGATCACCGCGGAAACGACCGATCGCGGCTGGATCTCGTATCTGAACGACCTGCACAAGGGGCGCAACGCGGGCGCCGCGTGGTTCTGGTTCATCGACGTCTTCGCGGGCGCGTGCATCCTGTTCACGCTGACCGGGCTGCTGTTGCTGCAGCTTCATGCGCGGCACCGGCCGTCGACCTGGCCGATCGTCGCCGCGGGGCTCGCGCTGCCCGTTCTGCTCGCCATCCTGTTCGTTCATTGAGGGGTTTCGCCATGCGTCCTACCGCGTTCCTGTTGCTCGGCGGGGCGATCACCGCGCCCGCCCTGGTGTCGCCGGCCGTAGCAGCGCCGCCCGGTGCGGTGACGATCACGATCCCGCGGCTCGACGTCGCCGAATATCATCGCCCCTATGTCGCGGTGTGGCTGGAGCCGGTCGGTGGCGGTACGCCGCGGACGCTGGCGGTGTGGTACGACCTGAAGAAGCGCGGCAACGATCCCGGCACCAAGTGGCTGGCCGACCTGCGCGCGTGGTGGCGCAAGGGCGGCCGCAGCCTGACGATGCCGGCCAACGGCGTCAGCGGCGCGACGCGGACGCCGGGCCAGTACACCATCCCCCTGCCCGCCGACCTCAAGCCCGGCCAATATGTCCTCAACGTCGAGGCTGCACGCGAGACCGGCGGGCGCGAACTCGTCTCCATACCGCTTGCCGCCGGGGGCCGTGCCTCGGGCAAGACCGAACTCGGCGCCGTCGCCATTTCCGCTCGCTAAGGATCGCATCATGAAGCCTTTAGTTGCACGCCTGATGGCCGCCGCCGCGCTGTTGTCGATCCCTGCCGCGCTGTCGGCGCACCGCATGTGGATGCTGCCGTCCGCCACCGTGTTCTCGGGCACCGACGGCTGGGTGACGGTCGACGCGGCGGTCTCGAACGACCTGTTCTTCTTCGATCACCAGCCGCTCCGCCTCGACGTCATGAAGGTGTGGCAGCCCGACGGCAGCGAAGGAGCGCTCCAGAACGGCGCGACCGGGCGTTATCGCTCAGTGTTCGACGTGAAGCTCGACAAGCCCGGCACGTGGAAGATCGGCACGCAGATGTCCGCGGTCATGGGCAGCTTCAAGGTCGATGGTGTCGAGAAGCGCCTAGGCGGTCGTCGCGGTCCGCCCCAGCCGAACGCCCCCGCCCCGCTGACGGTCGCCGACATTCCCGCCAACGCAACCGACGTGAAGGTCACCGAGGTGTCGGGCCGCAACGAGATCTTCGTGACAGCAGGGGCACCGACCACGACGGTGTTCAAGACGACCGGCAAGGGCCTAGAGTTCGCACCGATCACCCACCCCGACGAACTGGTCGCGGGCGAGACCGCGAAGTTCCGCTTCCTGGTCGACGGCAAGCCCGCCGCCGGCCTGAAAGTCACGGTGATCCCGGGCGGCAAGCGCTATCGCAACGACGAGGGTGCGCGCGAGCTGACGACGGGTGCGGACGGCGTACTAAGCGTCGATTGGCCGGCCGCGGGGATGTACTGGCTGAACGCCGCGCTGACCGACGCGAAGGCGACCACCCCGCGCGCGACGGAGCGGCGGATGAGCTACGTCACGACGCTCGAAGTGCTGACGCCGTGAGATACGACACTTGAGGATCGCGTTGCCGCCCGCGATCGATGCCGCGGCGTTCGCAGCGCGCGATCCGGCGGCGGCGGTGTTCGATCTTCGGGGCGAAACGATGGGGACAACGTGGCGCGCGAGCTTCGCCGCCCCCGTCGGAACCGATCCGTCGCCCGTCCGCACCGTCATCGTGGGGCGGCTCGCGGGCCTTGTCGCGGAAATGAGCCACTGGGCACCGGACTCGCTGCTCTCGCGCTTCAACCGGTCGGCGAGCGGAACCTGGACCACGCTCCCGCCGGACTTCGCGCATGTCATGGCGCGCGGTCTCGCGATCGCACGGACGACGCGGGGCGCGTTCGATCCGGCGATCGGGAGGTTGGTCGATGCGTGGGGGTTTGGGCCGATCGCCGTGGCCTCACCGCCCGATGCGTCGGATATCCAAGCCGCGCGCGCCAAATCGGGCTGGTCTCGGCTGACGTTCGCCCCCGTCGGCGCGCATCTTCGCCAGCCCGGCGGCGTCGCACTCGACCTGTCGGGGATCGCCAAGGGCCATGCGGTCGACGCGGTCGCGGACCTGTTGCGCGATGCCGGTATCGCCAATGCGCTGGTCGAGATCGGCGGCGAGTTCGTCGGACGCGGGATCAGGCCGGACGGCGACCCCTGGTGGGTCGACCTCGAAAGCCCACCCGGCCTGGCGCTACCGCCGCTCCGCATCGCGCTGCATGGCCTGGCGGTCGCGACGTCGGGCGATTATCGCCGCGGCGCGCATACGCTCGACCCGCGCACCGGTTGGCCGATCGAAACGCAGGTCGTCTCCGCCAGCGTGGTCCAGCAGAGTGCGCTGGACGCCGACGCCTGGGCGACTGCGCTTACCGTGCTGGGGCCGGTAGAGGGCTTGGCGCTGGCTCGGGACCACCGAATCGCTGCACGGATCGTCACGCTGATCGACGGGGACGCGCGCGAATATCTCTCCCCCGCACTCACGGCGATGCTGGTCGACTAGAACGGCGCTACCCGATCGCCACGTCACGCGTTACCCCGAGCTATGGACGACGCGCTTCCCCTGACCCCGGCGATACCCGCCGCGACGCTCGTGATCTTTCGCGATACGGACGGCGGCCCGCCGGAACTGCTGATGGTCGAGCGCGCCAAGGCGATGGCGTTCGCGGGCGGGGCTCTCGTGTTTCCCGGCGGTCGGGTCGATCCGGGCGATCATGCGCTGGCGGCGTTGCTCGGTTCATCCGACGACGAAACAGCGGCGCGCATCGCCGCAATCCGCGAGACGATCGAGGAGGCGGGCCTTCCCATCGGCCTGTCGCCAATGCCTTCGCCCCCCGCATTCGAGCGTCTGCGCGCTGCGCTTCACGCCGGTTCGGCGTTCGGAGAAGCGCTGGCCGCAGCCGATACGCACCTCAACCTCGACGCGTTGGAGTATTTCGCACGCTGGCGTCCGGCGCACGCGCACGCGCGGATTTTCGACACGCGGTTCTATCTCGCGCAACTGCCAGCGGACGCGCCCGCAGCCCGGGTCGATGCTACCGAGAACGTCCGACTGTTCTGGGCGACGGCGGCACAGGTGCTGGCGGAGGCGGATGCGGGCCGCGCGACGATCATCTTTCCGACACGGCGCAACCTCGAGCGGTTGGCAAGGTTCGCCGATTTCGATGCGGCGGTCGCGGACGCGCGCGCGCATCCGGTGCGGACCGTGACGCCGTGGAGTGAAACGCGCGGCGGGATCGAGCATCTCTGCATCCCCGACGATCTCGGCTATCCGGTCACGTCGGAGCCGATGTCAGACGCGGTACGCGGCTGATGCGGGCGGTGCGGCTGACCCTCGGCTGGCTGGTGGGACTGGCGATCGTCGCGACGATCGCGCTGATGCTCTGGTCGATGGCGCGCGGACGACCGCAGGATTTGCCCTGGACGCCGCTCGATCTCGGCCAGCCTATCGGCATGTTCACGGGACGCAAACTCACCGCGCTGACCGAGGATTTCCCGCAATGCCGCGCGCTGCTCGACCGCGCTGGCGTCCGCTACACGGTGTTGCCGCCACGCAAAGGCGAGGGGCAATGCGGCTATGCCGACGGCGTGCGGCTGACCGGTGGCGCGCGGAAGATCACCTTTGCGCCTGCCGGGCTGGGCATCGCCTGCCCCGTCGCAGCGGCACTGTCGATGTGGGAATGGAACGTGGTCCAGCCCGCCGCGGTCAAGCATTTCGGCGCGCGTGTTGCGAGTATCGATCATTTCGGCAGCTATAGTTGCCGGCGGATCTACGGGCGGGACGCAGGAAACTGGAGCGAACACTCCACCGCCGACGCGGTCGATATCGCCGGCTTCCGCCTGACCGACGGTACGCGCATTACGGTGGTTCGTGATTGGAAGGGTGGCGACGCCAAAGCGGCGTTCCTCCGCGAGGTGCGTGACGGCGCGTGCACGGTGTTCGCGACGACCTTGTCTCCCGATTATAATGCGGCACACGCCGATCACCTGCATCTGGATCAGGCGAACCGTGGGTCGATGGGGTGGCGGGCTTGCCGTTGATTGGGGTGTCTGCGTAATCGAGTATCCGCTCGCCACCCTTACGCTACCACCCCGGCGAAGGCCGGGGCCAATTGGTGAGGTTGCGGTAACGACGCGCTACCCCCGTCATAAGCCTTCCCCAGTTGGGCCCCGGCCTTCGCCGGGGTGGTGAGGATAGGCTGTTTCGACTCCCAAAACTTATGCCCGAGGAGTGGACGTTCGCCCCTCCTTGCGGACGAGGGTTAGCTAAAGCCCGGACTCAGCTCGCCAGCGTCGTCCCCGAATCCACCTTCTCCACCCAATACGGGAAGAACGCCGGCTGGCGGTTCGACCAGCCCGACGCGGTCGCCGCAGCTTCGCTGATCGACTGGAGCAGTTTCCGCCGCAGTTCGGGGTGTAGATGCGGGAGTGCCGCCGCCGCGCAGAACGCCGACGGTAGCCACGGGCGGACTTCCGCCCCGAGCAACCGTTCGTACAGGAAGCGCAGAGCCGAGAAACTCGTCAGGCGCCCCTGGCCCAGGTCGAACGCCACCAACGTCATAAGGGGCGCGAGGAACGGCTCGATCGCGCTCAGCCCGCTGTCGTCCGGCACCATCGCGCGCAGATCGGGGAGGTTGTTATAGAGCCGCGCCTGCGCCCGGATGCTCGCCGCCTCGACCACGTCGCGGGACCAGCGCTGCATCGCGTCCTCGCGGTCGAGGCCGACGTCGAGCGACCGGCGGATGTACCGCTGCGTCGAACTCGGAAAAGCCGCGAATTCCTTCATTTCGGCGAGGGTCATCGATCCCTGTGCCGGTTTCATTCTGGAAGCCATGTCGTCACCCCGCTCTCGTCAAGGACCGGCAGACTAGGCGCTCGGATGGTTACAACGACCCGTTGCGCGTCATCTTTCCGTAACACCAAGCGACCATGAAAGCTGTTGCGCTGCAACAAGGCTGCGACGAACCGAACGAAACTAAGCGATTTGATCGTCTTGCGAGGCGTTTGGGCAACAAAAAAGCGCCGGTTGTTGCCGACCGACGCTCATTCGTTAAGCAGAGGCGAGAATTACGCCTGCTTTTCGCGCAGCGCGCGCTCGGCGTCCTCGTCGTAACCGGACGACTTCGCCGGCTCACGATTTGAACCCGGCTGCGTCGCGGAAAGCGGATCGCTGCCGTCCATCGACTCGTCGAGCCCGTTGTCGAGACGCGCGTCCGCGCTGTCGGGGTTCTTCTGCAGGCGCTTGGCGATCGACTTGTCCTGCCCCGCTTCCTGTCGCGGATCGCGACCCGAGCTCTTGCCCTCCGCATCCTTGTCGTCGGGCGCCACCGAAAGGCTATCCAGCGCGCTCTTGTCTATGTCGGTCATTGCGACGTCCCTATTTAATCTTGGCGAAGACCAACGGTCGAAGGGGCGGAGCGTTCCCCTGTTTGACCCTGCCTGGATGGGGGGAAGAGGGTTCGGGAACCATATCGATCGACGTGACGCTCACCATCCGCTCTTTTCCTGCCCCCCTCCCTGGAAGGGAGGGGTTGGGGGTGGGTCGGCCGGCTTTAGCCACGACCGTGCGAGCACGCGGAACCCGACCCACCCCCTGCCCCTCCCTTCCAGGGAGGGGAGCAGGCCTCAATCCAGCGGTGTGACCTTCACCGTTTGCTCCCACAGATACGCCTGCCCAAACACCGTCATGAACGCGATGTCTGTCGCGTCACGCGCGACGCAGACGCGACCGATGTCTCCGCATGTCGCCACCTCGGTCGCGTCGATCAGCGCGACAAACGTCGAAGGGGCGGAGCGTCCCCCTGTCTGCCCCCCTCCCTGGAAGGGAGGGGTCGGGGGTGGGTCGGCCGGTTTTAGCCGCGACCGTGCGAGCATGCGGAACCCGAAGCATCCCCTGCCCCCCCTTCCAGGGAGAAGAGCAGCGCCTCAATCCAACGGCGTGACCTTCACCGTCTGCTCCCAGAGATACGCCTGCCCAAACACCGTCATGAACGCGATATCCGTCGCATCGCGGCCCACACACACCCGCGCGATGTCGCTGCATGTCGCCATCTTCGTCGCGTCGATCAGCCGCCAGTCTCCCGCCAGCCACAGCTCCGCAACCGCATGGAAGTCGGGGGGATCGACGCCGGGAGCATACGCCGACACGCACCGCGCGGGGATGCCGCCTGCGCGCGCCAGCGACACCAGCAGATGCGAATAATCGCGGCACACCCCGGACCTGGAGGCGAACGTATCGAGTGCGGTCGTCTCGCCGCTGCTCGATCCGCAGCGATAGTCGAGCGACTGGTACACCCACTCGGTCAGCGCCGCCGCCAAAGGTCCGCCTTCCAACCCGCCGAACTCGCGCGCAACGAAGCCTTCGAAGCGGTCGGACGGGCAATAGCGGCTCGGCATGAGATACGGCGTCAGCTCCCCGTCGAGCATCCGCGGCGGCGTCGCCGGATAGAGTTCGAGCTGCACCCGCTCGCGCTTTACCGCGACGATCGCCTTATACTCGGCGGTGAAGCGGCCGTGCCCGCGCGACCAGCAGCGCTGGCCGATCCCGTCCTCGCCGCGCACCGCCCGGATCGGACTGTCGGACCACAAAGTGAGGGACTCGGACTCGATCTTCTGGTCGGCCATCGCCGCCGCTTCGATCTGGAGGAGCACGTCGGCGTCCCCCGTGATCCCGTAATCCAGACGCACGTCGATCGAGAGCCGCATTGCGCGTCCCATTCCTGTTCAATGACCAAAAGAAAAGGGCCCGGCGGTGTCCCGCCGAGCCCTGCGTTCGTCACACCCTTAGCGGGAGTTAGTTGCGGCTGCTACCAAACAGACGCAGCACGAACATGAACATGTTGATGAAGTCGAGGTACAGGCTCAGGGCCGACATGATGACGACCTTGCCGACCAGGTCCGTACCGGCGACCTGCGCGTACAGGCTCTTGGTCCGCTGCGTATCGTAGGCGGTGAGGCCAGCGAACAGCAGCACGCCGATGCCGCTGATGACCAGCTGCATCACGCCCGACTGCAGGAACATGTTGATCAGGCTCGCGACCAGCAGGCCGACGACGCCGATGATCAGGAACGTCCCGAACGCCGACAGGTCGCGCTTCGTGGTATAGCCATACAGGCTCAGCGCCGCGAAACCGGCAGCAGTGGCGAAGAACGCGCCGGCGATCGACGTGCCGCTATAGACCAAGAAGATCGTCGACATCGACAGACCCATCAGGACCGCGAAGCCCCAGAAGAGCAACTGCATCGTACCCGTCGACATCTTGTTCTGGCCAAAGCTCATGCCGAACACGATCGCGAGCGGTGAGAACATGATGACGTACTTCAGCGGGCCGCCGTTCATGAACACCTGCGCGGCGGGCGACGTGTTGCCACCCATCGCGAACAGCATCGCGACGATGCCGGTGAGCAGGACTGCCGAGCCCATGTAGTTGTAGACGGACAGCATGTACGACCGGAGGCCAGCGTCATAGGCCTCGGTACGCTGGCCCGTGGCCGTCGTTCCGAACGGCGCGGCACGGGGCCGGGGGTCAGACCAATTAGCCATTGTGAAATCAGCTCCTTTGTCCGGCATAATGCCGGTTACGGTGAATATCGTCTTTTACAGGACGTTTTTCAAGCAGAGTGGTTGCATCGGCGCCGCGGTTCGCGGTTACCTGCCGCGAATCATGATACGCCTTTTCGTCGCCCTTCGCCCGCCGCCGGCCATCCGTCAGAACTTGCTCGACATAATGGAGGGCGTGCCGTCCGCGCGCTGGCAGGACGATGACGACCTCCACGTGACGCTGAGGTTCGTTGGCGAGGTCGAACGGCCCGTCGCCGAGGATATCGCGGTCGCGCTGAGCCAGGTCGTCGCCCCTACACCAAGCGTGTCGCTGAGCGAAGTCGGGAAGTTCGAGAAGCGCGGGCGGACCGATACCCTGTGGGCCGGCGTGACGCCGCACGACGCGCTCGCCGCGCTCCACCGCAAGGTCGACCAGGCGTGCATTCGTGCCGGCCTTCCGCCCGAACATCGCGCGTATCTGCCGCATATCACGGTCGCACGGCTGGCGCGGTCGGCGGGCGTCGGGTTCGCGATCGACGAATGGCTGGCGACGCATGCCGCGCTGTCGAGCGCGCCCTTCCCGCTGCCCCATCTCGTGCTGTACCAGAGCCACCTCGGCCGCGACGGCGCGACCTACGAACCGGTCGCGCGCTGGGCGCTCGATACCGGGGACGGAACCTGAGCGACGGCGGAGGGTTCGCAAAAGAGATCAACAGGGAGAGACACTATGCGGATTGCGACACTGGCACTGCTCGGCGCGGCGACGATCGGGCTGACCGCCTGCGACAAGACTGGAATGGAGACCGGCGCACCCGTCGCAGGCGGCCAGCGTGCGACGGCAATGCTCCAGACCGCGACCGGCACCGAAGTCGGCCGCGCGACGGCGACCGAAGTCGCGGGCGGCCTCCGCTTCACGCTAGACGCGAAGGCGATGCCCCCCGGCACGCATGGCGCGCACATCCACATGGTCGGCCGCTGCGACGCGCCCGACTTCACGACCGCGGGCGGCCACTGGAACCCGACCGGGATGAAGCATGGCAGCATGAACCCGCAGGGGCCGCATGAAGGCGACCTGCCCAATCTGATCATCGGCACGGATGGTCGCGGCACGATCGGCATCACGATCCCCGGCGCGACGATGGCGGGCCTGATGGATGCGGACGGCTCGGCCTTCGTGGTGCATGCGGGTCCGGACGATCTCATGACCGACCCGGCCGGCAACAGCGGCGGGCGGATCGCCTGCGGGGTGTTCCAGGCTGGGTAACACCCCTCCCGTTCGTGCTGAGTAGCGACCAAGTAGCTTCGGAGAAGCGTATCGAGGGCGCGTATCGAAGCACAGGTCCCGCGCACCAACCTGTCCCCTCCCCGTTCGCCCTGAGCGAAGTCGAAGGGTCAGCCCCGCGCGCAGGTGCTTCGACTTCGCTCAGCACGAACGGAAAGCCACGCGCCGCCAAACCGATCGATCCTCCCCCGCAAGGGGGAGGTGGCTGGCCCTTGCCCGACGGAGGGGGAGGAAAGGGAAACCTCTGTTGCGTGTCCTCCCCCTCCGTCACCTGCGGCGCCACCTCCCCCGGGCGGGGTAGGATAGCAAAGCTCAGACCGCCTCCCCAGCCGCCCGCGCACGCGCCTCCCGCGTAGCCTCGGCCCCGGGCGCCAGCCGGTACGCCGCAATCGCGCACGCCAAAGTAATCGGCGTCACCACCAGCAGCGACAGCATGCCGATCGACAGGCTTTCGGTCAGCGTCGACACCCGCCCCGCCATATACGGCCCGAGCGCCAGCCCGATCAGCGTCGTGCCGATGAAGAACGTAGCGGTCGCCGTCCCCCGCATCCGCGGCAAGACCATGTCCTGCGTGGTCGCCGCCGCTGCGCCCAGCGCGCACGACGCGGTCAACTGTGCGAGGAATATGCCGGTGTAGAACGCGGTCGGCGACGACGCGGTGAAGGCGAGGATCAGGAACGGCACCGGCACCACAGCGCCGAAGATCACCACCCACAGCCGCCCTGCCGGATTGCCGCGCCGCAACCGATCCGACACCACCCCGCCTATCGTCAGGCCGAGAAAGCCCGCGGTCGCGCCGAGGCTGCCGATCATGAAACCCGCCGATGCCGGCGTCGCCCCGAGTTCGCGCAACGCATAGGGCGCCGCCCAGAAGCTCGCGGCATAGCTGAGGAATGCGTTCAGCCCATAGGCGACCACCGTGCAGAGGAACGCCGGCGTGCCCACGATCAGCGCGAAGGTCGGCGGATCGCGCCGCTTCAGCGCCGACGCCCACGAAAACACCGCATACACGCCGATCCCGATCGCCACCCATTGCGGCCAAGGCTCACCCGCCGCGACCAGCCCCGACACCGCCGCGACTACGACCGCCAATGCGACGAGATTGTACCCGAGTGCCCGCGCGCCACCCATCGCCGCACCGATCAACGTCAGCGGCGGCACGATCGTCACCAGCTCGGCACCGAACGCGCGGAACGGCGCCGGATGCTTCTCCGGTTCGGGCAGTCCCTCGACCAATCCGCGGATCGGTTCCTTCAGCGTCGCGATCCAGACGGCGAGTAGCAGCCCCGGCAGGCCGACCGCCATGAACGCCGCCTGCCAGCCGACCAGCCCCAGCGGCCCGCCCCCCGGATAGGCGCGATTCCAGCCCTGCACGATCAGCCCGCCGATGAACAACGAACAGCCGCCACCGACATACAGGCCCGCGGAATAGATCGACAGTGCCGTCGCGCGCAGCCGCTTCGGGAAATAATCGGAGATGATCGAATAGGCGGACGGACTCGCGGTCGCCTCGCCGATGCCGACGCCGATCCGCGCGGCGGCGAGATGCCCGCCGGTCTTGGAGAACCCCGACAGCGCGGTCATCACCGACCACAGCGACAACCCGATCGTCATCAGCCTCACCCGGTGCCAATTGTCCGCCAGCCGACCGAGCGGGATACCGAACAACGAATAGAACACGCCGAACGCGGTACCGTACAGGAAGCCCAGATCCTGGTCCTTGAGCCCCAGGTCGCGCTTGATATCCTCCGCAAGGATCGAAATGATCTGCCGGTCGACGAAGTTCAGGACATAGACGAGGAACAGGATCGACAGCACGTACCACGCATAGCGCGACGCACCTTTCTCCGGCTCGCCCATGATGGTTTCGGCGTTCGCCATGATCCCTCCCCCGATGCTTTTCGAGCTATGGGTATCAGAGGGACGAAGAGAGAAACAGCGCTTTCGAGGCGATTGGGTACGCCACAGCAAGCTCAATCCTTCCCCCCTCCCTGGAAGGGAGGGGTTGGGGGTGGGTCGGCTTCCGCGTACTCGCTGGTCAATGGCTCAAGCGGCCTACCCACCCCCAGCCCCTCCCTTTCAGGGAAGGGAGCAGCAGGGGCCAGCCCCCCCATCTTGGAGGGAGCAGTTTGGGTCCGCCCCTTGGAAAGCGGTGCGCTTCTACCTCAGTGCGACCCGATGCGCCCGCGACGTCGGGCACCCTGTTCGAGCCGCTGCAACAGCGTCTCGATCGTCGCCGGCGTGCTCGGTTCGGCAGGAGCACGCGGCGGACGGGGGATCGGTGTCGGTGCACTCACGTCCGGCTCCGGCTCCGGTGCCACGACGCCCCGCTGCTCGACCGGTTCCACCAGCCGAGCCGTCACGAACGTCTCGGGCTCCGCGGTCGGCGAAGCGTCGATGACCGGCGCCAGTATCGTCGCCTGGGCCAGCGGCGTGACTGGGCGCACCGGTTCCATCGGCACCGGCCGGATCGCGTTCGGATCGAACGCGGCGAGCGGCTGGTCGAGATCGGCCGGGATCGTACGCTCGTCGCGCGCGGCGCGCCTGCCGCCGACCCCGACCTCCATCATCGGCGTCCCCAGATCGGCGGCCGACATCGGCTTGCGCGGCGGGGCGTCGGGATGCGCATCGGCGCGGCGGACCACGGGAACGCCGTCCTCGCGCCGCGGACGCTTCGCAAACGGACCACCCGGTCCGAACAGCAGGTACAGCGACGACCAGAGCACCGCGCCGACCAGCACGCCGCTTCCCAGTGCCAGCAAGACACGCGCCGTCATCCCCAGCGGTGGCGCCGCCATCGGAATCAGCACGGCGACACCCGTGGTCCAGACCAATGCTTCCAGGGCCGCCGTGGATATCAGCAGGACGACGACCACCGCGATCAGGCCACCAGCCACCGCGCCGTAGAGCGGCAGTGAGCGCAGCATTTGCTGCCGACTGGAACGGTGAACGAACGCGACCATCAATCTTCCCGTGTCGAGGCCGAGATCAGCCGCTGGTAGACCGGTCCATACCGCAGAATGTTCGACGACCAGCTACGCTCTTCCTGCACGAAAGCACGCCCCCGCGCACGCTGTTCGTCCCAACCCGAGCGGTCCGCGAACATTGCGGCCAACGCGGTCGCGATCGCCGGTGGATCGTCGGGCGGAAACAGCGTGCCGGTATCGCCGTCGCGGATCAGTTCGCGGTGCCCGCCGACGTCCGACGCCGCGACCAGCCGCCCCTGCGCCATCGCCTCCAGCGGCGTGACAAGGTCGGTCAGACGCATGCGTTTGCGCGTATAGGCGAGGATGTCGACCGGCCCGTAATAGCGCTCGACCTCCTGACACGGTAGTGCATCGAGGTTGCCGTCCCCGTCCCGTTGCCGACCGCCGCATCCTCCCAGAACGCGCGGATCTCGTACACCAGCGGCAGCTTCCGTTTGCGCGCCTCGATCAGCGCGGCGAGCGCGGCGATCAACGGCGAATGCGCGTGGAGAATGTCGGGCTTGAAGGCATCGACCGCGGCTTCGATCCGCTTGGCGAACGCCGCGATACCGACGACCTCGCCGACCGGCCCCGGCTTCACGCCCGCTACCGTCCGGTGGAAGGTCAAGCCGTCGACCGATTCGATCGAGGCAGGCGCAACGCCGTGCCGCGGGCCGGTGACCGCCGCGACGGTCCAGCCTAGCCCCTCCTGCGCCTTGAGGATCGCCCGCGTACGGAATGTGTAGCCACTTTGCAGCGGCAGGCCGTGATCGAGGACATGAAGGATACGCATCCTGCACGCCGTCTGCCACAAATCGCTTAACGGCGCGTCAACCGACATTGCCTAGAGACATTCCACCTGGAAGGAGGCCGTACCTATGATAGACAATCTTGCGCTCGGCCTCAGCCACGGGCTGATGATGCTCGCCGCGTTCCTGCTGCTGAAGCGCCCCGACCTCGACCGCGAGCCGAGCCCGCACGATACGCCTCAAAAGGCGCACACGTCCGAAAAGAAAACTCGCCCGCGTGCGTGATCTCGCGTTCATCGCCTTCCTGCTCGCGTTCTTCGGGATGGGTTTCAAGCGGCCGTTCCTGCTGGTGCTCGTTATGTCTACATCGACATCGTCTCGCCGCAGCGGCTGACGTACCTCCTGCTGAACAGCGTGCCGATCTCGCTGATCGCGGTGGCGCTGGCGGTCGGCGGCTGGATTCTCGCCGACGACAAGCGCGATACGCGGGTCGGCGGCCGGCAGGTGCTGATCATCGTGCTGACGCTGTATTGCTGGGGTACGACGATCGCCGCCGATTTCCCCGCCGAGGCCAAGGAGAAATGGGACTGGGTGTGGAAGGCGCTCATCTTCGCCGCGTTCCTGCCGCTAACGCTGCGGCCCCGGTTGCGGATCGAGGCGCTGCTGCTGTTCATGATACTTGCCGCGTCGTCGATCATCGTCGTCGGCGGGATCAAGACGATCGCCAGCGGCGGCGGCTACGGCCAGTTGAACCTGATGGTCGATAATAATTCGGGCCTGTACGAGGGCAACACGATCAGCGCGGTGGCGATCGCGATCATCCCGATCATCATCTGGTTCATGCACCATGGCACGATCTTCCGGCCGGACTGGCGCGTGAAGGCGTATTGCCTCGCGCTGGTGTTCGCGTGCTTGCTGATCCCGGTTGGCACGTCGACGCGGACCGGGCTGCTCTGCATCGGCCTGCTCGCGCTGCTGTCGATCCGCAACGTGAAGCGCAAGGTGGCGTATCTGGCGATGCTTGGCGTGCTGGGAGTGGCGGCGATCCCGTTCCTGCCGTCGACCTTCACCAACCGCATGAACACGATCAAGACCTATGACGCGGACGAGTCCGCCTCGACGCGGCTCGCGGTGTGGAAATGGACGATCGAATACGCGAAGGCTAACCCCCTGGGTGGCGGCTTCAACGCGTATCTGGGGAACCACATCCGTTATGATTTGAAGACCATACCGGGTGTTGCTGCGGCGCCCAAGGTCGAGGTCGACAAGGCCCGCGCCTATCACAGCGCGTATTTCGAGATGCTCGGCGAGCAGGGCTATCCCGGCCTCGCCCTGTGTTGGCGATCAACCTGATCGGCATCGTCCGCATCGAGATTCTCCGCCGCCGCTACAGGGATCCGGAGGGCGAATACGCCTGGGCGGGGCCGCTCGCCGCCGCGCTGCAAAGCGGGCACATCGTCTATCTGCTCGGCGCGGCATTCATCGCGATCGCGTTCCAGCCGTTCATCTACATGCTGATTGGCGCGCAGATCGGCTCGATAGGTATCTGGCGCGCAAGCGGAGCGAGCAGTCGTTCCGGCCGATGCGCCGCAGTGCCGCGCCGTCCTCCGCGTGACGGATCGCGCGCCGGTCCATGAACTCCGCGCGTTGACGGGCGTGCGCGGGATCGCCGCGTGGTTCGTGGTGTTCTACCACATCCGCCTGTCGATCGCAGGATTGCCGACCGGCGTGCGCGACGTCTTCGCAAAGGGTTACCTCGCGGTTGATTTCTTCTTCCTGCTGTCGGGCTTCGTCATCTGGCTGACGTGGAGCGAGCGCATCCGCAGCGGCGGCTTGGCGTCCGTGCCACGCTTCCTGCAAAAGCGCATCGCCCGGATCTGGCCGCTGCACCTTGTAACGCTTGGGGGCGCCGTCGTACTCGCGCTGGTGCTGCGCGCGACCGGACGTAGCGATCCCCAATTCGTGTTTCCCGAACTGCCGCTGCACATCCTGCTGCTCCAGAACTGGGGCTTCACCCGGCATCTGGCATGGAACGACCCAGCCTGGTCGATCAGTGCGGAGCTGGGTGCGTACCTGCTGTTTCCGTTGCTGGTCATAGCGGTAGACTGGCGGCGTTGGCCGAGCGTGGCGTTGCTGGCGACTGCGGGCGCGCTGTTGCTCGGGTTGCATCTGGTGATGAGCGCGCCGACGCTCGGCACCGACATTCCACGGTATGGCCTTCTTCGCTGCCTGGTTGAGTTTACGATCGGCCGCACCGTCTGCGCTCTGTGGCTGCGCTGGCGAGATCTGGATTGGGCGCCAGTATGCGCAGCAATGGCAGCCATGCTGCTTGCGCGGTTTGGGTCGCAGGCGCACCGGAGACGATTGTCGCTCCCGCGGTGTTCGCTGCCATCCTCCTGCTGCTCGCGCTTACTGCCGGCAGGCGCGGCAATCCGTTCGAACTGCAATGGCCGCACTATCTCGGCGAGATCAGCTACGCGGCCTATCTCAGCCATTTCATCTTGTGGAAGGCGTTCAAGCTCGCTTTCGTCAGCTATGCGAGCGCCGTGTCACCGGCCATGATCGCACTGTACCTCGGCTTGGTCCTGCTAGCCTCGATCGCCCTCTATCACCTGATAGAACGCCCCGCTCAACGCTGGCTCAACAGACTCCCCTCCCGCTTCCGGGAGGGGTTGGGGGAGGGGCGGCAATAGATGCCAGCGTCCGCTCCCCCCCCAGCCCCTCCCGCAAGCGGAAGGGGACAGATCAA
Organism: Sphingomonas arabinosi; assembly: GCF_036663715.1. NCBI lineage: Bacteria > Pseudomonadati > Pseudomonadota > Alphaproteobacteria > Sphingomonadales > Sphingomonadaceae > Sphingomonas > Sphingomonas arabinosi. The sequence continues at coordinate 26,024 of NZ_JAXOJN010000008.1, forward strand.
TCGACCGGTTCGTCTGCCAGTTCTTCTTCCAGCGCCTGGATGATCGCCTTGTTGAACGCGGGGATGTCGTCCGGCTTGCGGCTGGTGATCAAATTACCGTCGACCACGACCTCCTCGTCCACCACATCCGCGCCCGCATTCTCCAGGTCCGTCCGGATCGACGGGAAGCTCGTCACGCGGCGCCCATCGATCACGTCGGCCTCGGCCAGCAGCCACGGCGCATGGCAGATCGCGGCGATGATCTTGCCGTCCTCCATGAACTCGGTGATGATCTCGATCGCGCGCTCCTGCTGGCGCATCGTGTCGGGGTTGGCGACGCCGCCGGGCAGGATCAGCGCGTCGTAATCGTCGGTATCGACCTCGTCGAGCGTGAGGTCGGGCGTCGCCGTCTCGGCCTTGTTGATGTCGCCCTTCATGCCCTGGATCGGATCCATCTTGATCGAGGCAAGCTGCACCTTCGCACCCGCCGCCTCCAGCGCCTTCCTCGGTTCGAACAGTTCGACGGTCTCGAAACCGTCGGCAGCGAGCATCAGTACGCGAGCTTGGGAAAGATCGGTCATGTCATGTCTCCAGTGAAATCCCGTGCCCCCTCAACCCCGCGTCGCGCGGGTCGTTCCGGAACGATGCGTGCCCCCGAACATTTCGAGACCGGAAGGACCACCGCATTGCCCACCAAGATCGTGTATTCCGACGATTCCAAGCCCGGCATCACCCGCAAGAAGATGCGGAACGGCTGGGGCTATTGGGATCCGAAGGGTGAGAGGATCACCGACCGAGACGAGATCGACCGGCTGAACGCGATCGGCCTGCCCCCCGCCTACCGCGACGCCTGGTTCTGCCCCAAGCCCAATGGCCATATCCAGGCGGTCGGCTGGGACGAGAAGGGCCGCAAGCAGTATCGCTATCACCTGGGTTTTCGCGAAGCACAGGAAGCCGCCAAATATGAGCGCTGCGCCGATTTCGGCCACGCCCTCCCCAAGATCCGCAAGGCGGTCGAGGCCGACCTCCGTAAACGTTCGCTGACCCGCGAACGCGCGGTCGCGGCGGTTATCCGCCTGCTCGACGGCGGCCACATCCGCATCGGCAACGAAGCCTATGCCGAAGCGAACGAGAGCTTCGGCGCGACCACTCTCCGCAAACGCCACGGCGAGGTGAAAGGCGCGACGCTCAAGCTCCAGTACAAGGGCAAGTCCGGCAAGATGCGGACGCTCAAGATCACCGACCGATCGCTCAGCAGCTTCGTCAAGAAATGCCAGGACCTCGACGAGCAGCATCTGTTCGCGTGGCTCGACGACGCGGGCGTCGCGCATCCGGTCACCTCCACCGACGTGAACTGCTATATCCGAGACGTCACCGGCACCGATTTCACCGCCAAGAACTTCCGCACCTGGGCCGCCAGCGTCGCCGCTTTCGAGGCGCTTGCGTCGGCCGAACGCGACCTCAGCCTCAAGTCGATGTTGGAACCCGTCGTCGCGCGGCTCGGCAACACGCACGCGATCGCGCGCAAAAGCTATGTCCACCCGGCGCTCATCGCGCTGGTGAAGACGGGTCAGTCGACCTTCCGCCAGGCGCTCCGCCTTCCGCGCTCCAAGCGCTATCTCAGCCGTGCGGAATGCGGCCTGATCGCGTTCCTCGAAGCCGGTGCCTGCCCGACCGCGATCATCGCACCCCCTCGCGCCAAAGCGGCCTGACGAGTATTCTCATGACCAACACTACCGCCGCCGCCAAACAACCGATCTTCGACGCGAGCGACGTCGGCGATCACGCCCAGGGCTTCGTCACCGCCAGCATCGCCTGGGTCCAGGCATACTGGCTCCAGATCCTGATCGCGTTCGGGATCGGCGCGGTCATCGTCATCGTCCTCCACACCGCGCGCCGCTTCGGCAGCAAGCTGTGCGAGCGCCCGCGTGCGCTCAACGGCTGGGGAATCGTGGTCGGCAAGGCGATCGCGCGGACCGGCAATTTCTTCATCGTGATGCTCGCGGCCAAGCTGGTCGCGGGCTACTCCGCCGCGCCCGGCGAAGTCGCGACGACGATCAACTTCCTCTTCACCGTCGCCGCCGTGATGCAGGCGGCGGTGTGGGTCCGCGAGATCATCCTCGGCGCGATCGAGCACCGTACACAGTCCGAACATTATTCGGGTGAGGCTTTGCTCTCGGCGATGGGGTTGATCCGGCTGCTCGTCACGTTCGTGGTGTTCGCGGTCGCACTGGTGGTGGTGCTCGACAATCTCGGAGTCAACGTCACCGGCCTGGTGGCGGGTCTCGGCGTCGGCGGCATCGCGATCGGCCTCGCCGCGCAAGGCATCTTCGCCGACCTGTTCGCCGCGCTCGCGATCATCTTCGACCGCCCGTTCCGCCGCGGGGACTCGATCAGCTACGACACCGCCTCGGGCAGCGTCGAGGCGATCGGCCTCAAATCAACGCGCATCCGCGGCATCGACGGCGAGGAGCGCGTAATCTCGAACAAGAACCTCCTCAACAAGGAGATCCTCAACAACACGCAGCGCAACCACCGCCGCGCGAAATTCCTCATCGGCGTCACCTATTCGACGCCCCCCGAAGTCTGCTCGCGCATCCCCGCGATGCTGAAGGAGATCGTCGAAGCCAACGACAAGATCTTCATCCGGGCGGGCTTCACGGGGTTCGGCGCTTCGAGCCTCGACTTCGAGGTCCAGTTCGACAGCAAGGGCCCGGATTATGCGAGCTTCTACGACGGCCGCACGGCGGTGGGGATCGCGATCCTGAAGCGCTTCAACGACGAAAAAATCGAGATCGCCTTCCCGACCCAGGTCAACATGATGGCTGCCCCGGACGGGTCTATGGTGATGCCATATCCGGAAGGGCGACGGTCGGACGCGGAAGCAACGCCCGCCTGATCGTTCCCCTGCGAAAGCAGGGGCCCACGGTCACAAACACAGTCCCTCGGAACCCTGGACTCCCGCGTTCGCGGGAGAACAGCGTGCAAGCCCTTCCATATGTCCATTCCCGTCGTCATCCCCGCGGAGGCGGGGACCCATATACTCAAGGCGTCGCGATTAGCCTCACGGCCAGCCAGTATGGGTTCCCGCCTTCGCGGGAATGACAGGAAAGGAAAGAAGTGCCCGAGTAATGAACCCTAAATCCCGCCCTCATCCAACGACAACAACGTCGCATTCCCCCCAGCAGACGTCGTATCCACCGAAACCGCCCGCTCCGCACAGAACCGGTACAGATACCGCGGCCCACCAGCCTTCGGCCCGGTCCCCGAAAGCCCCTCGCCCCCAAAAGGCTGAGACCCCACGACCGCGCCGATCATCGACCGGTTGATATACAGATTCCCCACCGCAGCCTCGGCCTCGATCACTTCCGCCGCCCGCGCGATGCGGCTGTGCAGCCCCATCGTCAGGCCATAGCCCTTGGCGTTGACCCGGGCGATCGTCTCGCTCAGCTTCCCCGCCTCCCACGTCGCGACATGCAGGATCGGCCCGAACCACTCCTGGTTCAGATCCTCGATCGCGCCGATCCGCACCAATGTCGGCGGCACGAACAGCCCATCCGTCGGCACGTCGAGCGTCTTCAGCCACTGCCCGCGCACGCTCTCACGGTACGCCATCAGCTTGTCGTACGCAGCCTGGTCGATCACCGGCCCGACATCGGTCGCGGGATCGCCCGAACGCCCGATCCGCAGGGTCTCCATCGCGCCCGACAGCATCTCGATCACGCCGTCCGCGATATCCTCCTGCACCAGTAGCAGCCGCAACGCCGAACAACGCTGCCCCGCCGAGCGGAACGACGACGCGATCACGTCCGCCACCACCTGCTCGGGCAGCGCGGTGGAATCGACGATCATCGCGTTGATTCCGCCCGTCTCGGCGATCAGCGGCACGATCGGCCGGCTATCGTCGTCGAGCAGAGCCCGCGCGATCTTGCGCGCCGTCGCGGTCGACCCAGTGAATGCGACCCCCTGGATCCGCACGTCCGCGGTCAGCGCGGCACCGACTTCGGTCCCGCCCGTCACGAGGATCAGCACGTCGGCCGGCACCCCCGCCTCATGCGCCAGCGCAACCGCAAGCGCGGCGATCCGCGGCGTCTGCGGCGCGGGCTTGGCGACCACGCTGTTGCCCGTCACGAGCGCCGCCACCGTCTGGCCGAGGAAGATCGCCAACGGGAAGTTCCACGGCGCGATCGTCGCCCAGACACCGCGGCCCTCGATATGCAGCATGTTGCGCTCGCCTGTCGGCCCCGGCAGCTCGATCGCCTGGAGGTTCGCCCGCGCCTGCTGCGCATAATAGCGACAGAAATCGGCCGCCTCGCGCACTTCGCCGATCGCATCGGCGATCGTCTTGAACGCCTCCTGCACGCAGATCGCCATCAGTTCGTCGCGGTGCTTCTCGAGCAAATCGGCGAGGCGCTCCAGACAGGCCGCCCGATCATCCACCGGCGTCCGAGACCAAGCCGGAAACGCCGCATGTGCGCGACCAATGGCAGCCGCAACCTGATCCCCCTCCCGCAAGCGGGAGGGGCTAGGGGTGGGCACGCGCTCACCACTGGACGCAACGCCTGCGGCTGCCCGCTCATCACCAGCCGTAGCCGATGACGATAGCGCGAGCCCACCCCCGGCCCCTCCCGCAAGCGGGAGGGGGGAATTAACGGCCCGCACCGTCGCCTCCAACGTCCCAACATCACTCAAATCCAACCCGGCAGAATTCCGGTGCCCCCCGGCCCCGAACAGATCCACCGGCAACGGAATGCTAGGATGCCGCTTCCCCCCGACCGCAGCGATCTTCGCTACAGGATCCGCCAGAATCTCAGCCTCGGTCAGCCGCTCGTCCGCCAACTGGTGCACGAAGCTGGAATTAGCCCCATTCTCCAACAACCGCCGAACCAGATACGCGAGCAGATCGCGATGCCCCCCAACCGGCGCGTAAACGCGGCAATGATACCCATTCTCCTGCACCAGCCGCTCGTACAGCCCGTCGCCCATCCCGTGCAGCCGCTGAAACTCGAAATCGCGCGAGTTGCCCGCCCACTCCATGATCGTCGCGACCGTCAGCGCATTGTGGCTCGCGAACGCCGGCCGGATATTCTCCGCCGCCAGCATGTCCCTCGCCACCGCCAGGTACGACACGTCGGTCGCCGCCTTGCGCGTGAACAGCGGATAGTCCGCCAGTCCCTCGACCTGCGTACGCTTGATCTCGCTATCCCAATACGCGCCCTTGACCAGCCGCACGTTCATCACGCGGTCCAGCCCGTTCGCCCATGCGATCACCGGCCGCGCGCGCTTGCCATACGCCTGCACCGCCATGCCGAACCCGTCCCAGCCCTTCAGCGACGGCAGTCCCGCGACCGCGCCGATGATGTCCAGGCTCATCTCCAGCCGCTCGGATTCCTCCGCATCGACGGTCAGTGCGATCCCCTTCGACGCCGCCTGCACCGCCAGCGCCTCGAGCATCTCGGTCAGCGCGGGCACGCATTCGCTCCACCGCGCCACCTCGTAACGCGGGTGCAGCGCCGACAGCTTGACCGAGATCGAATGCCCCGCCGCCGGATCGCGCCCGACCGCATCGACCGCACCGGCATACGCCTGGAAATAACGCTGCGCATCGGCATGCGTCCGCGCCGCCTCGCCCAGCATGTCGAAGCTCGCCGTGAAGCCCTTGTTCTCCGGCCGGCGCATCCGCTTCATCGCCTCGTCGATGGTCCGGCCCATTACGAAGATCTCGCCCATCATCTTCATCGCCGCGCCGACCGCCTGCCGCACGAACGGCTCGCCCGCGCGGCTGATCAGACGCCGCAGCGGCCCGGTCGATCCTTCGCCGACCAGCACGCGGCCGACCACCAGTCCCCAGGTCGCCGAATTGACGAGCTTCGAGTTCGATTTCCCCGCGTGCGCCCGCCAGTCCGCATCGCCCAGCTTGTCGGCGATCAGCAGATCCGCCGTCTCCGGATCGGGCACGCGCAGGAACGCCTCCGCCAGCGACAGCAACGCAACGCCTTCCGACGAATTCAGCCGATATTCTTGGAGGAACTGGTTCACCCAGCCCTTACTCTGCGCCGCCCGCAGGTCCGCGAGTAGTCCCAGTGCATGCCCCATCACCCGCTCACGCGAATCCGAATCGAGCGCGGCGCGGTCCAGCAACGGTTTTAGAACATCGGGTTCGCTCGCGCGGTACAGCTTCGCCATGATATCACGGGCATTGGACGTTACGGCAGTCGACATTTTCCAGCTTCCGGTTGGGTGAGGCTTGCGATCCGCTTGCCTGTACGCCTAGAGACAATTCAGCGCTTAGCGCCAAATGAGCTTTGAGGGGAATGCCGTGGCGACGATCACCACCGCGCAGATGCAGCAGCGCATCGGCACCGAGACGGTTTCCGACTGGGTCGAGGTCACGCAAGCCATGATCGACACGTTCGCCGATGCGACCGGCGACCACCAGTTCATCCACATCGATCCGGTCCGCGCGGCGCAGACCCCGTTCGGCGGCACGATCGCGCACGGCTTCCTGACGCTCTCGCTGATGCCGCTGCTGTCGTCGAAGGTGCCAGACGCGCCGCAGATCGAGGGCGCGCTGATGGGCGTGAACTACGGCGGCGAAAAGGTCCGCTTCCTGAGCCCCGTCCGATCCGGCAGCAAGGTCCGAGGGCGGTTCAAGCTATTGAGTTTCAACGAGAAGAAGCCAGGCCAGTGGCAGCAATCGATGGAGTTCACCGTCGAGATCGAGGGTCAGGACAAGCCCGCCCTGATCGCCGAATGGCTCAGCCAGGTCTTCGTCGCGCCTCCTTCCGCCAAATAACCGATCTTGGCCTAACCCGGCCTAATCTTCTTTCCCCATTCGCCAGCTTTTCGAGAGGTTTATCATGCGCTCAGCCGTCATCGTCTCCACCGCCCGCACCCCCATCGGCCGCGCCTATCGCGGCGGCTTCAACAACACCCCCGCGCCGACTTTGGCGTCGCATTCGATCAAGGCCGCGGTCGAGCGTGCCGGCATCGACGGCACCGAAGTCGACGACGTCGTCTTCGGTTGCGCGCTCCAGCAGGGTCATCAGGCCGGCAACATTGCCCGTACGTCCTTGCTGCGCGCCGGGCTCCCGGTGACCGTCTCGGGCATGTCGGTCGACCGCCAGTGCGCGTCGGGCCTGATGGCCATCGCCACCGCTGCCAAGCAGATCATCACCGACAACATGGACATCACGATCGGCGGCGGCGTCGAGAGCATCAGCCTCGTCCAGACCCCGCAGATGCGCGTCGCCCCCGATCCCCAGCTGATCGCGATGCACAAGGACGTGTACATGCCAATGCTGCAGACCGCCGAAGTCGTCGCCAAGCGCTACGGCATCAGCCGCGACGCGATGGACGCCTACGCGCTCCAATCGCAGCAGCGCACCGCCGCCGCGCAGGCCGCAGGCTATTTCGACGCGGAGATCATCCCCGTCGTCGCCAACATGGCCGTGGTGAACAAGGAGACCAAGGAGGTCACCTACAAGGACGTGACGGTCACCAAGGACGAGGGCAACCGCGCCGACACCACGCTGGAGGGCCTCCAGTCGCTGAAACCCGTGATGGGCCCAGACTTCACGATCACCGCCGGCAACGCCTCGCAGCTCTCTGACGGCTCGTCGTCATCGGTACTGATGGAAGAGAAGATCGCCTCACAGCGCGGTCTCCAGCCGCTCGGCCGCTATGTCGGCATGGCGGTCGGTGGCACCGAGCCCGACGAGATGGGCATCGGCCCGGTCGTGGCGATCCCCAAGCTGCTCAAGCGCTTCGGCCTCAAGATGGACGATATCGGCCTGTGGGAACTGAACGAGGCGTTCGCTGTGCAAGTGCTCTACTGCCGCGACAAGCTCGGCATTCCTGACGAGCTGCTCAACGTCAGCGGCGGCGCTATCTCGATCGGCCACCCCTACGGCATGACCGGCGCCCGCGCGACCGGCCACGCGCTGATCGAAGGCAAGCGTCGTGGGGCTAAATATGTCGTGGTCACGATGTGCGTCGGCGGCGGCATGGGTGCAGCCGGGTTGTTCGAGGTACTGTGATCTTGAATTTCTAGCCGGTGTAGCGCATGTACTGTATCGGCGTTGCATACACCGCCTTTCTTGTTTGAGCCCCGGTCGTGTCAGCGGCTGGGGCTCAATACGTTTGGGACTTGGGTGTCAGCCCAAGCCCCTCCCGCGCACCCAGCCTTTGCGTGACACTTCGATGATCTTCACGACTAATGTCGCGAAGGCGAAGAGCATGCCGAGAATGAGGCACAGATCGGCAAGTTGCATACACCTTACCTTTCTTGTTCGGCAGCAGAACTACTGCCGTCGCTATCATGGCGCCCTCCACACGCTTTCACCAAACGGCATCGCGTAACGGTACGCGCAACCAACCTCCGCCCCGCCCGTTCTCAGTGGCAATCCAAGCCAATAGGAGAATGACGATGGCCGACAAGGATACACCGCAGGAGGTCGCAGCGAAGTTCATCGACAAGTTGAAGGCTAGCCCGTTCGTGATGATCGGACTGCATGACGGCCAGCATTCGGAGCCGATGACCGCGCAGATCGACGACGATCAGCCCAACACGCTGTTCTTCTTCGCCGGTCGCGACAACCGCATCGCCAAGGGCGGCGCGGCGATGGCGCAGTTCGTCGGCAAGGGCCATGACTTCTTCGCCTGCATGGCGGGCGACGTCTCGACGTCGAACGACCGCACGCAGATCGACAAGCTCTGGAACAACCAGGTTGAGGCATGGTTTCCGGGCGGCAAGGAAGACCCGAACCTCACGCTGCTGCGCTTCGACATCGACAGCGCCGAGCTGTGGGAAACCGACATCTCGATCGGTGGCCGTCTCAAGATGCTGTTCGGCGGCACGATCCGTTCGGACGAGTCGAGCAGCCACGCCGTGGTAAACTCGATCGCCTAAGCCAATCATGGGCAGCCCGCACGGGGCTGCCCATTTTATCACCCGTTCGCGGTGATGAACTCTTCGACAACCGGTGCGATCTTGTCGCGCCAACGCGAGCCGTTGAAGATGCCGTAATGACCGGCACCTTCCGCCATCAGATAGCGCTTCTTCTCATCCGGTAACGCGGTCGCAAGCGTCAGCGCCGCCTTCGTCTGCCCCAACCCCGAAATATCATCACGCTCGCCTTCGACCGCGAGCAGACCGATGTCGGTGATCGCCGCCGGATCCACCAGCCGTCCGCGATGCGTCATGATCCCCCGCGGCAACGCATGGCTCTGGAACACGACATCGATGGTCTGGAGATAGAATTCCGCGGTCATGTCGCAGACCGAGCGATATTCCTCGTAGAAATCCTGGCTCTGCGAGGCGCTCTCGCCGTCGCCCTGGACGAGATGCTTATACATCTCCCAATGCGAGACCATGTGGTTGCCCAGATTCATCGACATGAACCCTGCGAGTTGCAGGAAGCCGGGATACACTTTCCGCCCCGCGCCGGGGTAATTGCCCGGCACCGTCGCGATTACGTTCTGCTCGAACCATGCGTGGGGCCGTTCGGTCGCCAGCGTGTTCACCGCGGTCGGCGCCTCGCGCGTGTCGACAGGGCCGCCCATCATCGTCAGCGTCTTCGGCCGGCACGGATTCTTGTCCGCGCTCATCAACGCGACGGCGGCGTAGCACGGCACCGATGGCTGGCAGACGGCGAGCATGTGCGTGCCCCCCTGCCCTTCGTTCGCGCCGATCGTTTCCAGATATTCGATCAGATAGTCGATGTAATCGTCGAGATCGAACCGTCCGGCCGACAACGGCACGCTGCGCGCGTCGCGCCAGTCGGTGATGTAGACGTCCGCGAACGGCAGCATACGCTCGACGGTCCCGCGCAACAGCGTCGCGTAATGCCCGGACATCGGCGCGACGATCAGCAGCTTCGGACCATCGTCGATGCCGTCACGGACGAAGCGCTTCAGTTGCCCGAAGTCCTTGCGCAACACGATCTCCTCGCGGACCGCGACCTCGCGGCCGTCGATCGTCGTCGTGTCGAGACCAAAGGCAGGCTTTCCGCGAGTCGCATTCGCGTGTGCGAACACTTCCAGGGCCGACGCGACCACCGTGCCCCCGCCCAAATAGGCGAACGGGTTTGCCGGATTGTTGAGCATGTCCGCGCCGAAACTGGCCATCCTGCTGGCACCGGCCATCATCGAACGCTGGAATTCATAGGCATCGTAGAGCATGCGGTATCCTCTCGCCTCATCGGGCTTTGGACGGTGGTAACGCAATTTTGCCGCAGTGCAACGCGCGATCGACCGGTGCTCCGTCCGGTGCGGTGGCCTGGGGCGGTGGTCGAGCGCGATCGATCGCCGCCCTTCACGCGCCCGGTTCTCGTTGAGCGCCACCCCCGCCACTGCTAGGCACCGCGGATGGCCAAGCCGATACCCGAAGAGAAGACGTCCCGCCGGATCGGCGATCTCGCGATGGTGTGGCGGCACGCCTCGCAATATCCCCGCCAGATCGCCTTCGCGGGCCTCGCGCTGATGATGACCTCGGCGGCGACGATCGGCATTCCCTACGGGTTCAAGCGCGTGATCGACCGCGGCTTCGGCCCCGGCGCGAGCGGTTCGGTCGGCACCTCGTTCCACTATCTTCTGATGATCGTCGTCGTACTCGCGCTCGCGACCGCAGTGCGGTTCTATTACGTCTCGTGGCTGGGCGAGCGCGTCGTCGCGGACATCCGCACGACCGTGCAGCGCCACCTCCTCCGCCTGACGCCGCGCTTCTTCGAGGAGAACCGTCCGTCCGAGATCGCGTCGCGCCTGACCTCCGACACGGCGCTGATCGAACAGGTCGTCGGCAGTACGGTGTCGATCGCGTTGCGCAACACCTTCACCGGGATCGGCGGGCTGATCTATCTGTTCGCAATCTCGCCGAAGCTGGCCGGCATGCTCATGATCGGTATTCCGCTGATCATCCTGCCGATCGCGCTGCTCGGCAAACGCGTCCGCAATTACTCGCGGACCTCGCAGGACCGTGTCGCCGACGTCGGCTCGATCGCGACCGAGACGCTCGGCGCGATGAAGGTCGTGCAGGCGTTCGGGCAGGAAGACCGCGAGGCCGCGCGGTTCGCGGACGCGGTCGGTGCGACGTTTGCCGCGGCGCGCGCGCGGATTATGCTGCGTGCGGTAATGACCGCGATCGTGATCGGGCTTGTGTTCGGGTCGATCACGTTGGTGCTGTGGGAAGGCGCGGTCGACGTTGCGGCCGGTCGTATCAGCGGCGGCGCAATCGCCGCGTTCGTGCTGACCGGCGGGATCGTCGCGGGCGCGTTCGGTGCGCTCACCGAAGTGTATGGCGACCTGTTGCGCGGCGCTGGCGCGGCCGGGCGCCTGTCGGAACTGTTGCGAGAGACGCCGGAGATCGCCGCGCCCGCCAACCCGGTCGCGCTGCCGCAGCCGCCGCGTGGCGCGCTCGCGTTCGAGGGCGTGCAGTTCCATTACCCGACGCGCCGCGACGTCGCCGCGCTCAACGGCTTCTCGCTCGACGTGAAGCCCGGCGAGACGGTCGCCGTCGTTGGGCCGTCCGGTGCGGGCAAGACGACGTTGTTCCAGTTGGTCCAGCGCTTCTACGATCCCGATGCGGGGCGCGTGACGCTCGATGGGATCGACCTGCGCGACGCCGACCCGGCAGAGGTCCGCGCGCGGATCGCAATGGTGCCGCAGGAGACGATCATCTTCGGGGCATCGGCGCGCGACAACCTTCGCTACGGCGATTGGTCCGCGACCGACGACCAGCTATGGGCCGCCGCCGAAGCCGCCAACGCCGCCGAGTTCCTGCGGAAATTGCCCGAGGGACTCGACACGTTCCTGGGCGAAGGCGGTGCGCGGCTGTCCGGTGGCCAGCGTCAGCGCGTGACGATCGCGCGCGCACTGCTCCGCGATGCGCCGATCCTGTTGCTCGACGAGGCAACGAGTGCGCTCGATGCGGAGAGCGAGCGGCTGGTGCAGGAGGCGCTGGAGCGGTTGATGGCGAACCGCACCACTTTGGTCATCGCGCACCGGCTCGCCACCGTGCGCGCGGCCGAGCGGATCATCGTGATGAGCGATGGCCAGATCGTCGAGGAGGGCTCGCATGGGTCGCTGATGACGAACAGCGGGCTGTACGCGCGACTGGCGAGTTTGCAGTTCAACGAGGCGGCTTAGGGCTCTGGTGGGTTCGGCTGTTTCGGGTCGCGGCAGTGCCACAATTTCTCGGTCGCCCTGGACTGGGTCGGTGATCATACCGGACCGACGATCACCTCCCCGGTGGGGCCCGGGGTCCCACCTTTCTTCCCCCCTCCCTGGAAGGGAGGGGTTGGGGGTGGGTCGGCTCGCTTGTGTCGCTAACCTTAGCTGATGCGGAACCCTACCCACCCCCGGCCCCTCCCTTCCAGGGAGGGGGGAAGCAGTCGTACTCTCAGGCTCGCGCGTTGAGCAGATCGCGGCGTGGCGGGGCGTGGCGAAGGGGGCTCGTTCGACCGGGTAAGCGCCGAGGTCTTTCGGAGAGGTTCCGCCAGCACAGTTCCAGAATTTCTCCGTCGCTCCGGATTGGGCCCGTAATCATGCTTAGCGAGCCCCCCGGCGGAGGTCAGGGTCCAGTTGGCAAACGTCGGTGGCGACGGCTGCGCTCCGTTACTACGGCCTTTCCAACTAGACCCCGGCCTCTGTCGGACGGCGTCCCACCTTTCTTCGCCCCTCCCTGGAAGGGAAGGTTGGGGGTGGGGCGGCTTGCTTGTGCCGCTAACGTTACCTGATGCGGAAACCTACCCACCCCCGGCCCCTCCCTTCCAGGGAGGGGGAGCAGTCGTGCTCTCAGGCTCCCGCGTTGAGCAGATCGCGGCGTGGCTGTCGGCAGTTGTGCGGCACTATGCCATTTCTTGTTCTCCCGCGAAGGCGGGAGCCCAGTCTGGATCCCCGCCTTCGCGGGGAAACAAATCTTGGGTGTTCGACCGAGATAGCGGTCGAACCAGTCCGAGATGACGGCGCTATTGGGCTGTCATGACCCGCGACCGCTGAACATCGATCCGCCTAGACCTTCTTTGCCTTGGGCTTTTTCGGTTTCGGCATCGGCAATTCCGCGGTCGAGATGCGGACGAGTTCGACTAGCCAATCTGCGTCGTCCCAACGGTCGGCGTCGACCAGCAGGCACGGTTTCGCCCCTGGATAGGGTGAGGCCTCGTCGATCGCGCCTGCGAATGCGCGGCCGCCCGGGGTCGGCTTCACGAACAACTGGTCGTCGCAGACCATCGCTACCATCCGGCCGTCGCAATAGACACCGTATTCGCCGAACATCGGCTTGGCCGAGACGTCGCCGGCTCCGGCGAGTTGGTCGACGATGAACGCGACGGTCTTGCGATCGGATGCCATCGGCCGATCCTTGCAGATCGGTGCGCGCATGGCGAGCCACACCTTCGATGGCGTTTCACTTGCGACGACGTGCGCAGGCGCGCAAACTCGGCGAAACAGGAGATGGATATGCGCGACTTCGATATCGTCATCTACGGTGCGACCGGGTTCACCGGGCGACTGGTCGCCGAATATCTCGTCCAGACCTATCCGGCGGGCGTTCGGTGGGCGATGGCCGGGCGTTCGCTGGCGAAGTTGCAGGAGGTCCGTGACCTGATCGGTGCGCCCGCCGACACGCCGCTGATTACCGCCGATTCCGATACTCCCGCGAGCCTTAGCGCGATGGCGGAGCGGGCCACCGTCGTGATTTCCACGGTCGGTCCGTACCAGCTCTACGGCTCCGACCTCGTCGCCGCCTGCGCCGCGACCGGGACCGGGTATGTCGACTTGTGCGGGGAGCCGGCATGGATGCGCCACATGATCGACGCGCATGAGGGCGAAGCGACGCGGACCGGCGCGCGGATCGTGTTCTCGTGCGGGTTCGACTCGATCCCGTTCGATCTCGGCGTGCTGACGTTGCAGGACGCCGCGAAGGCCAAATTCGGCGCCCCTGCACCGCGCGTGAAAGGCCGTGTGCGGAAGATGCAGGGCACGTTCTCGGGCGGCACCGCGGCGAGCCTGAAGGCGACGCTGGCCGCGGCGGCGCGCGATCCGGGTATCGTCAAGCTGCTGACCAGCCCGTTCGCGCTGACGCCCGGTTTCAGCGGACCGCACCAGCCCACCGGGCTGATCCCCGAATACGACACCACCATCTCGGCCTGGGTCGCGCCGTTCGTGATGGCGCCGATCAACACCAAGAACGTCCACCGCACGAACTTCCTGCTCGGCGAGGCGTATGGCGCGGACTTCGTCTATGACGAGATGATGGTCGCCGGATTGGGCGATCTCGGCAAGGTGGCGGCGGAGGCGATCGCGAAGTTCAATCCGTTCGCCGGCGACAAGGGGCCGAAGCCCGGCGAAGGGCCGTCGAAGGCGCAGCGCGATGCCGGCCATTACGACCTGTTGTTCGTCGGCATCATGCCGGGCGGCGAACGGATCGACGCGGTGGTGACGGGCGACCGCGACCCCGGCTATGGCTCGACCAGCAAGATGATCGCGGAGGCCGCGCTGTGCCTCGTGCAGGACGTCGACGGCGATGGCGGGATCTGGACGCCGGGGGCGCTGATGGGCGCGAAACTGCGCGATCGGTTGGTGGCGAAGGCGGGGCTGAGCTTTACGGTCGGGTGATAGGCTGGGATCTTGGTCCAGCGACTGCACCCGCCGCCTTGTTCTCCCGTGGAGGCGGGAGCCCAGCTTCAGTCCGCCAGCGCGAACACCGTCGCTGCGGCGGCTGCACCGGCGACGACTCCCGACGTCGCTGCAATAGCTGCAGCCCGACGCCGCGACCGGCCCAGGATAAGTCCCCGCATTGCATTTCCCCCCGCGCCGATCTCGCATAGCGCGGGGGGTTTTCGCAATTCCTAGCGCCGCTTTCCCTGATGGCGGATGTTCGCCGGGCGACCGCGCCGCTTGATCTCGCGCACCGGTTTGCGGCTGCCACGGGGAGGCTGTGCGGCGCCCTTCCCCTCCGGCATTTCGAAGCGCAGCGCGCCCGATACCGGGTTCGCTTCCGCCAGTCGCAGCTCCAGCGTCTGGCCTTGCGCGAAGACGTCACCGCTATGCTCGCCGGTCAGCGTCCGCGCGCCTTCGTCGAAGCGGAAATATTCGCCGCCCAGGTCGCGTACCGGCATCAGGCCGTCGCCGCCGATCCCCTCGACCGTCGCGAAGAAGCCGAAATTGGTGACGCCGGTGATCCGCACGTCCATCACCTGGCCGACGCGCTCCGAGAGGAACGCCGCAACGTAGCGGTCGGTGGTGTCGCGCTCGGCCTCCATCGCGCGGCGTTCGAGCCGGCTGATGATCTCGCCGACCGACTCCATGTTGGCGGCATCGTCGGCGGGCAACCCGCCCTCGCCGAGCCCGTAAGCGGAGACGAGCGAGCGGTGGACGAGCAGATCGGCATAGCGCCGGATCGGCGACGTGAAATGCGCGTAACTGCCGAGACTGAGGCCGAAATGCCCGTGATTGCCGGGCGCGTAATAGGCCTGGGTCTGGGTGCGGAGGATCTGCTCCATCACCTGAGGACGGAAATCCGCGTCGCCGATCCGCTCGATGATGTGGTTGAAGGTGGCCGGGCGGACGACCTGCCCGAGCGCGAACGGCACGTCGAACGTCTCGAGATATTCTTTAAGCGCCGCCAGCTTCTCGCGGCTTGGTGGCTCGTGGATGCGGTACATCACGGGAGCCTTCTTCGCCTCGAGCGCCTTGGCGGCGGCGACGTTGGCGGCGATCATATAGTCCTCGATCAGCCGGTGTGCGTCGAGGCGTTCGCGCGGCGACACCGACATGATGCGCCCCTTCTCGTCGAGTACGACGCGGCGTTCGGGGAGGTCGAGATCGAGCGGTGCGCGTGCGTCTCGAGCCTTGGCCAGCGCGTGCCAACAGGCCCAGAGGGGCTGGAGGACCGCCAACATATCTCCCCTCCCGTCTACGGGAGGGGTCGGGGGAGGGGCTTCCTGACTCTGGGCAGCATCCAGTGGCGCGCCGCCCTCCCCCGCCCCCTCCCGCAAGACGGGAGGGGAGGAGGAATCGATGATCGCCTGCGCTTCCTCGTAGGCAAGGTTCGCCGCGATCCGCACTACGGCGCGCGTGAAGCGCCAGGACTTGAGCGAGCCGTCCTTGCCAATACGGAGATGACACGCGAGCGCCGCACGGTCCGCGCCCTCCTTCAGCGAGCACACCTCGGCCGACAGGATTTCGGGCAGCATCGGCACGACGCGGTCGGGGAAGTAGACCGAGTTCCCGCGGCGGCGCGCCTCGCGGTCGACCTCCGACTTCGGCCGCACGTAGAAGCTGACGTCGGCGATCGCGACGATCGCCTTCCACCCGCCGGCATTGGCGGGATCGTCGTCCGCCTCCGCCCAGACCGCATCGTCGTGATCGCGCGCATCCTCTGGATCGATCGCGACGATCGGCAAGTCGCGCAGATCCTCGCGGCCCTCCCCAAGCGGCAATTTCGCCACGCGTTCGGCCTCGTCGAGCGCCTCCTGCGAGAACACGTCCGGAATGCCGAGCTTGTGGATTGCGATCAGCGAGAAGCTGCGGGCCGCGAACGGATCGCCCAGTTTCGACACCACGCGCGCCGCGATCTTAGGCGGCTTGCCCGCGAGTTCCGCCAGCACGAGGTCGCCCGGTGCCGCGCCACCCGCATCCGCCACCGCGAACTCGCGACGCTCGCGCTTGTCGACGCCGGTCAGCCAGAGCCGCCCTGCCTCCTCGCGCAACACGCCAAGGACTTGCTCGCACGCCGGCGCGAGCACTTTCATCGGATGCGCGATCCAGCCGTTCCCGGCTTCCTCGGTCCGCGCGAGGATCCGCTCGCCGACGCCGAGCGCACCGCGCTTCCGCTCGCGGACGCGCAAGCGTGGCGGCGGCACGCCCTCCGCTTCCCAGCGCTCGGGGACCGCCCAGACGTTGCCGCCATCGTCGACGTCCGCGATCCGCAGCACCGTGACCTTCGGAATGCCGCCCATCTTGTGAAACGCGCGACCGGGCGCGCTGTCGATCAGCCCCTCGTCGGCCATGTCCTTGAGCAGGGCCTTGAGCCCGATCTTGTCCTGCGCGCTGAGCCCGAAGCCCTTGGCGATCTCGCGCTTGCCCGCGGGCACGTCGGAGTTGGCGATGAAGTCGAGGATCTGCTCGCGCGTCGGAAGACCGGCTTTTGGTTTGTACATTGCTTAGAGATAAGCACGCCGACCCGTTCCGTCACCCCGCAACCGGTCGCCTTTCGGGTGCCGGTTCGTTCCGCCTCGTCACGGACGAGATCGATGCCAATGACGTTGGAGCGGCGAGCGATACCCAATCCGGTACGTCCGAGTTCTACCGAATGCTT
Source organism: Sphingomonas arabinosi (assembly GCF_036663715.1). Lineage (NCBI taxonomy): Bacteria > Pseudomonadati > Pseudomonadota > Alphaproteobacteria > Sphingomonadales > Sphingomonadaceae > Sphingomonas > Sphingomonas arabinosi. Next base: position 43,320 of record NZ_JAXOJN010000008.1, read on the forward strand.
CTTGCGATTGACATAGTCTATACAGTTTTGAGCAACCGGTATGTTTTTGCGTATTAAGGGTTGCAACCCACGCCGATAGGCATACTCTGTCGGAAACGCCGAAGGAGAGAGATCATGGCAACGTCCCTGAAACTCGAAGCGGATCCCGAGGACAAGAACCTCGTCATCCTGCAGAGCCTGATATGCTTGCTACGCGAGAAGAACATTCTGTCGCGCGCGGACATCGAGGAGTTGTGTGACAAGGTCCAGGCGCGGGTCGCCAATCACGACAATGATCCACTGCCCTGCCAGATGGACGGAGCGCGCGCAGCAGCCACCGAAGTCGCGCAGATCGGCGACTATATCGGGCGTAAGTACGGCGGGAAGCATCGTCGTACGGTTTAGGTCGTATATGACAGGATCGGTTATGGACATCTTGCGCCGATAGCGCTGGGGAAGCGCTTGGCCTCAAGAATGGCCTGCTTGGTCGGCGAGGGTCGGATCACAACTCGCGCTACACGGTCCTCTGATAGCAGGCTGGCCTCTGATAGCAGACTGGCCTCTGATAGCAGACGGGCCTCTGATATTAGCGTGGCCTTTGAAAGCGGATTGGCCGCGAAACCCCTAACGGGTTGGGTGGTGTCACGATGCGAATAAAGGAAGCTGCGGACGTTCTCCGAACTGGGACGTAGGCGGTCGCGACGACCTTCTCGCCAGTGTGACCGTCCCAAACGCTATTGCGATCTTTTGTGGCGGAAGTTGACCACGGCTTTCCGGCTTCGGCAGCAAACTGTTTTGCGAGGGCGTTCAGCGCTTGCCGCCGTCCATGTGCATCCCGGATCTCCATTGTTCTCCCGCGAAAGCGGGAGCCCAGGACCACATGGGCTGCGCTTGGCACCCTGGGCTCCCGCTTTCGCGGGAGAACGAGTTTCGCGGGAGAACGAGACCGTCAGGCGGAAGCCTGCACGATGATCAGCGGTGAGATGGTCGGCGGTGAACAGGATCGATGGCGATTGAGGCGCGGTTGTAGCCGGAGCCTTGCACCGATCACGCAGACCAATGTCGCCCCCCGGTGCTTCAGGACATCGCCTTTCTCAGCGTGTCCTCGCCCGCAAGCAAAGCCTGGATCCCCGCCTTCGCGGAGAAACAGGGTTTGCCTGCTTCTCAAAGGTAAATGGCGAACCGATCCGGCGTAACACGCGCATTCCAGCATCGGGGCCAAAATCACCGAACGTCTATCCTCGTCGGCTAGCTCACCCTCACCCCGACCGGACGGCTCCCGCCCGGTCAGCCGTCACGCTCAGCTTGCGACGAAGCAGGTTTCGCCGGCGACACGCAACCGACCGCAGATATCCGCTGCCTGGTTCGCGCTGCCCGCGTTCACGCGCAGGCGATACAGGGTACGGCCGCCGGTTGCGACCGGCTGGACCGACTTGCCGAGTGCGCCGACATACGCGAACCGCTTCGAGAAATTGGCCCACGCCGCATTGGCAACGGCTTCGCTGGGATACGCGCCCAACTGGACCAGCGACCCACCGGTGGCCGTGCCGACGCCGTTGGGCTTCGATGGCGCCAGCGGGGCCGCCGCGACCAGCCGGCCACCCGATGCCGGCACTTGCGCGACCGCGTTGCGACCCGCCGCATCGTCCGCCTTGGGAGCGACCGCGCGCGTGCCTGCGACCGGTGCCTCGGGCACGCCCCGTAGGTCGATCGCGCCGTTGCCCGACTTGCCCGCGCTGGTCGCGATCGCCGACTCGCCCTCGCCCTTGACCTTCAGGCCACCGGCGTCGTCGGGCTTGACCTTATACTCGCCCGACGGCGCGGCGATCAGCTGGCCATCGCCCGTGGGCGTGCGCTCTTGCAGCGCGTAGATGCCGAAGATGATGACCGCGAGCACCGCGAGGCCGAGCACGACAAACGCGATCACGCGGCCGATGCCGACGGTGTCCTGCTCGTCCGGCTCGACGGTTTCGAGCCAGGGAAGCCGGTCTTCCTCGCGCAGATCCATATGGTCGGCCATCACTTCATCTCCGAAACCGCCTCGACGCCCATGATCGCGAGGCCGTTGCGGATAATCTGCCCTATCGCGGATGCCAAGAAAAGCCGTGCGGCCGTCGCCTGCGGATCCTCGATCACCAGGAACCGGCGATCGGGACGGTCGTTGCCGACGTTCCACAGCGCATGGAACGCCGCCGCCAAGTCGTAGAGATAGAATGCAATTCTATGCGGCTCGCGCGCCGTCGATGCGATCTCGACAAGCCGCGGGAACTGCGCCGCGAGCTGAACGAGTGCCAGTTCGTCCGTATCAAGCCGGGACAGGTCGGCCGAGATCGGTGTAATTCCCGCCTCTTCCGCACGCCGGTGCAGCGATGCGATGCGGGCATGCGCGTATTGGACGTAAAAGACCGGATTGTCCTTCGACGCCTCGACCACCTTCGCGAAATCGAAGTCCATCTGCGCATCCGACCGCCGCGTCAGCATGGTGAAGCGCACGACGTCCTTGCCGACCTCACGCACGACGTCGGCCAGCGTGACGAAATTCCCCGACCGCTTCGACATCTTGACCGGCTCGCCGTTGCGCAACAGCCGGACCATCTGGACGAGCTTGACGTCGAACCGCGTCTTGCCGCCGGTCAGCGCCGCCACCGCCGCGACGATCCGCTTGACCGTACCGCCATGATCCGCGCCCCAGATGTCGATCAGCTGGTCGGCGCTCTGGCTCTTCTGGAAATGATAGGCGAGATCGGCGCCGAAATAGGTCCACGACCCGTTCGACTTCTTGATCGGGCGATCCTGGTCGTCGCCGAACTGCGTCGAGCGGAACAGCGGCAGCTCGACCGGCTCCCAATCGTCGGGCGTCTCACCCTTCGGTGCTTCGAGCACACCGTCGTAGACGAGATCGCGCGAGCGCAGTTCCGCTTCGGCCGCTTCCGGCTTCTTCGCGGCCTGAAGCTCGGCTTCCGAGGCGAACACCTCGTGCTCGATCCCGAGCAGCGCGAGATCGGCGCGGATCATCACCATCATAGCGGCGACTGCCTGCGTGCGGAAGACGACCAGCCATTCGCTCTCGGGCGCGCCGACGTAGCGGTCGCCGAATTCCTTCGCGAGCGACTGGCCGACGGGGACGAGATAGTCGCCGGGATACAGGCCCTCGGGGATCTCGACGGTCTCGCCGAGTGCCTCGCGGTAGCGGAGGTGAACCGAGCGTGCGAGCACGTCGACCTGGCCGCCGGCATCGTTGACGTAATATTCGCGGATGACCTTGTGGCCTGCGAATTCGAGGAGGCTGGCGAGCGCATCGCCGACCACCGCACCGCGGCAATGGCCCATGTGCATCGGGCCGGTCGGGTTGGCCGAGACATACTCGATGTTGACGGTAATGCCGTCGCCTTGCTTCGAGCGGCCGTAATCGGCGCCCGCCGCCGGGATCGCGGCGAGTTCCGCGCGCCAGGCGTCATCGGTCAGCTTCATGTTGATGAAGCCCGGGCCGGCGACGCTGGCCGAGGCGACGTCTTCGAGCTTCGACAGTTCGGCGACCAGCGCATCGGCCAGCACACGCGGGTTGGTCCTGGCGGGCTTGGCGAGGACCATCGCGGCGTTGGTCGCGAGATCGCCGTGGCTGGTGTCGCGCGGCGGCTCGACCGTGACGTTCTTTCGGTCGAGCCCCGCCGGCAGCGTGCCCGCCGCGGTCAGGGTGTCGAGCGCCGCGTCGATATGCGCGGCAAAACGAGTGTAGAGCGTCATGGCAGTCCCGGTACGTCGAGGAAACGGGCGCTCTAGACCATAGCAGCGCGGCGCTCAATTTTAATCCAGTTGCGTGACGTCCGTCATGGGCGCCGAGGATATTTGGGGCAATTGGTGCCGGTACGGACCATCATTGCAGTACGCGCAATCGCGATCGATAGGTTTGCAATTGCAACTCATGCTGCACCGCAATATTTCGGCGACTTGAGAGTTGGGTGAAGACCGGCTCGAAGCACCACGCGGGAGACACGATCATGCGCAACACCGTCAAGATCATCGCAGCAGCCGCCGCCGCCCTCACGTCGACGATCGGCATGGCAGCAGAGGCCAAGCAGAGCTTCGTCCACGAGGGCAGCACGTACGTCTATACATCGACGCAGGATCATGGCCGGCAGATCATCGACGGTCGCCGCTATCCCTCGGGTCAGAAGTTCCACCTGGTAGTCCGTGGCGATCGCGTATCGGGTGAGTCGGCCGGCGTTCCGGTCGCGTTCAAGACTGCCGAAGCCAATGGTGCAGCCGGCGGTATCGCTTCGGTTACGCGCTGAGCTAACCTGCTTTGGTACTAGCAGCGGCGGTCGGACCTCGGTCCGGCCGCCGTTTTGCGTTTGGGGTCTCGCGCTTGCGTAAACCCGCGGCCCTTTGACTCCCTTCCCTGAAAGGGAGGGGTTGGGGTGGGTCGGTTCCGGTATCGTGGAACAGTAGCGGCACAAGCCAGCCCACCCACCCCCAGCCCCTCCCTTCCGGGGAGGGGAGCAGAAGTCAGAATCCCTCGGGCAGGTCGATGGGGCCGACCAACTCGCGGTAACGGGATACGGCGTACCGGTCCGTCATCCCCGCGATGAAATCCGCGATATGCCGGCTACGGTCGGGATCGTCGGTCGGCAAGCGCTCGCGCCACTCTTCAGGAATCGTCGCCGGATCGTCGCGGTACACCGCGAACAGGCCGGACACGATGCCGTGCGCCGCATCCGCCGCCGCCAATTGCCGTGGGTGGTGATAGAGATTGGCGTACATGAAGCGCTTCAGGTCGCGCTCCGCCTCGCGCATTTCGGGAGAGAAGCCGACCAGGCACTGTCCCGCGGCGCGGACGTCGTCGACGCTCGTGACCCCGCTCGCCGCGATCCGCTGCCGTGTCTCGGCGATCAGGTCGTTGACCATCGTCCCGATCTGCGTGCGGACGAGTTCGCCGACCAGACGCTTCGGCGCGACGTCGGGAAAACGGCGGCGCACGTCATCCCAGCCGCGCGCGACCAACGGTACCGCGAGCATCTGGTCGAGCGTCAGCAGCCCGGCCCGCAGGCCGTCGTCGATGTCGTGATTGTCGTAGGCGATATCGTCGGCGATCGCCGCGACCTGTGCCTCGAGCGACGAGAAACTGGTCAGCGCCAGGGGAAACTCGGCATCCGCCGCCGCCAGCGCCCAGCCCGGATTTCGCACCGGACCATTATGCTTGGCGAGCCCTTCGAGCGTTTCCCAGGTGAGGTTGAGCCCGTTCCACATCGGATAGGGCCGCTCGATCGTGATCAGCGTGCGCAGCGTATGACCGTTGTGATCGAACCCGCCCTGCCCGCCGTCCTCGACCGACGGCATCAGCGCGGCCTTAAGCGCGTCCTCGCCGGCATGGCCGAACGGCGGGTGGCCGATGTCGTGCGCGAGGCACAGCGCTTCGGTGAGGTCCTCGTTCAGCGCCAGCGTCCGCGCGATCGTTCGGCCGATCTGCGCGACCTCCAGGCTGTGCGTCAGGCGGACGCGGAAATGATCGCCGTCGGGGGCCATGAAGACTTGCGTCTTGTGGCGCAGGCGACGGAAGCTGATCGAGTGGATGATCCGGTCGCGGTCGCGCTGGAAGGCATCGCGCGGGCCACGGACGGACCCGTTCTGTTCCTCGTGAAGCCGTCCTTTGCTGCGCGCCGGGTCCGATGCCCAGGGCGCGCGGTAACTCACTTCGCGGGCAACTTGGTGATGATCTCACCGGGATCGCTGGTGAAGGTGAACGTCGGGACGCCTTCCTTGGCGAGTTGATTGACGAACGTGCGCGCTTCGGCATCGGTCTTGAACGGGCCGGCGAGCACGCGGTTGGTCGCCTTCCACGGCGCGGTCCAGCCGGCGCGGGTGCCGAACACGGTTGGGGCCTTGGCCTTGGCGTTCTTCCACGCCTTGGGCAGATCGCCCTTGAGGGGGCCGGTCGATACCTGGACCCAGGTCCGCGCGGGATTGGCACGCGCGATCCGCTTTTCCTCGGCTACGGCCTTGTCGGCGGCGAGCTTTTCGGCGGCGGCGGCCTTCTTCTCCGCGAGCGCCTTCTTGTCGGCGATGGCTTTTTTCGCTGCGGCCTTCTTGTCGGCCGCGGCTTTCTTGTCGGCTGCGAGCTTTTCGGCGGCGAGCGTCTTTGCCGCGATCGCCTTGGCGGCGGCGTCGCGCTCGGTCTTGGCCTTCGCCTCCGCGAGCACACGCTCGGCATCGTCCGAAACCGGGATGGCGGCGGGTGTCACGACGGGCGCGGGACGCATCGGCGCGACGTCGAGTTCGGACGCGGGGATCGACAGGCCAGCGACGATCCGCGCGAGGATCGAGTCCTCGCTCGCCGCGACCGCGTGGGTGCGCGGCGGTGTTGTCGCCGCTACTTCGGTCGTGGCTGGAGTGGGCGAACTGGTAAAGGCGGGCGTCGGCGTAGCGGCGCTGGCGCTCTGGACTGGGACGGTCTGCTGAACGAGTGCCGGCTGGATGGGCGCCGGTTGCGCGGAAACCGAGGGCGACGCCGCTGCCGACGCGGCTAGCGCGTTGGCCGCGCGGGTCGGATCGGTCGCTGCCTGTCCCACCGGGATCGCCGCCATCTGCGTAGCTACGCTCTGGGGAAGGGTTCCGGCCGTCGAGGGGGCGGGTAGAACGCGCGCGACCGAGGTTGCCGGTACCGACGCTGTGCTCGGCGGAATCGTGGCAGCGACAACCGAGTTCGCTTCCGCGGCTGGGTTGATGCGGGCACCCTGGACCGCGACGGTCGGTGCCGAATAGCTTGGCTGCGGTGCGGGCTGGGCCGTGCGGGTGGGGAGCGGCTGGACCATCTGCATCGGCGCGGCTGCGAGCTGGACCGGTGGGGCGTAGGGGGTTGGGGTCGGCGCGGGAACGATCGTCGTGGTACGGAGCGCGGTTGAGGTTGGCGCGGCGGTGGTTGGCGTGGGCGTGCGAGCTGCCGCGGCCATCTGGACCCGGTCGGGCCTGGCGCGCCGATCACGCCTGTCCTTCTTGCCGGTGGTCGCGGCGACTGTGGGTTGCAGCGTCACCGCGGCCATCATTACCGGAGCGGTCGGGTCGGCGGCGAGCATGCCTAGCGGCGGGGCCATTCGTGCATCCGCGAGGCGCGCGGGCGTTGCGTGGACTTCGCCGAAATGTACCGCGAAGGCGCGGTCGCTCGCCGGGAGGGTCGGCAGGCGTTGGAAGAAGGGTTGCAGGCCCTGCGCGGTCCCGCGCGGCATCATCGTGGTTGCGATCTTCTCGGCGCCAGCGACGTCGCCGTTCATCGCGATGATGAAAGCGCGCGAGCGCCACGCACCACGGTCGCTCTTGAGCAGCAAAGGATTGAGCTGCTGGATCGCGAGGTCGGACTTGCCCGATATGCCGAGCGACAGCGCATATCGCCGGATGGTCTCGTCATCGGGGGCATCGCGGAGTGCTACGCGGTAGTCGCGCTGGGCGCGGTCCTGTTGGCCGATCAGGTCGTAGGCGAGGCCGCGGTCGGCGGCGAAATTGCGTGGGTCGAGGCCGAGGCCTTCCGCCTGCGCGTAGTAGCGGAGCGCTTCGCCCGGACGTTCCGACCGGACGAGGATCGAGGCCATTCCCGCCTTGGCGCGTCCGTCGCGCGGGTTCACCTTTTCGGCGCGCGCGAACAGGGCCGCCGCACCGCTAAGGTCGCCTAGGCCCATCGACAGGTCGCCGGCTTTGATCAGTGCGTCGATGTTGCGGGGGTTGCTCGCGAGCTGGCGCATGACGTCGCCGAGCTTGTCCGCATCGGTCGTGCCCGGGATCGCCTGGACGACGGCCTGCGCGGACGCGGCGCCGGGTACGGCTGCGAGGACGAGTGCCAGCGCGGCGGTCAGGAGATGATGGGACGAGCGGGTCATGAGATCATCTGTCTAGACGCCAGCCCGATCGAACCGGCAACATCTGCGACGCACGGGCGCGGCGAACTGGGCTGGGGCGGCGACGAGTGAAGTGCCGAGGAGCATGCAACGGGCGAGGGTTACGATCTGCGGATTCGACATCTGTGGTCTTGGAAAAGCGTTCACCTTGAAACGCCGCCTCCCCGACGAAGGCCGGGGTCCAGTTGGCAGACGGAAATAACGATGGAAAGCGCTCCGTTACATCGACCTTGCCAACTGGGCCGCAGCCTCCACCGGGGGAGTGAATATGTTGGCGGACGATGCCCCCGAGCAATCCGCTTGCCCCGCCGTTCTCCCGCCAAATCGAGAGAACGGCGCCAGGCTTACTGGTTGTTCTGGCGGTGCAGGAAGCGCGGGATGTCGAGCGGATCCTGGGGAACCGCTTCGCCGTCTTCCTTCGCTGCACCACGTGCCGCGTTGGACATGCGCTCGAACAGCGTGCCGCCGAGCTTCACGCGCGGTGCGGCCGGTACCGCCTCGGGGGCAGCCTCTGCACCCGGAGCGAGCCAGCGGCGACGGGCACCACCTTCGTCGGCGGCGGGAGTCGGCACCGGAACCGCCGGCGCGATGGGTGCACGAGCTGGCGGTACGGACGATGCCGACGCCGGACGCGCGATCGGACCGCGGCCGTAGGGCTCCTCGCCATAAGTGCGCGCCGCGGGCGCTGGCTCAGGTGCGGGCTGCGGCGCCGGTGCGGCGGGAGCAGGTGCGGCCTGCGGCACGATCGTCTCGGCACCGAGCACGAGTTCGCTATCGGACTTCGACGACGACGACTCGACTTCCGACGACGCGTTCAAATCGAGCGGCTCTTCGTCAGCGGACGACGCGGTAGGTGCAGCCGAGGACGCGGCAGGCTCGCTCGGGCGGAACGACGTGTTCTCATCCGTCTTGCGCGACCCGAAGCTGAACGAGCGGGTGGGCTCGGGCGCAACCTCGGGCGGGCGCGCATCGGCGTCGATCCCCGTCGCGACGACCGAGACGCGGATCTTGCCCTCCAGCTCCTGGTTGAACGCCGAACCCCAGATGATGTTCGCATCGGGATCGACCAGGTCGCGGATGTGGTTCGCCGCTTCGTCGACTTCGAGCAGGCGCATGTCGTCGCCGCCGGTGATCGATATGATGACGCCCTTGGCGCCGCGCATGCTGACGCCTTCGAGAAGCGGGTTCGAGATCGCCTTCTGTGCAGCCTCGAGCGCGCGGTTGTCGCCGCTCGCCTCGCCGGTGCCCATCATCGCCTTGCCCATCTCCTGCATCACCGAGCGAACGTCGGCGAAATCGAGGTTGATGAGGCCCGGCATCACCATCAGGTCGGTGATGCTGCGGACGCCCTGCTGGAGCACCTCGTCCGCCATCGTGAACGCTTCCTTGAAGGTCGTGTTCGCGTTGGCGATGAGGAACAGGTTCTGGTTCGGGATGACGATCAGCGTGTCGACGTACTTCTGCAGCTCGTCGATGCCGCCCTCGGCGGACTTCGCGCGACGGTTGCCCTCGAACGCGAACGGCTTGGTCACGACGCCCACCGTCAGGATGCCCATGTCGCGCGCCGCCTTGGCGATGACCGGTGCCGCGCCCGTGCCCGTGCCGCCGCCCATGCCGGCGGTGATGAAGCACATGTGCGCGCCTTCGAGCATCTTGGCGAGCTGGTCGATCGTCTCTTCGGCGGCCGCACGGCCGATCTCGGGACGCGAGCCGGCGCCGAGACCCTGCGTGATCTTGGTACCCAGCTGGATCCGCTGCGGTGCGGTCGACTGCTTCAACGCCTGCGCGTCGGTGTTCGCCACGAGGAAGTCGACGCCCTGGACGTCGGCCCGCATCATGTTGGCGATCGCGTTGCCGCCCGCGCCGCCGACGCCGATCACCGCGATGCGGGGGGCCAGATCGTCCACTTCGGGACTAAGGAATTCGATGCTCATCGCCGTTCTCCGCACAACCCGGTAGATACGCTATGACCGGGCCCCTGATTAACCTGTGTGCACCAACGCCCCGGCCGGTTCCAGCCGAAATGCGCCAGTGCCCTCGAAACTCTTAATAATTCGCGCGCGCCGCCTGAATCAATTTCCGCACCATGCCCATACCCTTTGGCCGATGCACCGTCGTCCGCTGCGGCGCGAGCCCGCGAAGGTCGATCGGGTTGGTCGCCGCATAGAAGGCCAACCCCGCTAGCGTCGCGAAGGCCGGTCCGCCATGCGCTTCCGGCAGCGCGGTCAGCCCGCGCGGTCGACCGATCCGCACCGACCGCCCGAGCGCCTGTTGCGCATAGTCGGCGATGCCCTTCAACTCGGCACCACCGCCGGTCAACACGACCTGACGCCCGACCGGTCCCTCGAACTTCAGCTTGGTGAGTGCATTGCGGACTTCGCCCATCTGATGCTCCAGACGCTGGCGGATCACACCGATCAGCTGCGCCTTGGTGATCTGAGCCCCCTCGCCCGCGCCGTCCTCGGCGGAGATCGGCATGACCGGGATCATGTCGTGATTATCGCGGGGCGATGCGTTGGCCGAGCCGTGGAAGCACTTCATCCGCTCGGCATTCTGCCGCCGCGTGCCGAATGCGCTGGCTATGTCGTCGGTGATGTCCTGCGCGCCGATCGGGATCGAGGTCAGGCCGACGAGCATGCCCCCTGCGAAGAGGGATACGTTGGTGATCCCCGCCCCCATTTCGACCAGCGCGACGCCAAGCTCGCGCTCCTCGTCGCTGAGACAGGCGAGCCCGGTCGCGACCGGCGAAGCGATGATCGACTTCACCTCGAGATGCGCCGACCGCACGCACAGATCGAGATTGCGCACCGGCGAACCGTCCGCCGCGACGACATGGATATGCACGCCGAGCCGATCCGCATGCAGCCCAAGCGGCGTCTTCACCCCCGTCAGCCCGTCTAGCGTATAGAGCGCGGGCTGCGCGTGGAGCACCATCCGTCCCTGCGGATCGATCGAATTGCGCCCGGCGGCGAGCAGCGCATCGATATCCTGCTGCTCGACGCGGTGGCCGCCCAGCTCGAACTCGACCTCGGCGACGTCGGACACGAGCCCGCCGGCCGAGAATCCGACCCAGACATTCTCGATGTTGATCCCGGCGATGCGCTCGGCCTGCTCGACCGCCTCGCGTACTGCCGCCTCGGTCGTCGCCATGTCGGCGATATAGCCGCGCTTGACGCCGCGGCTCTCGCGCTGGCCGGTGCCGAGCACGATCAGCTCGCCCCCGTCCCCCTTCTGCGCGATCATCGCCGAAACCTTCGACGACCCGATATCGAGCGCCGTGATCAGCCCTTCCGGTGCCACCTTTGCCATGTCATCCCTCCCCGCCCGTTACGTTCGCGCCCGCCGTTTGCGACGGGGTATTCGTAGTCTCGCCCGTTTCCGGCACGCTCGCTGGCGCCGGCACGTCGACGCTGTGCGCCAGGCTCGCGCCCGGTTTGCGCGCGACCAGCTTGGTCGGATCGCGCATGTCGAACCGGATCCATCCGCGCCCAAGCAACGGCCGCGCGCCGTCCAGTTCGGCGAACTTCACAAGCGCTCGGGGCGCACCGTCTTCGGGTAGTGCCAAGGTCTCGCCGCTCTCGAAGGTAAGGTCCCAGCGCCGGTTGCCGACCCAGGTCGCTGCCTTCACGCGCGGCTTCAGCGCGGGGGCGGCGGCGAGGAGCGTCTGGTACGATGCCTCCTGTCGATCCGCGCCCGGCCCGATCATCAACGGGAGATTCGGGATCGCATCGGGCTGGACCGGTTCGAGCAGCACGCCCGACGAATCGATCAGCGTGAGTTGGCCATTGTCCTGCCACACTGCCGCGGGCGTCCGCTCGACGATATCGACGAGCAACGTGTTGGGCAGCCGCCGCGACACGTGCGCGTCCGCGATCCAGCCATAGCGCAGCAATTTCTGGCGCACCGCCTCCAGGTCGACCGACAGCATCGACGTCTGGTTCTGCTTGTCCTCCAACGCGACCGCATAGACCGACATCCGGTCCATCCGCTTGAGGCCAGTCACCTCGATCTGCTCGACCTTGAAGCCCGCGCGCCCGGCGCCTTCGGCCAGAGCGGCACCGATCATGCCGGGGATGCCGACCCACGTCGCCGCCGCGATCGCCACCGCCCCACCAGCGCCGAGGATCGACCAGGTCGCAATTTTCTTGAGCGTCTCCTCGCTGACCGGGAGCATCCCGACCAGCCGGTCCATCACCGACACCTTCTTGACCGCGACCTTCCGCCGCGGGGCGGGCCGCTTGGGGGGTGGACCGCGCTTGATCGTGCGGCTCATGGCGCCCCGCTTTGCGCAAGCGGATGATCCGCCAGCGCCTCGTCGACGATCGCCTGCACCAGTTCGGCATAACTCATGCCGATATGCCGCGCCTGCTCCGGTACGAGGCTCAAGGGCGTCATCCCCGGCTGCGTGTTCACCTCCAGCAGGAACAGACCGTCGACACCACGCTCGTCATCCCAGCGGAAATCCGACCGCGACGCGCCCTTGCAGCCGAGCAACCGATGCGCTTCGAGCGCAAGGCTCTTGCAGGCGTCGGTGATCTCGTCGGGAATCTCCGCGGGGCAGACGTGCACCGTCATCCCATCGGTGTATTTCGCGTCGTAATCATACCAGCCGCTCTTGGGCTTCAACTCGGTCACGCCGAGCGCCTTGCCGCCGAGTACCGCGGTCGTCAGCTCCCGCCCACGGATATACGGCTCGGCGAGCAGTTCCTCGAACTCGCCCCAAGGCCCGACGCTGTCGCGAGCGATCGGATTGCCATAATTGCCGCTGTCGGTGACGATCGCTACGCCGACCGACGAGCCTTCGTTGACCGGCTTCAGCACATAGGGCCGCGCCATCGGATCGCCCTCGAACAGGTCCGCCGACTTGACGATCCGCCCGCCCGGCATGGGTACGCCCGCGGGGACGAGGAGCAGCTTGGTGAGAACCTTGTCGATCGCGATCACCGACGTCGCGAGCCCGGAATGCGTGTAGCGCAACCCCATCAGGTCGAGCAGGCCCTGCACAGAACCGTCCTCCCCCGGCGTCCCATGCAGCGCGTTGAACACAAGATCCGGCTTCGCTTCCGCCAACTTGGCAGCAACATCCCGCCCCATATCGATCCGCGTGACCCGGTGCCCGAGCGACTCCAGCGCGTCGGCACAGCCATTACCCGACATCAGCGAGACTTCACGCTCCGCCGACCAGCCGCCCATGAGGACCGCGATGTGAAGAGGCACCGTCATGCCTCCCCTCCCGCATGCGGGAGGGGACCGAGGGGTGGGCGCTCGCCCTCACCGGCCGCATCGCTGGTGGAGAGCGCGGGCGATGCACTGCTTGGCTGCCCCTCACCCCGACCCTCTCCCCGCAGGGGAGAGGGAGCAGCGACCCCAACCCGCTGGATTTCCCATTCCAACGTCACCCCCGAATGCGCCTTCACTCTGTCCCGTACCACTTCACCCAGCGCCTCGATCTCCGCGCTCGACGCGGACCCGAGGTTCAGCAGGAAATTGCAATGCTTCTCGCTGACCTGCGCATCGCCGCGAGTAAGCCCGCGACACCCCGCCGCGTCGATCAAAGCCCAAGCCTTGTGACCGTCGGGGTTCTTGAACGTCGACCCACCGGTCCGCGAGCGGAGCGGTTGCGAAGCCTCCCGCTCCGCCGCGATCCGATCCATCTCCGCACCAATCACCGCCGGCTCTCCGGGCGTGCCGGAGAACACGGCCTCGACCACCACGGCACCCGCCGGCAGGTCCGAATGCCGATAGGTGAACCCGAGATTATCGGCGGACCATGTCTCGACCGCCCCCTCGCGCGTGACGACGGTAGCCTCGACCAGAATGTCGCTGACGTCGCGGCCATAAGCGCCTGCGTTCATTCGAACCGCGCCACCAACAGTCCCCGGGATTCCGCGCAAAAACTCGAGCCCGGCAATCCCTGCGTCACGCGCGGCACTGGCAACGGTAATCCCCATCGCCCCCGCCCCCGCGCGAACGCGGCCATCCTGCACCGACACCTTCGCCATGACCTTGGGCAGTCGCACCACGACCCCCGGCACACCACCGTCGCGCACGATCAGGTTGGACCCGACCCCGACTGGCAGCACCGGTGTCGAAGGATCGAGGGTTTTCAGCAGGTCAGCCAAATCCTCGACATCCGCAGGTCGCACCAACCACTCCGCCGCACCACCAGTCCGAAACCATATGAAGTCCGCCAGACTGCCATTAGCCGTCAGAGACCCACGCAAATCCTCCCCGGCACGGGGAGGGGGACCGCCGAAGGTGGTGGAGGGGGGGTTGCCAGAAGCGTCACGCTCGCGGACACCCCCCTCCACCATGCTCTGCATGGTCCCCCTCCCCGTGCCGGGGAGGATTTGCGACGCGCCGCTCACGCCAGCACCTTCCCGCGCTCAGTGGCAATCGCATCGGCCAACCCGGCGGCCCATTTCGTGATGTCGCCGGCGCCGAGGCAGACGATCATGTCGTCCGCCTCGATCGTGGCCGCTAGGTCGACCGCGAGCGCATCCGCATCCGCGACCACACCCGCAAACCGGTGCCCGCGCCGCTTCAACCCCTCGACCAGCGCCGACGCATCGACACCCTCCACCGGCGCCTCCCCCGCCGCGTAGACCGGCGTCACCAGCACCCGGTCCGCATCGTTGAACGCAGTCTGGAAATCCTCCATCAGATTGCCCAGCCGCGAATAGCGATGCGGCTGCACCACCGCGATCACGCGGCCCTTCACGCCTTCGCGCGCCGCCGCCAGCACAGCGCGAATCTCGACCGGGTGATGCCCGTAGTCGTCGATGATCGTCACGCTCCCACCTTCGACGGCCACTTCGCCGACGTTGGTGAAGCGCCGCTTCACGCCCCCGAACTTGGCGAACCCCTGCTGGATCGTCGCATCCGCAATCCCGAGTTCCAGCGCTACGCCGATCGCTGCCAGCGCGTTTTGGACGTTATGCCGCCCCGGCATCGGCATCTCGATTCCCGCGATCGTCCGCGTCGCGCCGTCGCGCTCCCGCACCACGCAATCGAAGCGGTTGCCGCCCGGGATAGGCGTGACCTCGACGCCGCGCACGTCAGCCTGCGCCGAGAAACCGTAAGTCACGACGCGCCGATCGCGCACTCGCGGCAGGATCCCCTGCACCTCCGGATGGTCCAGGCACAGCAGCGCCGCGCCATAGAAGGGCACGTTCTCGACGAACTCGACGAACGCGTCCTTCACTGCGTCGAACGAACCGTAATGATCGAGATGCTCGGGATCGATGTTGGTCACCACCGCGATCGTTCCGTCGAGCCGCAGGAAGCTGCCGTCGCTCTCGTCCGCCTCGACCACCATCCAGTCGCTCGCGCCCAACCGCGCGTTCGAGCCGTACGAGTTGATGATCCCGCCATTGATGACCGTCGGATCGACCCCGCCGGCATCGAGCAACGCCGCCACCATCGACGTCGTCGTGGTCTTCCCATGCGTGCCGGCAACGGCAACGGTCGACTTCAACCGCATCAGTTCGGCCAGCATCTCCGCGCGCCGCACCACCGGCACGCGCGCGTTGAGCGCCGCCTCGACCTCGGGGTTTGAGCGCACGATCGCGGTCGACACGACCACCACCGCGGCGTCGCCGATGTTCGACGCGACGTGGCCGATCGCGACCGGGATGCCCTTGTCGCGCAACCCCTGCACGACATAGCCCTCGGCCACGTCCGACCCCTGCACGCGGTAACCGAGGTTCTTCATGACCTCAGCGATGCCCGACATGCCGATCCCGCCGATGCCGACGAAGTGGATCGTGCCGATATCGGTTGCGACACCCTTCATGCGAACTGCGCCTTCGGCTTGGAGGGGGCGCCGACCGGAAGGCGGATCACCGGTGCGTCGAGACTCTCGACCAGATCGGCGAGATCGCTCGCCGCATTCGGCCGTCCGCAACTGCGCGCGCGTCCTGCCGCATTCTGCAACGCCCCCGGATCGAGACCGAGTTTCTGCATCTGCTTGGCCAGTTCCACTGCGGTAAAATCCTTCTGCGCGATCGTCCGCGCGCCGCCGGCCTTCGTAATCTCGCGCGCGTTCGCGGTCTGGTGGTCGTCGGTCGCGCCCGGCAGCGGCACCAAAATTGCAGGACGCCCCGCCGCGGTCAGCTCCGAAATCGTCGACGCGCCCGCGCGCGCGATCACGAGATGCGCCCACGCCAGTTGCTCGGGCATGTCGGGCAGATACGTCGCCAGTTCCGCCGGGATATGATGCTCGGCGTACTTCGCGCGCACCGCATCGATATCCTCGATCCGGGCCTGGTGCGTCACCTGCAACCGCCGCCGGAACGTCACCGGCAGCATCGCCAGTCCATCGGGTACGACCTGGCTCAGGATGCTCGCCCCCTGGCTTCCACCGGTCACGAGCACGCGGAAGATGCCGTCCTCCTCAAGCAACGGATACGGGCGCGCACGCAATGCCAGCACCGCCTCGCGCACAGGATTGCCGACCAGATGCGTCTTGCCCAGCAGCTTCGGCGCGAGGCGCTCGGTCGGCTCGGACGAGGTCGCGATGGCATCGACGCGGCCCGCGACGAAGCGGTTCACGCGGCCCAGCACAGCGTTCTGCTCATGCACAGCAGTCGGGATCTTGTTCGCGAACGCCGCCAGCAGTGCGGGCAGCGCGGGGTATCCGCCGAAGCCGATCACTGCCGCCGGCTTGAAATTCCGGTACAACTCGCGCGCCATTGCCCGCCCGCGCCACATTTCGCGCGTCGCCTTCGCCCAGCCCAGCGGCCCGCCGGTAAAACGCCCCGCCGGCAGGACATGCGTCTGGATATCTTCGAACAACCCCGGAAACCGCACGCCGCGCGCGTCGCTGACCAGAGCGACGCGGTGGCCACGCTTGGTCAGTTCCGCTGCGAGCGCCGCTGCCGGAACCATGTGGCCGCCCGTGCCACCGGCCGCTAAGACGTAATGCTTACTCATTCACCACTCCAGCGGACGACATAGGGGCTCCGCGTGAGAAACGGATTGCGCCGGGTAAACGCCAGCAGCAACCCCATGCCGACCGACAACGCGATCATCGACGACCCGCCATAGCTGATGAACGGCAGCGTCATACCCTTCGACGGCGCGAGGCCGGTATTGACCGCCATGCTCACCAAGGCCTGCGCGCCGAACTGCGTCGCGAGGCCGGCGGAGGCAAGCAGCTTGAATTCATCCTGCTCGTCCAGCAGCTTGACGAACACACGGACGACGATCGCCAGAAAGATCACCGCGATCACCGAACACGCGATCAGCCCGAATTCCTCACCGATCACCGAGAAGATATAGTCGGTATGCGCCTCGGGCAGCCCGAACTTCACCGCGCCCGCGCCCGGCCCGGTCCCGGTCCAGCCGCCCGCGGTCAGCGTGTTGTGCGCGGCGTTCGTCTGGAAATGGTCCGACGCCCCCTCGCCCTCGATACCCGGGAACAGGAACGCATCGATCCGCGACCGCGCAACGCCGTAGAACACATAGGCGGCGACCAGCCCGGCCGGCGCCAGCGCGACGAGCCCGACAAGTACCCTCACGGGCGTCCCCGCGATCATCAGCAGCGCCAGCCATACCAGGCTAAAGATGATCGTCTGGCCGAAATCGGGCTGCAACATCAGCAGCACCGCGACCCCCGCCGTCATTGCGCCGGTGATCAACACGGTCGGTAATTCCGAATCCTTCGCGCGCAACGACAGAAGCCACGCGACGGTCACGATGAACAGCGGTTTCAGAAACTCCGACGGCTGGAACTGCGCAAATCCGTAACCCAGCCAGCGGCGCGCGCCATTCACCTCGACGCCGATGAACGGGGTGAGCATGAGCAGCAGCACCAGCACCGCCGCGCCGCCGATCGCCATCCGCCGCGCCATCGCCACCGGCATCATCGACACGCCGAACAGCACCGGCAGCGACACGCCGACCCACATCAACTGCCGCCAGAAATAATAGAGTGGCGCGATCTTGCGGTGCTCGCCCGAATAGCGGACCGCGCTTGCCGGCGATGCCGCCGCGACCGCGATCAGCCCGATCGCGATCAGGAACAGCGTCAGCAACAGCAGCATCCGGTCGATATCCCAGAACCACGTGCCGAGCGGCGACTGATCGCCCCGCCCGCCGCGCCGCTTCATCTTCGCGACGATCCCGTTCTTCTGTCCGGACACACCCATATCCATGGTCTCAGCGCGCATATCGGTCATGCCAGCGACTCCACCGCCGCGCGGAAAGCCGCCCCGCGTGCTTCGTAATCGCGAAACTGATCGAAGCTAGCACAGGCTGGGGATAACAACACCGTGTCGCCGGGCTTGGCGTTGGCGGCGGCGCTGCGGACGGCTGCGTCGAGCGTGCCGACGTTCTCGACGGGCATGGAATCTTTCAGGATTTCGGCGAACCTCGGGCCAGCCTCGCCGATCGTGTAGGCGTGGACGATGTGACCAAAGGCGGGCTTGCAGGCGTCGAGGTCGTCACCCTTCGCGCGGCCACCGACGATCCAGTGCACCCGCTCGAACGCGGCGAGCGCCGGCGCGGTGCTCTCGGGATTGGTCGCCTTGCTGTCGTCGACATAGGCGACGCCGCCGATCACCCCGACATGCTCCATCCGGTGCGGCAAACCGGTGAAGGTCTGAAGAGCGTCGCTGATCACCCGTTCGTCGATTCCAAGAGCACTGCAGGCAAGAATGGCCGAAATCGCATTCTGCGCATTGTGCGGACCTTGCAGAGCCGGCCAGTCCTTCTGCGTGCTTAAATGGTCACGAGATGCGGTTTGACCGTTATCATCGAAGGCCCCCCATAAGTCATACGGGTCCTCGACATTGTCGTCGTAATTGGACCAGAACTCACATGGATGGGTTTCGTAAAGCGTTCGGTAAAGTGCTTCCCCAGCGTCGGTGTGCCAGTTGAGTACGCCGATGTGAGGCGGGCTCATCATCTTGAACAATCGCAACTTGGATGCTCGGTAGCCGGCGAACCCCTGATAGCGATCGAGATGATCCGGCGTGATGTTGAGCAACACCGCGACGTCGCAATCGAGCGTCTGCGTCAGGTCGATCTGATAGCTCGACAGTTCGAGCACATAGACGCCGCCCTCGGGAAGCGGTTGCTGTTCGAGGATCGGCAGGCCGATATTGCCGCCCATCAACGTGGGAATGCCGGCGGTCTTGAGGATGTGGTGGACGAGCGCGGTGGTGGTCGACTTGCCGTTGGTGCCGGTGATGCCGACGACCTTGTGCGGGGGGAGGTCTGCGCGGGCTTGGGCGAAGAGTTCGATGTCGCCGATGACTGGAACGGCAGCCGCGCGCGCGGCAGCGGCGAGCGGATGGGTGTTGAGGGGCACTCCCGGCGATACGACTAGCGCGTCGAAGCCTGCGAGATCGTCGAGCGGTGCAACGTCCACGAGCCCTCTCCCCGGGGAGAGGGCTGGGTGAGGGGCAGTTCCGGGCGTAACACTGCTGGGCTGCCCCTCACCCCAACCCTCTCCCCGGAGGGGAGAGGGAGCAAAGACGGCGCGCTTCCCCTCGTCGGAGTCCCAAGCAACGACCTGCGCCCCACCAGCCACAAGCGCCCGCACAGTCGCAGCCCCGGACCGCGCCAGCCCCAGCACCGCATAGCGTTTCCCGCACCAGGCCTGCGCAATAATCACCGCAGCTTCAACGTCGATAGGCCGACCAGCGCGAGCACCAGCGCGATGATCCAGAAGCGGATAACCACCGTCGCCTCGGCCCAGCCGAGCTGCTCGAAATGGTGATGGATCGGCGCCATCCGGAACACGCGCTTGCCCGTGCGCTTGTAGAAGAACACCTGGATGATGACCGACAGCGCCTCGATCACGAACAGCCCGCCGATGATTCCCAGCACGATCTCGTGATGCGCAACGACCGCGATCGTCCCCAGCGCGCCGCCGAGCGCGAGGCTCCCGGTATCGCCCATGAACACCGCGGCCGGTGGCGCATTGAACCAGAGGAACGCTAAGCCGGCCCCGACGATCGCCCCGCAGAAAATCGCAAGCTCACCAGCACGCGGCACATGCGGAATACCCAGGTAATCGGCGAACTTCACGTTCCCGACCAGGTACACGATCACCATGAACGCGACGCTGGCGATGATCACCGGCATCGTCGCGAGCCCGTCGAGCCCATCCGTGAGGTTCACCGCATTGCCGAACGACACGATCGTGAAAGCGGCAAAGACCGGGAAGAACCAGCCCAGATCCAGATACATGCGCGACGTGAACGGCAGATACAGATGCGGCCCGTTCTGCGACATGATGATCGTCGCCGCGATGCCGGCGATCGCGAACTCGAGCAGCAGACGCGTACGCCCGCTGATCCCCGCGGTGCTCGCCTTACGCACCTTGTCGTAATCGTCGAGGAACCCGATCGTCCCGAAGCCGAGCGTCACGAACACGCACGCCCAGACATACGGATTGCTCAGGTCCATCCACAGGAAGATCGCGAGGCACATCGAGGTCAGGATCATCAGCCCGCCCATCGTCGGCGTACCGCGCTTCGACAGGTGCGACTGCGGACCGTCGGCACGGATCGGCTGGCCCTTGCCCTGGCGCACGCGCAACCAGCCGATGAACTTCGGCCCGATGATCAGGCCGATGATCAGCGCGGTCGCGACGGCACCGCCGGTCCGCACCGTCTGGTAACGGATGAGGTTCAGCAGGCCGGGAAACCCCAGATGCTCGGCGAGCCAGTACAACATTCAGTTAATCCCGCCTTTGAGGCCAGCTTGAAGACCAGCCACGACGCGGGCGAGGCCCACCCCGTTCGATCCCTTGACGAGCACGACATCGCCCGGCGCCAAGATCGTGCTTAACGACGCGAGCGCGGCCGCAGCGTCGCCCACATGGACGGTTTCGACTTGTCCCTCAAGCACCTGCGCAAGCGGCGCCATCGCTTCACCGACGAGCAGCGCCATTTCGACGCGGGCGGCGAGGATCGGCTCGGCGAGTCCGGCATGATAGTTGTCCGAGCCCTCGCCCAGCTCGCGCATCTCGCCGAGCACCGCGATGTGCCGGCCGGGCTCGTGGCCGAGGACGCTGAGCGTCGCGCGCATCGACGATGGGTTGGCGTTGTAGCTCTCGTCGATCACCAGCGCTTGGCCTTCGCCTACGGTTACCAGCGACCGCGCGCCACGTCCTTGCAGCCCACCAAGCTCGGCCAAAGCCAGCCCGGCCAGCCCGAGATCGCCCCCCGCCGCCTGCACGCACGCCAGCACGCCAAGCGCGTTCGACACCCAATGCGCGCCGGGCTGCGCGATCGTGAAGCTCAGCTCATGCTCGGCCCCCTGCCCCATGCGCGCGGTGACGAACGTCCCGCCGGTCGGCAACCGCATCGCCTCGATCGCGCGGACATCGGCGCCCTTTTCGCTGCCGAACGTGACGATATGCGCGGCATGCGGGGCGGCATGGCCGAGCAGGCGGTCGCGGTGCGGGCTGTCATAAGGCACGATCGCCGTTCCGCCCGGCTCCAGCCCAGCAAATATCTCCCCCTTCGCATCCGCAATCGCGCGCTCGTCGGGGAAGAACGCGGTATGCGCCGGGGCGATCGCGGTGATCATCGCTATGTGCGGCCGGACGAGCTGGGTCAGCTCGGCGAGTTCACCGGCATGGTTCATCCCCATCTCGAACACGCCGAACTTCGCGTCGCGCGGCATGCGGGCGAGGCTGAGCGGTACGCCGGTGTGGTTGTTGTAGCTCTTGACCGAGCGGTGCACATCGCCGGGGAATGCGCGGTCGAGGCAGGCGAACAAAGCCTCCTTCGCGCTGGTCTTGCCGACCGACCCGGTGACACCGATGATCTTGGCGGACGAGCGCGCGCGGCTGGCGCGACCGAGAGCGTTCAACGCGCCGAAGCTGTCCGCCACGAGGACGTGCGGGTGGTCGCAAGGTTCAGACACGATCGCCCCTGCCGCGCCCTGCGCGAAGGCCTGGTCGAGGAAGAGGTGGCCGTCGCTGGCCTCGCCTTTCATTGCAATGAAGAGATCGCCAGGGCCGACTTCGCGCGAGTCAAACGCAACGCCGCTGACGGAAAAATCACCCAACGCCACGCCACCCGTGGCTGCCGCGATCTCGGCGGAAGTCCACAAGCTCACTGCTCCCCTCCCGCTTGCGGGAGGGGTCGGGGGAGGGGCTGACCAAACGGACCGGACGCCAGTACGTACGTCGCGCCCTCCCCTAGCCCCTCCCGCAGGCGGGAGGGGAATGAAGACGTCGCCCCCCTCACGCCGCGCACTCCCGCGCGACGGTCACGTCATCGAACGGCAGGACCAGATCGCCGACGATTTGCCCCTGCTCATGTCCCTTACCAGCGATCAGCACGATATCCTCGGGCCCGGCCTCGCCCACCGCAGCCCCGATCGCCGCCCGCCGGTCACCAATTTCCTCAGCCCCGCGCGCACCCTTCAGGACATCGCAGCGGATCGCCCGCGCATCTTCGGTCCGGGGATTGTCGTCGGTGACGATCACCCGGTCGGCATGTTGCACCGCGACCTGTCCCATAGTCTCACGCTTGCCGGTGTCACGATCGCCGCCTGCCCCGAACACAACGATCAGCTTGCCGCCTGCATGGGGCTTGAGCGCCGCGATCGCCGCCTCCAGCGCATCGGGTGTGTGGGCGTAGTCGACGTACACCGGCGCACCCGACTTCGCGATCACCGCACGCTCCAGCCGCCCGCGCACCGGCTGCAACCGCGCAAGGTTGGCGATCGTCGTGGCCACGTCGCCGCCGGTAGCGATCACCAGCCCGGCCGATACCAGCGCGTTGGCCGCCTGATACGCGCCGATCAGCGGCAGGGTCACCTTGTACGTCTGGCCCTCGGCCTCGATCGTCAGTCCCTGCCCTAGCAGAGTCGGATCGCGTCCCACCAACCGCAACGTCTCGCCCTGCGTGCCGACCGTCACCAGCCGGTTGCCGCGTTCCCGGGCCAGGTCGATCACGCGCGCCGATTGTGGATCGTCGGCCCAGACGACCGCCGCACCGTCCGGCGAGAGCACTTCGGAGAACAGCCGGATCTTGGCGGTGAAATACGCGGCCATGTCGCCGTGATAGTCGAGATGGTCTCGGCTAAGGTTCGTGAAGGCCGCGGCGGCAACCTTCAGGCCCTCGGTCCGGTACTGAGTCAGGCCGTGGCTCGACGCCTCAAACGCGAGATGTGTCACGCCTTCGCGCGCGAGACCGGCGACGTTCGACAGGAAGGTTACGACGTCAGGCGTCGTCAGCCCGGTCGTCACCCGCTCATCGGCGGTTGTGACGCCCAGCGTCCCGATCGAAGCCGCATGGAAGCCGGCCATCCGCCAAAGCTGCCGGGTCATCTCGACGCACGACGTCTTCCCGTTGGTCCCGGTAATCGCCACCGACGTCTCTGGGAACGGCGCGAAGAACCTCGCGGCCAGTTGCGCGAACCGTTCGCGGGGGTTGTCGTCGGCGATGTACGTGGCGCCCTCGACCGTCAGCCCCGGCCGCGCCACCACCGCGATCGCGCCAGACCGGATCGCGTCGGCGATAAAGTCCTCGCCGTTGACGCGCGCTCCTTCGAACGCGCCGAACACCGTGCCCGGCGCGACCTTGCGGTGATCGATCGCAAACCCCGTCACCTGCGCCTCTTCCGTCCCGTCGGTCAGCGCTGCGAGTTTCATGCAATAGTCCTCATTGCCCGGTCGGCTGTGTACGCGACGGGTCCTGCCACAAAGTCGGCAGGATGTCAGACACGTCGATGTCGCGGTGCGCGTCGGGCACCACGTCCAGGATCGCACCGACGCGCGAGATCGTGCGGCCCACCACCGGCGCGGTGTTCCACGCCGCGGTCTTCCACCCGGAGGTTTCCTTCGTGCCGAGCGGCGAATCGAGCATCGCGAGCACGACATAGCGCGGCGCATCCATCGGGAATGCCGCGGCGAACGTCGCGACGTTGCGCGAATGATCATACCCGCCCGAGACCGCCGCCTCTGCGGTGCCGGTCTTGCCGCCGACGCGGTAGCCCGGCGCATCGCCCTTGCGACCCGTGCCGCGCTGCACGATCAGCCGCAGCATCTGCCGCATTCGCGCGCTGGTCTGCTCGCTGATGACGCGACGCCCGACCGGCGCGTGGCCCGGCGCGACCTTCAGCAAGGTTGCCGGCCGCCAGATCCCGCCATTGACCAGCGCGGCATACGCACTCGCCAGATGCAACGGAGTCACCGCGATGCCGTGACCATACGCCGTCGTCATCGTCGTCGTCCGCGCCCAGTATTTCGGCCACAGCGGGCCGCCCTTTTCGCGCAGTTCGATGTCGGGCTTGGTATCGAATCCCAGCTTCTTGAACATCGCCTGCATCTTCTGCGGACCGATCTCGTCGGCGACCCGCGCGGTGGCGATGTTCGACGAATAGATCAGCGTCTCGGCCATGTTGAGCCAGCGCTTCGGATCGCCGCGCTCGTCGTGGATCGTGAAGCGACCGACCTTGAGCGGATGCGTCGCGTCGAAGCGCCGCGCGAACGACGTCACCACGCCGGTATCCATCGCGGTCGCCATCGTGATCGGCTTGAACGTCGACCCGAGCTCGAACACGCTCTGCGTCGTGATGTTGCGCAATTCCTCGGTGCCCGACATGCCGACGCGGTTGGGGTTGAAGGTCGGCAGCGAGACCATCGCGATCACTTCGCCAGTCGCCACGTCGAGGACGATGCCGCCAGCGCCGCGAGCCGAGAACGTCGTCATCGCGCGACCGAGTTCGCTCTCCATCGCCGCCTGGACGCGGTTGTCGAGCGACAGCGCAACCGGCGTGCCGTTGAGTGCGGGATTGGTCAGCCGCTCGTCGAGCACGCGCTCCATCCCGCTCATGCCGTGGCCGGCGGTCGACAGGAAGCCGAGCGCATGCGCGGCCATCGTCGACTGCGGATACAGGCGCTGGGTGTCACGGTCGAACACGATCGCGGGCTCGCCGATCGCGTTGACCTGCTCGACCAGCGTCGGCGATGCGCGCCGCTGGAGATAGATGAAGTTCTTTCGCGACGTCAGCAGCGCATAATAATGCGCCTGATCGCCGGCTTCGGGCATCAGCGCGGCTAGCTTGCTGGCGATCTCGGTCGGATCGCCGATCAGCTTTTTCGGGTGGACGGCGATCGTCCACGCATCGATCGTCCGCGCGAGGGGTGCGCCGTTGCGATCGACGATGTCGCCGCGCGCCGCGATCGCCGCTGAGCGTGCCTGCGGATCGGCCAGCGAAGACTGGACCGCCAGCATCCCGAGCCGCCCGACCACCACCAGCACCGCTGCTCCGAACAGGAACATCAGCATCATCAGGCGCGTGTGCGCCGTCGCCACCAGTGCATGACGCTGGTTGGCGCTACGTTGTTGCGAGACAGGCCGGGCGACCAACGCGGTCACCGCCGCTTGCCACTCTCGGAGCGGGCGCCGCTCATGATGTCACCCAGTGTCGTGTCGGACAGCAGCTTCCGGTCGAGCATCGCGACCGCCTGCGGACGGACCTTGGCGACGGCTGCAAGGCGTTCGGTCTTGGCGGCGCGGACGAGTGCTGCCTCAGCGGAGCGCGGCGTCGAGACCGACGCGCGGATCACGACCGGCTTGAGCGCGGTCTTCGACGCGGCCTGGATCGCGACGTTCATCGCGCGCGGTGCAGTAACCTGCGCCATCTGGACCGGGGCAACGGGCGCGAGCTTCACGACTGGCGGAGCAGCGGTGACCGGCACGATCGACGTGGAGACGACGGACCCCGCCCCCGACGGCACCAGCAACGCAGCGGTCTGGACCCCGTCCGCGCGCAGGCTGTTGACGTCGAGCGCCGCGAGCGCGGCCTCGCTCACGACGAACTGGCCGGCGGTCGGCGCCGACAGCGCCAACGTGTCGCCGTTCCAGCGCTCGAGCTGCGCCAGGTTGCCGCGCGTGTCGAACTCGGTCTCGAGCGCGCGGATGTCACGCTGGGCGACGCGGATCTGGCCGTTGACCGCCTCCAGCTTCTTGCGCTCGGCGGCGACCTGCAGCGACACGAGGTAGAAACCGAGCACGACGGCCACGCAGCCCCCGAACCAGCCCACACCCTTCATCCGATACGCCGCCGTCATGTCGTCACCTCTTCCGTCCAAGGTTGCGCGGAGGTCCGCCGCGCCGTTCGTAATGTCGCCGAGCGCGCGCGCGGGTTGCGTGCGATCTCGGCCTCGCCGGCGCGAACACCGCGGCCGACGTGAGAAAAACTAGGGTCTGCCGCGGCTTTCACCTGCGGAAGATGACGCGAACCTGAAGGCGACCCGCCGGAACGGGTGCGCAGGAAGCGCTTCACCATGCGGTCCTCGAGGCTGTGGAAGGTCACGATCGCGAGCCGACCGCCCGGCTTCAGCACGCGCTCGGCCGCCAGCAACCCGTCCGCCAGCTCGCCCAACTCACGGTTCACATGGATGCGAATCGCCTGGAACGCGCGCGTCGCGGGATCCTTCTTGTCGTGCGCCTTGTAGCCGAGCGCGCGGCGTACGATGTGCGCCAGCTCGCCGGTCCGCGTTAGCGGGCGCGCCGCGACGATCGCGCGCGCGACACGCCGCGACTTCGGCTCGTCGCCATATTGATAGAGCACGTCGGCGATCTCGTTCTCGTCCGCCTCGTTGACGAAATCCGCCGCCGACATGCCGGCCTGCGCCATCCGCATGTCGAGCGGGCCGTCGGACTGGAACGAGAAGCCGCGCTCGGCCTGGTCGAGCTGCATCGACGACACGCCGATATCGAGCGTCACGCCGTCGACCGGCGAGAGGCCACGCGATTCGAGTTCGGACGCCATTGCCGAGAAGTCGGCGGCGATCAGCGTCAGGCCATCTTCGGCCTCTTCGATCGAGCGGCCGGCTGCGATCGCGTCGGGATCGCGGTCGAACGCAACGATCCGCGCGCCCGAGCGCAGTAACGCCAGCGTGTAGCCGCCCGCACCGAACGTGCCGTCGACCATCGTCTCGCCGGGCTCGGGGGAAAGCGCGGCCAGGACTTCGTCGAGCAATACCGGGATATGCGGAGCTTCAGGAGTGCTCACAGCGCAACCCCCTTCTCGGCCATGTAGAAGCGCGCCATCTCCTTGACGACGGGGGGCATGCCGTCGGTGGCGATCAGCGTCGCGGGGTCCCAGATCTCGATGTAATCGAGCACGCCGTAGAAGAACGCATGGCCCTTGATGCCGGCATAGAAGCGCGGGAACGCCGGCATGATGAAGCGACCGGAGCCGTCGAACGGCACCGCTTCGCCCGACGCGGCGGCGCGCTTGATGTTGTAGTCGTACTCGCCGCTCTCGGACGTGTTCTCGGATTCGCGGCGATCGAGTCGCTCGGCGAGGATATCGACGTAACCGGGATCATACGCGACCAGGCAGCGATTCTTCTGATGCGCGCCGATGATGATGGTCCCGCCGTCCTTGCCGTTCGCCTTGGGGGCATTTGCGGAAAGCGTGGTGCGAAGTGCCGAAGGGATGGCTACCCGGCCCTTGTCGTCGACAAGGCCGATACCGTCTCCTTGATAGCAACCACGAACCGACACGCCAAAACCCTTCGAAATGGCGCACACGCCTCACCGTCTCGAAACACGACCCTCGTCGCGTCCCGACCGCGCTTTCAGCGAACGGTGAACGTGCCCCTGTATTAACCTCCGTCTATCATAGCGCGGCGGGGACGCAACGGGATTTTTGGGGATTGGACGGATTGGAAGCCGGTTTCGACGCTCGGTGCGGGGGGATTTTCACGCCAATTGGGTTGGATGCTGTGAGTTGGGCAGTTCTAGGCTGGGGAAATCCGGGGACGGATACGAGAAGCGCTGGTCCTGTAGGAGGCCAAACTAAGCCCGTTAGACCTCGTCAGCGCGCAACGCTCTCCCCTCCCTGGAAGGGAGGGGTCGGGGGTGGGTCGGCCCGATCGAGCCCACTCGCGTTCGAATGTGCGGAAACCGACCCACCCCCAGCCCCTCCCTTCCAGGGAGAGGAGCTAAGTAAGGGCGACGATGTTACGGAATTACTGCGCGGGTGCCTGCGCGTTGGCGCTTGGGGCAACGCCCATCTCCGCGAGCGGCTCACCCGCCCCTGCAGCTTCGACCGTGTTCGAAACGCCCATGTTCGCCACTACGTCCGCCTGCGCGGTACCCGCGGTCGCGACCGGTCGCTCACGGTTCGTCGAGCCGATGATAGCGCTAGCAAGACCGATCAGCAGCACTACGGCGGCCAGGCCGATCATGCCGACCTTGATGCGCTGCATGGTCTGAGAGGGATCGTGGGATGGCTTCATCGTGCCTCACCCCAATACCCGACTGTCGCGCCTCTGTCGATTCTCGGGAACCGCACTCTCAGGAGAGGCCCTTCGCCTGACGCCATTCGGCATCGTACAACGTCGAAAGATAGCGGAATCCCGTGTCGCACAAGATGGTGGCGATCCGCTTGCCCGGCCCGAGATGCTTGGCGAGCGCTACGGCGCCGGCGACGTTGATCCCCGACGACAATCCGAGACACAGCCCCTCCTCGTCCAGCAGGCGACGGACCCAGGCATAGCCATCATGATCGGAAATCCTGAATTGCGTGTCGATCGGCGCGCCTTCGAGGTTCGCGGTGATGCGGCCTTGCCCGATGCCCTCGGCGACCGATGACCCTTCGGACTTCAATTCGCCGTGTGCGTAATAGTTGTAGAGCGCCGCGCCGTGGGGATCGCTGAGCGCGATACACACCGCCTCGTCCTTCGCTTTCAAGCCGAGCCCGACGCCGGCGATCGTCCCGCCAGTGCCCGCTGCACAGGTGAAGCCGTCGATCCTTCCCTCCATCTGGTCCCAGATCTCCTGTGCGGTCCCGACGATATGCGCGCGCCGATTGGCGATGTTGTCGAACTGGTTCGCCCAGATCGCGCCGGGCGTCTCTTCGGCGATGCGCCGCGACGTGTGCACGAAGTGACAGGGCGACGAGAATGCGGCGGCCGGCACGAGTACCAACTCGGCACCAAGGGCACGCAACGTATCCATTTTCTCGCGGCTTTGCGTCTCGGGCATGACGATGATCGTCTTGTAGCCCTTCGCGTTGGCGACCAGCGCAAGCCCGATCCCGGTATTGCCCGCGGTCCCCTCGACGATCGTACCGCCCGGCTGGAGCAGCCCGCGCTGCTCGGCATCCTCGACGATGAACAGCGCGGCGCGATCCTTCACCGACGCACCGGGGTTCGTAAATTCGCACTTGCCGAAGATGTCGCAGCCGGTTGCCTCGCTTGGCCCCCGGAGGCGGACGAGCGGGGTGTTGCCGATGAGGGCGAGCGTGTCAGGTGTCGTGTGCATGGCCGCTATGTGGCGTCGTCGGCGACGTCGAGCAAGCGAGCGAAAGTTTGCGCCGTTAAACCGGCTAGCCGCGATCCTTGCCCGCCAGATCCGCAAATCGGACTACGTGACGGAAATGTCATTCGCCATTCACCGTGCCGTCAGTATGATCTATGTTAGTTATTAGCGTCTTTGGAGCGTTGACGATGAACGAGTACCGGCATGCGTTGACCTTGCTGCAAGAGGCTGCCCAGTTGATGGATGCGGCCGGCGACACGCTGATCGCCGCGCACATCGCCACGCCGTTGGCGATGGTCGAGAGTCGCCTGCATTCGGAGACCGACGTGACCGACCGGGCCTATCCTTCCTGCGGTTGAGCAGCGGTTCGTTTTACGCACTTCGCGTCGCAGTCAAGGCGTCCCGTCATGACCGTAGACCCGTTCGTCGCGGCGCCATGGTACCGCAACCCTAAAGCCTTGACGCTCCATGCTGCATGCGCGAAGCGAGGTTCCACCATGAAAATTCTCCCCATGACCGCCGTCGCCGCGCTGCTCGTGCTGGCTGCCTGCAACTCCAAGCCCGCTTCGCCCGAGGTGCTGGATACCAATCCCGATCCGATGGCGAACACGCTCGCCAACGCCGCGCCGGTCGAACTGCCGCCCGCGATCAAGTCCGAAGTGACGCTGCGCTGCAAGGACAACAGCCTGCTCTACGTGACGTTCTTCCAGGGCGACAAGCAGGCCCGGGTCCGCACCAAGAAGGACGGTACTGCGACCACGCTGAAGTCGGACGTCGCCGGCGCACCGAAGACCGCCGAGGGCGGCTGGTCGATGACCGGTGACGACACCAACGTCACGCTGACCGCACCCGGCAAGTCGGCACAGACCTGCCACGCGTAAGTCTTCGCCGTTTATTCGTTCTGAAACGGCCGGCGGATCATCCGCCGGCCGTTTTTCTTTGCGTCGCACGCTCTTGCCCTCGCTGCCGCAGACCGGCACGCTAGGCTGATGGCAACCGTTGCGATCTACAGCCTCAAGGGTGGCGTCGGGAAGACGACGCTTTCGGTGAACCTGGCGTGGTGCGCCACGACCTTGTCCGCACGCCGCACGCTGCTGTGGGATCTCGACCCGCAGGCCGCGTCGACCTGGGTGCTGGGCGGTCCCCCTGGCGCCGGGGCTAAAGTCGACCAGGCGCAAGCAATGTTCTCGAAGGACGTCGCGGTCGCCAAGCAGGCGCGGCCGACCGCCTACCGCCACCTCGACCTGATCGCCGCCGACGCGTCGCTGCGCGGGCTCGACCAGCTGTTTCACGATCTCGACAAGAAGAAGCGGCTCGCGAAGTTGCTAGCTGAACTGGCGGGTTACGATCGCGTGATCCTCGATTGCCCGCCGGGGCTGACCGAGACGGCGGACCAGGTGATGCGCGCCGCCGATCTGATCGTGATTCCCGTCATCCCCTCGCCGCTGTCGACCCGTGCCTATGACGCGGTCGTCCAGCATTTAGGCGGCCGGACGCCGTTGCTCCCGGTGCACGTTATGGTCGACAAGCGTCGCGCGCTGCACGCCGACGCTCTCGAACGACACCCGGACTGGCCGGTCATTCCGATGGCGAGCGGGATCGAGTCGATGGCGGTCAAGCGCGCACCGGTCGGCGTGTTCGCACCGAAGTCCGCCGCGGCGCAGGCGTTCGCCGATCTCTGGCGGCGGATCGAACATCGGCTCGCGGCATGAGCGACATCCTTGACCCGCAACTGGTGTTAGGCGCCTATTCCGTCGGCGTGTTCCCGATGGCGGACAGCCGCGACGCCGCCAGCGTCTATTGGGTCGAGCCGCGCCGCCGCGCCGTCCTGCCGCTCGACGGCTTCCAACTGTCCCGCTCGCTCAAGAAGACGATTGCGGCCGATCGTTTCCAGGTCACCGTCGATACTGCGTTCGAGCGCATCGTGCAGCTTTGCGCAGAGAGCGTCGAGGGTCGTCCCGAGACGTGGATCAACGACGGCATCGAACGTGTCTTCCACACGCTCCATGCGATGGGGTTCGCGCATTCGGTCGAGTGCTGGGACGGGGGCAAGCTGGTCGGCGGACTCTACGGCCTATCGCTCGGCCGCGCGTTCTTCGGCGAAAGTATGGTCAGCCGCGCCACAGACGCCTCGAAAGTGGCACTCGCGCACCTCGTCGCGCGGCTCCGTGCCGGCGGCTTCACGCTGCTGGATTGCCAGTTCCAGACGTCGCACCTCGCCTCGCTCGGCGCGATCGAGATCGACCGCGCCGATTACGTCGCGTTGCTGGGGGCGTCGCTCGACGGTGCGCTTGGCGCCTCGGCCGCTGCAGGCGTGGCGTCGGCCGGCGACTTCCGCGCACTCGATCGCTTGGCGGGCAAGGCGTCCGCAACCGGCGCGGTATCGGGGCCGGTCCCCGGGAAAGTCATCGCGCAGCTCTTGGTCCAGACGTCGTAGACAGGATGCTGGACCGCGTTCAGCGCGGGACGCTCCTTGTACAGCCAGCCCGAGAACGTCCGTCGCCAACGCGTATCGGCGCCGCGTACGAGCACCTGGACGAAGGCGCCGGTCAGTTGCTCCTGCTCCCAGGGTGCGGTCTGTTCGCATGCACGCAGCCGCAGCACGACGTCACCCATGCGCGTCGACTGGCCGGGCTTGAGCGTCACTTCGCGGGTCTCGCCGTTACGCTTGTTAAGCAGGCCGAGCACGGCCACGCGTTGTGCCATCGGTGTGCCGCCATTGGCGATCGCGGCAGCGCCAGTGTCGATCGTCTCGATCGAGGAATTGCCGGCTTCGTCCGCACCGGGGAGGTCCTGCTGGACCACGGCGACCGGCGTCGCAGGCGTGGTGAGCGCGCGGTATCCGAACCAGCCGCCCACCGCCAACGCCACGACCAACACGGCCGCGGCGAGCCAGCGCATGATCACCCTTCGGGCGTCCAGGCTTCGTAATCACCCGTCGCGGCGGCACGGTGGCCACCCTTTTCGAGCGCACCGGCAGGACGATAGGCGAGTGCGGTACCGGTCATGTTCGGCACGGCGGGCTTCTGCCAGGCGCGGACCGGTGGCAGCGCGCGATCGGGCACGTCGTCGACCTGATGATGCAGCCAGCTGAACCACGCCGGCGGGACGCGGCTCGCGTCGGTCGCGCCCTGGTAGATCACCCAGCGGCGCGGGTTGCCGGCGGTGTCCTTGCCACCTTCGTAATAGACGTTGCCGAGCGCGTCCTCGCCCTTCTTCGCCATGCTGCGCAAGCCGAATTTGGTGCCGAGGGTGGCGCCGTTCCACCACGTGAAAGTCGATGCGAGAAAGCCCATGGCTGGCGCTTAACGCGAGTGGGGGCGGGCTTCAACCTTGATCGTTGGGGGAAGGTGTTGCGGGGACCTTATCCTCCCCCGCGCGCAGAGAGGATCGTGGAGGTTCGGTGTTGAGGCTTCGGTCCGTCTTGCCCACGGTTGTCCGCCCTTCGTTGTTCTCCAGAGACGTCGTCCAGCCACATATCCCACCCCGGCGGAGGCCGGGGCCCAATTGGGGAACGTCGCTAACGAAGCGCTGCCCGATATTACAGCGACTTTCCCAATTGGACCCCGGCCTTCGCTGGGGCGGTATGGTGCTGGAACGATATCGCGGGGCAAATGAGATTGTCAGAACACGTACGACCGACAGCTCCAGCCTATTTCGCCTTGTCCCACGTCACCAGATCACCCTCGGCGATCCCCAGTTCCGCGGCACGGCCGCCCATCAGCTCCAGCACGGCGCCGACCGGCTCATCCGACGGAATCGGCGCTTCCGAAAACGGTACGGTGTTCTCGGCGATCCGCGCGATCGTGCCGTCGGCGCGAATGTAGAGTATATCGAGCGGGCTCGGCGTGTTCTTCATCCAGAAGTTCGCCGCCACGGGCTCGCCGCCCTTTGCGGGATACGGCCAGAACAGCATTCCGCCGTCGGGCTTCAGGTCGGTGCGGAACATCAGTCCGCGGGCCTGCTCGGCTTCCGTCTTCGCGCTCTCGACCTGGAACGCATGCGTCCCGTTCGCACTCTTTATCGTGAGCGGCAACGTGGCGACCTTAGCCACATCCGAGTCGGCGTCGCTATTCATGTACGCGACACCCCCGGCGCCGACGCCCAGTGCCAACACCCCGGCCAGCACCGCCTTCGCAACGAAATTCATCCAGGATCCTCTTCGACCGCGACGGCAAGCGGCCCTTTACGCCCTTCGACCACGCGCGCGCGGAGCGGCTGGTCGGGCTCGACCGTCTCGATCCCAGCGCGGCGCAGCGTTTCCATGTGGACGAAGATGTCGCTGCCATCGGCACCCCGTACCAGAAAGCCATAGCCCTTCAACCGGTTGAACCACTTCACCGACGCCGCCTCGAACGGTCCCGCCGCATCGATCATCGCGATCGGATCGACGCGGTCGGGCGACGTCGGTGCCCGGACCGGCTCCTCGACCGCGTTGGTCAGGTCGATCGAGAGGATTTCTCGCGCCTGGAACCCGCGGCCGCGTTGGATCGACAAGGTCTCGACTCGTGCGCCCTCGGGGAGGCTGCGGCGGCCGTGCGCCTGAAGGACGGAGAAGTGCACCAGGATATCGCCGACGCTCTCGTCGTCCGCCACCGCGAAGCCGAACCCGCGCGTGACGTCGAACCATTTGATAATGCCGCCGATCGCGCGCGTTTCGGCCGCGCCAATACCCGCGCCATCACCCTCGCCAACACCCGCGAGCGTCGTCGTTCCCGCTTCCACTGGCCCCACCTCTACCGGCATGTCAGCACCTGCTGCGTGTCGTTACGCATTGTTACACCCCTGAACGCCTTGCTAGCACGGTTCGTCGCAGTCGCAATGAACCCGTTGCGATCCTCAGTCGAAATCCATCAATTCGGGGGTATCGGACGGCGGTGCAGCAACAATTTTGCGCGCGAGATCGAACCGGTGGCCCGCCCGAAGCATCGCCGCGAGCTGTTTCTCGTGCAGTTTCCGGTCGCCGTCACCCGAGCCATAGGGGCCGATTCGTTTCCGTCGTGCGAAGGCGAGTGCCGATTCGACCGCGCGGTCGGCGATCGCGGGCGCGACCGACTCTGCGTCACCTTCGTCGATGCCAGCTTCCCGGAACGCCCCTGCGACCCGCCGAGCCCCCAACCCTCGCCGCTGCATCGCAGCAGCCCTTTGTTCGGCAAAGGCGCGGTCGTCGACATAGCCGAGATCGGCCATCCGCTGCGCCAGTTCGCCGGGCTCGGCTAGCGCCGCCCCGGTGCCGCCGTCCCAGCCCCGCTCGCGGATTTTCCGCATCAGGTAATCGGTCAGCCGCCCGCGCGTGGTCGCGAACCGCTCGACATAGCGCAGGGCCATTTGTTCGAGCGCCGCGGCATCGAGTGGTTTCGGCGCAGGACGCTCGCGGGATCGTTCCTTGCCGCCGCCCTTCCCGCCGCCTTTGCCCCAGCTCTTGCCGCCGCGCCGCTTGGTATCGCCACGATCGTCGAACGCGCCGTTTTCCTGGTCGCCGGCATCCAGCGACGGAGGAAACGCGGTGCTTTCGCTGTGGCTATCATCGGTCACGCCATCATTGTGCCACACTGGCACCCGAAGTTGAACGGCTAGACTGAAGATAGGTGTGGTGCGCGAGCACCGCGACCAACCAAGGCAGGAACTGCGATGACGACCGACACGGCCAACAAGGGCGGCACGACCGTAACGGCGATCGTTGCGACGCCGACCCAAGACGCCCTGCCGCGCCGCTTCGCCGATTTCGGCACGTTGGGCGAAGCACTCGATTACGCGGCCAGCGGTAAGCGCGGGCTCAATTTCCACGACGCGCGTGGCACGTTGTCGCAGCCCTACCCGTATTCGCAGCTCCGCACCGACGCACGCGCCATGGCCGACCGCCTGATCGCCGCCGGTGTCGCCCCGGCCGATCGCATCGCGCTCGTCGCCGAGACCGGCCCCGAGTTCGCCGCGCTGTTCTTCGGCGTCGTCTACGCCGGCGCTTGGCCCGTGCCGCTGCCGCTGCCGACCTCGTTCGGCGGCCGCGATTCGTACATCGAACAGCTCCGGGTCCAGCTCGCCAGCTGCGACCCGAAGATGCTGATCTTCCCGCCAGAGCTCGCGCAGATGGCCGGCGAGGCCGCGCGCCTGTCGGGCACTGTCGGCATCGACTGGTCCGAGTTCGCTGTGCGCGAAGCACCGGTGGCGACGCTGCCCGAGGCCAAGCCCGACGATATCGCGTATCTGCAATATTCGAGCGGCTCGACGCGCTTCCCGCACGGCGTCGTCATCACGCACGCCGCTTTGCTCAACAACCTCGCCGCGCACAGCCACGGCATGGAAGTGTGCGACACGGATCGCTGCGTCTCGTGGCTGCCCTGGTATCACGACATGGGGCTGGTCGGCTGCTTCCTGTCGCCGATCGCCAACCAAGTCTCGACCGACTACCTCAAGACCGAGGATTTCGCGCGCCGCCCGCTGGCCTGGCTCGATCTGATCAGCCGCAACGAAGGCACCACGCTCAGCTATTCGCCGACCTTCGGCTACGACATCTGCGCGCGCCGCATGTCGTCGCAGACCAAGGCGAGCGACCGCTTCGACCTGTCCCGTTGGCGCGTCGCGGGCAACGGCGCCGACATGATCCGCCCCGACGTGATGCAGTCGTTCGTCGACGCGTTCGCCGATGCGGGCTTCAAGGCCAGCGCGTTCCTGCCGAGCTACGGCCTTGCCGAGGCGACTCTGGCCGTGTCGCTGATGCCGCCGGGCGAAGGCATCCGCGTCGAACTCGTCGAGGAAACGCAGTTATCGGGCGGCTCGCGTGGCGGTGACCGTCCGCAGCGTTATCGTGCGATCGTCAATTGCGGCAAGCCCGTGCGCGACATGAAGATCGAGATCCGCGAAGAGGACGGCACCCCCCTCCCCGATCGCGCGATCGGCAAGGTCTGGTGCAGCGGCAAGTCGGTTATGGTCGGCTATTTCCGCGACGACGCCGCGACCGAGGCGTGCATGGCGGACGGTTGGCTCGATACCGGCGACATGGGCTATATGTCGGACGGCTACATCTACATCGTCGGCCGCGCCAAGGACATGATCATCGTCAACGGCAAGAACCACTGGCCGCAGGACATCGAGTGGGCGGTGGAACAGCTTCCTGGCTTCAAGGCGGGCGACATCGCTGCGTTCGCGATCACGACGCCCGGCGGCGAGGAAACCCCCGCCGTTCTGGTCCAGTGCCGCAGTTCGGACGAAGCCGAACGCCTGCGCCTGCGCGACGAGATTCGCGAGCGCGTCCGCTCGGTGACGGGCATGAACTGCCTGATCGAACTGATCCCGCCGCGTACCCTGCCCCGCACCTCGTCTGGCAAGCTGAGCCGGGCGAAGGCACGCAACCTGTACCTCAGCGGCGACATCAAGCCGTACGACATCGCCGCCTGAGTCCCGCTGCCAAAGGCTCACTAGCCCGAGACTGTATCGCTAGAGACCGGTCGCTTGGAACCGGGTGGTTTGGGTCTCGGGACGACGCTGACATGCGAGTGAAGCTGTGACAGGCGGGGCGCAACCTTGTGTATTGACCCAAAACCGACCTTAATTTCAGTCAATTTTGGGCCACGCGAACCATCTGCTAACCAGGCTGTCTTATGACCGACGCCGTGAGCCCTGCATCGCCCTCTTTGTCGCGTCCCGTGACCGTCGATATCCCCACGCTGCTGGGGTTTCGGAGCGATGGGCCGGATCACGTGGAATGGAGTCGCATCCGTGCCGCGCAACTGTTCGCGGGACGCCGGATGGCACTCGTCCTGCTCAGCGCGAACATTGCCGCGGTGCTGGCGACGGGCTTCCTCGTGCGCGATTCCGTCCCCGGATGGCAGATCGCGGCATGGTCGGCGTTGCTGGTCGCGATCGCGGTTGCGGTCGTGGTTCGGCGCCTTGCCGTGCCTCGAACCTGCGAAGACGAGGCGAGCGTTCGCGACCTGCGCAAGACCGGATGGGAGGGCCTGGCGCTCGGCATCGGCTGGTCTTGCGTACCGATCCTGTTCTGTACGCACGTACCATCGGGCACGACCGCGGGGCTCGGCATCACGCTCACCGTCCTGATGACCGCTGCGGCGTTCGCGATGGCCCCGCTGGCGCTCGCGACGCTCGCCTTCCTCGGATGTCTCGGCGCGGCGATGGTCGCACAGTTGCTGATCGCCGGCACGACGTCGGCGGCATTCGGCATACTGGGGTTCACGCTGCTGTTGATGGTCTGGTGCATCAGCCGCGCCCGCGCGCTCGTGCTGATCCGCGCCAATGAGATCACGCTGAACGAACGCGACGAGACCGTAAGCCTGCTGCTCCGCGAGTTCGAGGACACCGGCGCCGACTGGCTGTGGGAAACCGATGCCATGCGTCGCATAGTCCGCGCCTCGTCGCGGTTCGCGGTCGCGTGCGGCCTCGCCCCCGGTGCGATCGAGGGCATGCCGCTACTCCAGTTGCTCGCCGGCCCGAGCTGGGAGAGCGGTGACCTCGCACCCGAATTGCGCACGCTGGCGGAGAAGCTGCGACGGCGCGACAGCTTCCGCGACGTCCGCGTGCCGGTGACGATCAACGGCCAGAACCGCTGGTGGGACATTGCCGCCTCACCCCGGTTCAGCGACGGCGGCGAGTTCTACGGGTTCCGCGGCGTCACGTCCGACGTCACCGAGATCCGCGCCTCGGAAGACCGGATCAATCGGATGGCACGGTTCGACGCCCTTACCGGATTGCCCAACCGCCTGATGATCAACGAGACGCTCGTCACGACGATGGCCGAGGCGGACCAGTGGAGCGGTCGCTATGCGTTCATGATGCTCGATCTCGACCGGTTTAAGGCTGTCAACGATACGCTCGGCCATCCAATCGGCGATCGCCTGCTGGGCCGCGTCTCGGAGCGGATCGAGGGTTTGATAGGGGACGGCAGCCTGTGCGGGCGTCTGGGCGGTGACGAGTTCGCGGTGATCGTGCGCGATGCGAGCGACATCGGCGCGATCGAGGCACTTGCGCAGCAAATCATCGACACGTTGTCGCAGCCCTATGACATCGACGCGCACACGCTCTACATCGGCGCCAGCGTCGGCATCGCGATCGGCCCACGCGACGGACGCACCGCGGAAATGCTGGTCCGCTCTGCCGATCTGGCGCTCTACCGTGCCAAGGATGCCGGCCGCGGGGTGTACCGCCTCTACGAGCCCGAACTGCACGTGAAGGCAGAGGAACGGCGCATCCTGGAAATGGCGCTGCGGACGGCACTCGAGAATGGCGAGATGCATCTCGACTATCAGCCGGTCGTCGACGCACGCGGCCAGACGCTCGTCGGGTTCGAGGCACTGCTGCGCTGGACCAGTCCGCGGTTCGGCGCCATCGCTCCCGACAAGTTCATTCCACTCGCCGAGGATGCGCGCCTGATCGCGCCGATCGGGGCGTGGGCGTTGCATACCGCGTGCGAGGAAGCGGCGAGATGGCCGTCCGAAATCCGTGTCGCAGTCAACGTTTCCGCCGACCAGCTCCAGAACCCGAACTTCGTGACGACGGTCACGTCCGCGCTGGCGAACACCGGCCTGTCCGCGGACCGACTCGAACTCGAAGTCACGGAGAAAGTGTTCCTCAGCGACGCGCTGGGCGCGACCGAGGTGCTGGAACGCCTGCTCGATCTGGGCGTCCGCCTCAGCCTCGACGATTTCGGCGTCGGCCATTCGTCACTGGGCTATCTCAGTCGCACGCGGTTTTCGGCGATCAAGATCGACCGCAGCTTCGTGCGCGATGCGGCGGCCGGGATGCGCGAAGCCGTCGCGATCGTCCACGCGGTGATCGCGCTCGCCAACAGTCTCGACATCAGCACGACGGCCGAGGGTGTCGAGACGGAAGCCGAGCACCGCATGGCGCAGGAGTTCGGCTGCGCCAACGTCCAGGGCTTTTATTTCGGTAGCCCCATGCCCGCCGAACAGGCGCGCGCGCTCGCCAAGGGGCGCTGGAGAGCATCGGCCGCCGCGTAGACGGCCAATGCTCGGGTGGATTTACCGTTACCGGGCCGGCCGGCGTTCGCGACCGGCGAAGCTAACCAGGCTTTCCGCACCGGTGGGCGAGAGGGCGGAGACGCCGACGAAATTGTCGTCGACCGGCACCTGCGTCAGGACCGTCGAGGTTCCCGCAACGTCGCGAGTCTCGGCCCAGGTCTGCGCATCGTTGCGACGCCACCGCACGCGGTAGCCGGCAGCGCTCGGTACTGCCGCCCACTTTACCGTCGTGTCGCGGGACAAGGCTCCTGCGATCGACACGTCCTCGGGCGCAGCCGGCGCACTGGCGATTCGCGACAGTGCTGCGACGTTGATCGCCGTGACCTTGGCGAGATACGGGAAGTCCATGCCTTCGATCGTGTCGCCGTAGACCACGCCCTTTTCGGTGCGCAGGTCCTGATGCTGGCGGTCCCAGTTTTCGGCGGCCACCGAGAACCGTACCGCCGGATAGCCGAGCTTCAGGAACGGTTCGTGATCACCGCCGCGACCGAACCGGTCCGGCCGGCGGTCGATCATCACGTCCAGGCCGCCGGGAATACCCGTGGCGATGCCGTCGATCGCCTTGGCCAGCGCGCGACTGGGACCGTCGTCCTCGCCACCCTCCGCGCGACGGCCCTGCTGTGCGACCAGATCCTCCGATGCGCGAATGCCTTCTGAGAACACGCGGACCTTGTCGGCGACGCGTACGCCGCCCTGCCCGACCGTATTGCCGACGATGTCGTTGTTGAGCATCGCTGACACCTGCCAGCCGCGCGCCTTGGCGGTGTCGGCGAGCAGTTCGGCGCCCCACAAGCCCTGTTCCTCGCCGGAGAAGACCGCGTAGACGATCGTCGCGTCGAACTGGCGCTGCGACAGCAATCGCGCCGCCTCCAGCACCAGCGCGACGCCCGACGCATTGTCGTTCGCGCCGGGCGCATCGGAGGTGACGTTCATCACGTCGGTCACGCGGCTGTCGATATGCGCGCCGACGATCACCACGCGATTGGGATCGCGGCCCTTCTGAATACCGAGCACGTCCTCGACCACCACGCCTGTCGGCGCGCGCGGACCGGTGAACCGGCGCGAGATGCGGTCGACGGTGATGCATCCGCCACAGGTCGCGGCGATCTCCTGGAAACGGCTCGCGGCCCAGTTTCGGGCGGCACCGATACCGCGTTTGGGGTCGGTGGTGATCGACGCGGTGTGGCGCGTACCGAAGCCGACCATCGCGGTCACGTCGGCCTTCAGGCGAACCGACGACGGAGCAGGGTAAGGGGCGGCGGCGGCAAGAAGCAGCGGAACGGCAAAAATTGGCATGCGCGGATGGTGGCCCGATCCGGCGCTTCGCTCAAGCGGATATGATCGCGTGCTCGCGATTATTGTCGTGCAGGGGCAATTGCGCGCCACGCCAAGATCTTACGAGGCGCCTATCCGCCGAATGTTTGCACTTTTTTAAGCTTTTACGGTACTATCTGGATCCGTGTGTAAGGACCAAGCATGATCATTGGCCATTCTGTTTCGGACGGCGACGGCGTAATTCTGGCGATCGACGAGCCGGTCGCGGTAATGCTGCAGCGCACCCAGACACAGCTTCGCGGTCTGTCCTACCTTTCGATCACGCACCCCGAGGATGTTGCCCGCAACCTGAGCCACATTGCCGCGCTGAAGCCCAACGGTAATTCCGCACGCATCAAGAAGCGCTACATCGGTGGCGAAGGCGACATCATCACGCTCGAAGTCCAGGTTTCGCGGCTCGGCAATGGCAAGTCGGGGCATCTGATGGGTACGCTCTCCACCGTGCAGACGCTCGCCGACCGCATGAGCAACGGCGACGACATGCCCTATCGCCTGTGGCGCAGGGCAAAGGATCTGCTCGGTATCATCCGCGCCAGGGACGCCGTGCTCGGTGCCGATCTTTTCGCCGATCACGCATGGACGACGTTGCTGATCGTGTATGTCGCCGAAGCCGAAAGCCGGATCGCGAGCGTAGACATGGTCGCGGACACGTTGCGCCTGTCGCGCTCGACGCTCAACCGCTGGGTACGGGTGCTACAGGCGAAATCGCTTCTCGAGCCGCTCGATGCCGACCTCGATGCGCTGCAACTTACCCAAACCGGGATCGCCAGCGTCGAACGGCTGCTCGCGAATCAGGCCGCGATGGAAGTCAGTTAGCAGCCGATCAACTCAACCGGTCGATCGCCTCGCGAGTCAGCGATCCGGGAATGATCATCACCGGCACGGGCAGTGCGCCGGCGTCGGTTCCCGCGAAATGCGCGATCAGCTCGCCCGGCGCCCCGCTTGCCGCGGCCCCCAAAACCAGCGCCGCGATATTCGGGTTCGCCTCGATCATCTCGCGGATGATCTTCGCCGCCTCGCCCTCGCGCACGGTGATCGACGGCCGTAGTCCCGATTCCTCGATCAGCGTCCCCGCGGCACCGGCGACCAGCCCCTCGGCATGAAGCCGCGCCTCTTCCTCGATCGTCGCCTGGACGCCGCCGAACGCGATGAACTCCTGCGGCGGGATCACGGTCAGGATCTCGACGCCGCCGCCGGTCTTCACGGCACGCCGCGCGGCGAAGCGCAAAGCGATGCCGGCTTCGGGACTGTCATCGATAACCACCAGATAAATGCGCATTCTAGCCCCCGTTATGGGACGTAGGTGGCCCGAAGCCGCGCACGACGCAAGACCACCGACTTGCGCCGACGGGGTTGACCCGAGCGGACGAGGGCGCGAGTAGGCATGCCGTTACGTCACGCCCTGGGGAAATCCATGTCGATCGAGATCAAGATGCCTGCCCTGTCCCCGACCATGGAGGAGGGAACCCTCGCCAAATGGTTGATCAAGGAGGGCGACGTCGTAAAATCCGGCGACCTGATGGCCGAGATCGAGACCGACAAGGCGACGATGGAATTCGAAGCGGTCGACGAAGGCACCGTGGTCAAGATCCTAGTCGCCGAGGGTACCGACAACGTGAAGGTCGGCACCGTCATCGCGATTATCGCCGAAGAGGGCGAGGATGCGTCTTCCGTCTCGTCGGCACCGACCAAGAGCGAGACGCCTGAGCCCGCCGCGAAGGAATCGGAAGCAAAGCCCGATCCGACGGACCCGAACAAGACCGGGACCGAAGCCGAGCCGGTCGAGCGCACCGAGGCTTCGGCCGAGGATCACGGCCGTCCAGACGACGCCGGTGCGGCCAAGCCCGCCGCCAGCGGTGACCGCGTGAAGGCCAGCCCGCTCGCCCGCCGCCTCGCCGCCGACAAGGGCATCGATCTCGGCGCCGTGTCCGGCTCCGGTCCCAAGGGGCGAATCGTCAAGGCCGACGTCGAGAGCGCCAAGCCCGGTGCCGCACCCGCTGCTGCGAAGACCGAAGCTGCTGCGCCGACCGCGTCCGCTGCCCCAGCGCCCGCCGCCAGGCCTGCCACCGTGCCGGACATCCCGCACGAGGCGACCAAGCTCAGCAACGTGCGCAAGACGATCGCGCGTCGCCTGACCGAGTCGAAGCAGACCGTTCCGCACATCTACCTGACCGTGAACATCCGCCTCGACGCGCTGCTCAAGCTGCGTGGCGAGCTGAACAAGAGCCTCGAATCGCGCGGCGTGAAGCTGTCGGTCAACGATCTGCTCATCAAGGCGCAGGCCGTCGCCCTGATGCAGGTCCCGACCTGCAACGTGATGTTCACGCCCGACCAGCTCATCACCTTCCAGCGCGCCGACATCTCGGTCGCGGTGAGCACGCCGTCGGGGCTGATCACGCCGATCATCGTCGGCGCCGACACCGCCTCGCTGTCGTCGATCTCGACGCAGATGAAGGACCTTGCCGGCCGTGCGCGCGACGGCAAGCTGAAGCCCGAGGAATATCAGGGCGGTACCGCCTCGATCAGCAACATGGGCATGTTCGGCATCACGCAGTTCGATGCGGTCATCAATCCTCCGCAGGCGATGATCCTCGCGGTCGGTGCGGGCGAAAAGCGTCCGGTCGTGATCGGCGATGAACTGGCGGTCGCAACCGTCATGTCGGCGACCGGCAGCTTCGATCACCGCGCGATCGACGGTGCCGACGGCGCGCAGTTCATGAAGGCGTTCAAGCACCTCGTCGAGAACCCGCTGGGCATGCTGGCGTAAGCTCGAAAACATGACCGCCGCACCCCGCCCCTCTACCCCGTTCGTGCTGAGCGAAGTCGAAGCCGGTGAGTCTCACACCCTTCGACTTCGCTCAGGGCGAACGGGGCTGTGCGGTTCCGCTTCACTATGAAGAAGACGACTATCGAGATCCTGCACATCCTCGCAGGCCTCGTCGTCGCAGTCGCGATCACCTGGGCGGCGGCGTGGTCTTACCCGCTCGGGCAGGACGTGATCTGGGCGTGCGGGGCGGCGGCGATGGTCGCGACCGCGCTCATGGGCCTGGGGCCGCTGCGCCGTGCCCGACGTCTCGACCAAACGACCCGCAGGAGTGAAGCGTGACCGACCTGCCCCCCAACAAGGCCCCGACGATCCGCGTGACCGCGATGCCCGCCGACGCCAACCCTTACGGCGACATCTTCGGCGGCTGGCTGATGGGCCAGATGGATCTTGCCGCCGGCTCTGTCGCGTCGCGGCGCAGCGGGGGCCGCGCCGTCACCATTGCGGCGGATGCGATGAAGTTCCACATGCCGGTCGTCGTCGGTGACGAGGTGTCGGTCTACGCAGACCTGATCGCGGTCGGCCGCACCTCGATGACGATCGAGGTCGAGGCATGGCGTCGCGCGCGCCACAGCAACGACAGCTGCAAGGTGACCCAGGCGCGCTTCATCTTCGTGGCGGTCGGTGACGACCGCAAACCGCGGCCCGTGCCGCCCGAAACCAACTGATTTTCTGAAGGACTCTCACGTGGCTGATACTTTCGACCTCGTCATCCTCGGTTCCGGCCCCGGCGGCTACGTCGCCGCGATCCGCGCGTCGCAACTCGGCCTCAAGGTCGCGATCGTCGAGCGCGAGCGGCTGGGCGGCATCTGCCTCAACTGGGGCTGTATCCCGACCAAGGCGCTGCTGCGCACCTCGGAAATCTATCATTACATGCAGAACGCCGAGAGCTATGGTCTCAAGGCGGACAATGTCGGCTTCGACCTCGCCAAGGTCGTCGACCGGTCGCGCAAGGTCGCGGGCCAGCTGAATGCGGGCGTGAAGGGCCTGATGAAGAAGAACAAGGTGACCGTCGTCGAAGGCGTC
The DNA here is from genome assembly GCF_036663715.1 of Sphingomonas arabinosi. Classification (NCBI taxonomy): domain Bacteria; kingdom Pseudomonadati; phylum Pseudomonadota; class Alphaproteobacteria; order Sphingomonadales; family Sphingomonadaceae; genus Sphingomonas; species Sphingomonas arabinosi. The sequence goes on from NZ_JAXOJN010000008.1 coordinate 87,610, forward strand.
GGCACCGTGACGGCGAAGGGCAAGCTGTCGGTCAAGCAGGGCGACAAGACGGTCGAGCTCGAAGCGAAGAACATCATCGTCGCGACCGGCGCGCGCGCCCGCGACCTGCCGTTCGCCAAGGCCGACGGCGAGCGGATCTGGACCTATCGCCACGCGATGGTCCCGACCGAGATGCCGACCAAGCTGCTCGTCATCGGCTCGGGCGCGATCGGCGTCGAGTTCGCCAGCTTCTACAACGACATGGGCGCCGACGTGACGATCGTCGAGATGCTCCCGCGGATCCTGCCCGTCGAGGACGAGGAAGTGTCGGCGTTCATGGACAAGGCGCTGACCAAGCAGGGCATCAAGCTGCTGACTCAGACCGGTCTCGAAGGGCTGACCCCGTCTGCGAACGGCGTCACTGCGAAGATCAAGGCGAAGGACGGCAAGGTTTCGGAAGAGACCTTCAGCCACGCGATCATCGCGATCGGCATCGTCCCCAACACCGAGAATATCGGGCTGGAGGCGCTCGGCGTCGAGACCGACCGCGGCCACATCAAGACCGACGGCTATGGCCGCACCAACGTCGACGGCATCTGGGCGATCGGCGACGTCACCGGCGCGCCGTGGTTGGCGCACAAGGCCAGCCATGAGGGCATCATCGCGGTCGAGAAGATCGCGGGCGGTTCGCCGCACCAGATGGACAAGGCCAACATCCCCGGCTGCACCTATTCGCGTCCACAGGTCGCGTCGGTCGGCATGACCGAGGCGAAGGCGAAGGAGGCGGGCTACGAGCTGAAGGTCGGCAAGTTCCCCTTCATCGGCAACGGCAAGGCGATCGCGCTCGGCGAGGCCGAGGGCTTCGTGAAGACGGTGTTCGACGCGAAGACCGGCGAACTGCTCGGCGCGCACATGGTCGGCGCGGAAGTCACCGAGCTGATCCAGGGCTATGTCGTAGCGCGGCAGCTGGAGACGACCGAGGCCGAGCTGATGGAGACGGTGTTCGCGCATCCGACCCTGTCCGAAATGATGCACGAAAGCGTCCTCGCCGCCTACGGCCGCGCGATCCACTACTGATCCACCCTCTCAATCCTCCCCCCGCCAGGGAGAGGATACGCAGGATACAGCCCCTCCCCGTCATCCTGACGAAAGTCAGGACCCAGGGTACCAATCGCAGCGCTCTTGGCTCCGGGTCCCGACTGTCGTCATAATGACGGGGAGTTATACCAGCCGACCAATCAGGTCGGGCAAGCCGTCTCGTTTCGGTCCTATTTCGCTTGACGCAAGCACTCGCCCCATCGAAGGGCGCGTCGGTCGCGAGGTCCGGCGCTTCGGATTTCGCGGATCGAAGCCACCGGTGCAGGACCCGCGAATGTCGATCGAACCTGCCGCCCGCCTCACGCAACGCCACATCGCCATTGCAGCCGCCGTGCTCGGCATCGCCTCGCTCGCGCTGTTCTGGCCGGGCACCGCAATGTACGACACCGTCGCGCAATATCGGCAGGTTCTGTCGGGCGTGTACGACGACTGGCATCCGCCGGCCATGGCGCGGGTCTGGGCGCTGCTCGCACCGCTCGGCCCCGGCGCGACGCCGATGCTGGTCCTGCAACTCGGCACCTATTGGCTCGGCCTTGGCCTGATCGCCGCCGCGCTGGCCCGCACCGGCCGCGCTCGCAGTGCCATCGCGATCCTCGCGATCGGACTGCTCCCGCCTTTCCTCGGTTGGCAGAGCGTCGTCCTCAAGGATGCGCAACTCGCCGGCGCGCTGCTCGCCGCGGTTGGCATCATCGGCTGGTGGCGGCTCGCGCGCCGCCCCCTGCCCGGCGCGATGTGGATCCCGGTCGCGCTGCTGCTCATCTATGCCGTGCTGGTTCGCGCCAATGCCGTGTTCGTCGTCGTCCCGCTGCTCGTGACCCTCGCCCCGCGCCCGACGCACCCGCTCGCGAAACTCGTCACCGGTCTCATCGCGGTGGTGCTCGTGCTCGGCGTCGCGCCTGTCGTGAACCACCGACTGCTCCGGGCCCAACCCAGCGGGGTGGAGTCCACTCAAGCGCTCTACGACCTCGCCGGCATCGCCGCACGCACGCCGGCCAGCGACACCACCGGCCTGACCCCATCGGAAACGGCGACCGTGATCGCCCGGCGGTGCGCGAAACCGTTCTTTTGGGATCCGCTGGGCGACGACGCGCATTGCGGGACGACGATGGCGCGGCTGCGCGCGCTGCCGACTGGGACGCTCTACGTCACGCTCGCATCGGCGGCTCTGCATCATCCGATCGCCTATGCCGGGCACCGCCTCGCGCACCTGAACTCGACCGATCGCTGGCTGGTCCCTTTCCACTGGCCGAGCGTAGCGCCGCCCGCCGTGTCGGAGCCGAACACGCTCGGACTTGCGAACCCCGGTGCGGCGGCCCGCACGTGGCAGGCGCTGACCGCCGTGGTCGTCGAGACGCCGCTCGGCTGGCCGATCGCCTGGATCGTCGTCGCGATCACCGCGCTTGCCGTGAGCCTGTCGCGTCCGCGCGATCCGGTCCGTGACCTAGCCACCGCGCTGCTCGTGTCCGCGCTTGCGCTGGAGGCGAGCTTTGCGGTCCTGAGCATCGCGTCCGACCTGCGCTATCATCTATGGGCGATGATCGCGACCGCGGTGGCGAGCGTGCTACTCGCCGATCGCCCGCCGCCGCGAAGACTATTCGCAATCGGCGCAGGTGCATTCCTGCTCGTCATCGGCAGCGGCATCGCCGCACGCGCGTTGCTGCCCCAACCGCCGCAGACTTACGCCGGAATGCTCGGCTGAGTTACCGGCGACGTCGCGCTTTCTTACGCGGATAGGGCAACGTGTCGTAATATGCGCGAGGCCGCAGTTGGACCAATCGCCGGCCCAGCCGCCCGGTGCGTTCGCATCCGCCCATCAGCGACCACCGGTCTTTCTCCCCCACCGCGAAGTACGCTGGGCCGGGGCCGTGCGAGGCGGCGCTTGAACGACAGGCATCTGCGCAGCGATCGGACCAGGTCGGCTGGGGCGTGCCATCGGCGCCTGCATGGCAGAACCAGGGGCGGTGCCGGGAGCGGGATAGCTTGCGCCGGGCGCGGGCCGCTGCGCTTCTGCCGCGCCACCTGCCAGCGCCAGCCCTGCGCTCGCGATCAAAAGCCTCCGCATGTCCGTCTCCCTGGTTTGCCCCGATCCAACTCAGGGCATTGCTTACCGAGTGGGCGGGGGAGTCGCCAGATGATCTACCGGCCTTGTATTAGGCCAATCGCTGGCCCAGCATCGCCGCCAACGCCTCGCAGCCTGCCGCGTCCTCCGCATCGAACCGCGCGGGCTCCGGGCTGTCGAGATCGAGTACCGCAATCAGCGTTCCATCCTTGGTCACCGGCACCACGAGTTCGGAGCGGCTGGCGGCATCGCAGGCGATGTGGCCGGGGAACGCGTGTACGTCCTCGACCAGTTGCGTCTTCAACGTCGCCGCCGCCGCGCCGCAGACGCCCTTGCCGACCGGGATGCGGATGCAGGCGACCTTGCCCTGGAATGGCCCGAGCACGAGTTCGCCTTCGACAAGACGGTAGAACCCCGCCCAGTTCAGGTCGGGGAGATATTCCCACACGAGAGCGGCGGCGTTGGCCATGTTGGCGATCGGATCGGTCTCGTCCGCCGTCAGCGCGTCGAGCGCGGCGAGCAGGTCGCGGTAGAGATCGGCCTTGGTGCCGGCGGAGATATCAAACTGGTACATGGTGTCTTCCTTGGTCGGCGGAGAAGGATTGCGAGGTCGTGCGCTAGGCTGGCCGACGGACGTTAACGAGACGCCCATAGGCACGGCCCGCTCAATCGTCGCGGACCTTGCCGCGCCCTGCCTTCACCCCACTCCGCACCTTCTTCGTATCGACCCGCCGTGCCTTCGCCGCCTTGGACGGCTTGGTCGCGCGGCGTGCCTTGGGGATGATCGTCGCTTCCTTGATCAGCGCCACCAGCCGCTCGCGGACTTCCTGGCGGTTGAGCAATTGCGAGCGGGAGCCCTCGCTGCGCAGCACCAGCACGCCGTCGCGCGTCAGACGCGATCCCGCCAGCACGGCGATGCGGTTCTTCACCGCCAGCGGCAGGCCGGGCGACAGGCCGACATCGAAGCGCAGGATCACCGCACTGTCGGTGGTGTTGACGTGCTGGCCGCCGGGACCGCCCGAGCGGGTCGTGCTCTCGATCAGCTCGCTGTCGTCGATCGAGATCGATCGTGTGATCGGGATCGCGACCATCGGCCCCTGCCCGATCAGTCGTCGGTGGGATCGGACGTCGTTACCGCATCGGCAGCCGAAGCGACGTTGGCGACCGCAGCAGCCTCATCCGCGAACCCGGCCTTGGCGAACCGCTCGGGCAGCGGCGCTTCGGCGAGCACGTCGGGCTTGCCCGGACGCGGCACGATCAGCCGTTGCGCATGGAGCATCATGCCCAGCCCGTCCGCCTTGCCGTACACGCCGTCGCCGACCACCGGCGCACCGAGGCCACTCGCCGCGTGGACGCGGATCTGGTGCGTGCGGCCAGTCTCGGGCAGGAACTCGACCAGCGAGCGGCCGTCCTTGATCTCGAGCACGCGCCAGTTGGTGCGCGACTTCTTGCCGTTCGGGTCCTCGACCATCCGCCAGCCGGTCTCGGCCGTGCTGACCTTGCCCAGCGCCATTTCGATCAGGCCGGACGTGCCTTCGACCACGCCATCGAGCAGCGCGACGTAGCGCTTCGAAACGAGGCCCTGCTCGAACGCCTGTTGCAACCGGGCATGCGCCTTCGGGTTACGCGACAGGAGCAGGCAGCCGCTCGTGTCCCGGTCGAGCCGGTGCACGGCCTTGGGCCAGCGCTGGAAGCCGAACTTCAGGCTTTCGAGATGATTTTCGAGGCTCAACGAGCCATCGCGAGGGGGATCGACCGGCAAACCCGCAGGCTTGTCGATCACCAGGGCCTCGCCGTCGAGGAAGAGTACGCGTTCACCATGCATGGCGCCGCCCTTGCCATCATTAGCGCCTGCGTGCCAGAGCCCGCGTCGATGTTGCACCGCACGCTGGCCCTCGCGCTTCTCTTCGCCCCGACCATAGCAGAGGCCCAATTGTGCGAGGGGCAGAGCGCGGTGATCGCGCCCGACGGTCGCGCGTTCGGGCATTTGCCCTACGGCGACGCGCCCGAGAGCGAGCTGGTGACGCTGCCGTCCTATTATTCGGTGGGCAATCCGTGCGTCGTGCGTGCCGACATCCTGCCCGATCTGTTGCGGCTGTTCGCGGCCGCGCAGGGCGATCCTTCGGTGATGGGCCAACTGCGTGCGCTATCGTGCCAGCGATCGATCGCGCGTCAGCGCGGAGTCTTCTGCCGGGGCGAGACGAGCAGCCCGGCCGACCGCGCGATCTCGGTCGCACCGCCGGGCTATAGCGAGCACTCGACCGGCTATGCGCTGGATTTCGCGGTGCGTCCGGCGAACGGATGTCCCGATGCGGAGGCGTGCATGGCCGCTACACCCGCCGCGCGCTGGCTGCGGGCGAACGCACCGCGGTTCGGGTTCGAGCAGAGCTTTCCAGGCGGCAACAAGCAGCACGTGAAGTGGGAGCCCTGGCATTGGCGCTGGGTCGGGGCGAGCGAGCGTGTGCCCGGGGCGGCGAAGGCGCGGTTCGTTTTTGCGCGGGCGCGGCGATTGTATCCTGCAGATCCGGGTGTGCTGCCGTTGGTAGTGAAGGTAACGGTGCAACCACCGGTGCCGGTGGCTCCGGTGGTGGCGGTGCCGTCGAAGAGGAAGCGGCGGCGGTAGCTAGCCGCTAGCCAATTGCCGATCTTGTATCGGGCACGCATTCCTCGGAGCGAAACCACCCCGGCGAAGGCCGGGGCCCAATTGGGGGACGTCGATGGCGTAGCACGGTGCTTCGTTACTACCGCCTTACCAGTTGGGCCCCGGCCTTCGCCGGGGTGGTAGTTTGGAGTGTGGGTATCGTCCCGTTAGTAAGCCCCCCCCAATCAGTGCAGCACCAGCCCGCCCGGACGCACCACGCCGTCACGCAGCGCGTGATCGTACAGCAACTCCGTCTCCAGCTTCACCTGATGCGACAGTCGGTCGAGCATCGACTCCGCCTGTATCCCGAACGCCGCCCAATCCTTTGGCGAGATGGTGGGAAGCCAGCGGCCGATGAACGCCTTCCAGTCCGAGCGGAGGATATCGAGGTCCTCTTCCATCATCGCGATCGTGTCGGCCGAACAATGCGCCTCCATCGCCACGACTGTGCGATCGATGACCTCGTCCTCGACGCCGAGATGATCGGCGACGGTGACTGCCAGTTCGATCAACCTGCGCGAGGCGAGCGCGCTCTGGGTGCTAGGCTGTCGGGAGATCAGGACGAGGTCGGCGCATTGACCGGCGATCTTCTCGTGGTCGTCGATCAGTCGAGCCCAGTTCGCACGATCCTGGTCGGATATTGTCCGCGCTGCGATCTTTTCGTTCATGACGCCGCCCTCTTCCCTAGGAATGTCACCCAACAACGCGCGAAATACAAAATATATCTCGTCGCGGATGCAGTAGCTTCGGCGCCCGTCGGGCCGATATAGTCTTTCGGGCAGCGCCTCCGTGTCGAAACGACCGTGTACGACCCCACCCTTTGACATGACGGCGCAGGGCGCCTATATCCGCTGCTCACCACAGCATCCGGGAAATGACATGCCGTCGCGCAGCGTGTCGATCGTATTGGATACCGAGGTTTCATACGCTGGAAGCCGCCGCACCTGATGCGCGCGGCCTTTTTGCGTTAACGTGCGTCCCGTTCGGGGGTTCCCGGGCACGAAATTACGACTGATCCGTCAGTTTTTATAGGGCGAAACAAAACCTATGGCTTCCAAGGCGATCGAACACGGCACTGCAAAGCGCCGTATCCGCAAGGTTTTCGGCAACATCCACGAAGTCGTGCAGATGCCGAACCTGATCGAGGTCCAGCGCGAGAGCTACGAGCAGTTCCTGCGCTCCGACAAGTCGATCGGCCACGTCTCGGGTCTCGAGAAGACGCTGCGCAGCGTGTTCCCGATCCAGGATTTCGCCGGCACCGCCTATCTCGATTTCGACGATTACGTCCTTGAGCCGCCGAAGTTCGACGTCGAGGAATGCCGCCAGCGCGGCATCACCTACGCCGCGCCGATGCGCGTCACGCTGCGCCTGACAGCATTCGAAGTCGATCCCGATACCGAGGCCAAGTCGGTCATCGATATCAAGGAGCAGGACGTGTACATGGGCGACATGCCGCTCATGACCGAGAACGGCACGTTCTTCATCAACGGCACAGAGCGCGTCATCGTTTCGCAGATGCACCGTTCGCCGGGCGTGCTGTTCGATCACGATCGCGGCAAGACGCACGCATCGGGCAAGTACCTGTTCGCAGCGCGCGTGATCCCGTATCGCGGTTCGTGGCTCGATTTCGAGTTCGACGCGAAGGACATCGTCAACGTCCGCATCGATCGCAAGCGCAAGCTGCCCGTGACGGCGCTGCTCTACGCGCTCGGCATGACGTCGGAAGAGATCCTCAACTATTTCTACAACCGCGTGACGTTCGTCCGCGGCCAGGGTGGCTGGATCGTTCCGTTCCAGGTCGAGAACTGGCGTGGCCAGAAGCCGATGTTCGACATCGTCGATGCGAAGACCGGCGAAGTCGTGTTCCCGAACGGCCAGAAGATCAGCCCACGCGCCGCGAACAAGGCGTTCAAGGACGGCCTGACTGATCTGCTGATCCCGACCGAGGAAATCTTCGGCCGCTATTCGGCATACGACCTGATCGACGAGTCGACCGGCCGCATCTACATCGAAGCCGGTGACGAAGTGACCGCCGAGAACCTCGAACTGCTCGACCAGGCAGGCATCGAGCGCCTCGACCTGCTCGACATCGATCACGTCGCGACGGGTCCTTGGATCCGCAACACGCTCAAGGTCGACAAGGCCGAAGAGCGCGAGCAGGCGCTGTCCGACATCTACCGCGTGATGCGCCCCGGCGAGCCGCCGACGCTGGAGACTGCCGAGGCACTGTTCTCGGGTCTGTTCTTCGATCCGGATCGCTACGACCTGTCGGCGGTCGGTCGCGTGAAGCTCAACATGCGCCTCGACCTCGACGTCGAGGACACCGTGACGACGCTGCGTACCGAGGACATTCTCGAGGTCATCAAGACGCTCGTGAACCTTAAGGACGGCAAGGGCGAAATCGACGATATCGACAACCTCGGTAACCGTCGTGTCCGTTCGGTCGGCGAGCTGCTCGAGAACCAGTACCGCGTCGGCCTGCTCCGCATGGAGCGCGCCGTGAAGGAGCGCATGTCGTCGGTCGACGTCTCGACGGTCATGCCGAACGACCTGATCAACGCGAAGCCTGCGGTTGCCGCGGTCCGCGAATTCTTCGGCTCGTCGCAGCTGTCGCAGTTCATGGATCAGACCAACCCGCTGTCGGAAGTCACCCACAAGCGTCGCGTGTCGGCACTTGGACCAGGTGGTCTGACGCGTGAGCGCGCTGGTTTCGAAGTCCGCGACGTTCATCCGACGCATTACGGCCGCATCTGCCCGATCGAGACGCCGGAAGGCCCGAACATCGGTCTGATCAACTCGCTCGCGAGCTTCTCGCGAGTGAACAAGTACGGCTTCATCGAGACTCCGTACCGCAAGGTCGTCGACCACAAGGTCACCGACGACGTCGTCTATCTGTCGGCAATGGAAGAGGCCAAGCACACGATCGCGCAGGCCAACGCCGAGCTCGATTCGTCGAACGGCTTCGTCGAGGAACTGGTGTCGTCGCGTCAGGCTGGCGAATTCCTGATGGCGCTGCCCGACAACATCACGTTGATGGACGTTTCGCCAAAGCAGCTTGTCTCGGTCGCCGCATCGCTCATTCCGTTCCTAGAAAACGATGACGCCAACCGTGCACTGATGGGCTCGAACATGCAGCGTCAGGCCGTGCCGCTCGTCCAGGCCGAGGCGCCGTTCGTCGGCACCGGCATGGAAGAGACGGTTGCGCGTGACTCTGGCGCCGCGATCTCGGCAAAGCGTGCGGGCATCGTCGACCAGGTCGACGCGGCGCGTATCGTGATCCGGGCGACCGGCGAGATCGATGCCGGCAAGTCGGGCGTCGACATCTACACGCTGATGAAGTTCCAGCGTTCGAACCAGTCGACCTGCATCAACCAGCGTCCGCTGGTGAAGGTGGGCGATGCGGTTCGTGCAGGCGACGTGCTCGCCGACGGACCGTCGACCGAGTTCGGCGAGCTGGCGCTGGGTCGCAACAGCCTCGTCGCGTTCATGCCGTGGAACGGCTACAACTACGAGGATTCGATCCTGATCTCCGAGCGGATCGTGAAGGACGACGTGTTCACGTCGATCCATATCGACGAGTTCGAGGTGATGGCGCGCGACACGAAGCTTGGGCCTGAGGACATCACGCGCGACATCCCGAACGTCGGCGAGGAAGCACTCCGCAACCTCGACGAGGCGGGCATCGTCTACATCGGTGCAGAGGTCGAGCCGGGCGATATTCTCGCTGGCAAGATCACGCCGAAGGGTGAATCGCCGATGACGCCGGAGGAGAAGCTTCTCCGCGCGATCTTCGGCGAGAAGGCCAGCGACGTGCGCGATACGTCGCTTCGGCTGCCGCCGGGCGTGTCGGGTACGGTCGTCGACGTTCGCGTCTTCAACCGTCACGGCATCGACAAGGACGAGCGCGCGATGGCGATCGAGCGCGAGGAGATCGAGCGCTTGAAGAAGGATTCGGACGACGAGCGTTCGATCCTGAACCGTGCGACCTGGTCGCGTCTTCGCGAGATGCTGCTCGACCAGACCGCCACCTCGGCGCCGAAGGGCGTCAAGAAGGGCGTCGTGATCGACATGGATCTGCTCGACAGCGTCGACCGCCACGAGTGGTGGAAGTTCGCGGTCGCCGACGACAAGATCCAGAGCGATCTGGAAGCGGTCAAGATCCAGTATGACGACGCAGCCAAGCTGATCACGGACAAGTTCCACGATCGTCGCGAGAAGCTGGAGCGTGGTGACGAGCTGTCGCCGGGCGTGCTGAAGATGGTCAAGGTGTTCGTTGCGGTGAAGCGCAAGCTGCAGCCGGGCGACAAGATGGCCGGCCGTCACGGCAACAAGGGCGTTATCTCCCGCATCCTGCCGGCGGAGGACATGCCGTTCCTCGCCGACGGTACGCCGGTCGATATCGTGCTCAACCCGCTGGGCGTGCCGTCGCGCATGAACGTCGGTCAGATCTTCGAGACGCATTTGGGCTGGGCCGCACGTGGTCTGGGTCAGTCGATCACCGCGGCTCTCGAGACGTGGCGCGAAGAGAACCCGGACGCCAAGCCGGGTGCGATGCCGGAAGCGGTCCGTGATCGCCTCAAGACGGTGTACGGCGAGCAGTATCACGCCGAGATCGATGCCCGCACGGGTGACGAGATCGTCGAGCTGGCCAAGAACCTGAAGGGTGGCGTGCCGATGGCGACGCCGGTGTTCGATGGTGCCCGCGAAGCCGATGTCTCGGCGATGCTGGCGCTGGCGGGCCTCGACACGTCGGGTCAGTCGGACCTGTTCGACGGCCGCACCGGCGATCAGTTCGATCGCAAGGTGACGGTGGGCTACATCTACATGCTGAAGCTCCACCATCTGGTCGACGACAAGATCCACGCACGGTCGATCGGGCCGTACTCGCTGGTCACGCAGCAGCCGCTGGGTGGTAAGGCGCAGTTCGGTGGGCAGCGCTTCGGCGAGATGGAGGTCTGGGCACTCCAGGCCTACGGCGCGGCGTATACCTTGCAGGAAATGCTGACGGTGAAGTCGGACGACGTGGTCGGCCGCACCAAGGTCTACGAGGCGATCGTCAAGGGCGACGACACGTTCGAGGCCGGCATCCCGGAGAGCTTCAACGTGCTCGTCAAGGAAATGCGCTCGCTCGGCCTGAATGTGGACCTGAAGCAGTCGGAGCCCGGCTTCGACAGCGACGGCATCCAGATCGCGGCGGAGTAGCTTCTATGCCCTCCCCTCCCGCTCGCGGGAGGGGACCGAGGGGTGGGCTCCCGGCCGGCAGCGAAGTGCGACGTCGATGCCGGGCGCCCACCCCCTCCCAGCCTGAAGAGGCTGGGCCCCTCCCCCTCCCGCAAGCGGTAGGGGGGAAGATTTTTCCTAAGGACAGCTCATGAACGAGATGACCCCCTTCGCCAATCCGGTCGCCAAGGCCGAGACGTTCGACCAGATCCAGATCGGCATCGCGTCCCCGGACAAGATCCGTTCGTGGTCGTTCGGCGAGATCAAGAAGCCCGAGACCATCAACTACCGCACGTTCAAGCCCGAGCGTGACGGCCTGTTCTGCGCGCGCATCTTCGGTCCGATCAAGGACTACGAGTGCTTGTGCGGCAAGTACAAGCGCATGAAGTACAAGGGCATCGTCTGCGAGAAGTGCGGCGTCGAGGTTACCGTCTCGAAGGTCCGCCGCGAGCGGATGGGCCATATCGAGCTCGCCGCCCCGGTCGCGCACATCTGGTTCCTGAAGTCGTTGCCGTCGCGCATCGGCCTGTTGCTCGACATGCAGCTGAAGCAGCTCGAGCGCGTGCTGTACTTCGAGGCGTACATCGTCATCGAGCCGGGCCTGACCCCGCTCGAAAAGTACCAGCTGATGACCGAGGACGAGCTCCTCGACGCGCAGGACCAGTATGGCGAGGACGCGTTCTCGGCCGGTATTGGTGCCGAAGCGGTCCGCATCATGCTCGAATCGCTCGATCTCGTCGGTGAGCGCACCGCGCTGCTCGAAGAGCTCGCGGTCACCAAGTCCGAGCTGAAGCCCAAGAAGATCATCAAGCGCCTGAAGGTCGTCGAGAGCTTCATCGATTCGGGCAACCGCCCCGAGTGGATGATCCTCGAGGTCGTTCCGGTCATCCCGCCCGAGCTGCGCCCGCTGGTGCCGCTGGACGGTGGTCGTTTCGCGACGTCGGATCTGAACGATCTGTATCGCCGCGTGATCAACCGCAACAACCGCCTGAAGCGCCTGATGGAGCTTCGTGCGCCGGACATCATCGTCCGCAACGAGAAGCGCATGCTGCAGGAGGCCGTCGACGCATTGTTCGACAATGGTCGCCGCGGTCGCACGATCACGGGCGCCAACAAGCGTCCGCTGAAGTCGCTGTCCGACATGCTCAAGGGAAAGCAGGGCCGCTTCCGCCAGAACCTTCTCGGCAAGCGCGTCGACTATTCGGGTCGTTCGGTCATCGTGACCGGGCCTGAGCTGAAGCTGCATCAGTGCGGCCTGCCGAAGAAGATGGCGCTCGAGCTGTTCAAGCCGTTCATCTACGCGCGTCTCGATGCGAAGGGTCTGTCGATGACCCTGAAGCAGGCGAAGAAGTGGGTCGAGAAGGAGCGCAAGGAAGTCTGGGACATCCTGGACGAGGTGATCCGCGAGCATCCGGTCATGCTGAACCGTGCGCCGACGCTTCACCGTCTCGGCATCCAGGCGTTCGAGCCGGTATTGATCGAGGGCAAGGCGATCCAGCTTCACCCGCTGGTCTGCTCCGCGTTCAACGCCGATTTCGACGGCGATCAGATGGCCGTGCATGTCCCGCTGAGCCTCGAGGCCCAGCTCGAAGCACGCGTCCTGATGATGTCGACGAACAACATCCTGTCGCCCGCCAACGGCAAGCCGATCATCGTTCCATCGCAGGACATGGTCCTCGGTCTCTATTATCTGTCGATGATGAAGGAGAACGAGCCGGGCCAGGGTATGCTGCTCGGTGACATGGCCGAAGTGCATCAGGCGCTGAACGCGCAGGCGGTCACGCTGCACACCAAGGTCATCAGCCGCGTTCCGCAGACCGACGAGAAGGGCAAGCAGTACCTCAAGCGGTACGAGACGACCCCGGGCCGCATGCTGCTGGGCGAGTGCCTGCCGCATAGCCACAAGGTGCCGTTCGACACCGTCAACCGCCTCCTCACGAAGAAGGACGTGGGCGACGTGATCGACGAGGTCTATCGTCACACCGGCCAGAAGGAGACCGTGCTGTTCGCCGACGCGATCATGTCGCTCGGCTTCCGCCACGCGTTCCGCGCCGGCATCTCGTTCGGCAAGGACGATATGATCATTCCGGACGCCAAGGTTGGTCTCGTCGACGACACCAAGGCGCTCGTGAAGGACTTCGAGCAGCAGTATCAGGACGGCCTGATCACGCAGCAGGAGAAGTACAACAAGGTGATCGACGCCTGGAGCCGTTGCGGCGACCAGGTCGCGAACGCCATGATGGACGAGATCCGTGCGGTGAAGGTCGACGAGGAAACCGGCCGTGAAAAGCCGATCAACTCGATCTACATGATGGCCCACTCGGGTGCTCGTGGTTCGCAGGCGCAGATCAAGCAGCTTGCCGGTATGCGTGGCCTGATGGCCAAGCCGTCGGGCGAGATCATCGAAACGCCGATCATCTCGAACTTCAAGGAAGGCCTGACCGTCCTCGAATACTTCAACTCGACCCACGGCGCTCGCAAGGGCCTCGCGGATACGGCGTTGAAGACGGCGAACTCGGGCTACCTGACGCGTCGTCTGGTCGACGTGTCGCAGGATTGCGTCATCATCGAACCGGACTGCGGCACGACCCGCGCTCTGGAGATGAAGGCCATTCTCCAGGGTGGTTCGACCATCGCATCGCTCGGCGAGCGCATCCTCGGTCGTACGACCGCGGAGGACATCGTCGATCCGAAGACCGGCAAGGTCATCATCCCGTCGGGCACGCTGCTCGACGAGCCGATGATCACGACGATCGAGGGCCTCGGCACGCAGTCGTGCAAGATCCGCAGCCCGCTGGTCTGCGAGTCGAAGATCGGCGTCTGCGGCAAGTGCTACGGGCGCGATCTTGCCCGCGGTACGCCGGTCAACATCGGTGAAGCTGTCGGCGTCATTGCCGCGCAGTCGATCGGTGAGCCGGGCACGCAGCTGACGATGCGTACGTTCCACATCGGTGGCGCGGCGCAGCTCAACGAAACGTCGAACCTCGAGGCGCATGCCGACGGTACGGTGCAGTTCCGCGATCTGCGTATCATCGTCGACCAGCGTGGCCGTCGCGTGGTGCTCAGCCGCTCGGGCGAAATCGCGATCGTCGACATGGACGGCCGCGAGCTTTCGGTCGATCGCATCCCCTACGGTGCGTACGTACTGTTCGACGATGGTCACATCGTGTCGCGCGGCGATCGGATGGCCGAGTGGGATCCGTTCACCATGCCGGTGATCACGGAGAACCCGGGCACGATCAAGTATGTCGACCTGATCGAGGGCAAGACGCTCACCGAGCAGACCGACGAAGCCACGGGCATCGCCCAGCGCGTCGTGATCGAATATCGTGCGGCGACCAAGTCGAAGGAGGATCTGCGTCCGCGCATGACCCTGCTCGACGAGACGTCGGGCGAGACCGGTCGTTACATGCTGGCGATCGGCGCGACCTTGTCGGTCGAGGATGGCGCACAAGTGTTCGGCGGCGACGTCGTTGCCCGCGTCAGCCGCGAGAGCGCCAAGACGCGCGACATCACCGGTGGTCTGCCGCGTGTCGCCGAGCTGTTCGAGGCGCGTATCCCCAAGGACTCGGCGATCATCGCCAAGATCTCGGGCCGTGTCGTGTTCGGCAAGGACTATAAGGCGAAGCGCAAGATCGGCATCCAGCCCGAGGATGGCGGCGACGTCGTCGAGTATCTGGTGCCGAAGTCGAAGGTCATCGACGTGCAGGAAGGCGATTACGTCAAGCGCGGCGACAACCTGATCGGCGGCTCGCCCGATCCGCACGACATCCTCGAGACGATGGGCATCGAACCCCTCGCCGAGTATCTCGTGTCGGAAATCCAGGAGGTCTATCGTCTCCAGGGCGTGAAGATCAACGACAAGCACATCGAGACGATCGTTCGTCAGATGCTGCAGAAGGTCGAGATCACCGATGGCGGCGACACCACGCTGCTGAAGGGCGAGCAGGTCGATCGCGAGGAAATGGACGCGACCAACGAGAAGCTGGAGAAGAAGCAGACCCGCGCACAGGGGAAGCCCATCCTGCTCGGCATCACCAAGGCGTCGCTGCAGACCCGCAGCTTCATCTCGGCGGCATCGTTCCAGGAGACCACCCGCGTCCTCACCGAGGCAGCGGTCCAGGGTAAGCAGGACATGCTGATGGGCCTGAAGGAAAACGTGATCGTCGGCCGGCTCATCCCGGCAGGCACCGGTGCAGGCCTCAACCGCCTGCGTGTCGTGGCCAACAGCCGCGACGCCGCGATGCGCGTCCAGCAGCGCAAGATGGCGGAGGTGTCGATCGTGGCACCGATGTCGGCTGCCGACGAGCACGCCGCCGAACTCGCGCGCTTGCCGCGTGACGCTGGTGGTGTGGGTGAAGATCCGCTCGCAGCGGTCGTCACCTCGGGCACCGGCACCGACGCGGATGCCGGCGAGTATCTGAACGAAGCCGAGTAATCGGTTTCGTCAGACGCTTCGGCGCTGACTAAGATAAAGGCCGTCGTCCGGGACACCGGGCGGCGGCCTTTTTCGTTTTGGGGCGAGAGCGCGTATTTGGGGGAGATCGACGCTGAGCGTTCGGGGTCGAGTGTTTTGCGCCGTCCTGAATTTATGTCGTCACCCCGGACTGGTTCGGCGATCATCCCTTTCCAGCTTGTAACCGTCATTCCCGCGCAGGCGGGAACCCATACTGGCAAACCTCGCGACGAAATCGCCGGAGTCGGAGCATATGGGTCCCCGCCTTCGCGGGGATGACGATGGTGACATGTCGGGTGGGGATAATTACCGACTAGTCCCGGAGTCCACGGCTCCGCCAACCAGAATCTCGGGATTCTGTCGCACCGTCGATGCCGGAACCAGTCCGGCACGACGGGGGAAGCTGGTCTGGCGGTTTGGACTGACGGTTGGTCTTCGCCTCCAGCGCATGCACACCGCCGTGCACCACGGCGTCGGCAATTTCACCGCAATAAATGAGTCGCATTCCCGCTGTACGGCTGCGGCGGGTGCCGTCGAAACTCGCGGCCGGGAAGGACTACATGGAGCCGAAGCGGAAGATCGTCCTCGCCACGATCGGCTCGCTTGGCGACCTGCATCCCTTCATCGCCATCGGCCTCGCGTTGAAGGCAAGAGGGTTCGCGGTGGTGCTGGCAGTACCGGCCGATCACGTCGGCAAGGTCGAAGCCGCGGGGCTGACCGGCGTGGCGATCGTCGGCGGGTTCGATGCCCTGACCGAGACGTTGGGCATGCCCCCCGACCAGGTGGCAAGGCGGATCATGGCCGATCAGACCTATCTGATGAACAGGATCCTGATGCCGTGGCTGGCCGACAGCACGACGGCGCTGGACGACGCGATGGAGGGCGCTGTCGCGCTGGTCGCCTCGCTGTTCGTGTTTGCCGCGCCGATCGTCGCCGAAATGCGCGGCGTCCCGCTGGTCAACGTCCTGCTTCAGCCCATGGCGACCTTTTCCGCCTATGCGCCTCCCAGCACGCCCGATTTCCGGATGATGGCCCACGCACCGACTGGGCCGATCGGCCGCGTCTGGAACCGGTCGGTGTACGGGTTCATGCGCGGTGTCCTACGGCATCGTCACGGCCGCCACGTCAACGCGGTTCGCGTGGCATGCGGTTTGCCCCGATCGCGCCAGGCATTGCTGCTCGAGACGCCTGTGGGAACCGACCTGACGTTGTGCTGCTATTCGCCTACCATCGCGCCGCGCCAACCCGATCTGCCGAAGATCGCGCGCGTTACCGGCTTCGCGATATTCGACAGCGATACGGGCGCACCCGAAACGCTCGATCCCGCGCTGAAGGCCTTCTTGTCAGCCGGTCCGCCGCCGCTGGTCTTCACGCTGGGATCCTTTGCCACGTTTGCACCAGGCGACTTCTACGCCACCGCAGCGGCGACGGCGCGAACACTCGGCCTGCGCGCGGTACTGCTGACCGGCAGCGACGATGAATCAGCAGCCGGCAGGGACATCCACGTCTGTCGGTATGCCCCACACTCGTTGCTGTTCCCGCGGGCCTGCGCGATCATCCACCACGGTGGCGCCGGGTCGACCGGCCAAGCGCTGCGGGCTGGCAAACCGCAACTCGTCGTTCCGCACATGGGCGATCAGTACGACAACGGCCACCGTATAGAATCGATCGGCGTTGGCCGGACGCTGTCGGCAAAACACTTTACGACCGCGCGTGCCGGCGCCGCGATCACCGCAATCCTGACCAAGCGCGTGGCGACCAAGGCTGCGCAGATCGGAGCACGGGTTTTGCAGGAAAACGGCGCAGACGCTGCGGCGAACGAGATCGCTGCGCTGGTGACGACACGCAGCTGATCCGATTGGCGCTTTGCCGTGAATACCCGAAAAAGATCGTCGATGCCGGACGTTGCCGTCGGGCGCTTGCCCGGCTAGGCGAACAGCCGATGCGGTCGGCGTACCATCCTTCGTCGGACGAGACGCGCGGTTCGGCGCGACGGCGCAGTGCCGCGTTCGTGCTGACCGTCATTGCGCATATCCTGATCATCCTGCTGCTGCTGCGACTCGCACCTCCGTCGGTGGTCGTGAAGCCCGAAGAGCGGCGCGATCCGGTGACGTTTCAGCTGGCGCCGGATCAGGCCACGCCGACACCTGAAAAGCGCACGCCGTCGCCGACCCGGCAGAAGCGCGCGAGCGGTGGTTCGCCGCAGCGCGCCGCACCGCGCGCCGCCTCGGCACAGGCACCCGCTGCCCCGCCGAAATCGCCACCGCCGCCGCCGATCCAGATGCTCGGCGGCATGGAGATGTTCGATGCCGCGGATATCTCGAAGATGCCGTCACACCCCGATGACCAGCTTGCGGGCGGGGATGGCGGCAGTGGTTCGGGCAAGGGCAAGGATAGTGGCTCGGCTTATGGTCCCGGCGAAGGCCCGGGTGGCGAGCGGTTGTACAAGGTCGAATGGTATCGCCGTCCGACCGATGCCGAACTCAACGGCTATCTGAAGAGCGCGCCGCCGCCGAACAGCTGGGCGAGGATCGCGTGCCGGATGATAGCCAACTATCAGGTCGAGAACTGCCGTGCGCTGAGCGAGTCGCCGGTCGGGTCGGGGCTGGCGCGCGCAATGCGTCAGGCCGCGTGGCAGTTCCGCGTCCGCCCCCCGCGTGTCGGCGGGAAGCAGATCCTCGGCGGCTGGGTCGAGATCAATATCGAATTCAATTCCGGGAAAGCGCCGGATTAAGTGCGACGCAGGGCATCAGACATCGCTGGTGATAGAATGCTTCGGCTCCTGTGACAGCGTCCGCGCAAGCGTCTCGAACGTCCCGCCGTCGACCCGTATTTCGTTGAACGCGGGCGGACTGCCTCGTGTCCGTTTCGACAACGTGCCCGCACCGATCATCCGGATGATCCGGCCTTCGCGCTCGACCGGCACGTCGAACGGATCGTGGACGTGCCCGGACAGCACCGCATGCGCGCCGGCCTCGGCGAGCGCAGTCAGTGCCTCGTCGCCGTGACGCGTCTTGGCGGTGCCGGTGGTGCCGCCCTCGATCAGCGGATGATGCGCGCCGATGAATATCAGATTGCCCTTCGGGACGTCCGCGATCATCGCCAGCGCGCGCTTCAACGATCCCGAACTCACGCGCCCTTTCGACCAGTTCCACCGCCACTGCGCCCGCGCCGTCGTCTTCAGCGGCACGACCGTGACGCCGGGAAGCTCCAGCGGCTTCTCGATCATCTGCTCGACCGCTGCGTAGCGCTGGTACGGTGCGAGCAGCCGCCGGAACGGATCCCAATAATAGGGAATGTCGTGGTTGCCGACCTCCAGCGTCACCGGCACGCCGAGCGACCGCAGCCAGTCGCCACCACGCTGGAACTCGTCCTTGGTCGCGCGCATCGTCAGGTCGCCGGTCATGATGACCGCGTCGGGCTTTTCCTCCGCCACCAGCTCGGAGAACCAGGCGATCGCCGCCGGGTCCTCCGCACCGAAGTGCACGTCGCTGACGTGGAACAGTTTCAGCGTGCGGGCCTTAAGCAAGTTCGGACAGCTTCGTCGGTTCGTGCATCGGGCACCCGTTGAAATTGCCGCGGAAATTCGCCGACTGCTTGTACGTTTCGTTGCGCGCGCGATTGACGCCGCCGAGCGGCTGGTGGGCGGTGATGCCGTGCCAGATGCTGTACGACAGCGCGTCGTCGGTGCGATCCGTCACGCCGTGCTCCCACGAAAGCTGCGGCGGGATTTCGAGCGTCGCGACAGTCACGAACGGGCTCTCCGCCTCGTCCCAGACGACCGAGGCGTCCTCGATCGGCATCGTCTCGAGATCGGTGTTGAGCTGCACCCGGAACTCCCACGTGCCGCCATGCTCGATCAGCTCGTCACGCACGACCTCGCGCAGCGCGTCGGGCCGCGAGGTGATATCGACGGTATCGCCGGTCAGGCGCGTGATACCGGGCGAAACGGGAAACAGCGCGACCTTTGCGATATAGTCGCCGTACCGAAACGGCGTCTGCGAATAATAGGTCTCACCAAGCGGGTGCACGGGCTTGGCACCGCCGAGCGTCTGCAACGTCGCCGACTGTCCCCCGACCGCTTCCAGCGCGGATTCAACGACGCGGAACGTGGCCGACATCGCCTTCTTCACACCCTCGAACCGGTCGGTCGTCTTGGCCAGCAGCTTGAGGTTCTTCGAGAATGCCTTGGCGTCGGGCGCGGAGAAGGCCGGACCGTTGACCATGATGAAGTCCTGCGTCGTGTCGCCTTCGGACCCCGGCAGGCGCGCGCCCTCGACGTCGAGCACCTTGAGCGCGAGACCACGTGGCAGGCTTACGCTGTCGTCGAGGATGTCGCCGGCGTTGGTCGAGATGCGGATCACCGCCTCGTGCGTACCGGGCCGGGAAAAGATGCCCTGGGCGAGTTCGGCCGGCAGGTCGTCGGCCACGGTGAAGGTGCCGCGCGCGATGCCGTGAGCCTTTGCGTGGACCGAGCGCACCGCGTGACCATAGTCCTGCGACGTCGTCTCCAGTATCTCCTGGAAAGACCCCTCCAGCGTCTTCAGCGTCTCCTGCTCGTCGGGCGCGATCGTCTCTACCGACGGGTCGAACCGAACGGGTTGCTTGCTGGGCATCGGGGTATCTCCTCTGGGTACCTAGCCGTAACCGCCTGAGTCGAAAGACGTTCCGCTCCCGTTGAAAACCCGGTGCGCGGCGAACCCGGCACGTTGCAAACCCGGCGCTCGCAGCCGATGAAGGCCGCATAAGGAGCATTCATGCAGATACCCGAGATCACCGCACCGACGATTGCGATCGCCGGCACGAACGACCGCTTCCCCGTCCGCCGTATCTTCTGCGTCGGCCAGAACTACGCCGATCACGCCCGCGAGATGGGATCCGACCCCGATCGCCAGGAGCCGTTCTTCTTCTCCAAGCCGGCGGACGCGGTCGTCGCCAGCGGCACGACCCTGCCCTTCCCGCCACAGACCGAAGACCTGCATCACGAAGTCGAACTCGTGATCGCGCTCGGTGCCGGCGGCAAGAATATCAGCGTCGACGATGCCGCCGCGACGATCTTCGGTGCGGGCGTCGGCATCGACCTGACGCGGCGCGATCTCCAGGCGGTGGCCAAGAAAGCGGGTCGACCTTGGGACATGGCGAAGGGCTTCGATCGCTCAGCCCCCGTCGCCGCGCTCACGCCGGGCATTCCCGCGACGACGGGCAGCATCGCGCTGACCGTCGACGGCGAGACCCGTCAGTCGGGCGACCTGTCGATGATGATCTGGAGCGTGCCGGAGATCATCGCGACGCTGTCGACCTTCGTCGAACTGGCCCCGGGCGACTTGATCTTCACGGGCACCCCCGCCGGCGTCGGCGCGATCCAGCGCGGACAGACCGTGCGCGCGACGATCGAAGGATTCGACCCACTCGAGGTGACATTCGCCGCCTGATCGACCATCGTCCGGATTATAAGAGATAATAAACAGGGGATTGCATGCCGGACACGCATGATACAGCCGCCGACGGCTTTCTGAGCAGGGCACGCACCGTCGCCGCGCCCGGCTTCAACCGGTGGCTGGTGCCTCCGTGTGCGCTGGCGATCCACCTGTGCATCGGCATGGCGTACGGGTTCAGCGTGTTCTGGCTGCCGCTGTCGCGCGCGATCGGGATTTCGGACCCGGTCGCCTGCCCCAACCTCTCGCTGGTCGGCGCGCTGACCACGACGACCTGCGACTGGCGCGTGAGCGATCTCGTCTGGACGTACACATTGTTCTTCGTCGTGCTCGGTGCCGCCGCCGCGATCTGGGGCGGTTGGCTCGAACGGGCCGGGCCGCGCAAGGCCGGCATCGTCGCGGCATTCTGCTGGTGCGGCGGCATGGGCATCGCCGCGATCGGCATCGCGACGCATCAGTTGTGGCTGATCTGGCTCGGGTCGGGCGTGATCGGCGGGATCGGGCTTGGACTCGGGTATATCTCGCCGGTGTCGACGCTGATCAAGTGGTTTCCCGATCGGCGCGGGATGGCGACCGGCATGGCCATCATGGGCTTCGGCGGTGGTGCGATGATCGGCGGACCGCTCGCCGACCTGTTGATGAAGCATTTCGCGAGCCCCACCGGGGTAGGCGTGTGGCAGACGTTCCTCGTGCTGGCCTGCGTCTATTTCGTGTTCATGATGGCCGGCGCGATCGGCTATCGCGTACCCGCCGAGGGCTGGGCGCCCGCGGGCTGGACCGCACCGACCAGCGCGAAAGCCTCGATCAGCCGCTTCAACGTCGCCTTGTCGAACGCGCACCGCACACCGCAATTCTGGCTGGTGTGGCTGGTGCTGTTCTTCAACGTTTCCGCGTCGATCGGGATCATCGGCATCGCCTCGCCGATGTTGCAGGAGCTGTTCGGCGGACGCTTGATCGATGCGCCGGGCGTGCTGTTCACCGCGTTCGACGACGATCAGAAAAAGGCGGCGGCGGCGGTCGGCGCAGGGTTCGTCGGTGCGATCAGCCTGTTCAACATCGGCGGACGGTTCTTCTGGGCATGGCTGTCCGATCGGATCGGGCGCAAGCCGTTGTTCGCGACGATCCTGGTGGCGGGCGCGCTGCTCTATGGTCTGGCGGCACCGGCACTCGCCGGTACGACGCTCGGCCTGTTCATCCTGGTCTTCTGTATCCTCGCGTCGATGTACGGCGGTGGTTTCGCGACCGCGCCTGCGTATCTCGCCGATCTGTTCGGGACGAAATATGTCGGTGCGATCCATGGCCGGTTGCTGACCGCCTGGTCGACCGCCGGCGTTGTCGGGCCGCTGCTCGTCGCCAACATGCGCGATCGTGCGATCGCGGCCGGCGTGCCGCGTGGCGATATCTATCCACCGATCTTCTGGGTGCTGGCGGCGATGCTGGTCGCGGGGTTCGTCGCGAACCTGTTCGTGCGGCCGGTCGCCGCCAAGTTCCACATGCCAGCGGACGACCGGCCGATCGCGGTCGAGACGGTGGCCGGCGGGACGGTCGCGGCGGACGCCGGCACCTCGCCGGTCGTTGTTTTCGCGTGGCTGGCGGTCGGGCTGCCGATCCTCTGGGGGATCTACATGACGCTGTCGAAGGCGTTGATCCTGCTCAAATAAGGCGCAACCTATCCGCGCCGGCATGGGTTGCCCCTGTTCACTCTACACAGGAGCAACCCATGGCCGACCGGCTCACCATGCAAGATCCGCGCACGCAATATCCACAGCCCCCCTTCCCGCAACAGCCGCAGGAAGCGCCGGGAATCGCGTCGAAGATGGACCCGAAGCCTGATCACGGCGAAACGAGCTACAAGGGCTCGGGCAAGCTGGCGGGGCGCAAGGCGCTGATTACCGGCGGCGACAGCGGCATCGGCCGTGCCGCGGCGATCGCCTATGCGCGCGAAGGCGCCGACGTCGCGATCGTCTATCTCGCCGCCGAGGAGGCCGACGCGAAGGAAGTCGTTTCATTGATCGAGGCGGAAGGGCGCAAGGCGCTCGCGCTGCCGGGCGACGTGAAGGACGAGGCGTTCTGTCGCGCCGCGGTCAAGCAGACGGTCGACGCGTTCGGCGGGCTCGACGTGCTGGTCGTCAACGCCGGGCGCCAGCAGACGCGGCCGACCGTCGCCGATATCTCGACCGACGATTTCGACAAGACGATGAAGACGAACGTCTATGCGCTACACTGGTTCGTGCAGGCGGCCGTCCCGCACCTGCCCGCTGGCGCGGCGGTCATCACGACCGCGTCGGTGCAGGGCTATGATCCGTCGGACAATCTGCTCGACTATGCGACCACCAAGGCGGCGATCGTCGCGTACACCAAGGGCCTCGCCAAGCAGCTGATCGAGAAGGGCATCCGCGCCAACGTCGTCGCGCCGGGGCCATTCTGGACGGTGTTGCAGCCAAGCGGCGGTCAGCCGCAGGAGATGGTCGAGACGTTCGGGTCGAAGAGCCACTTCGGGCGTCCGGGCCAGCCAGTGGAGATCGCCCCGGTATATGTCCTGCTCGCCTCGCAGGAGGGGAGTTACATCACGGGTGAAGTCTACGGCGTCACCGGCGGTGCGGGCGTAGCCTGACCACAAATCCTCCCCCGCAAGGGGGAGGTGGCACCGAAGGTGACGGAGGGGGAGGAAAACGCAACGTTCGTTACCCGTACCTCCCCCTCCGTATGGCAAGTGCCAGCTACCTCCCCATGCCGGGGGAGGATTAGCGGACAAAGCGCCCGCTTCCACATCGCTATTGCACATCGTTATCAAATCTGTACCTGTGTGCCGGTGACCAGCCGGCAGCACCTTTCTTCTGACATCGTCGTCCCCCGCGCATGACTCGCGGCACGATCAAGACCTGGTATCTGGTCCATAAATGGACGAGCCTGATCTGCACGGCGTTCCTGCTGATGCTCTGCGTGACCGGTCTTCCGTTGATTTTCGAAGAGGAGATCGACGGCTGGTTCAACCCACCCGCGGCCATGGCGACGTTGCCGGCAGACACGCCGTCGCTATCGCTCGACGCCATTCTCGACCGCGCGGCGAAGGCGGTCCCCGGCGAGGTTCCGCTCTATATCAGCTTCGAAGAAGAGCGGCCGATCGTCTACGTCACCACCGGTCCAACGCCCGATGCGGTTCCCGCGGCGATGCATTTCCTCGCCTTCGACGCGCGTACGGGCGCGAAGATGCCGCCCTATGTCCCGGGCGTGATGGCGTTCATCCTCGAACTGCACACCGACATGCTGCTCGGCTTCTGGGCGGAAATATTCCTCGGCGTGATGGGCCTGTTGTTTTTCGCCGCGATCGTCTCGGGCGTCGTGCTCTACGCTCCGTTCATGGCCAAGCTCGACTTCGGCACGTTGCGGCGCGGCCGTAGCAAGCGGCTCGGCTGGCTCGATCGCCACAATTTGCTCGGCATCGTCACGCTCGTCTGGGCGAGCGTCGTCGGCATTACGGGGACGATCAACACGTTCGTCGTGCCGATCACCGCCATCTGGAAGGCGAATGGTCTCGCGGAGATTATCGCCAGCGAGACGCGGACGCCACTCGGGTCTCAGCGCGCATCGGTGCAATCCGCGCTCGACGCGGTGCAGCGCAAGGCGCCCGACATGAAGCCGCAGTTCATCGCCTTCCCCGGCGTCGTCTTCAGCAGCCAGCACCATTACGCCGTGTTCCTGAAGGGCGCGACGCCGCTGACGTCGAAGCTGTTACTGCCGGGCTTCGTCGATGCCGCGACCGGACGGCTCGACGCGGTCGTGCCGATGCCCTGGTACATGCAGGCGATGCTGCTCGCACAGCCGCTGCATTTCGGAAATTACGGTGGCCTCGCGATGAAGATCATCTGGGCCATCTTCGACATATTGACGATCATCGTGCTCGGCAGCGGGCTGTATCTTTGGCTGCGTCGTCGCGGCGGTCCGAGCGACCAGCGCGTCCGCGAAGTCGTGATGGCGGGAGAAATCGCATGACTCACAAGACCAATAGCCAGATCTTCGCGCTCCCGATCCTGCTCGGCGTGTCGACCGTCGCGGGGCTCGGCGCTGGACTGATCGGCGACGGAGTCTGGGACGTCGGTGCAGGCCTGCTGCTCGCGCTGCCGCTGATGGTGACCGGCCGCTACTGGGTCCGCACACCCGGACCGGCGCAGAGCCGCCAACAACTGCAGACTGCGCCGATACGGCGATGACGCGGAGCCGGCGTGATACCGGCTCCACGCTAGTTTCAGATTGTCGCAGCCGGGCGAACGACGTCAGGTCGCGGGCGTAACTTGCCGGGTTGGCGCGGTTGCCTGCGCGTCGATGGCGGGAGCAACCGGCGCCGGAGTGACCGCACCGTTAGCCGTTGGCGGCGGAGGAGCCACGCCGACAGGCGGCGGCGGAGCACCTGGGCCGCTGGGACCATCAGGCCCATCACGGCCGGGGCCGTCACGTCCTGGGCCATCACGTCCTGGGCCACCAGGACCGTGCGGGCCACGCGGCGGGCCACCAACCGGGCCGAGCGCGGTCACCTTGCCACCGGGCGCCACGAGGAACGAGGCGTGGACGAAGCCATCCTCGAACCAGCCCTGGATCGTCACCGGCTGACCGACCGCGACCAGGTTGCTGCCTTCGCCCTCCCGACCGAGATCGACCAGTGCGCGACCGGTGCGATCGGCCATCACGAACTTGTTGCCATAGGTCTCCGCGACGGTGCCGCGGATCGTGACGATCCCGTCGGACTGGAGCGACCGGATCGCGATCGGGGTGGCGGGTGCCATGGTCACGCTCGGGCGCGTGGCGGCGACGGTGACGGCACCGGCTGCACCACCGACCACCAGCAGACCGGCCGCGGCGAGCGCCAGACGGTTGCGGCGGAGATTCAAGCGCGTGTTCGGCGCGGGGTGGGAATGTTCGGTCATTCGTCGTTCCTCTCATTGGTTGACGAATCACCGTCTAGGCGACCGCTCCCGACGCACGCTGAACCAAGCCGTTCAGATTCCGTTGGGGTCTGAGGCGTAGGGACAGGCGCATGAGGGTATTATTGGTCGAGGACGATGCGGCGATCGCCGACGGGCTGGCGCGAGCGTTGCGCGCGGAGCATTTCGCGGTCGACGTCGTGAACAATGGCGAGGATGGCGGCCATCTGGGCGCAACCGAACTCTATGACGCGGCGGTGCTCGATCTCGGCCTGCCCAAGCGCGACGGGCTGTCGGTCTTGCGCGACTGGCGTGCGGCGGGGCGCGACCTGCCCGTCCTGATCCTGACCGCGCGCGACGGCTGGTCCGAGAAGGTCGAGGGCTTCAAGGCGGGCGCCGACGACTACGTCGTGAAGCCGTTCCGGGTCGAGGAAGTGGTCATGCGGCTCCGCGCGCTGGTCCGTCGCGCGGCCGGTCATGCCGCATCGCGCGTCACCTGCGGACCGCTGACGTTCGACGCACAACTCGGCACGTTCGAGTTGAACGGCCTGCCGCTCAAACTCACCGCCTTCGAATGGCGCGTCCTCTCAGCCCTAATGCTCCGCCGCGAAGTTGTCATTGAACGCCACGACCTAACCAACCGCGTCTACGAACACGACGCAGACGTGGATTCGAACTCGATCGAGGTGATCATCGGCCGGCTGCGGCGGAAGATCGGTGCGCAGATGATCGAGACGGTGCGCGGCCGTGGGTACCGGCTGACGGCGGACGGGGCGTGATGACCATGTCCACCACCCCGGCGAAGGCCGTGGCCCAATTGGGGGACGTCGCTGATGGAGCGCAGTCCGCCATTATAAAAACCTTTCTAATTGGGCCCCGGCCTTTGCCGGGGTGGGATCTGGCTGTCGGATCGCTATACCTAGATGGGCGCCCGTGATGAACCGCTTCCGCCTCATTCCCCGATCGCTCTTTGGCCGAATGCTCGTCATCGCAGGGCTGTCGACCGGGCTCGCGCTGCTGTTCGCGGGAGTGACGATCGGTCATGTCCTCGAACGCTTCGTCACGCGCGGGCTCGACGAGCGGCTCGACGCGCAGGTCGCGGTGCTCGCGCGCGCGGTCCGTCCCGATGCTACGCTCGACCAAACCCTTGCGGTCGACCTGCCCGAATTCGGCGTCCCCGGCTCCGACTGGGCATGGCAGGTCGAAGGCCCCGCCGGTCGCTTCGACAGCGGCACGACCCGCCCCCTGCCCCCCATCACAGCCCCGGCCCCCAAGCCGGCGCCACCGATCAAGGTAATACCTCCCGCCACGCAACCCGATCCCCGGCGGCCTCATCCTCCCGGCCCCGGCGGCCCCGAAGATCACGCGCTCCACGCCGGTGACACGCGCGATCGCAGCGGCAATCGCCTCCACTCCCGCACGATGGACGTCGCCACGTCGCGCGGCGCTGTGACGATCACCGCCATCGGACCCCGCCGGATTGTCGAGGAACCGCTGCGCGAGGCGATGATCCCGTTGCTCGGATCGCTGGCACTTCTCGGCGTCGGGCTCGCGCTTGCGACGCTCGTGCAACTCCGTTTTGGCCTACGTCCCTTGCGCGATCTCCGCACGTCGCTCGCCGCCGTTCGCGCCGGTACCGAGCGCCATGTCCCCACCGACCAACCCGGTGAACTGCAACCGCTCGTCACCGAACTGAATGCGCTGATCGACCAGAACGCCGCGGGTCTCGCCCACGCGCGCCAGCACGTCGCCAATTTGGCGCACGGCCTGAAGACGCCCCTCGCCGCCCTCTCGCTGAAGCTCGCCGCGGCAGGCGCCGACGACGAGGTCCGCGACATGGCCGACCAGATCGACCGCCGTGTCCGCCATCATCTCGGCCGGGCGCGCGCCGATGCTGCCGGTACGGGCACGCGGACGCAGACCGCGGTCGCGCCAGCGGTGGTCGATCTCGTCGTAGTGATGCGCCGAATCCATGCCGAACGGCCATTGACCATCGAAATGCGCATGCCCGACGGCCTGAGGGTGGCGGTCGATCCGCAAGACCTTGACGAGATGATGGGCAATCTTCTCGATAATGCTTGGCGGCACGCGAAATCCGCAATTTCAGTAACGGCGGCGGCGGACGGGGGACTCGCGTCGATTGTCATTGCCGATGATGGCCCCGGACTGACCAAGGCAGCGGTGGCGCAAGCGATGTTGCCCGGCCGCCGTCTCGACGAAGGCGACGAGGGCTATGGCTTCGGCCTGTCGATCGCTCGGGAACTCGCCGAACTGAACGGCGGCACCTTGTCGCTAGGCCCGTCGGTAACGCTGGGCGGACTGCTCGCCTGCCTCACGCTGCCGATCCGCGGCCCGGGCTAAAGCGACCGGACGGTCACCGGCGCCGGCGCTGCCTTCGCCAGCGTGTTGCGCAGCGGCAGCGTGAAGGGCGCGGCCTCGATCTCGAACACATCGCCCTCCTGCGTCATCACGCCTTCGCTGAACGACAAGGTTGCGGTGCCGAAGAAGTGGACGTGGATGTCGCCCGGCCGGCGAAACAGGTCGTATTTGAAATGATGCGCCTCGAGATTGGCGATCGTATGAGACATGTTCGCCTCGCCCGACAGGAACGGCTTTTCCCAGAGCAGTGCGCCGTCGCGGTGAATGCGGCTCATGCCCTCGATATGGTCGGGGATCGCGCCCGTCAGCAGTTCGGGACCCAGCGCTGCCTGACGCAGCTTTGAATGCGCGAGCCAGAGGTAATTGTGCCGCTCGGTAACGTGATCGCTGAACTCGTTGGCGAGGCACAGGCCGAGGCGGAACGGCGTGGCGTCGGGCCCTATCAGGTAGATCCCGGCAAGCTCTGGTTCCTCTCCGCCATCCTGCGCGAAGGCCGGACTGATCAGTGCGCCGCCGGGGCCGACCAGACCCAAACCGTCACCCTTGTAGAACCATTCGGGCTGCTGCCCGGTCTCGCCGGCTTCGGGCTTGCCGCCTGCGACGCCGTCGAGAAACATCCGCATCGAATCGGTAAGCGTATCGGCGGCTTGCGCGGCCCGGTGCATCTTGTCGCGACCTTCCGCGGAGCCGAGGTGGGTCAGCCCCGTGCCGGTCATGATCAGATGGGCGGGATCGTCATGATCGATCGGCGAGATCAGGCGGCCGGCGGCAAGCTCGGCGGCGATGTCAACCGCCGCACCGGTACCGCATCCTTGGACCGCCGCCGCGAGATCGGTGCCATCGGCAATCGCACGAGCCGCGAGATCTCGAACGCTGTTCACGCCCACGACCATGTTCGCGCCCGCATCGGTCGCGGCGATTACCGACCGCGTTCCGTCCGCCGCGCGATGCTGCAATAGGCGCAATCTGGTCACTTTTACTTCTCCTGCTGACGAACGACAGCAATACCCTATTACTCTGACTTAATACAGCCGAACTAGTCGGCAGATTAGCTGATTGTCAGGCCGACTACGCATTTTAAGAGACTGCGCGTCGCCGTTAATTATCAGACCACGGTAGGGCGTCATTTTAGCGCTCAGCGCGTCGCCTGCTCCGGCAGCGCACTGGTAGTCCGGGAGCCCCAAACCGCGTAGAACAACACGTAGAGTTCACACGCCGCGGTCAGCAGGAACGAATTCTGCAAGCCGTAGGTATCGGCGAGCCATCCCTGCACGATGACCAGCGCGCCTCCGGCAATCGCCATGATCAGCAGGCCGGAGCCCTCTTCGGTCAATGGCCCCAACCCTTTAATACCGAGCGTAAAAATTGTCGGGAACATGATGGAGTGGAACAACCCGACCGAGATCAGCGCCCACATCGCGACATGGCCAGTGGTGAAGGTTGCGACGAGCATGACGACGCAGGCACCGATGCTCGCAAACGCCAGCACGCGTTCGGCCGGAATCGTGCGCATCACGACACTGCCGATCAGCCGCCCAACCATCATCCCGCCCCACAGGACGAACAGGTAATGCGATGCCTGCTCATGCGTCAGGTTACCGATATTCGGCTGACTGACGAAGTTAATGAACAGGTTGGCGACGCCAATCTCGGCTATCAGATAAATGAAGATCGCCGGGATGCCGAACACAAGATTGCGATGCGACCAGAGCGACTGCCCCTTGCGGTCCGCCTTGGCCGAACGCTGCGTCGACGAACCCATTGCCGGCAGCGGGAAGCGCGCGATCACGATCGCGAGCACGACGAGCACGGCAGCGACGATCAGATACGGCAGCACCACCGACTGCGCGTCGGCTACTCGCTCGGCCTGCGTCAGTACTGCGGTCGAACCGGCGGCAGCAGTGCCAGAGGTCGAACGCCCCAGGATCAGATAGCCGCCGAACAACGGCGCCAGCGTCGCGCCGGCCGAGTTGAACGCCTGCACTAGGTTCAGGCGCGACGACGCGGTTTCCGGCGGACCAACGACGGCCACGTAGGGGTTCGCCGCGACCTGAAGCAGGGTGATGCCGCTAGCGATCACGAACAACGCTATCAGCGTAACGCCGTAGGAAGGTAGCCGCGCGGCGGGCACCATCATCAGTGCGCCGACCGCCATCAGGCCTAGCCCGAACACCATCGCGCGCTGATACCCGACCCGCTCGATCAGCTTGGCGGATGGAATGGAGGCGAAGAAATAGGCGATGAACCAGACGCTTTCGATCAGCGTGGTCTGCGTGTAGCTAAGGTCGAACACGCTGCGCAGGTGCGGCAGCAGCGTATTGTTGATGACCGTGATGAAGCCCCACATGAAGAATAGGCTGGCTAGCAGGGTGAGCGCAGAGCGGTAGCCCGAGGCATGCACCGCTCCGGCGTCAACGGGTTTTTGCGTCTGTATCGGCATCGCCATAGTCGTTCCATCCTCCGTGCCGTGTCGGCGACCGCAACAGTCTTTTCCCGCAAGGCTTGCCCAGAAATATATTGTCCGACTATATAGCCGCACAAGGCGCGTCAACGGCGCCGAGCGATTAGGGACGGGAACCGGAATGCGCGCAATCGGAAAAACGGGGATCATCGTGGCAACCTTGCTGGCAGCGCTTTCGGCGCACACAGCCGACGCGGCCGAGGCGAAGCGCTCGCCCGCCGGCACGCTCAAGGACGGCACCGCGATCGAGACGGTGACACTGAGCAACGCGCACGGCGTATCTGCGCGCATCCTGTCTTATGGCGCGACGCTGCAGTCGTTGATGGGGCCCGACCGCGGCGGTAAGATCGCCGATGTCGTGCTCGGCTATGACGACCTCGCATCCTATGTCGATCATCCCAATTTCTTCGGCGTGACGGTCGGTCGTTTCGCCAACCGCATCGCCGGTGGCCGCTTCACGCTCGACGGCAAGTCGTACCAGCTGCCGCTCAACGACAAGGTCAATTCCCTCCACGGCGGCGGCCAGGGCTTCGACAAGGCTGCCTGGAAGGTCGTGTCGATAGAGAGTGGTCCGACCGCGACGCTTGTGCTCGGCCACCGCAGCCCCGACGGCGAATCGGGGTATCCCGGCAACCTCGACGTCACGGTTACCTACACGCTCGACGAAGCCGGCAACCTTGGCATCGCTTATGATGCGAAGACCGACAAGCCGACGGTCGTCAACATGACCAACCATGCGATCTTCGATCTTGGCGGCGAAGGTTCGGCGATGGGCGCGAACGGCCACCGGCTGACGATCCCCGCAAAGGCGATCACGCCGGTCGACGACAAGCTGATCCCGACCGGCGCGCTGCAACCGGTTCAGGGTACCGTGTTCGATTTCCGTAACGGCCGGATTGTCGGCGAAGGCATTCGCGACGGCCGCGACCAGCAGATCCGCTACGGCCATGGCTACGACCATAATTTCGCGCTCGACAAAGGGCTGACCGCCAAGCCCGAACTCGCGGCCCGCCTCGAAGACCCCGTCTCGGGCCGCGTGCTCGACGTACTTTCGACTGAGCCGGGCGTGCAATTCTATACCGGCAACTTCCTCGACGGCACGTTTATCGGCAAGCAGGGTCATCTGTACCGGATGGGGGACGGCATCGCGCTCGAACCACAGAAATTCCCGGATGCGCCGAACAAACCGAACTTCATCTCCGCGCGCGTCGATCCGGGCAAGCCGTATCATCACGCGATGATCTACCGCCTTTCCGTCGCGCGCTGACCGCAGCGCGCCGACATCCGATCTCCAGAAAGTCTCCCGATGACCGACTTGCCCCCCCTTCCCCAAAAGCTTCGCTCGCGCGCGTGGTTCGACAACCCCGAGAATATCGACATGACCGCGCTTTATCTGGAGCGCTATCTGAACTTCGGGCTGTCCCTGGAGGAACTGCGATCTGGCAAGCCGATCATCGGTATCGCGCAGACCGGCAGCGACCTGTCGCCGTGCAACCGCCACCATCTCGTGCTCGCCGAACGCCTGCGCGAAGGCATCCGTGAAGCCGGCGGCATCGCGCTCGAATTTCCGGTTCATCCGATCCAGGAAACCGGCAAGCGCCCGACCGCCGGGCTCGACCGCAACCTTGCCTATCTGGCGCTGGTCGAGGTGCTGTACGGCTATCCGCTCGACGGCGTCGTGCTGACGATCGGTTGCGACAAGACCACGCCCGCCTGCCTGATGGCGGCGGCGACCGTGAACATTCCGGCGATCGCTCTGTCCGTGGGCCCGATGCTCAACGGCTGGCACAAGGGCGAGCGCACCGGCTCGGGCACGATCGTGTGGAAGGCGCGCGAGCTGCTCGCGACCGGCGCGATCGACGACGAGGGCTTCATCAAGCTCGTCGCGTCGTCTGCGCCGTCGACCGGCTATTGCAACACGATGGGCACCGCGACGACGATGAACAGCCTTGCTGAAGCGCTTGGCATGCAGTTGCCTGGTTCGGCGGCGATTCCCGCGCCGTACCGTGACCGCCAGGAGGTCGCGTACAAGACCGGCAAGCGCATCGTCGATATGGTTTCGGAAGATCTGAAGCCGTCCGACATCCTTACCAAGGAGGCGTTCCACAACGCGATCGTCGTCAATTCGGCGATCGGTGGTTCGACCAACGCGCCGATCCACCTTGCCGCGATCGCGCGCCATATCGGCGTCGACCTGCCTATCGACGACTGGCAGACGCACGGTCACAAGGTGCCGCTGATGGTGAACCTCCAGCCCGCCGGCGAGTATCTGGGCGAGGATTATTACCATGCGGGCGGCGTGCCGGCGGTGGTCGCCGAGCTGATGAAGCAGGGACTGATCCACGAAGACGCGATGACCGCCAACGGCAAGACGATCGGCGACAATTGCCGGACGGCGACAATCGAGGACGAGCGCGTCATCCGGCCGTTCGCGACGCCGTTGCTGGAGGATGCCGGGTTTATCGTGTTGCGGGGCAATTTGTTCGACTCGGCGATCATGAAGACCAGCGTGATCTCGCCGGAATTCCGCGAGCGCTATCTGTCGAACCCGGACGATCCCGAGGCGTTCGAAGGCCCCGCGGTCGTGTTCGACGGGCCGGAGGATTATCACCACCGGATCGACGATCCCTCGCTCGGGATCACGACCGACACGTTGTTGTTCATGCGTGGCGCCGGCCCGATCGGCTATCCGGGCGCGGCTGAGGTCGTGAACATGCGGCCGCCGGCGTATCTGATCCGGGAGGGGGTTCATGCGCTTCCCTGCATTGGCGATGGGCGACAGTCGGGGACGTCGGGCTCACCTTCGATCCTCAACGCATCGCCTGAGGCGGCGGCGATGGGGGGGCTTGCGCTGATCCGGACCGGCGACCGGGTTCGCATCGACCTTGCCAAGGGATCGGCCAACGTGCTGATTTCCGACGAGGAACTCGCCGAGCGGCGCCGCACCCTTACCGCAGACGGCGGCTATGCCTTCCCGCGTTCGCAGACGCCTTGGCAGGAAATCCAGCGCGCCACCGTCGGCCAGATGGAAACCGGTGCGATCCTCGAAGGTGCGGAGAAGTATCAGCGGATCGCGCAGACGATGGGCCTACCGCGCGACAATCACTGAGGCACGCCAGCGCGCCGCTCGATCAGAGCGGTGCGCAGGCACTGGCAGACGATCTCGTCGCGCTGGTTGATCAGGCGGTGCGTGAAGGTGACGATACCTGCGTTCGGGCGCGACTTGCTCGTCTTGAGGTCGGTCACTTCGGTCTGGCAGCGCATCGTGTCGCCGATGAACACCGGCTTCGGATGCACCAGCTTGTCGTAGCCGAGATTGGCGACCAGCGTGCCGAGCGTCGTCTCGCCTACCGACAACCCGACCATCAGCGCGAAGGTGAAGGTGCCGTTGACGAGGATCCGGCCGAACTCGCTGGCCTTTGCCGCCTCGATATCGAGGTGCAGTGGTTGCGGGTTGTGCGTCATGGTCGAGAACAGGAGGTTGTCCGTCTCGGTCACGGTGCGGCGGATCTCGTGCTCGATCCGGTCGCCGATGCTCCAGTCGTCGTAATAGCGGCCTGCCATGATCTTCTCCTCGTTCCCCGGCGAAGGCCGGGTCCAGTTGGGCTAGGTCGGCGATCGGGCGCCAACGTCCTCCAACATCCACCTTTCCACCTGGGCCCCGACCTTCGCCGGGGAACAGTCAGTCGTCAGCCTTGCCGATCTTGGCAAGCACGGTGCCCTCGGTCACTTGTCCCCCAACCACCGCGGCAAGCGCCTCGACCGTCCCATCGAACGGTGCGGTCAGGGAGTGCTCCATCTTCATCGCCTCCAGCGTGATGAGCTTTTGGCCCTTGGTGACCGTATCGCCCGCCGCCACGTCGACCGCGATTATGCGGCCGGGCATGGGGGACAGGATCGCTCCGTCGGCTGCTGCGCCAGCCGCCACGCCCGATGCACGCCAGGGCTTTAGCTGCCAAGTCTGGCCGGCTTCGGAGATCAGCACGTCTTCGAACGCGGGCATCGTCCCGGCCTGTCCGTCGAGTTCGACCTCAACCGGTTCGCCGTCCAGCAGGAACGTCGCGCTGCGGCGGGGGGCTGCGTTGAGGCGGAAGCCCGCGATCGGATCGGTGGATACCAGCGCGCCGGCGGCCTCGGTGATAGCCTCTTCGGTCGGGTGCGTCGGCGGCATGAGCGCGTCGCCTTCGCGGGCGATCAGGCCGGTGTCGAGCGTGCCGGCAACGAAGTCTGGGTGGTCGAGCGCCTCGACCAGGAACCCCGCGTTGGAGCGTACCGGCCAGACCACGGCGCCGTCGAGCGCGTCGGCCAAGGTTTCGCGCGCGGTCTCGCGGTCTTCGCCCAAGGCGATCACCTTGGCGATCATCGGGTCGTAGAAGGGCGAGATTTCCGCGCCCTGCTCGACCCCCGTATCGACGCGAGCGGCGGTGCCGAGATCGAACCGCTCGAGCGTGCCAATGGAGGGCAGGAACCCCTTGGCGGGATCCTCGGCATAGAGCCGTGCTTCCATCGCCCAGCCGTCGATCGCCAGCTCATCCTGACGTTTTGGCAAAGGCTCGCCGCTCGCGACGCGGAGTTGCCATTCGACCAGATCCTGCCCGGTGATCTCTTCGGTGACCGGGTGCTCGACCTGGAGCCGCGTGTTCATTTCCATGAACCAGATGCGGTCGGCGCGGAGGCCTTCGCTGGCGTCGGCGATGAACTCGATCGTGCCGGCGCCGACGTAGTCGACCGCCTTGGCCGCTTTCACCGCGGCGGCGCAGATGGCTTCGCGGGTCGCTTCGTCCATGCCGGGTGCGGGGGCTTCCTCGATCACCTTCTGGTGGCGGCGCTGGAGCGAGCAGTCGCGTTCGAACAAATGGACGACGTTGCCGTGGCTGTCGCCGAAGACCTGCACCTCGATGTGGCGCGGCGAGAGGATGTATTTTTCGATCAGGACGTCGGTGTTGCCGAACGACGAGGCCGCCTCGCGCTGGCACGAGACGAGCGCGTCGGCGAACTCAGCGGCGGTATCGACCCGGCGCATGCCCTTGCCGCCGCCGCCGG
Source organism: Sphingomonas arabinosi (assembly GCF_036663715.1). NCBI lineage: Bacteria > Pseudomonadati > Pseudomonadota > Alphaproteobacteria > Sphingomonadales > Sphingomonadaceae > Sphingomonas > Sphingomonas arabinosi. Next base: position 123,300 of record NZ_JAXOJN010000008.1, read on the forward strand.
CGACCGCCTTGATGAGGACGGGGTAGCCGATCGCGTCGGCCTCGGCCTTGAGACGCTCGGGGGACTGGTCTTCGCCCAGATAGCCGGGGGTTACGGGGACGCCGGCGGCGATCATGCGCTGTTTCGCGGCGTCCTTGAGGCCCATCGCGCGGATGCTGTCGGGGTTGGGGCCGACCCAGATCAAGCCGGCGTCGAGAACGGCCTGGGCGAAGTCGGCATTCTCCGAGAGGAAGCCGTAGCCGGGGTGGATGGCCTCGGCGCCGGTCTGCTTCGCGGCGGCGATGATGCGATCGCCGACGAGGTAGCTTTCGCGCGCCGGGGAGGCGCCGATGTGGACGGCTTCATCGGCGTGGCGGACGTGGAGCGCGTTCGCGTCGGCGTCCGAATAGACCGCGACGGTGCGGATGCCGAGCGCCCTCGCGGTGCGGATTATGCGGCAGGCGATCTCGCCGCGATTGGCGATCAGGAGCGATTCGATCATCGGTTCAGCCGAGTGAAGTATAGAAAGTATAGATGCCCACGCGATGTATACTTCGTGTTGGAAATGGCGTCGCGGGGTCGGGTTTCGGCGGACGGGATCGGCTGTTTCAGCATGGCGATCCCGGCATAGGCCGATGCGGGCGGTGTAGGACAGAGCATCTCAGTTCGCGCAGCCGGTGGTGCGCTTCGACCAGGTGATGTTGGCGATCTTCCAGCGGCCCGCTTCGCGGACCATGTCGAAATGGTCGGTGCCGCAATGCGCGACCTTGCCGTCGATCGTGAAGACGTAGGGCGACCAGACCATCGCGATGTCGCCGTCGATGTCGATTGCGGGATCGGTGAGGCGTTCAGCGTAGCGCTCGGGGCCGGGTTTCAGGCTGGCGGCGAACTCGGGCCAGCTCGTGCGGCGGATGCTGCGCGTGCCGTCGGGCTTTTCCTCGGCGACGGTTGCGCCGCCGTCGGGGCGGACCTGCGCGAGGATCGCCTGGCCGTCGCGGGCGGCGAGCGCGGCGAAGAGCGCGTCGATCGGGACCATGACGCCGGCCTCTTCGGTTATTACCGCGGGCGGCAGGCCGGTGCCTTTGACGATCGGCTGGACCGGGGTGACCTGGCCAGCGGCGAGCAAAAGTGACAACAGGATCATCGGGTTACATCCTGAACACGCCGAACGCGGGGCGTTCGGGGATGGGAGCGTTGAGCGTCGCGGCAAAGGCCAACCCCAGCACGTCTCGCGTCTGGGCGGGATCGATGATGCCATCGTCCCACAGCCGCGCGGTGGCGTACCAGGGGTTGCCCTCGTCCTCGTATTTCTGGCGGACGGGTGCCTTGAAGGCTTCGGCCTGTTCGGGCGTCCAGCTTTCGGCGTCGCGGTGGACGGTGGCGAGCACCGACGCGGCCTGCTCGCCGCCCATCACGCTGATCCGGCTGTTGGGCCAGGTGAACAGGAAGCGTGGCGAATAGGCGCGGCCGCACATGCCGTAATTGCCCGCGCCGAAGCTGCCGCCGATGAGGACGGTGATCTTCGGGACGGTCGCGGTGGCCACCGCGGTGACGAGCTTGGCACCGTGTTTCGCAATGCCTTCCGCCTCGTATTTGCCGCCGACCATGAAGCCCGAGATGTTCTGGAGGAACAGCAGCGGGATCTTTCGCTGGCAGGCTAACTCGATGAAGTGCGCGCCCTTCTGCGCGCTCTCGCTGAACAGCACGCCGTTGTTGGCGAGGATCGCGACGGGGATACCCCAGATGTGTGCGAAACCGCAGACGAGGCTGGTGCCGTAGAGCGCCTTGAACTCGTGGAACTCGCTGCCGTCGACGAGGCGCGCGATGACTTCGTGAACGTCGTAGGGCGCGCGGACGTCGCTGGGGACGATGCCGTACAGGTCTTCGGGGGCGAATTTCGGCGGGCGGGGCTGCTGGAGATTCACCGCGGTCTGCGCCTGCGGTTGCAGCGTCGAGACGATGTCGCGGACGATCGTCAGCGCGTGCTCGTCGTTCTCGGCGACATGATCCACGACGCCCGAGCGGCGGCCGTGCGTGTCGGCGCCGCCGAGCTCTTCCGCGGAGATGACTTCGCCGGTCGCGGCCTTCACGAGCGGGGGGCCGGCGAGGAAGATCGTTCCCTGCCCGCGGACGATGATCGTCTCGTCGGACATTGCGGGGACGTAGGCGCCGCCCGCGGTGCAACTGCCCATGACGCAGGCGATCTGCGGGATGCCGAGCGCGGACATCTGCGCCTGGTTGAAGAAGATGCGGCCGAAGTGATCGCGGTCGGGGAAGACCTCCGCCTGGTGCGGCAGGTTCGCGCCGCCGCTGTCGACGAGGTAGATGCAGGGGAGCCGGTTTTCCTGCGCGATTTCCTGTGCGCGGAGGTGTTTCTTGACGGTGAGCGGGTAGTAGGTGCCGCCCTTCACGGTCGCGTCGTTGCACAGGATCACGCACTGGCGGCCGGAGACGCGGCCGATGCCGGCGATCATGCCTGCGCCGGGGACTTCATCGTCGTAGAGGCCGTTGGCGACGAGCTGGCCGATTTCGAGGAAGGGCGAGCCGGGGTCGAGGAGGCGTTCGACGCGGTCTCGGGGGAGGAGCTTGCCGCGGGCGGTGTGGCGGTCGCGGGACTTGGCGTTGCCGCCGAGGGCTGTGCGGGCGACGTCTTCGCGGAGGGTTTCGGCGAGGGCGCGGTTGTGGGTCGCGTTTGCGCGGAAGGTTTCGCTGTCGGGGGAGAGCGCGGAGGTGAGGACGGGGGCGGTCACTTAACCCTCTCCCCTTGGGGGAGAGGGAAGGAGGAGCGCAGCGACGGGAGGGTGAGGGCACGCTCGAGGTGCGCACGTGCCCTCACCCTCCCACCCGGCTGCGCCGTGCGGGCCCCTCCCTCTCCCCTGCAGGGAGAGGGGTTTGGTGTGGCCATCACTGCGCCACCTTGGGGGCGGCGCCGATGAGTTCGCGGCCGATCAGCATTCGGCGGATCTCGTTGGTGCCAGCACCGATGTCGAGCAGCTTGGCGTCGCGCATGAAGCGTTCGACCGGCCAGTCCTTGGTGTACCCTGCCCCGCCTAGTGCCTGGATCGATTCGAGCGACACCTTCACCGCGCTCTCGCTCGCCAGCAGGATCGCGCCGGCCGCATCGAACCGCGTGGTCTTGCCCGCATCGCACGACTTGGCGACCGCGTAGACATAGGCGCGCGCCGAGCTGAGCGCGACGTACATGTCGGCGACCTTCGCCTGGATCAGCTGGAACTGGCCGATCGCCGTCCCGAACTGCTTCCGCTCGCGCACATACGGGATGACCACGTCGAGGCACGCCTGCATGATGCCGAGCTGGATGCCAGCCAGCACCGCGCGCTCGTAGTCGAGGCCCGACATCAGCACGCCGACGCCGCCATTCTCGGGGCCCATGACGTTCTCGAACGGGACTTCGCAGTCGGTGAAGACGAGCTCCGCGGTCGGCGACCCACGCATGCCCATCTTGTCGATCTTCTGGCCGATCGCGAAGCCTGGCATGTCCTTCTCGATCAGGAACGCGGTGATGCCGCGCGAGCCCTCGCCAGTCTTAGCGTAGACGACCAGCGTGTCCGCATAGACGGCGTTGGTGATCCAGAATTTCGTGCCGTTGAGGACGTAGCCGGTGTCGGTCTTGACCGCCTTGAGCTTCATCGAGACGACGTCGGAGCCCGCGCCGGCTTCGGACATGGCGAGGCTGCCGACATGCTCGCCGGAGACGAGCTTGGGGAGGTATTTCGCTTTTTGCTCGGGGTTGCCCCAGCGGCGGATCTGGTTGACGCACAGGTTCGAATGCGCGCCGTAGCTGAGGCCGATCGAGGCGGAGGCGCGCGAAACCTCCTCGACCGCGACGACGTGTTCGAGATAGCCGAGGCCGAGGCCGCCAAACTCTTCCTCGACGGTGATGCCGTGCAGCCCGAGTTCGCCCATCGCCGGCCACAGCTCGCGCGGGAACCAGTCGTCGGCGTCGATCTTCGCGGCCAAGGGCGCAATCTTGTCGGTGGCGAAGCGGTGCGTGCTCTCGCGGATCATGTCCGCGGATTCGCCGAGCGCGAAATCGAAATCGGGTATCATGCAGCCTCTTCAGACCTTGTGTTGCGACCATGATACCCGGTCGCGGGCCCCAAGAGAAATTGATACGACCGAACACATGCGATAGATCACGTCTATGGTCGGATCATGATCGAACGCTATGTTCTGCGCTATTTTCTGGCAGTCGTCGACCAGGGCAATTTCACGCGCGCCGCCGCCCAATGCCGGATCTCGCAGCCGACGCTGTCGGTCGGCATCGCCAAGCTGGAGGCTGCGCTCGGCCAGACGCTGTTCCTGCGGACCAATCGGCGGATCGAACTTACCCCCTCGGGCACGCGGTTCGCGGTGCATGCGCGGCGGATCGAAGCCGAGTTTGCGGCTGCCGAGCGGGATTTGCAGGACAGTGCTCCGACAAAGCTCGTCCGCATCGGAGTCGCGACGACGCTGCCGCCGTCCTGGATCGCCGCGGCATTGGGCCGAGCGCGGCGAGCCTCCACCACCGAACGCCTCGAAGTGGTCGAAGGACGCAGCAGCGAACTCGTCGCGTTGCTCGACCGCGGCCGGATCGACGTGATGCTCGGCGCGATCGGCGACGATGCGCGGGGACGCGTGCTGTTCGAGGAGGGTTTCGCGGTCGCGGTGGCGAACGACCATCGCCTCGCAGGTCGCGCCACGCTCGCGGTCGCCGACATCGCGGAGGAAACGATGATCGTCCGCCGCCACTGCGAAGCGCTGGCCGAGACGAGCCGCTTCTTCACCGCGCGCGGCGTCCGTCCGTTCATGGCCGCCCGCACGGTAAGCGACGACCGCGCGCTGACCTACGTCCGCGCGGGGCTAGGTATGACGGTCATGCCGCTGAGCTTTGCGAGCGAGGGTATCGCGATGATCCCGCTGACCGGCTTCGACCCCACGCGCCGCGTCGGCCTGCTGGTGGCGAACGATTCCGCCTCGCGCATCGAAGGAAGCGTCATGGTCGCGGCGATCGAGGAGACGTTCAGGGACCTGCACGCGACGCGCACCGGTACCGACGATCTCATCTGACGCTGTGTGAAAAACTGTCCCGGCGTACCGGTCATCAACGGAAATGGTGGAGCCGAGGGGGATCGAACCCCTGACCTTTCGCATGCCATGCGAACGCTCTCCCAGCTGAGCTACGGCCCCATTCCCGTTGGGAGGCGGGTCACTAACCGGACCCGCCCGGGTTGGCAAGCGGCGTAAATGCCGCCTGCCAAATTTATTCCGACACGTCGCTGTGGATCAGCGCTCGTGTTCGTCCTGCGGCGTCTCGACGCCGAGGTCGTCGTCGCCGCCGAGATCGACTTCGTCGTCCGCCGACGGCTCTTCGTCCTCGCCCGTGATCGAGGCGATGTCCTCTTCCTCGTCACCCTCGAGATCCGCGTCGGGCTTCTTGGTGTCGGGCTTGGCGACCTCGAACGGCAGCGGCTGCTTCGACTTCAGGATAGGCTCGGGCTCCCACGCATACCCGCATTCGATGCAGGTCACGGGGTCGGCTTTTTCGAGGTCGTAGAAACGCGTCGCGCATTTCGGGCACGAACGCTTCGTGCCCCATTCCGGCTTGATCATGCCGATAGAACCTTTCGGATGAATGGATTGCGGGGGGATACCCTCGCAAAGTGGGCGCGCCTTGCCATAGCGCAAGGCCACTGTCAAAAGCCCGGCCCCATGGCACACCCCCTCCCCCAGCCGCTCGACGTCGTCGCGCGCGGTCCTTTGACCGGTTCGATCGCGGTCCCCGGCGACAAGTCGATCAGCCACCGCGCCTTGATGTTCTCGAGCCTCGCGGTCGGCACCAGCCGGATCGAAGGTCTGCTGGAGGGCGAGGATGTGCTCGCCACCGCCGCCGCGATGCGCGCGATGGGGGCTACGATCGAGCGTGGCCAGGATGGGATCTGGACGGTCGACGGCGTTGGGGTCGGCGGGTTGCTCCAGCCCGAGACCGCGCTGGAGATGGGCAATTCGGGGACGTCGACGCGGTTGCTGATGGGGCTGGTGTCGAGCCATCCGATCACTTGCACCTTCACCGGCGATGCCTCGCTGTCGGGGCGGCCGATGGGGCGGGTGATTGAGCCGTTGTCGCAGATGGGGGCGGACATAACGTCGTCGCCGGGCGGGCGACTGCCGTTGATGGTGCGCGGGATGTGCCCGGCGGTCCCGATCGAATACACGCTGCCGGTCGCATCGGCGCAGGTGAAGTCGGCGATTTTGCTCGCGGGGCTCAACACGCCGGGGGTTACGAGGGTGATCGAGCCGGTCGCGACGCGCGATCATAGCGAGCGGATGCTGACGGGGTTCGGCGCGAAGCTGACTGTCGAGGAAACCGAGGCCGGGCGGATCATCTCGATCACCGGCGAAGCGGACCTGAAGCCGCAGGACATCGTCGTGCCCGGCGATCCTTCTTCGTCGGCGTTTTGGCTGGTAGCGGCGTCGATCGTGCCGGGGTCGGATATCGTTGTGCGCAATGTCGGGCTTAACCCGACGCGGATCGGGATTGTCACGGCGCTGCGGATGATGGGCGCGGATATTACCGAGCTCGACCCACGGATCGTCGGTGGCGAGCCGGTCGCGGATCTGCGCGTCCGGCATGCAGCCCTGACCGCGATCGAGGTGCCGGCCGATCTCGCGCCGAGCATGATCGACGAATATCCGGTGCTGTTCGTTGCCGCCGCGTTCGCGACCGGGACGACGATCGCACGCGGCGCGCACGAGTTGCGGGTGAAGGAATCGGACCGGATCACGACGATGCGGATCGCGCTCGAAGCCTGCGGGGTTCCTTGCGAAGAGTATGAGGACGGCATGGCGATCACCGGGTCGGGCGGCGCAGCGATTCGCGGGGGCGCTCGGGTGGCCTCGAAACTCGACCACCGCATCGCAATGAGCATGGTCGTGGCTGGACTTGGCGCCGCTGAGCCCATCACGATCGATGATGTATCGCCGGTGGCGACGAGCTATCCCGTGTTCTTCCGGTCGCTCGATGCGCTTACCGGCCGGGGGAATTAAGATGATCATCGCAGTCGACGGTCCGGCGGCATCGGGCAAGGGTACGATCGCGCGCGCCTTGGCCAAGCATTATGGGTTGCCGTATCTCGATACCGGGCTGTTGTACCGCGCGGTCGCGTTGAGCGTGGCGCGGATGGGGCTCGATCCGGAGACCGAGGCCGACGCGGTCGCGGCGTGCGATTTCAGCGATGCGCTGTTGAGCGATCCGGCGTTGCGTGATGACGATATCGGTGCACTGGCGTCGGTTGTTTCGGCGCATCCGCTGGTGCGTGCGGCGTTGCTGCAGCGGCAGAGGCGATTCGCGGCGCAGGAGGGTGGAGCGATTCTGGACGGGCGCGACATCGGCACGGTGATCGCGCCTGATGCGGATGCGAAGCTGTTCGTGAAGGCTACGCCGAATATTCGGGCTCAGCGGCGGCATGCTGAGTTGCAGGCTCGGGGTGGGACGGCGAGCAAGGACCGGGTGCTGGCGGATATTCGGGCTCGGGATGCTCGGGATAGCGGGCGGTCTACGGCGCCGCTGGTGATGGCGGCGGATGCTGCGTTGCTGGATACGAGCTTTTTGTCGATCGAGGCTTCGGTGCAGCGGGCGGTGGCGCTGGTCGAGGCGCAGCGGGCGAAGAAGGCCGCTTCGGTTTAAGCCACTCCCCTCTCAGCGGCGGCGACCGCTCCGGCGAAGGCCGGGGCCCAACTGGAACGTCCGCAGTAACGAAGCGCGGTCCTCAGTTAGCGACGTCCCCCAATTGGGCCCCGGCCTTCGCCGGGGTGGTTGCTCTGCTGGGGGGACGTTAGGGTGACCGGGCTGCGCAACTTCTTCCCACTCCCTGGAAGGGAGGGGTTGGGGGTGGGTTGGCCAGTTTGTGCCACTACCGATCGCTTATGCGGAAGCCGACCCACCCCCTGCCCCTCCCTTCCAGGGAGGGGGGATTGGCGGGGTTCTCCTCCAAGGGGGATCCGTAGGCCTAAAGCGCCGTCGCCAGTGCCACCGCGCCGAACACAACCCCCGGAAAGTTCGCCACGACGATCGGCCAATCCCGCTTGTCCTTCAGAAACCCATACCCCACCCACAGCGCGCAGTTCACCATCGTCGCGAACGGCTGGACGACCGATCCCTTCTGACCCGAAAGGTTCAGCATGATCTGGTCGATGTACGACAGGTACATTACGATCGCCGTCACGGTGGCGACCCAGCCCAGCACGAGAATGCCGCGTTCGTTCAAATCTTCGCTCCTGTTGTGAAGCGGCCCTAACGAAGCCCAGGCGATCTTGCTCCGAGACCCGGTTTCGTCTATACGGAACCGTCCGGCGAGCGATGCTCGTGGAGGAAGGCGCGGAGACCTACGAGTCTCACGCGCCGTTTTCGCATTCAGCGTCTACGTCCTCTGCGCCTCGTGCCGTCCGGATGCTGCGCCGGCGTTCGGTCGTCGCGGCAACGAAGGCCAAGACCAGCGGACCCAACCGCTTGGCCGGAAACAGACTAGGATTACTGAATTCTATGGCAACCCAGGTAATGCCGACCCGCGACGATTTCGCGGCGATGCTGAACGAAACGCTCGGCGACGCCGACAGCTTCGAGGGCCGCGTGGTGCATGGCACCGTGACCGGCATCGAGAACGACATGGCCGTCATCGACGTCGGTCTGAAGTCGGAAGGCCGCGTGCCGCTTCGCGAATTCGCAGCGCCGGGCCAGAAGGCTGACCTCAAGGTCGGCGACGAAGTCGAAGTCTATGTCGACCGCGTCGAGAACGTCCACGGCGAAGCGATGCTCAGCCGCGATCGCGCCCGTCGCGAAGCCGCATGGGACAAGCTGGAAACCGAATTCTCCAAGACGACCCGCGTCGAAGGCGTGATCTTCGGCCGCGTGAAGGGTGGCTTCACCGTCGACCTGAACGGCGCCGTCGCGTTCCTTCCCGGTTCGCAGGTCGATATCCGCCCCGTGCGCGATGTCACCCCGCTGATGGATATCCCCCAGCCGTTCCAGATCCTGAAGATGGACCGCAAGCGCGGCAACATCGTCGTGTCGCGTCGCGCCGTTCTCGAAGAGACGCGCGCAGAGCAGCGTTCGGGCCTGATCCTCAGCCTGGCCGAGGGCCAGATCATCGACGGCGTCGTCAAGAACATCACCGATTACGGTGCGTTCGTTGATCTCGGCGGCATCGATGGCCTGCTGCACGTCACCGATCTCAGCTACAAGCGCGTCGGTCACCCGAGCGAAGTCCTGAACATCGGCGACACCGTCAAGGTGCAGATCATCCGCATCAACAAGGACACCCAGCGCATCAGCCTCGGCATGAAGCAGCTGGAGAGCGATCCCTGGGATGGCGCGATGGTCAAGTACCCGGTCGGCGCAAAGCTCACCGGCCGTGTCACGAACATCACCGAATATGGTGCGTTCGTCGAGCTGGAAGCGGGCATCGAAGGCCTCGTCCACGTGTCAGAAATGTCCTGGACCAAGAAGAACGTCCACCCGGGCAAGATCGTGTCGACCTCGCAGGAAGTCGACGTCATGGTCCTCGAAGTCGATTCCGAGAAGCGTCGTATTTCGCTCGGCCTCAAGCAGGCTCAGGCCAATCCTTGGGAGGCCTTCGCTGCCGCTCATCCGATCGGTTCGACCGTCGAAGGCGAAGTTAAGAACGCGACCGAATTCGGTCTGTTCATCGGCCTCGACAACGACGTCGACGGCATGGTCCACATGTCCGACATCGCATGGGGTGTTTCGGGCGAGGACGCGCTCAACCTGCATCGCAAGGGTGAGACCGTCGAGGCCGTCGTGCTTGACATCGACGCCGAGAAGGAGCGTATCTCGCTCGGCATGAAGCAGCTCGAGCGTGGCGGGCCATCGGCCGGCGGCATCGCAGCAGCAGGCGACAAGCTGAACAAGAACGCGATCGTCACGGTCACCGTTCTCGAAGTCCGCGACGCGGGCCTCGAAGTGCAGCAGGGCGACGATGGCGCGACCGGCTTCATCAAGCGCACGGATCTGGGTCGCGATCGCGACGAGCAGCGTCCGGAGCGTTTCCAGGTCGGCCAGAAGTTCGACGCGATGGTCACCGGCTTCGATCGTTCGAAGAAGCCGACTTTCTCGATCAAGGCTATGCAGATCTCGGAAGAGAAGCAGGCTGTTGCACAGTATGGTTCGTCGGATTCCGGCGCGACCCTCGGCAACATCTTGGGCGAGGCTCTCAAGGCCCGCACGGAAGCCGAGAAGAAGTAAGGTTAACCTACTGTGAAGGGAAAAGCCCGGCATGTATCGAACATGTCGGGCTTTTTCTTGTCATATCCACTTTGGTTTTTGACTGTTCGGTAATAAGTGCTAATGCCTCGCAGGTTGACCTGTATCAATCTGTAAGCGTTTTTTAGATGGGCGGGGGCTCGAATGATCCGATCTGAACTGGTCCTTAAGATCGCTGAGGCGCATCCGGACCTACAACCTAACGAAGTGGAGCTGATCGTCAGCACCTTCTTCGACGAGATATCCAAGCGACTTGCCGCAGATGGTCGAGTCGAACTGCGCGGTTTCGGTGCATTCTCCACGCGCGCACGCGATGCGCGCACCGGGCGCAATCCCCGGACCGGCGAAGTCGTCGAGGTCGAGGCCAAGCGCGTGCCGTATTTCAAGCCGGGCAAGGAAATGCGCTCGCGCCTGAACGTGTGAACGATACCACCTGCACCCGGGCATGCCCAGGTGCAGGAATATGGTGCCGACCGAGCAAGATGGGTTGACCCTGCGCGCGACCTCGTCTTGTTGGGAGCGTGTGCGGACGTGGCGAAACCGGTAGACGCAGGAGACTTAAAATCTCCCTCCCTAGGAGTGCGGGTTCGAGTCCCGCCGTCCGCACCATTCGAGCTGTCCTGCTGGCTGGCGGCATCACGATGTCAGTCGCCGCGCTGAGCGGGTGCGATCGCCGGCCCGATACCGGCGTGGTCGTCGCCAGTGCGATCGGCGCGCCGCCCCGCGTCGCCGATGCGAGCCGGGTCCCGCTCGATACCCCTTCCCGACTGATGATGGATTCCACCGCGCAAGGGCTGGTGCGGTTCGATGCCGCCGGGCAGATCGAACCTGGACTTGCCGAGCGCTGGATCGTGATCGATGGCGGGATGAGCTACATCTTCCGCCTGCGCGAGGGCGACTGGGGCGATGGTACGCCGGTGACCGCGGAGCAGGTGGTGACGATGCTGGAGCGCCAGATCGGGCCGGACTCGCGTAATCCGCTCGCGCCGTTCCTGACCGCGATCGACGAGATCGTCGTGATGACGCCGCAGGTGATCGAGGTTCGACTGTCGCGGCCGCGCCCCGATTTGCTGAAGCTGTTCGCACAACCCGAGCTTGCGTTGCTCCGCCTGCGCCCGTCGGGCGGGAGCGGTCCGTTCCGCGTGTTGCGTCGTGGCCGCGCGCCGCTGTTGCGTCCTGCCTTCGATCCGAACCAGGCGGACCCCGACGACCAGCGCGAGGCCAAGCCCGAGGAAGACGTCCGTCTGATCGGCGAACGCGCCGCGCGCGCGATCGCACGGTTCGCCAATCGCGACTCGGATCTCGTCAGCGGCGGCAGTTTCGTCGACTGGCCGCTGCTGGCGACGACCGACATCGCCGCGGCCAACGTCCGCGTGGATCCCGCGGTCGGGCTGTTCGGTCTCGCGATCGTCCGCCGCGATGGGTTCCTGGCGGATCCGATCAACCGCGCGGCGGTGGCCGAGTCGATCGATCGGACGGCGCTGACCGCGGCGATCGCCCCCGCCTGGGATCCCGCCGACCGCATCCTGCCCGATATCCTCGATTCCGCGGCATTACCGCAGGTTCCGGCCTGGACGCTACTCACGCAGGACGAACGCCGCACCTCCGCCCGGCAAAGGGTCGCGGCCTGGACCGGTGGACCGGTCGCGCTGCGGATCGCGATGCCGGCCGGTCCCGGCGCCACGCTTCTGTATGCGCAGGTCGCCGCGTCGTTGATCGCGGTCGGGATCACGCCGACGCGTGTCGGCATGAGCGAGGCCGCGGACCTAAAGCTGGTCGATGCGGTAGCGCCCTATGACAGTGCGCGCTGGTATCTGGCGACTGCGTGCGTGGTCTGCGGCGAGGCGGCGCAGGCCGCGCTGGAGGCTGCACGCGAAGCGCCGTCGCTGGCGGAGCGCGGGGCACGGATCGCGGCGGCGGATGCCGCGCTGAACGAGGATGTCGCGTTCATCCCGCTGGCTCGCCCGTTGCGGTGGTCGCTGGTGTCGCCGCGGCTGCGCCAATGGCAGGCGAACGTACGTGCGTGGCACCCGTTGAACCGGTTGCGCGCCGATACCAACTAGGGTCGATGAACCCGCGCACCACCCGCATCGCCCCCGGCGAGATCTTCCAGTCGCTACCGCTCGGCAAGGACGCGCTGTCGGTGCGCCGCCGCGTCGAGGCGATGGAGCGCGTGATGGAGGGGTTGTTCGTCATCCCCGGCACTAACCGCAAGGTCGGGATGGACGTCGTGCTCGACCTCATCCCGTTCGCAGGCAGCACGATCGCGGCGGCGGTCGGCGCGTGGATGGCATGGGAAGCGCGCAACATCGGTATGTCGAAGATCCAGATGGCGCGGATGTTCGGCAATGTCGGGATCGACTGGGCGTTCGGGATGATCCCGTTCGTCGGCGCGATCCCGGACTTCTTCTTCCGTTCGAACACGCGCAACCTGCGGATCATCAAGCGGCATCTGGACAAGCATCACCCATCGACCACGACGCTCGACGGGTAGCTCACCACGCACCGTCATTCCCCCGGAGGCGGGAACCCATACTGGCTGACTGCGTGAATAATCTCGAATGGCAGCCAATATGGATCCCCGCCTGCGCGGGGATGACTATCAAAGGCATAGATTAGGTCAGGCGGTTAGGGCCCAACGTCGGCATCGCGTGCCGCCGGCTTGTAGCTTGCGCTCGTTCCGAGCCCCAGCGCAACGGCGACGCGGTCGTTCCAGCCGTAAGGGTCGGCGCGGATGACGGGTTCGCCGGCGTCGTCGAACAGCACGGTCTGGTACAACAACCGCACCGGTATCTCCTTCGGCAGCTTGACGAACGTCTCCTTGCCGGTCGCGCGGGCGGCGTGCCACTGGTCGGTCACGCCCCCGTCCTTCGCCAGCATCTCGGCGAACCCGAGCGCATCCTCGACGCGGACGCAGCCATGGCTGCGCTGGCGCTGGATTTCGGCGAACAATTGCTTGGCGGGGGTGTCGTGCAGGTAGATCGCGTGGTCGTTGGACATGTCGAACTTGACGAGGCCGAGCGAATTCTTCGGCCCCGACTGCTGGACCAGCCAGCCATTCTTCCACGCCAGGTTGTTGGCGCGCAGGTATCCGGCGCCCTTCCCTGCCATCTCCTTCTTCTCGACCGAGCGCGGCACCGTCCAGGTCGGATTGGCGACGAGGCGGAAGATCGGCGACCCGAGCTGCGGGGTTTCCTTTTCGGGTTCGCCGACCACGACCTTGCGGCTGTCGACCAGCTTGCCGTCGCGCCAATAGCTCAGCCGCGCCGCGGCGAGGTTGACGTCGATCCGCGTTGTCGGCGCATTGCGATCGAGCCAGCGGAGCCGCTCCATGTTGACCGCGATCGCGCGTGCCCGATCCGCATCGGACAAATTGAGGATGCCGAGCGCCGCGCTGCCGATCATGCCGTCGGGCTTGATGCCGTAATCGGCCTGCATCTTCTTGATCGCGAGGATCATCGCCGGGGTCAGGCGATCGCCCTGCGCCGCCGCCTTGTCGAGATAATCGAACGCCACCAGCTGATGCGCGATCGCGGCAACCCGGGGATCGGATTCGCCCGGCTTGATCGGCTTGCCGGTGTCGGGGATCGCGGATGCCGGCGTCTGCTCCCACTTCGGCGTCGCGAGATAGGCCTTGGACAAGCGCGCGTAATTCTCGTCCTGCGGTGCGAGTCCGGCGAGCCATTTGCCGACATCGCCGGCCTGAAGCGCCGCGGCGAGACCACGGCCAAGATCGACCTGCGGGCGCGGCACCGTATAGACGTCGAACAACTTGGTCGGATCGGTCGCGCCCTGCGACAATGCCTTGGCGTACGTCAGTGCAGCCTTCGTCAAGGCATCGTCGCCGGCACCGGGTTGCGCGCTCGCATCGAAGCTCATCCGGTCGAGGCCGTGGGCGCCGCGCGCCGCGATCGCCTTGCGCAACTGCCCGGCGGTCGTGGTGGTCCATCCCGTGGGCGTGCCTGCCGGGGCCGCGGCCTGTTGCTGGTTCGTCCCCGCCGTGGTCGTGTTAATCTCGCAAGCCGAAAGTGCACACGTCATCGCCAGCAGCGATGCACCGATCAAACCAAGACGCACCAGCATTCCCCCATCATTTCGACATACAACGTCGGGCGCGCGTCTCCGCTCCACGACTGCGCCCTGGCGACGCAATTCTTCCGGTCGATGGACCGCCCGTGCCTTTTGCCCGCGCCTTTTACATCTCGCGCGCCGTCATTCTGCAACCCGGATCGCGCCGGTCGCGTTATAGGGCCAACGCATGATCAAGGTCGCCAGCTACAATATCCACAAGGGCATCGGGCTCGACCGTCGGCGTAACCCCGAACGCGTGGTCGAGGTCCTGCGCGAGATCGATGCCGACGTGATCGCGCTGCAGGAGGCGGATCGGCGGTTCGGGGCCAAGGCGTGCGTGCTGCCGCATCACTTGCTGGAGGAGCATAGCGACTGGAAGCCCGTCGATTTTGGGCTGCGCGCGCTCAGCATGGGATGGCATGGCAACGTCATCCTCGTCCGCAAGTCCGCGCGGGTGGTCGATAGCGAACCGCTTCACCTCCCCTCGCTCGAACCGCGTGGCGCGGTAATGGCGGACGTCCAGTTCGAGAGTGGCACGTTGCGCGTCCTCGGCATGCATCTCGATCTGTCGGGGCTATGGCGGCGCAAGCAGGCTGCCGCGATCATGAACCATGTCGATGCGTGCGCGCAGGCGCATCCGACGGTGATGATGGGCGATCTGAACGAATGGAGCGCGGGTGCGGGGTGCCTGCGCGATTTCGGCCGCGACTATGCATTCGCGGAAACGGGAGCGAGTTTCCATTCGCGGCGCGCGGTGGCTCGGCTCGACCGGATCATGGTGTCGTCGGACTTGAACGTGGTCGAGTGCGGCGTACACGCGAGCCCGGCGGCGCGGAAAGCCTCGGATCACCTGCCGATCTGGGCTATTGTCGAAACGAAGACACCGACGAACCGAACCGGGGCCACCGAATAGGCCCCGAGCGATCCCGTCGGCATTGAGGATGTAGAATGCGCGAGAAGGAACTGCGACTGGCGCTCGTCTGCTATGGCGGGATCAGCCTTGCGGTCTACATGCACGGGATCACCAAGGAGATATGGCGGCTCGTCTGCGCCAGCCGCGCCTTCCATGACGGCGATACCCCGAAGTGCGGCAGCGAAGGCGTGTATCACGCGCTGCTCCAGGAGATCGAAGATCACGGCGCGATCCGCGTCCGCGTCCTCGCCGACATCATCGCAGGCGCGAGCGCCGGCGGGATCAACGGTATCTTCCTCGCGCAGGCGATCGCGACCGGGCAGAGCCTCGACCCGCTGACCGACCTCTGGATGACGTCGGCGGACGTCGAGGCGCTGATCGATACCGAGGCGGCACCGAAATCGCGGTTCTCCAAGGCTTGGGCGATGCCGCTCGCATGGATGGCGGCGGGTCGCAGCACCGACAAGGTCGATGCGCTCGACGATCCCACGCGCGAGGAGGTGCGGACCAAGCTGTCGCATTTCATTCGCTCGCGCTGGTTCGAGCCGCCGTTCGGGGGGAAGACGTTCACCAACCTGCTGCTCGATGCGTTCGATGCGATGGCGGCGAGCGAGCGCGGGCCGCGCCTGTTGCCGCCGAGCCAGCCGCTCGACCTGTTCGTGACGGTTACCGACTTTTCGGGGCACCCCGAGCGGTTGCAGCTCAATTCGCCGGCGGAAGTGGTCGAGACCGAGCATCGCCTGGTGGTCGACTTCACCGACAATGGCGGTGCGTGCGATACGCTCGCGCCGCCCGCGGAACTGGCGTTCGCGGCGCGCGCGACGTCGAGCTTTCCGGGAGCGTTCCCGCCGTTCACGGTCGCCGAACTGGACGGCGTGCTGAAGGATCGCGCGATCGACTGGCCGGAGCGTCCCGCGTTCCTCGCGCGCGTGCTGCCGCGGCATACGGCGGCCAACGCAGCGGAAAGCGCGGTGCTGATCGACGGATCGGTGCTGGCCAACGCGCCGTTCCGGCCCGCGCTCGATGCGCTCAAGGAGCGGCCTGCGCGGCGCCAGATCGACCGGCGGTTCATCTACATAGACCCCTCGCCCGACATCAAGCTGCGGCTCAATCGCGGTGGCGGGACGCCCGGGTTCTTCCAGACGATCATCGGTGCGATCAGTGACATTCCGCGCCAGCAACCGATCCGCGACAATCTGGAGGCGATCGCCGAGCGTTCGGCGCGGATCGACCGGATGCGCGGTATCCTCACCGCGATCCGTCCCGAGGTGGAGGCCGACGTCGAGTCGTTGTTCGGCCACACGCTGTTCCTCGACCGGCCCACCGCGCCGCGGCTGATCGCGTGGCGGCGGCGCGCGCAGAAGGCGGCGGCGGCGAGCTCGGGCTATGGGTTCGTCGCGTACGGCCATCTGAAACGCAGCGCGGTGATCGAGACGCTGGCGTTGCTGTTGTTCGATGCGGGGGAGCACCACCGGCCCCGGCGGCTGGCGCAGATCCGTGCGGCGATCGTCGCGCATGTCGCCGCGTCGGGCGCGGACCAGCTTGGGTCGGGGCATGCGGGCGGGGCCAGTGCGGCATCGATCGCGTTCCTGCGGACCTTCGACATCGGCTTTCGCATTCGCAGATTGCGGCTGATGGCGCGGCGCTTGTCCGAAGTGGAGACCGCCGCGGACGAGCCAGAGCTGGGGCCGATGCGCGACGCGATCTACGAGTCGCTGTCGCCGTATCTGGATCGACTGCGCGCCGAGATGCATGCGGGGCTGCACGACGCGGTGCGGACGATGCGTGGCGACGCAAGCGCGGTGCTGGAGACGCTCGGGCGGACGTTCGACCTCGAACACCTCGATGCGGAGACCGACCAGCGGCTGGCGGAGGCGTTCGCCGCGCTCGCCAAGCCGACGCGGCGCACGCTGTTGCTGGCGTATCTCGGCTTTCCGTATTTCGATACCGCGACCTTGCCGCTGTTGCAGGGTGAAGGGCTCGACGAGTTCGATCCGATCAAGGTCGACCGGATCGCGCCCGACGATGCGACCTCGATCCGCTCCGGGGGTGCGGAGGCGACATTGAAAGGGATTCAGTTCGGGACGTTCGGCGCGTTCTTCAGCCGTGCCTACCGCGAGAACGACTATCTCTGGGGGCGGCTGCACGGGTCGGAGCGGATGATCGACATTACCGTTTCGACGTTGCCGCAGACGGTACGGATGAAGCCCGGGCGGGTCGCGGCGATCAAGCGCGCGGCGTTTCTCGCGATCCTCGACGAGGAGGAGCCGAGGCTCACCGCGATCCTGCCGCTGATCGCGCAGCTGCGGACGGAAATCGGCTAAAGCTGGCCAAACGCCGGATGTGGCGGTAGCTCTGCGTTGCCAACGGCGTTTCGGCGCGATTGGGGAATGATAAAGGGTCGCCGCATGCAGTTCCTGAAAATCCTGTTCTGGTGCCTGCTGGCGTTCATCGCCGCGGTGTTCACCATCAGCAACTGGAACGCCGTCCAGATACAGCTCTGGGGCGGGCTGATCGCGGACGTGAACCTGCCGCTGTTGCTGTTCGTGACGTTCCTGATCGGGTTCGTGCCGACGATGTTGTACAATCATGCGATCCGGTGGCGACTGCGTCAGCGCCTTTCGACTTGCGAGCGCGAGTTGACGGAACTGCGGACGCCGCGGCCCGAGCCGGTGGTGGCGACGCCTGTCGACCTGTCGGTGTCTCCGTCCACGACAACGCCGCCGATCGTGCAGCCTTCCGTCACGCCGGGGATCGGGCGATGAGCAACCGGATCTACGTCGCGCTCGACACGCCCGATCTGGCCCGCGCCAAGGCGATGGCGACGCGCGTCCGCCATCATGTCGGCGGGATCAAGCTGGGGCTCGAATTCTTCTCGGCGCACGGCCAGTCCGGCGTGCATGCGATGGCGGAACTCGGTTTGCCGATCTTCCTCGACCTGAAGCTGCACGATATCCCGAACACGGTCGCCAAGGCGGTGCAGGCGCTGGGGGCGCTGAAACCGGCGATCCTGACGGTGCATGCGAGCGGCGGCCGGGCGATGCTCGAGGATGCCAAGGCTGCTGCCCCGCTCGGTACGAAGGTGATCGCGGTGACGATGCTGACCAGCCTCGATGCGGCGGATCTCGCGGCGACCGGCGTCGTCGGCAGCGCGCACGATCAGGTTTCGCGACTGACCGAGCTGGCGCGCGAGGCGGGAGTCGACGGTATCGTCTGCTCGGGCGCCGAGGTCGCTGCAGCGAAGGCGATCTGGCCGAAGGGCTTCTTCGTCGTTCCCGGCGTGCGCCTTCCCGACGGCCAGATCGGCGACCAGAAGCGCGTCGTCACGCCGCGCCAGGCGATGGACGCCGGCGCCTCGATTTTGGTGGTCGGTCGCCCGATCACGCAAGCCGAAGACCCCGACACGGCCGCCAGGGCGATCGGCGCGACGCTGTAGGACCGCTCCGTCATCCTGACTTTCGTCAGGATGACGGGACGTGTTGCTGCCGAAGGAACCCGCATGACTACCGCCAAGATCTGTGGGCTCTCCACCCCCGTCACGCTCGACGCCGCGATTGGGCATGGGGCGAGCCATGTCGGGTTCGTGTTCTTTCCCGCCTCGCTGCGCCATGTGACGTTCGCGAAGGCCGCGGAGCTTGCGGCGCGGGTGCCTGGGCACGTTGCGAAGGTCGGCGTGTTCGTCGATCCCGAGGACGACATGCTCGAACAGGCGGTCGGGTCGGCCGCGCTCGATGTGCTGCAACTTCACAAGGTGACACCGCCACGCGCTGCCGCGATCCGCGCGAAGTTCGGGATCGAGACCTGGGTCGCGGTGGCGGTTCGCACGCGAGGCGATCTCGATGGGGCGCACGGGTTTGTCGGAGTGGCCGACCGGATACTCTATGACGCGAAGACGCCGGACTCGGCTGTGTTGCCGGGCGGAATGGGATTGCGGTTTGACTGGGATCTGCTCGACGGGTTCAGGCATCCGCTGCCCTGGGCGCTGTCGGGGGGGCTCGATCCTGCGAACGTTGCTGAGGCGATCCGGCGGACTGGGGCGGAGTTAGTCGACGTGTCCTCCGGCGTGGAAAACGAGCCCGGCACGAAGGACGAAACGAAGATCGCCGCGTTCCTTAGGGCCACCGCCTCCTGAGTTGTTCACCCGTAAAGGCGGGTGCCCAGACTGGGCCCCCGCCTTCGCGGGGACACACTTCGCGAGGATACAGGGGCTTGGCGCACCGTGCCGAGGTGCTAAAGCGCTCCGCATGAACGCTCCAACCCTCGCCCCCAACTCCTACCGCGCGCAGCCCGACGAGCGCGGCCATTTCGGCGACTTCGGTGGCCGCTATGTCGCCGAGACGCTGATGCCGCTCGTCCTCGAACTCGACGAGGCCTATCGCGCCGCCAAGGCCGACCCCGCGTTCAAAGCGCAGTTCGACGATTTGCTCGAACATTATGTCGGCCGTCCGAGCCCGCTCTACTACGCCGAACGGCTGACCGAGGCGCTGCGCGAGTCAGCTCCCGAAGGCATGGGCGCGCAGGTCTGGTTCAAGCGCGACGAGCTGAATCATACCGGCGCACACAAGATCAACAACTGCATCGGCCAGATCCTGCTCGCGATGCGCATGGGCAAGACGCGGATCATCGCCGAGACCGGCGCGGGTCAGCACGGCGTCGCCACCGCCACGGTCTGCGCGCGCTTTGGGCTCCCTTGCGTGATCTACATGGGCGCGAAGGACGTCGAGCGTCAGGCGCCCAACGTGTTCCGCATGAAGCTGCTCGGTGCCGAAGTCCGCCCGGTGACCAGCGGTGCGCACACGCTGAAGGACGCGATGAACGAGGGGATGCGCGACTGGGTCGCCAACGTCCACGACACTTTCTACATCATCGGCACCGCCGCCGGCCCGCACCCGTATCCGGAAATGGTCCGCGATTTCCAGAGCGTGATCGGCACCGAGGCACGCGCGCAGATGCTGGAGCGCGTCGGTCGCCTGCCGGATATGCTGGTTGCGGCGATCGGCGGTGGGTCTAACGCTATCGGGCTGTTCCATCCGTTCCTCGACGATGCCGACGTGCAGATGCTCGGCGTCGAGGCGGCGGGCCATGGGCTCGACAAGCAGCACGCGGCGAGCCTTGCGGGCGGTTTCCCCGGCGTACTCCACGGCAACAAGACGTATCTGTTGCAGGACGAGGACGGCCAGATCACCGAGGCGCATTCGATCTCGGCCGGGCTCGATTACCCCGGAATCGGCCCTGAGCACGCCTGGCTGCGCGATATCGGCCGGGTGGAGTATGACAGCGCGACCGATCAGGAGGCGCTCGATGCGTTCCAGCTGTTGTGCCGGACCGAGGGCATCATCCCTGCGCTGGAGCCATCGCATGCCATCGCGACCGTGACGAAGAGGGCGCGCGAGATGCGGCAGGACCAGATTATCCTGGCGAACCTGTGTGGGCGTGGTGACAAGGATATCTTCACCGTGGCGGAAGCGCTTGGGGTGGCGATATGATTGCCGCGTCCTTCCCCCCTCTCGCGCGCGGGAGGGGCCGGGGGTGGGCTCGCGCTCACGCCGTTCGCAACGCAGGTTTGGGTCTTGCTATCGCCAGCCGCAGCGTTTGCGGAGGCCGGGTGCCCACCCCCAGCCCCTCCCGCTTGCGGGAGGGGGGCAAGTGAGCCGTCTTGCCGCTACCTTTGCGCGCACCGCGGCCGCTGGGCGCGCTGCGCTTGTCGCGTTCGTTACTGCCGGTGATCCTACTACCGAGGCCACCGGGCCGATCCTCGACGCGCTTGTCGCCGGGGGCGCGGATGCGATCGAGTTGGGCATGCCGTTCACCGATCCGATGGCGGATGGCCCTGCGATCCAGGCGGCCAATATCCGCAGCCTTGCGCAGGGTACGCGCACCGCGGACATCCTGGCCGCCGCCACTGCGTTCCGGACGCGCCATCCGGACGTGCCGCTGGTCCTGATGGGCTACGGCAACCCGATGCTTCGGCGCGGTGCGGACTGGTTCGCGCAGGCCGCCGCCGCCGCCGGCGTCGATGGCGTGATCTGCGTCGACGTGCCGCCAGAGGAGGACGATGCGCTCGGACCGCAGTTGCGTGCAGCGGGGATCGACCTGATCCGCCTCGCCACGCCCACGACCGACGCCGCGCGGTTGCCGACCGTCCTCGATGGGGCGAGCGGGTTCCTGTACTACGTGTCCGTTGCGGGCATCACCGGGCTCCAGCAGGCGCAGCAATCGTCGATCGAGGAGGCCGTCGCACGCCTCAAGGCACAGACCGACATCCCGATCGCAGTCGGCTTCGGCATTCGCACGCCCGAGCAGGCCGCCAACGTCGCGCGCGTCGCCGACGGTGTCGTCGTCGGCTCGGCGATCGTCGAACTGGTCGCGCAACACGGCGCCGCTGCGGCCGAGCCGGTCCGCGCCTATATCAAGTCTCTCGCCGACGCCGTCGCGTCCGCAAGAAAGGTTCCTGCATGAGCTGGCTCAACAGCGTCCGCAACGTCCTGCCCTTCGTCGCGAAGCGCGAGACGCCCGAAAACCTCTGGCACAAGTGCAAGGGCTGCGGGCAGATGGTCTTCACCAAGGAACTCGAGGACAATCTGTATGTCTGCCCGAAATGCGATCACCACGACCGCATCGGGCCGAAGATCCGTTTTGCGCAACTGTTCGACGAAGGCAGCTGCAGCGAGCTTCCCGCGCCGAAAGTTCCCGAGGATCCGCTCAAGTTTCGCGACCAGAAGCGGTACACCGATCGCCTTAAGGCGGCGAGGACCGACAATAGCGAGCAGGACGCGCTGATCAACGCGCGCGGCGCGATCGCCGGCCACCGCGTCGTCGTCGGCGTGCAGGACTTCGGTTTCATGGGCGGATCGATGGGCCTCGCGGTCGGCGAAGCTTTCGTTCGCGGCGTAGAGGCGGCGATCGAGGACCGCGTGCCGTACGTGATCTTCACCGCGAGCGGCGGCGCGCGCATGCAGGAGGGCATTCTGAGCCTGATGCAGATGCCGCGCAGCACGGTGGCGATCCAGATGCTCCACGATGCCGGGCTGCCGTACATCGTCGTGCTGACCGATCCGACGTCGGGCGGTGTGATGGCAGCCTATGCGATGCTCGGCGACGTGCAGATCGCCGAGCCGAAGGCGACGCTGGCGTTCACCGGCCGCCGCGTGATCGAGAGCACGATCCGTGAGAAGCTGCCCGAGGATTTCCAGACGAGCGAATATTATCTGGAGCACGGGCTGATCGATATGGTCGTCCACCGGAAGGATTTACGCGAGCAACTCGGTACGGTGATCGGGTATCTCAGCGCGCGCGAAGCGGCGTAACATACTCCCTCTCCCCTTTGGGGAGAGGGTCGGGGTGAGGGGCTGCCAAGCAGGACGCCGCCTGGAACGGGGGGGGGGGGGGGGGGGGGGGGGGGGGGGGGGGGGGGGGGGGGGGGGGGGGGGGGGGGCGGCGCGCGGCGGGGGGGGGGGGCCGGGGGCGGCGGGGGG